>NZ_BSYI01000055.1 GCF_030270585.1 Paralimibaculum aggregatum
CACCCGCACCGGCACCCGCACCGGGCTCCGCGGTGGTGCTGCCGCCGGCCTCGGGCGGGCCGGTGGCGCTGCTGCCGGCGCCGACGGCCGGGCCGGTGGATGTCGACGGACCGGCGCTGCGCCAGATGGTCGGGCAGATGCTGGTGCTCGGCTTCCAGGGCCGGGCGCCGGGCGATCCCGGGGTCGAGCGCGTCGCCGGCTATCTCGGCCAGGGCCTGCTCGGCGGCGTGCTGATCATGGGCCACAACGTCACCGGCAAGGCGCAGGTCCGCCGCCTCGTGCAGCATCTGCG
This sequence comes from Paralimibaculum aggregatum, assembly GCF_030270585.1. Lineage (GTDB taxonomy): Bacteria > Pseudomonadota > Alphaproteobacteria > Rhodobacterales > Rhodobacteraceae > Thermohalobaculum > Thermohalobaculum aggregatum. The sequence goes on from NZ_BSYI01000055.1 coordinate 293, forward strand.
GGCGAGCGCGGCGCCGCGCCTGCCGCTGATCACGGTGGACCAGGAGGGCGGCCGGGTGCAGCGGCTCGGGCGCAAGGCCGGGTTCCGCCCGGTGCCCTCGGCGCGGCGGCTCGGGCAGGCCGGCACCGCCGAGGCGCGGGCGAGCTATGCCGCGATGGCGGCGGAGCTGGCCGAGGTCGGGGTCAATTTCAACCTCGGCCCGGTGGTGGATCTCGCGGTCAACCCGCAGAACCCGGTGATCGCGCGGGCCGGGCGCAGCTATGGCGCCGATCCGCTGCAGGTGGAGAGCTTCGCGGCGGCCTTCGTCGAGGCGCACCGGGCCGAGGGCATCGCCACCTCGGCCAAGCATTTCCCCGGCCATGGCAGCAGTCGCGAGGACACCCATCACGACTTTGCCGATGTCACCGCCTCCTGGGCGCCGGCGGAGCTTGCGCCCTATCGCGCGCTGCGCGCCATGGGCCGGCTCGACGCGGTGATGGTGGCCCATGTCGCCCATGCGCAGATCACCGGCAGCCGCGACCGCCCGGCGAGCCTTTCGGAGACCGCCATCGAGGGCCATCTGCGCGCCGAGCTCGGCGCCGGCACCCTGGTGATCACCGACGATCTGGAGATGGCCGCGGTGCGCAAGCGCTTCGCCCCGGAGGCGGCGGCGGTGGCGGCGGTGAAGGCCGGCAACGACCTGCTGATCTTCTCCAACACCTGGCAATACGACCCGGCGCGGGCGGAGAAGCTGACCGAGGCGATCCTCGCCGCCATGGACCGGGGCGAGATCTCGCCGGAGCGCATCCGGCGCTCCCATGCCCGGCTGATGCGCCTGCGCGAGAGGATCCGCTGATGACCCGCCCGATGCTTGCCCTGGCCCTGCTGGCGCTCGCCGCCGCCGCCGCCGCCGCCGCCCCCGCCGCTGCCGCCGAGCCCGTGGCCATAGCCGGGGCCGACAGCGGCGCCTGGCGCGCCTTCGTCGCCGAGTCGGTGGGCGGGCCGGTCTGCTATGCCGCGAGCCTGCCGACCGCCGAGACCGGGGACTACGAGCGCCGCGGCACCAGCTGGCTCGCGGTCGGCTTCTGGCCCGGCGAGGGGCGCATGGGCGAGGTCAGCCTGGTCGCCGGCTACCCCTATGCCGAGGGCTCCACCGTCTCGCTCGAGGTCGATCTCGGCAGCCGCGGCATCCGGGCCTTCACGCTGCTGACCGCCGGCGGGCGGGCCTGGACAGCGGATGCGCAGGCCGATGTGGCGCTGGTGCAGGCGCTGCGCAACGGCGCGCGGATGACGGTGCGCGGCACCTCGGCCCGCGGCACGCTGACCACCGACACCTACACCCTCGAGGGCTCGGCCCAGGCGATCGACGCCGCCGCGAAGCGCTGCGCGCCCTGACCCCGGCGGGGCCGGACGGCCGGACATGAAACGGGGCCCGGCGCTGCCGCCGGACCCCGCTCCTGCTCCTGATCGCCGCGGCTGCGGGATCAGATGCTCATGCAGAGATACTTCATCTCGAGGAAGTCCTCGGTGCCGTATTTCGAGCCCTCGCGGCCGAGGCCGGACTGCTTGACGCCGCCGAACGGGGCGACCTCGGTGGAGATCAGGCCGGTGTTGATGCCCACCATGCCGTATTCCAGCGCCTCGGCGACGCGCCAGACCCGGCCGAGATCCCGGGCATAGAAATAGCTCGCGAGGCCGAAGATGGTGTCGTTGGCCTGGGCCACCACGTCCGCCTCGTCGGTGAAGCGGAAGAGCGGCGCCACCGGGCCGAAGGTCTCGTCGCGGGTGACCATCATCTCCGGCGTCACGCCGGTCAGCACGGTCGGCTCGAAGAAGGTGCCGCCGAGCTCGTGGCGCTTGCCGCCGGTGACCACGGTCGCGCCCTTGGCGGTGGCGTCGGCGATGTGCTCCTCGACCTTGGCAACCGCCGCCTCGTCGATCAGCGGGCCGGTGGTCACGCCCTCCTCGAAGCCGTCGCCGATCTTCATCCTGGCGACCGCCGCGGCGAGCTTCTCGGCAAAGGCGTCATAGACGGCGTCCTGCACGTAGATCCGGTTGGCGCAGACGCAGGTCTGGCCGTTGTTGCGGTATTTCGAGATCATCGCGCCCTCGACCGCGGCGTCGAGATCGGCATCGTCGAACACGATGAAGGGCGCGTTGCCGCCGAGCTCGAGGCTGACCTTCTTGATCTGGTCGGAGCACTGGCGCATCAGGATGCGGCCCACCTCGGTCGAGCCGGTGAAGGTCAGCTTGCGCACCTTCTCGTTCTCGCACATCTCCTTGCCGATCGCCGAGGAGGAGGACGAGGTCACCACGCTGAAGAGGCCCGCCGGCACGCCGGCCCGCTCGGCCAGCACCGCCATGGCGAGCGCCGAGAACGGGGTTTGCTTGGCCGGCTTGGCGACGAAGGCGCAGCCCACCGCCAGCGCCGGGGCGACCTTGCGGGCGATCATCGCATTGGGGAAGTTCCATGGCGTGATCGAGGCCACCACGCCCACCGGCTGCTTGATCACGAGGATCCGCTTGTCGCCCTGGTGGCCGGGGATGGTGTCGCCATAGACGCGCTTGGCCTCCTCGGCGAACCATTCGATGAAGCTGGCGCCATAGATGATCTCGCCGCGCGCCTCGGCGAAGGGCTTGCCCATCTCGGCGGTCAGGATGGCGGCGAGGTCGTCGGCATTGGCGACCATCAGCTCGTACCACTTGCGCAGCACGGCGCCGCGCTCCTTGCCGGTCTTGGCGGCCCAGGCCTTCTGCGCCTCGTAGGCGGCGTCGATCGCCCGGCGGGTCTCGGCGATGCCCATGTCCGGCAGGCTGGCGATGACGCCGCCGCGGGCGGGGTTGGTGACATCGAACCGGCCGCCCTCGTCGGCATCCACCCAGGCGCCCGCGACAAAGGCGCGCTCGGCGAGCAGCTCGGGGTCGGTCAGGCTGGTCTTAAGATCGGCACGGTCGAGCATCGGTGTCTCCTCCGGAGTTTGGATTCGCCTATACCTATGCCGGCGGCTCCTGCGGTGAAAGCCCGTCCGGCGGGTTTGCTGTGGCCAGAGCCGGCCAATCGGCGCGTCCAGACGCCCGGTTTCCGCCCCGTCGATTGACATTTCCGGGCATCTGTGGCAGGCCAGCCGCGTCAGGAGGCCGCTACGGGCCTCACAGGGGCCGCGCGACGCACTGCGGCCATCACGTCTGCCCGCCGCAGCAGCAGCATACGCAGCGAACCCGAAGGAAGCCAATGCCGTTCAATGATCTCGGCCTCGACGCCGACCTCCTCAAGGCCATCGACGAGTCCGGTTACACCGAGCCGACGCCGATCCAGGCCGCTGCCATCCCCCATGCGCTGAAGGGCAAGGACGTGCTCGGCATCGCCCAGACCGGCACGGGCAAGACCGCCTCCTTCGTGCTGCCGATGATCAACATCCTCGCCAAGGGCCGCGCCCGCGCGCGGATGCCGCGCAGCCTGATCCTCTGCCCGACGCGCGAGCTGGCCGCGCAGGTCTCGGAGAACTTCGAGAAATACGGCAAGTACCACAAGCTCACGATGGCGCTCCTGATCGGCGGCGTGAACTTCAACCAGCAGGACAAGCTGATCGACCGCGGCGTCGACGTGCTGATCGCCACCCCCGGCCGGCTGCTCGACCATTTCGAGCGCGGCAAGCTGATGCTCACCGGCATCCAGATCATGGTGGTGGACGAGGCCGACCGGATGCTCGACATGGGCTTCATCCCGGATATCGAGCGGATCTTCGGGCTCACCCCCTTCACCCGGCAGACGCTGTTCTTCTCCGCCACCATGGCGCCGGAGATCACCCGCATCACCGAGACCTTCCTGCACGCGCCGGAGCGCGTCGAGGTGGCGCGCCAGGCGACCGCGGTGGAGACCATCGCCCAGCGCCTCGTGGCGTTCCGCCCGAGCCGCCGCGACGTCGCCGACCGCGAGAAGCGCGACTGCCTGCGCCGGCTGATCCGGGCCGAGGGCGACAAGTTCTCCAACGCCATCATCTTCTGCAACCGCAAGCGCGATGTCGGGGTGCTGCACAAGTCGCTGGTCAAGCACGGCTTCAATGCCGGCGCGATCCATGGCGATCTCGACCAGTCGGTGCGGATGGCGACGCTGAACGGCTTCCGCGACGGCGAGATCGCGCTGCTGGTGGCCTCCGACGTCGCCGCGCGCGGGCTCGACATCCCCAATGTCAGCCATGTCTTCAACTTCGACGTGCCGACCCATCCGGAGGATTATGTCCACCGCATCGGCCGCACCGGCCGGGCCGGTCGTTCGGGCACCGCGATCACCCTCTGCGCGCCTTCCGACACCAAGTATCTCGAGAAGATCGAGGAGCTGATCGGCAAGCAGATCCCGCGCGACGAGAGCGCGCCGGCGGCGGAGCCGGCGCCGGAGGCCGCCGAGGCGGCGCCGGCCCGCGAGGAGACCGAGACGCGCGGCCGCAGCCGCGGCGGGCGCGGCGGCCGCGACCGGGATCGTGGCGGGGATCGTGGCGGCGACCGCGAGGCCGAGCGCGAGCAGCGCGCGCCCCGCGAGCGCGAGCGCGATCGCGGCGAGCAGGGCCAGCGCGGCAACCAGTCCGGCGGCGGCCGGGGCGGGCGCGGCCGCGGCGGCCGCGAGGCCGACCGGCCGGTGGTGGGGCTCGGCGACCATGTGCCGGCCTTCCTGCTGCGCGAGGTGAAGCTGAAGAAGCCGGCGCCGCGCAAGTCCGCCAAGGCCGCGGCGGCTGCCGATGCGGGTGAGACCGTCGCCGATGGCGGGGAGACCAAGGCGGCCTGAGGCGGCCGCTTCCGCCCGAGAGACCCGACCGTGATGCTAGGGGGCGCGTGCGTGCAGCGCGCCCCTTTTCCTTGCCGCCCGCGCCGGCGCGTGGCCGTGCCCCGCCCACCCCCGAACCGCTGCGCCGGCGGCACCGCTCCGCCCCCCATCCGCGCGGCCACGCGCCGGCGCGGGCTCCCGCAGGCTGGGGGGCCGCGAAACGGTGCCGCCTGGTGGCCGGTCGACGGGGTGGGTGGGGCCTGCGGGAGCCCGCGGCGGGGGGAAGCGGGCGCGGCGCCGGCCCCCGTGCGCAGCTCCCCCGGGGGTCAGTCCTCGTCTTCGAGGCGGGTGACCATCACCGTCATCACCGGTTTCTTGCCCCAGTAGCGGGTGCAGACCCGGCGCGCCGCCTTGCCGGCGAGGTCCTCGACCGCGGCATCGGTGCGCTTGGCCTTCGGCGCGGCGCCCTCGATCGCCTCGTCCACCGCCTCGGCGATCATCCCGGCCAGCGTGTCGGGCCAGCTCTCGTGCTGCTGCGGGCCGCCGATCACCTTGGCGTCCGGATCGGCGATCAGCGTGCCGTCCTCGTCGATCACCAGCGAGAGCACCACATGCCCCTGCCGCGCCAGCTTCAGCCGGTCGCGGATCACGCCGTCCATGGCACCGATCATCGCGTGCCCGTCGAGATAGATCCGGCCGGTCTCGACCTCGTCCACCACCCCCGGGCTGTTGCCGTCGAGCCGCGCCACCGAGCCGTTCGGCACCACGAGGGCATGGGAGGCGCCCCATTCGCGGGCCCATTTCGCATGCTCGACGAGGTGGCGGTGCTCGCCGTGGATCGGCACCGAGACCTTCGGCTTCAGCACCTCGTAGATCTTCTCGAGATCGTCGCGGCGGGCATGGCCGGAGACGTGGATGCGCTCCATCTCGCTGTCGATCACCCGGATGCCCTGCTCGGAGAGCTTGTTGTAGAGCCGGTAGATGCCGGCCTCGTTGCCCGGGATGGTCTTGGAGGAGAACAGCACCGTGTCGCCGTCGCGCAGCTTCACCGAGGGGTGGCTGCCGCCGGCGATGCGCGCGAGTGCGGCGCGCGCCTCGCCCTGGCTGCCGGTGACGAGGAAGAACAGGTTCTCGCGCGGGATCTGGCTCGCCTGGTCGTCCGGCACCACGGGGGGAAAGTCCTTGAGCTGGCCGGTCTCCACCGCCACCTCGATCATCCGGCGCATGGCGCGGCCCGCCACCACGATCGAGCGGCCGACGTCATGGGCGGCGGTGGCCAGCGTCTTCAGCCGCGCCACGTTGGAGGCGAAGGAGGTCGCGGCCACCGCCCCGGGGGCGGCGCGGATGATGCGGCGGAGATTGGCGGTGATCTCGGATTCCGACCCGGCCTGGCCGGCGAGGAAGACATTGGTCGAATCGCAGGCCAGCGCCAGCACGCCCTCGCGCCCGAGTTCCTCGTAGGGCGAGAGATCATAGGGGTCGCCGAGCTGCGGATCGGGGTCGAGCTTGAAGTCGCCGGAATGCACCACCGTGCCCTGCGGCGCGGCGATGGCCAGCATCGAGGCCTCGGGGATCGAATGGGTGATCGGCAGGAAGCGCACCGAGAAGCGCCCGGCATCGACCGCCTGGCCCGGGCTCACCTCGCGGACGATGCGGGTGTCCTGCCCCGCCTCCTCGAGCTTGCGCCGCACCAGCTCGGCGGTGAAGGGCCGGGCATAGATCGGCGCGCCGATGCTGGCCCAGAGATGCGGGATCGCGCCGATATGGTCCTCGTGCGCATGGGTCACGAACAGCCCCTTCACGCGCTTGGAGATCTGGCGCAGGAAGCCGATATCCGGCAGCACCAGCTCGACTCCCGGGGAGGTCTCCATGTCGCCGAAGCCGATGCCGAGATCGACGACGATCCAGTCGGCGCCGGAGCCGCGGCCGAGGCCGTAGAGATAGCAGTTCATTCCGATCTCGCCGGCGCCGCCGAGGGCGGTGTAGACGAGTTCGGCCTTGTCCTTATCGGTCATGGGAGTCCATCAGGTTGTGCCGATGGATGAGGACGAGCCCGCGCATCGTGAGCTCTCCGTCGACATGCTTGATCAGGTTCGAGCCGCGCGCGAAGAGCGGCGCGAGCCCGCCGGTCGCCAGCACCGTCATCTCGCGCTCCTTCTCGGCGGAGATGCGGGTGCAGATGCCCTCGATGAGGCCGATATAGCCCCAGTAGACACCCGACTGCATGCATTCGACGGTGTTGGTCCCCACCACCTTCTGCGGCATTGTTACGTCGATATGCGGAAGATGGGCGGCGGCGGCGTGCAGCGCCGAGAGCGAGAGGTTGATGCCCGGCGCGATCACCCCGCCGACATAGGCGCCGTCCCTGCCCACCACGTCGAAGGTGGTGGCGGTGCCGAAATCCACCACGATCAGGTTCGGTCCATAGGTCTCGTAGGCCGCCACGGTGTTGACCAGCCGATCCGCGCCGACCTCGCGCGGGTTGTCGACCCGCACATCCACCGGCAGCCGGCAGCCATCCTTGCCGACGACGAGGGGCCGGGTGTCGAAGTAGCGGTCGCAGAGCAGCCGCAGGTTGAACAGCACCGCCGGCGCGACGTTGGAGATCACCACCGACTCGATGTCCGCCGGGTCGTGCCCGGAATGGCGCATCAGCTGGTTGAGCCAGACGAAATACTGGTCGGCGGTGCGCACGCTCTCGGTGTTGCAGCGCCAGGAGGCCACGAAATCCCGGCCGTCATGCAGCGCAAAGACGGTGTTGGTGTTGCCGACATCTATGGCAAGCAGCATGAAGCGCGCACCTATCCCGGGAAATAGAGCTCTGCCGCGGAGATGCGTGCGAGCCCACTGGCCTCTCTTAGAACAAGCCGGCCCGTCTCGTCCATATCCTCGTAGATCCCGCTCCGGGTGCCGGAGGGCAGCCGTGCCTCGATCTGCCGGCCGAGCCCCTCGGCGCGGGCCAGCCAGGCGGCGCGGATCGGCGCGAAGCCCTGGGCGGCATGGCGCGCCTGCCAGGCGGCGAAGGCGGGGGCCAGGATGTCGAGCGCGGCGTCCGGCGTCGCCACCCGGCCGCCCTCGGCAGCGACCGCGGTGGGCGGATGGGCGCCGGGGCGGAGCGCCTCCGGCGGCGGCGGCGCGGCGAGGTTGACGCCGATGCCGATCGCCAGCCAGTCGAGCCCGCCCGCGGCGCCGGCGCTCTCCAGCAGCACGCCGGCCGCCTTGCGACCGTTGAGCAGCGGATCGTTCGGCCATTTCAGGCTGACCCGGGCCTGCGGCGCGAGGCGGCCGAGCAGGTCGGCCACCGCGAGGCAGGCGACGAAGGAGAGCTGCGCCGCCTCGGCGGGCGCAAGGGCGGGGCGGAGCAGGAGGGTTGCGGCGAGATTGCCCGGAGGCATCGCCCAGGCCCGGCCGTGGCGGCCGCGGCCGGCGTTCTGCCGGGCGGCCGTGATCCAGAGCGGCCCCGGCTCGCCCGCCTGTGCGCGGCGGGCGGCCTCGGCATTCGTGCTGTCGACCTCGTCGAGGATCAGGCGGCGGGGCAGGGGCTCCGCCGTCATCACCCGCCGAGGGCCCTGGCCGCCGCGAGCGTCGCGTCGGTCAGGCCGATTGCGCTGGAGACGAAGGGCAGCCAGCCCGCCGCCATGGCCAGCGCCGCGCCGCCCACCATCACCTTGCCGAATACGCCGGAGACGATGTCGAGCGGGCGCTCCTGGTCGGAGAGGTACATCACGCGCACGATGTTGAGATAGTAGTAGGCGCCGATCACCGAGGCGATGGCACCGGCCAGCGCCAGCGGCGCCAGCCCGGCATCCACCGCCGCCTTGAAGACGAAGAACTTCGCGAAGAAGCCCACCAGCGGCGGCAGCCCGGCCAGCGAGAACATCAGCACCGCCACCGCCAGCGCATGGGCCGGCTGGACCCGGGCGAGGCCCGCCAGATCGGCGATCTGCACCACCGGCTGGCCGTCGCGCTCCATCGACAGGATGAAGGCGAAGACGCCGATGTTCATCACCACGTAGATCGCGAGGTAGAACAGCAGCGACTGCGCCCCCGCCTCGGTGCCGGCGGCGAGGCCGACCAGGGCGAAGCCCATGTGGCCGATCGAGGAATAGGCCATCAGGCGCTTCAGGTTCTTCTGCCCGATCGCCGCGATCGCGCCGAGGAACATCGAGGCCACCGAGACGAAGACCAGGATCTGCTGCCAGTCATGCACCGCATCGCCGAAGCCGCCATAGAGCACCCGGGCGAAGAGCGCGCCGGCCGCCACCTTGGGCGCGGTGGCGAAGAACGCGGTCACCGGGGTCGGCGAGCCCTCGTAGACATCCGGCGTCCACATGTGGAAGGGCGCCGCCGAGATCTTGAAGGCCAGCGCCGCGCAGACGAAGACCAGCCCGAAGGTGAGGCCGAGCGAGACCCCCTCCGACTTGATGATGCCGGCGATGATCGTGAAGTTGGTCGAGCCGGTATAGCCGTAGATCAGCGAGGCGCCATAGAGCAGCAGCCCCGAGGACAGTGCGCCGAGCACGAAGTATTTCAGCCCCGCCTCGGTCGAGCGCTGGCTGTCGCGGTTGAACGACGCCACGACATAGAGCGCCAGCGACTGCAGCTCGAGCCCGACATAGAGCGAGATCAGGTCGCCCGAGCTGACCATCATCATCATGCCGAGCGTCGCCAGCAGGATCAGCACCGGATACTCGAAGCGCATCAGCTTGCGCCGCTCGAGATAGCCGTTGCCGATCACCAGCATCGCCGCCGAGGAGAACAGGATCAGCACCTTGGCAAACTGTGCGAAGCGGTCGTTCAGGAAGGCGCCGGAGAAGGCCGGCTGCCCGGTGGGCGCGGTGGTCGCCACCCAGATGCCGAGCACCGCCATCAGCCCGGCCGCGCACCACAGGATGACCCCGCGCCGCGCGTCGCCGCCGCCATAGGCGCCGACCATCAGCAGGGCCATGGCGCTCCCGGCCATGATCAGCTCGGGGATCGCACTCGCATAATCGCCGCTCATCTCAGTGCTCCTTTGCCGCGTGCGCCGCGAGTTCGGTCAGCCCGGAGGCCGCAGCGGCCTGGCGGGCGTCGTCCACCGCCTCGACGAGGTTCTCGACCGAGGCGGCGAACATGTCGAGCACGAGGCTCGGATAGACGCCGAGGATCAGCGTGGCCGCGACCAGCGGGCCGATCACGATGATCTCGCGCCGGTCCATGTCCTGGATCTTGGCGAGGCTCTGCTTGATCAGGTCGCCGAACACCACCCGGCGATAGAGCCAGAGCGCATAGGCCGCCGAGAGGATCACGCCGGTGGCCGCCGCGAACACCGCCAGCGAGTTGACCTGGAAGGCGCCGGCCATGGTCAGGAACTCGCCGACGAAGCCGCTGGTGCCGGGCAGGCCGACATTGGCCAGCGTGAACAGCATCATCACCGTGGCATAGATCGGCATCCGGTTGGCCAGCCCGCCATAGGCGGCGATCTCGCGCGTGTGCATCCGGTCGTAGATCACCCCGACGCAGAGGAAGAGCGCGCCGGAGACGAAGCCGTGCGAGATCATCTGGAACATCGCGCCGTCGACCCCCTGCCGGTTGGCGGCGAAGATCCCGAGCGTGACGAAGCCCATATGCGCCACCGAGGAATAGGCGATGAGCTTCTTGATGTCCTCCTGCATCAGCGCCACCAGCGAGGTGTAGATGATCGCCACCACCGAGAGGAAGAACACGAAGTCGGTCATGATCTCGGAGGCGACCGGGAACATCGGCAGCGAGAAGCGCAGGAAGCCGTAGCCGCCCATCTTCAGCAGGATCGCCGCCAGGATCACCGAGCCCGCGGTGGGCGCCTGCACATGCGCGTCCGGCAGCCAGGTGTGCACCGGCCACATCGGCATCTTCACCGCGAAGGAGGCGAAGAAGGCCAGCCACAGCAGGGTCTGCACGCCGCCGGGAATGTGCCAGCCGGCGAGCACCATCTCCGAGGCGTCGAAGCTGTGCTTGAGCAGCGCCGCCATGTCGGTCGTGCCGGCGTCGAAATACATGTAGATCATCGCCACCAGCATCAGCAGCGAGCCGAGCAGCGTGTAGAGGAAGAACTTGAAGGCCGCGTAGATCCGCTCCTTGCCGCCCCAGATGCCGATGATCAGGAACATCGGGATCAGCCCGGCCTCGAAGAACAGGTAGAACAGCACCATGTCGAGCGAGGTGAAGACGCCGAGGATCAGGGTCTCGAGCAGCAGGAAGCAGGCCATGTACTCCTTCACCCGCACGGTGACGTTCCACGAGGCGTAGATCGTCAGCGGGAAGAAGAAGGTGGTCAGCATCACGAAGGGCATCGAGAGCCCGTCGACGCCCATGCGGTAGCTCAGCCCGGCGATCCACTCGCGCTTCTCGACGAACTGGAAGCCCGGGTTCGAGGTGTCGAAGCTCGAGAGGATCCCCAGCGAGAGCAGGAAGGTGGCGCCGGTGATGATCAGCGCCAGCCGCTTGGCGTTGAGGTTGGAAGCCTCGTCATCGCCCGAGCGGAAGATGATGAGCGCCACGGCCCCCAGCGCCGGCAGGAAGGTGAGGACCGTCAGCAGGCTTTGAAAATTCGACATTACTCGGCCCCTCCAGCGCCGCCCGAGATCGCGAACCAGGTGATCAGCAGCGAGATGCCGATCAGCATGACGAAGGCATAGTGGAACAGGTAGCCGGACTGCATCCGGCCGGCGAAGCGCGTCAGCCGCGGCACCAGGCCCATGGCCAGCCCGTTGATGATGCCGTCGATGGTCCGCCCGTCGCCGCCCTTCCACAGCATGCGGCCGATCCACATCGCCGGGCGCACGAAGATGAAGGTGTAGACCTCGTCGAAGTACCACTTGTTGAGCAGGAACTTGTAGAGCCCCTCGTGGCGCGTCGCCATCTTCGACGGCAGCGTCGGATAGCGGACATAGAAGATCCAGCTCAGGAAGGCGCCGAGCATCATGCAGGAGAACGGGAAGAACTTCGCCAGCTCGTGGATCGCCTTGCCCGAGAGCAGCATGCTGTCGCCCTGCTCGCGCGGCAGGTTGAGGATCGAGCTGCCCCAGAACTCGTGCTCGTGGTGGCCGATGAAGTCGGAGTAGAAGTCCATCCCCGCGATCACCGCGCCGATCGCCAGCAGGAACAGCGGGATCAGCATGACGAGGCCGGGCTCGTGCGCGTGGTCATAGGTATGCTTGTCGGCACGGGTCTGGCCATGGAAGGTCAGGAAGATCAGGCGCCAGGAGTAGAAGGCGGTCATGACCGCGCCGAACGAGAGCAGGAAGTAGGCATACATCCCGGCATTGCCGCCCGCGGCGAAGGTCGTCCAGATCACCACCTCCTTGGAGACGAAGCCGGCGAAGCCCACGGGCACCTCGAACGAGGTGAGATAGAGGAAGGGGATGCCGACGCCGGTGATCGCCAGCGTGCCGATCACCATGGTCAGATAGGTCCAGGGCAGCTTGTCCTTGAGCCCGCCCATCTTGAACATGTTCTGCTCGTGATGCATCGCGTGGATCACCGAGCCCGCCCCGAGGAACAGCAGCGCCTTGAAGAAGGCATGGGTGAAGAGGTGGAACATCGCCGCCTCGTAGGCCCCGGCGCCCGCCGCGGCGAACATGTAGCCGAGCTGCGAGCAGGTCGAATAGGCGATCACCCGCTTGATGTCCTGCTGCACGAGGCCGACCGATCCGGCGAACAGCGCGGTCGAGGCGCCGACCACCATGACGATGGTGAGCGCCGTCGGGGCATATTCGAAGATCGGCGACATGCGGCAGACCAGGAAGACGCCGGCGGTCACCATGGTCGCGGCATGGATCAGCGCCGAGACCGGGGTCGGGCCTTCCATCGCGTCCGGCAGCCAGGTGTGCAGGAAGAGCTGCGCCGACTTGCCCATGGCGCCGATGAAGAGGAGGATCGCGACGAGCTCGGCCGCGTTCGCCTCCATGCCGAGGAAGTGGATGCTGCGCTCGGCCAGCTCGGGGCCGGCGGCGAAGACGTCGTCGAGCATGATCGAGCCGGTCAGCGCGAACAGCGCGAACATGCCGAGCAGGAAGCCGAAATCGCCGACACGGTTGACGATGAAGGCCTTCATCGCCGCCTCGTTGGCGGAGTTCTTCTTGTACCAGAAGCCGATCAGCAGGTAGCTCGCGACGCCGACGCCCTCCCAGCCGAAGAAGATCTGCAGCAGGTTGTCGCCGGTGACCAGCGCGAGCATGGCGAAGGTGAAGAAGGAGAGATAGGCGAAGAAGCGCGGCTTGGCGTCGTCCTCCTCCATGTAGCCGATGGAGTAGAGGTGCACGAGCGCCGAGACCGAGGTCACCACGATCAGCATCACCGTGGTCAGCCGGTCGGCCCGGATCGACCAGGCCGCCTGCAGATCGCCGGAGACGATCCAGTCGAACAGCACGATGGAGCTGGTCGCCGCGGGATCCAGCGTGAAGAAGGCGATCCAGGAGAGCAGACCGCAGAAGATCAGGATGCCGGTGGTGAGCACCATCGACGCCCATTCGCCGATGATCCGGTGGAAGAAGCCGGCGATGACCGCGCCGAGCAGCGGCAGCAGCAGGATTGCGGTATACATGCCCCTCAGCCCTTCATCATGTTGATGTCGTCGACGTCGATCGAGCCGCGGTTGCGGAAGAAGCAGACCAGGATCGCGAGGCCGATCGCCGCCTCCGCCGCCGCCACGGTCAGCACGAAGAGCGCGAAGACCTGCCCGACGAGATCGCCGAGATGCGCCGAGAAGGCCACCAGGTTGATGTTGACCGCCAGCAGCATCAGCTCGATCGACATCAGGATGACGATCACGTTCTTGCGGTTCAGGAAGATCCCGAAGATGCCCGTGACGAACAGGATCGCCGCCACGGTGAGATATGCCTCGAGGCCGACGCCTCCGATTGCAGCCTGCTCCATGCTAACTCCCCCTCGCGCGACGGCGCGTCAAATGCCCTGGCCCGGCTTCACGTCCTTGAGCTCGACGGACGCGGCACGGGTGCGGTGGATCTGCGCCAGCACGTTCTGGCGCTTGACATGCGCGCGGTGGCGCAGCGTGAGCACGATGGCGCCGATCATCGCGGTGAGCAGGATCAGCCCCGACGCCTGGAAGGCGTAGATGTAGCGGTCGTAGATGATCTGCCCGAGCGCCGGGGCATTGGCCAGATCGCCCGGCACCGGCATCGCCGCGGCGCGCGCCCCGGGCGCGGCATCGGCCAGCACCCAGTGCCCGAGCACCAGGCCGAGCTCCATCAGCAGCGCCAGCCCGATCAGCGCGCCCACCGGCAGGTATTCCGCCAGCCCGCTCTTCAGCTCGGTGAAGTCGACATCGAGCATCATCACCACGAAGAGGAAGAGCACCATCACCGCGCCGACATAGACGATGATCAGCAGCATCGCGACGAACTCCGCCCCCACCAGCACCATCATGCCGGCGGCGGAAAAGAAGGTGAGGATCAGCCAGAGCACCGAGTGCACCGGGTTGCGCGCCAGGATCACCATGAGCCCGGCGGCCACCGCCACGCTGGCAAAGACGTAGAAGGCGAAGGCGGTGAGCGTCATGCTTTCTCTTCCTCTTTCGCGAAGACTTCCAGCGCCGCGTTCAGCGCATTGATCATCGCCGGGAACCCTCCGTAGAGGCCCATCTGCATGATGGCCTCGGCGATCTCGCGCTGGCTCGCGCCGGCCTTGCGGGCACTGGCGATGTTGACCTCGAGCTGCGGCCGGGTTTGCCCGCCGAGCGCGCTGAGCGCCCCCACGGTGACCAGGAGCCGCGTCCTGATGTCCAGCCCGTCGCGCGCATAGACCCGGCCATAGGCCATGTCCACGACGCTTTCGGCGAAGCCGGGCAGGAGCGCGTCGTAGCGCCCGGCGAGCGCCTGCTCCATGCCCGGGTTCAGCGTCTCCGCCGCCGCGCGGCCGCGCTCGAGGATGGCGTTCGCATCGGTCATCGGTAGGGCGCGTCCAGCTCGAGGTTGCGGGCGATCTCGCGCTCCCAGCGGTCGCCGTTCTCGAGCAGCCGCTCCTTGTTGAAGTAGAGCTCCTCGCGGGTCTCGGTGGCGAACTCGAAGTTCGGCCCCTCGACGATGGCATCCACCGGGCAGGCCTCCTGGCAGAAGCCGCAATAGATGCACTTGGTCATGTCGATGTCGTAGCGCGTGGTGCGCCGCGAGCCGTCCTCGCGGGGCTCGGCCTCGATGGTGATCGCCTGCGCCGGGCAGATCGCCTCGCAGAGCTTGCAGGCGATGCAGCGCTCCTCGCCGTTGGGATAGCGCCGCAGCGCGTGCTCGCCGCGGAAGCGGGGCGAGAGCGGGCCCTTCTCGTGCGGGTAGTTCAGCGTCGCCTTGGGCTTGAAGAAATACCGCATGCCGATCCGGAAACCGGCGATGATGTCCTTCATCAGGAAGTAGCCGAGGGCGCGGTCGTAGGCGATGGCCATGGGGTCAGCCTCCGGTTGCGAAGCGGGCATAGCCCACCACGTCGTATTTCGCGAGAATGGCGGCGATCACGACCCAGCCGAGCGACATCGGCAGGAACACCTTCCAGCCGAGGCGCATGAGCTGGTCGTAGCGGTAGCGCGGCACGATCGCCTTCACCATCGCGAAGATGAAGAAGAAGAAGACGATCTTGAGCACCATCCAGAGCACGCCGTCCGGCAGCCCGGGGATCGGCGAGAGCCAGCCGCCGAAGAACAGCAGCGTGGTCATCGCGCACATCAGCACGATGTTCATGTACTCGCCGATCATGAAGAGCAGGTAGGGGGTCGAGGAATACTCCACCTGATAGCCCGCGACGAGCTCCGATTCCGCCTCCGGCAGGTCGAAGGGCGGCCGGTTGGTCTCCGCCAGCGCCGAGATGAAGAAGATGATCATCATCGGGAAATGCGGCAGCCAGTACCACGAGAGCAGGCCGTAGTCGCCGTCCTGCGCGCGCACGATGTCCGAGAGGTTGAGCGAGCCGGTGGAGATCAGCACGCCGATGATGATGAGGCCGATCGAGACCTCGTAGGACACCATCTGCGCCGCCGAGCGCAGGCCGCCGAGGAAGGGATATTTCGAGTTGGAGGCCCAGCCGCCCATGATCACGCCATAGACGCCCAGCGAGCTGATCGCGAAGATGTAGAGCACGCCGACATTGAGATCCGAGATCACCCAGCCATCGGCGAAGGGGATCACCGCCCAGGAGATCGCCGCCAGCACGAAGGTGAGCAGCGGCGCCACCAGGAACACGATCCGGTCGGCGCCGGCGGGGATCACGATCTCCTTCAGCACGAACTTGCCGAAATCCGCGAAGCTCTGAAGCAGGCCGAAGGGGCCGACCACGTTGGGCCCCCGCCGCAGCTGCACCGCCGCCCAGACCTTGCGGTCCATCAGCAGCAGGAAGGCGAGGCTCACCAGGATGCAGACCGTCACCACCAGGCATTGCGCCAGGATGATGATGAAGGTGCCGAGATCGGTGTCGAAGAAGTCCATGGCGGGCGCTCCTTATTCTGCGGCCAGCGGCCGGGCGGCCCGCTCCGCCGCGAGGCGGGAGAGCTCGGCCATCAGCGGGCTGGCGCGCAGCACCGGGTTCACGAGGTAGTGGTCGGCCACCGTCGAGGCGAGGGCGCCCGCGCCGAGCTCGCCGGCCGGCAGCGGCTGCCATTCGGCCTCGGCGATGGTGTCGAGCTCCGCCAGATGCGGATGCGCCTCGAAGAGCTGGCTGCGGAGCTGATCGAGGCTGTCGAAGGGCAGGGCGCTGCCGAGCCGGCCCGAAAGCGCGCGCAGGATCGCCCAGTCCTCCTTCGCCTCGCCCGGCGGGAAGCCCGCGCGCATCGCCATCTGCACGCGCCCCTCGGTGTTGACGTAGAGGCCGGACTGCTCGGTATAGGCCGCGCCGGGCAGGATCACGTCGGCCCGATGGGCGCCGCGATCGCCGTGATGGCCCTGGTAGATCACGAACGGGCCGGCGGCGATCTCGGTCTCGTCGGCGCCGAGATTGAGCACCACCTCGGCACCGTCCAGCGCGCCGGCGATGCCGCCCTCGTGGACGAAGCCGAGATCCATCGCGCCGACCCGCGCCGCCGCGGTGTGCAGCACCAGGAACTTCGAGTTGCTGCGCTCGGCGAAGGCCATGGCGCGCGCCAGAACCGCGGCGCCGTCGGCCCCGGTCAGCGCGCCCTGGCCGACGATCACCACCGTGGGCTTGTCGAGCACGTCCTCGACCTTGGCGCTCTCGAGGCTGGCCAGCGCGGCGCGGTCGTCGCCGTAGTGGTGATAGTCGTAGGTGAGGTCGACCGCCGGGCCGACCAGGCCGACCTTGGCGCCGGCGAGCCAGGCCTTGCGGATGCGCGCGTTGAGCACCGGCGCCTCGATCCGCGGATTGGTGCCGATCAGCATGAAATGCGTCGCGCCGTCGAGATCCTCGATCCGCGCGGTGCCGACATAGGCCGAGCGGTTGCCGGCCGGGAGCTGCGCGCCGTCCTGCCGGCACTCGTGCCGCGCCGAGCCGAGGCCCGCGAGCAGGGATTTCAGCGCATGGACCGCCTCGACCGAGACCAGATCGCCGGCCAGCCCGGCGACCTTGTCGCCGGCCGCCCCGATCCTCTCCGCCGCCAGCTCCAGCGCCTCCGCCCAGCTTGCCGGGCGCAGCTTGCCGTTCTCGCGGATATAGGGCTTGTCCAGCCGCTGGCGCGCCAGCCCGTCCGCGACGTGGCGGGTGCGGTCGGCGATCCACTCCTCGTTGACCCCGTCATGGTTGCGCGGCAGCACCCGCATCACCGCGCGCCCGCGGGTGTCGACGCGGATGTTGGCGCCGAGCGCGTCCATCGCGTCGATGGTCTGGGTCTTGGTCAGCTCCCAGGGCCGGGCCGAGAAGGAATAGGGCTTGTTGGTCAGCGCCCCCACCGGGCAGAGATCGACGATGTTGCCCTGCATCTCGGATTTCAGGATCTCGCCGAGATAGTTGGTGATCTCGGCATCCTCGCCGCGGCCGATCTGGCCGAGCTCGGAGACGCCGGCGACCTCGGTGATGAAGCGCACGCAGCGGGTGCAGGAGATGCAGCGGGTCATGTGGGTCTCGACCAGCGGGCCGAGATGCAGGTCCTCCACCGCGCGCTTGGGCTCGCGGTAGCGGGAGAAATCCACGCCGTAGGCCATGGCCTGGTCCTGCAGGTCGCACTCGCCGCCCTGGTCGCAGATCGGGCAGTCGAGCGGGTGGTTGATGAGCAGGAACTCCATCACCCCCTCGCGGGCCTTCTTGACCATCGGCGAGTTGGTGCGCACCTCCGGCGGCTCGCCGTTGCGCCCGCCGCGCAGGTCCCGCACCATCAGGTGGCAGGAGGCGGCCGGCTTCGGCGCGCCGACCGGCTCGACGAGGCACATCCGGCAGTTGCCCGCGATCGACAGCCGCTCGTGATAGCAGAAGCGCGGGATCTCGATCCCGGCCTGCTCGCAGGCCTGGATCACCGTGAGGTTGGGATCGGCCTCGATCTCGCGGCCGTCGATGATGATGGTGCGCAGATCGCTCATTCTGTCACTCCGCTGCGATTGGCGTGCAGGCCCGTTCGCGGTACAGGCGCGCCGCGGGAAGGTGCGACCAGCCGAAGGCGTGGTCGCTGTCGCCATGGGTCTTCAGATGCTCGAGCCGGGCGAGCCCTTCCTCGAGGCTCGGACGGTGGCCCGCCGGCACATGCCACATCACGAGATGCCGCTCGCCGAGCAGCTCGAACCACTCGGCCCGGCGCTCGTAGAACTGGCGGTGGACGGTGCCCCAGACGAAGCGCTCGAGCGCCTCGACGCTCTCCCAGACCGTGAGATTGCTCACGAGGCGCGGGTCGCCGCCGATCTTCGTCTCGGTGTTGCCGGTGCCGGGCGCGCCCGAGCCCTGCATCATCCAGACGAAGCCGGGCATGCGCATGCCGAGGCCGTTCACCCGGTCGAGCGCGCCGATGAACTCGGCGACCCGCGGATCGTCGGCCTTCGCCACCAGGCGGCCGATGTTGAGCTCGGCGAGATGCATCCCGGTCTCCATCGCTCAGTCCGCCCCCGCCGTGCCGACCTTCGGGCGCCGGGTCATCACCGGCTCCGGCACGCGGCGCTTCTCGAGGATGGCGATCGAATCGTAGACATGGATGGCGTGCAGATGGCCCGCCGTCGCCGCGATCCGCTCGCCGCGGCCGTGATACCAGTGATGCATGTCGTCGATCATCACCTTCAGCCGGTTGTAGAACGCGCCCGGCCAGGCATAGCCGCCGCTGTAGCGCGGCCAGTAGGAGCAGTGCAGGTCCTCGACGAGATAGATGCCGCCCTCGGCGAGCAGCGGGAACAGCACGTCGAGGCTCGCCTGGATGTGGCGGTTGTCATGGCTGCCGTCGTCGATCACCAGGTCGATGCCGCCCATCTCCTCGACCACCGAGCGCAGGAACGCCGCATCGGTCTGCGAGCCGATCCGCACCGAGCCCGCCTTGCCGTCATGCACGGCGCAGCTCGGGTCGATGTCGATGCCGTAGATGATCGCCTCGCTGCCGAAGAAGCGCCGCCAGATCTCCAGGGAGCCGCCATAGGCGACGCCGATCTCGAGGATCCGGATCGGCTTGCCCCGGAGCGGGCCGAAATGGCGCTCGTAGATCTCGGGATAATGCAGCCACTTGAGCGCGCGGGCGCCGTCATGGCTGTCATAGATCCGGCCGAACTCGGTGGCCTCGAGCGCCTCGGCGGGCGCATCGTCGTCGATATAGGTGTTGATATGCCTCGGGCGCGGCAGCAGCTTGCCCCGCACGCGGTGCATCACCTCGACCGGTGTCAGCCTCTCGCCCTTCCATCGCAGCGTGAACGCCATCTCGTCGCAGTCCCCCGCCTCGGCCTATTCCGCCGCGACCGCGCTCGCGCGGCCTTTCTGCTTCGCCTTGATCCGGTCCTCGATCTCGTCGCGGAAATGCCGGATGAGGCCCTGGATCGGCCAGGCCGCGGCATCGCCGAGGGCGCAGATCGTGTGGCCCTCCACCTGCTTGGTGACGTCGTGCAGCATGTCGATCTCCTCGATCGCCGCGTCGCCGGTCACCAGGCGCTCCATCACCCGCATCATCCAGCCGGTGCCCTCGCGGCAGGGCGTGCACTGGCCGCAGCTCTCGTGCTTGTAGAACTTGGCCAGCCGCCAGATCGCCTTGATGACATCGGTCGACTGGTCCATCACGATCACCGCGGCGGTGCCGAGGCCGGATTTCTGATCCCGCAGCCAGTCGAAATCCATGATCGCGTCGTCCATCGCCGCGGCCGGCAGCAGCGGCACCGAGGAGCCGCCCGGGATCACCGCCTTGAGGTTCTGCCAGCCGCCGCGGATGCCGCCGCAATGGCGGTCGATCAGCTCGCGGAAGGTGATCGACATCGCCTCCTCGACGACGCAGGGCGCGTTCACATGGCCGGAGATCGCGAAGATCTTGGTGCCGGTGTTGTTGGCCCGGCCGATGCCGGCGAACCAGTCCGCCCCGCGGCGCAGGATGGTCGGCACCACGGCGATGCTCTCGACGTTGTTCACCGTGGTCGGGCAGCCATAGAGGCCGACGCCGGCGGGGAAGGGGGGCTTCAGCCGCGGCATGCCCTTCTTGCCCTCGAGGCTCTCGATCAGCGCCGTTTCCTCGCCGCAGATATAGGCGCCGGCGCCATGCGCGAGATAGAGGTCGAAATCCCAGCCCGAGCCGGCGGCGTCCCTGCCGAGCAGGCCGGCATCGTAGCACTCGTCGATCGCCGCCTGCAGGCATTCGCGCTCGCGGATGTACTCGCCGCGGATGTAGATGTAGCAGGCATTGGCCCCCATCGCGAAGGAGGCGATCAGGCAGCCCTCGATCAGCGTGTGCGGATCGTGGCGCATGATCTCCCGGTCCTTGCAGGTGCCGGGCTCGGATTCGTCGGCGTTGACCACGAGGTAATGCGGCCGGCCGTCGTTGCCCTTGGGCATGAACGACCATTTCAGCCCGGTCGGGAAGCCGGCGCCGCCGCGCCCGCGCAGGCCCGACTTCTTCATCTCCTCGATGATCGCGTCGCGGCCGCGGGCGATCAGGTCCGCGGTGCCGTCCCAGTGGCCGCGGGCGCGCGCGCCCTTCAGGCTCCGGTCGGCCATGCCGTAGAGATTGGTGAAGATCCGGTCCTTGTCAGCGAGCATCACGAATCCCCCTTGTCGGCGGTCAGCGCCTTGGCCTGCGCCACCCAGTCATCGCGCAGGATGCGGCCGTTGAACCCTTCGAGATGATAGTCGACCCAGGCGATCTCCCGGTCGCTCCAGGAGGCGATCTGGTCGAAATGGTAGACGCCGAGCCGGTGCAGCAGCGATTCGAGCTTGGGCCCGATGCCCTTGATCTTCTGCAGATCGTCCGGCCCGCCGTCGCGCGCATCCGCGAGCAGTTCGGGCTTGTCCTCGTCCGAGGGCGCGACCGGTTCCGCCGGCTCTGCGGCGGCGGGGGCAGGGGCGGCGTCGCCGGTCTCGACCGGCTCGGCGCCGGCCTCCTCGGCCAGGTCGGTGCCCTCGGGGCGGCCGATGGTCTCGGCCTCGGTGGCCGGGGTCTCCGGGCGGTCGGGCTCGCCATCGGCGGCGACCGGCGCCGGCTCCTCGCCGGGGGCCGGGCCCTCGGGTTGCGGCGCCGCCTCGGCCGCACCGGCGCTCCGGCCGAGGGCGAGGTCGCTCGCGGTCGGCTCGGTGCCGTCGATGCGCTTCACGGTGTCGCCGATCTCGGTGGCCAGGGTCACCGAGCCGTTGCTCTCATGCACCTTCGGCACGTCGAGCGAGGTCAGCCCGCTGACCGGCTCGGAGGCGAAGCGGCCCTTGGCCGAGCCCGGCCGGGGCACCTCGCCGCGGGCGAAGGCATCGAGCAGCTTGCCGAAGCTCGCGGCGTCGAGATCCTCGTAATAGTCCTTGCCGATCTGCGCCATCGGCGCGTTGGAGCAGGCGCCGAGGCATTCGACCTCCTCCCAGGAGAACTTGCCGTCGGCCGAGAGCGTGTGGGGCTTGGCCGCGATCCGCGACTTGCAGACCTCGACCAGCGCCTCCGAGCCGCAGAGCATGCAGGGCGTGGTGCCGCAGATCTGCACATGCGCCACCGAGCCCACCGGCCTGAGCTGGAACATGAAGTAGAAGGTCGCGACCTCGAGCACGCGGATCTCGGCCATGCCGAGCATCCTCGCCACGGTCTCGACGATCGGGCGGCTGATCCAGCCTTCCTGCTCCTGCGCGCGCCAGAGCAGCGGGATCACGGCGGAGGCCTGCCGGCCCTCGGGATATTTCGCGATCTGGCGCTCGGCCCATTCCGCATTGGCCGGGGTGAAGGCAAAGCTCTCGGGCTGCTCGTGATGCAGTCTGCGCAGGCTCATGGCGTCCTCTCGGTGTCGCGCCGCGGGGTCAGTCGATCCGCGCGCAGATATTGGTCATGATCAGCGGGAACTGGACCGTGTCCTCCTGGCCCGAGCCCACCATCAGGCGGCAGACATAGAGCGGATGGTCCGCACCGTCCGGATGCTCCATCACGAAGCCGAAGCGGTTCACCGCCGCATCGGTCGCCGGCGCGGTGGTGATCGGCCCGACCACATAGCCCGCCGCGTGCAGCGTGCCGATGGTGGTCTCGGCCGGGAGCACGTCGCCCTGCGCCGCCGCCGGCAGCGCCGCCTCGGGCTCCGGCGCGGCGGTCTCCTGCGCCAGCGCGGGCGCGGCGAGCAGCGCGAGGGCAAGGGCCGTGCGGATCATCGGTCGATCTCCCCGAACACGATGTCGAGGCTGCCCAGGATCGCCGAGACATCGGCGAGCTGGTGGCCGCGGCAGATATGGTCCATCGCCGCGAGGTGCGGATAGCCCGGGGCGCGGATCTTGCACTTGTAGGGCTTGTTGCTGCCGTCGGAGACCAGATAGACGCCGAACTCGCCCTTCGGCGCCTCGACCGCGGCATAGACCTCGCCCTCCGGCACCCGGAAGCCCTCGGTATAGAGCTTGAAGTGGTGGATGAGCGCCTCCATCGAGGACTTCATCTCGCCGCGCCGGGGCGGCGCCATCTTGCCGTCGGTGGTGATCACCGGCGCGCCCTTGCAGTTCGCCAGCCGCTCGAGGCACTGCTTCATGATCTTCACGCTCTCGCGCATCTCGTCCATGCGGCAGAGATAGCGGTCGTAGCAGTCCCCGTTCTTGCCGACGGGGATCTGGAACTCCATCTCGTTGTAGCACTCGTAGGGCTGCGCGCGGCGCAGGTCCCAGGCCCAGCCGGAGCCGCGCACCATCACGCCGGAGAAGCCGTAGGCCTGCGCCTCCTCGACGGTGATCACCGCGATGTCGACGTTGCGCTGCTTGAAGATGCGGTTCTCGGTGAGCAGCTCCTCGAGGTCGTCGCAGACCTGCAGGAACGGGTCGCACCAGTCCGCGATGTCCTCGAGCAGCTCGTCGGGCAGGTCCTGGTGCACGCCGCCGGGGCGGAAATAGGCGGCGTGCAGCCGCGCCCCGCAGGCCCGCTCGTAGAACACCATGAGCTTCTCGCGCTCCTCGAAGCCCCAGAGCGGCGGGGTCAGCGCGCCGACATCCATCGCCTGCGTGGTGACGTTGAGGAGGTGGTTGAGGATCCGCCCGATCTCGCAGAACAGCACCCGGATCAGCTGCCCGCGATAGGGCACCTCGGCGCCGACCAGCTTCTCGATGGCGAGGCACCAGGCATGCTCCTGGTTCATCGGCGCCACATAGTCGAGCCGGTCGAAATAGGGCAGGTTCTGCAGGTAGGTGCGGCTCTCCATCAGCTTCTCGGTGCCGCGATGCAGGAGCCCGATATGCGGATCGACCCGGTCGACGATCTCGCCGTCGAGCTCGAGCACCATGCGCAGCACGCCGTGCGCCGCCGGGTGCTGCGGCCCGAAATTGATGTTGAAGTTGCGGATCCGCTGTTCGCCGGTGAGGGGGTCCGCCTTGCTGCCGTCCATGCGTTCTCTCCGTGCTCCGCTCAGCCTGCCGACCGCCCGCGCCGGCCGTGGCCGGTGCCCGGGGCCGCGTGCCGAGACGCGCGATCCATCACGACGTGCCCTGCTTCTCGTCGCCGGGCAGGATGTAGTCGGCCCCCTCCCAGGGGCTCATGAAGTCGAAGGTCCGGTATTCCTGCACCAGGCTCACCGGCTCGTAGACCACCCGCTTGGCGGTCTCGTCATAGCGGACCTCGGTGTAGCCCGTGGTCGGGAAGTCCTTGCGCAGCGGATAGCCGCGGAAGCCGTAGTCGGTCAGGATCCGGCGCAGGTCCGGATGGCCCGAGAACAGGATCCCGTACATGTCGAAGACCTCCCGCTCGAACCAGTTGGCCGAGGGGTGGATGTCGTTGATCGAGGGGATCACGTCGTCCTCGCCGCAGGACAGCTTGACCCGCACCCGGTGGTTCTGCCGCATCGAGAGGAAATGGTAGACCACCTCGAAGCGGGTCTCGCGCTGCGGGAAGTCCACCGCGGTGATGTCGATCAGCGTGGTGAAGGCGCAGGCCGGGTTCTCCTGCAGATACTGCACGAGCGCGTGCAGCCCGGAGCCCGTGGTGAAGACGGTCAGCTCGCCATTGGCGACGCCGTGGCCGTCGACCTCGTCGCTGCGGTTGCTCGCGATCATCTCGCCGAGTTCGATCAGGGCGTCGGACATGGGGCTCCTCCCTCAGCGCACGATGGTGCCGGTGCGGCGGATCTTCCGCTGCAACTGCAGGAGGCCGTAGACCAGCGCCTCCGCCGTCGGCGGGCAGCCGGGCACGTAGATGTCGACCGGCACCACCCGGTCGCAGCCGCGCACCACCGAATAGCTGTAGTGGTAGTAGCCGCCGCCATTGGCGCAGGAGCCCATCGAGATCACGTAGCGCGGCTCGGGCATCTGGTCGTAGACCTTGCGCAGCGCCGGCGCCATCTTGTTGGTCAGCGTGCCGGCGACGATCATCACGTCGGACTGGCGCGGGCTGGCCCGCGGCGCGATGCCGAAGCGCTCGATGTCGTAGCGCGGCATCGAGGCCTGCATCATCTCGACCGCGCAGCAGGCGAGCCCGAAGGTCATCCACATCAGCGAGCCGGTGCGCGCCCAGTTGATCAGGTCGTCCGTGGAGGTGAGCAGGAAGCCCTTGTCGGCCAGCTCGTCGGACAGGTTGCGGGCGAGGACGTCCTTGTCCGCACCGGCGATCGCGCCTGCGGTCGTCACTCCCATTCGAGCGCTCCCTTCTTCCACTCATAGGCGAAGCCGATGGTCAGCACGCCGAGAAACACCATCATCGACCAGAACGCCGTGTCGGACAGGTCGCCGAAGGCGGCCGCCCAGGGAAACAGCATCGCGATCTCGAGATCGAAGATGATGAACAGGATCGAGACGAGATAGAAGCGCACGTCGAACTTCATGCGCGCGTCGTCGAAGGCGTTGAAGCCGCATTCGTAGGCGGAGGTCTTCTCGCTGTCCGGATTCCGGACCGCGAGGATCCAGGCGGCCACGATCAGGAAGAGCCCGAGCCCGATCGCGAGGCCGAGGAAGATCAGGATCGGGAGGTATTCGCGGAGCAGTTCGTCCATGGCGCGCATCCCCGAGGCTGGCTTAAGGCACTGCTGAGAGGTCTAATCTCGTGCCCCTTCCACGTCAAACGCTCCGGGTGCGACACACTCCGCGCCGGACCGCCCGCGCGGCCGCCATTTCGTCGTGAATCGGGGTCAGGCCGCCCGGCGCGAGGGCCAGAGCACGGTGCCGAGCGCCAGCAGCGCCGCGAGCCCGGCAAAGGCCGGCCCGGCGCTGCCGCCGAACAGCAGGAACGGCAGGGCGGCGAAGGCGACCGGCCAGCCCGGCAGCCCGGCATCGCGCATGCGCGCCGCGATCATGAAGAGCGCGGCGACGAGATAGAGCGCGAGGAGCAGGGTGGCGGCGACGATGCGGGCATCGGACAGGCCGTGGGCCAGCATGATGCCGGGCCCGTCGAGCAGGTTGCCGCTCTGATGGATCGCGGCGATCGCGGCGGCGCCGGCGGGGCCGCCGGTGATCGCGAAGAGCCAGGCGACGGCCATCGCGAAGCCGGCCGTGAGACCGGAGATCATCACGAAGAAGCCGAGCCGGTCGAGGCGGCCGAAATAGACGGAATCCAGAATGCTAGCCATGGCGCAGCGCTCTCGGTTCTGATCCTGCTTGCTCAAGTCGGCTGCGGGACCGCAGCCGCAGAACGCCAACTTCCGTAAAGGCCACTCAACTGGTGCGCGAGTGGCTAGCATCCTGGACCGGATTTGGACAATCGCAAATTAACCTTTGCGCGATCCGCAACGGTCTTGTTCTCGGGATTGTTGTATGCAGGACACAGACAGCCGGCGCTGGATGCGCTGACTGTTGCTCTGTCGTGCTTGGCAGATCCGGGCAGTGGCGCGGTTGACGGGGCTCGAACCCGCGACCTCCGGCGTGACAGGCCGGCACTCTAACCAACTGAGCTACAACCGCAGAGAACTGCGAGCCGCCTCAGCCCGGTAGCGCCCAATTAAAGACGCCGGCCGGTGCCGTCAAGCGGGTCATGGGCGAAAGATTGCATTTTTGTGGAGCGCCCGATGCCGGCGCCGCTCAGCGCGCGGCGGTCCCGAAGGCGAGGGCCACGCTGTTCGAGCCGCGATGCTCGATCGGCAGGGTGAACCAGAACAGCGAGCCGGTGCCGAGGCTGCTCTCGACGCCGATCTGCCCGCCGAGGGCCTCGACCAGCTGCTTGGAGATCGCGAGGCCGAGGCCGGTGCCGCCATAGCGCCGGCCGATGGTGCCGTCGGCCTGGGCAAAGCGGGTGAAGAGGGTCTTCTGCCCCTCCGACGAGATGCCGATGCCGGTGTCGCGCACCTCGAGGCGGATGAAGCCGTCGTTGCGCGGGTCGAGCCCGGCGCGGACGCAGACCTCGCCGCTCTCGGTGAACTTGATCGCGTTGCCGGCGAGGTTGACCAGCACCTGCCGCACCCGCGCCGGGTCGCCGAGCATGCGCTTCGGCACCTCCTCGTCGATCTCGATGCGCAGCGCCAGGCGCTTCTCCTTGG
The DNA here is from genome assembly GCF_030270585.1 of Paralimibaculum aggregatum. Taxonomy (GTDB): domain Bacteria; phylum Pseudomonadota; class Alphaproteobacteria; order Rhodobacterales; family Rhodobacteraceae; genus Thermohalobaculum; species Thermohalobaculum aggregatum. The sequence continues at coordinate 26,999 of NZ_BSYI01000055.1, forward strand.
CGCGCAGCTCGAGCATGGCGAAGACCTCGTCGACGACATCGCGCAGGTCGTAGGGGGCGCTGTCGATCTGCACCTCGTTGGCCTCGAGCTTGGAATAGTCGAGAATGTCGTTGAGGATCTGCATCAGCCCCGAGGCCGAGGCATGCGCCGTCTGCGCCTGCACCCGCTGCGGCTCGGTGAGATCGGAGCGCAGCAGCAGCGCCAGCATGCCGGTGACGCCGTTCATCGGCGTGCGGATCTCGTGGGACATGTTGGCCAGGAACTGCGACTTGGCGATGTTGGCCTTCTCGGCGGCGAGCCAGCTTTCCTCGAGCGAGCGCTCATGCGCCTTCTGCGCGGTGATGTCCTGCAATGCGCCCATCAGCCGCTTCAGCCGGCCGTTCTCCACCAGCGGCTGCCCGGTGGCGCGGACCCAGATGCTGCGCCCGGTGGCGGTGACGAGCTCGAGCTCGCGGTCGAAGGGCAGGCGGCGCTCGATGCAGGTGGTCACCGCCTCGGTGATCGTGCGCCGCGAATCGGGGGTGTAGAAGGCCATGGCGGCATCGAGGGTCGGCTCGTACCAGCGCGGCACCTCGTGGATCGACTTGGTGATCGAATCCCAGAACAGCGTGTCGCTCTCGACATCGAGCTCCCAGCCGCCGATGCCGGTGATCTCGACCACCTGGGCGAGCTTGCGGGTCTGCTCGCGGAGCTGGCCGGCGGCCGCCTCGGCGCGCTTGCGGGCGCTGTCGAGGGCGCGGGCCTGGCGCTTGGCCTCGGTGATGTCGAAGCGGAAGCCGACGCTGCCGCCGCTCGCTGTCCGGCGCTCGACGACGCGCACCCAGCGGTCGTCCGGCAGCCGGATCTCGAAGCTCGAATCGGCGGTGCGGTGCCGCTCGAGGCATTCGGCGACCCAGGCCTCCTCCTGGCCCTCGGCATCGAGGAACTGGCCGTTCCGCACGCCGTAGCGCAGGAACGCCTCGTAGCTCACGCCCTCCTCGATGATCTCGGCGCTGCGCGCGAAGATCTCGCGGAACTTGTCGTTGCACATCACCAGCCGGTCGTCGCTGTCGAACAGCACGAAGCCGTCGGGCAGGATGTTGATGGCGTCGAGCAGCCGCTGCTCGACCTCGATGGCGCGCTCGCGGGCGAGGGTCTGCTCGGTGACATCGGCGACCACGGCGCCGACGCCGGAGATCTCCCCCGCGGCATCGAAGACCGGGAACTTCACCGTGTGCAGGATCCGGTCGCCGAGCTCGGTGGTGGCGTATTCCTCGCGCGCCAGGGTCTGGCCGGTCTCGATCACGTGCAGGTCGTGCGCGCGGGTGCGGTCGGCCAGGCTGGAATAGTGCACGTCCTGCGGCAGCTTGCCGACGATGTCCTCGGCCTGCACGTTGAACAGCATCTCGAACTGCTTGTTGATCTCGATATAGCGCCCGTCACAGTCCTTCAGGTAGATCTCGACCGGGGCGTTGTCGAAGATCGCCTTCAGCCGGTTCTGGCTCTCGCGCAGGGCCGAGGTCTTCTCGGCCACCGCCTTGCGCAGATAGGCGTTGACCCCGAGGCTGGCGAGCAGGAGCGCGGCGGTCAGCCCGGTGACGATCGGCACCCAGTCCGGCAGCGCGAAGCTGCTCTTGCGCACCAGCCAGCGGTCGAGCAGCGCGTAGTATTCCGATTTCGGGTCGGCCTTCATCAGCGCGACGGTGGCGTCCACGACCTCCACCATGCTCTGCGGCACGCCGGGGGAATAGACGAAGTAGAGCGACAGCGGGCGGAACACGATGCTCGAACGCTCGAGCGCGAACTTGTCCTCGTGGGCGAGGCCGAAATGGTGGTTCACCACGCCGATATCGGCATCCCCGCGGGAGACCGCGCGCATCACCTCGATCAGCGAGGGCAGCGCGATGATCTCGACCTCGAAGCCGGTGCGCGCGGCGGCCTCGCGCAGCTCGCGCTCCTGCGGGCCGTCCTGCATCACGGCGACGCGGCGGCCGTCGAGATCGGCCAGGTCGCGCAGCGGCCGCGACGAGCCCTGCCGGGTGTAGAGCGCCGACCAGGTCTGCAGCACCGGCTCGCGGCCGAACCGCATGCGGCGCACGCCCTCTTCGGTATAGGCGACGTCGGGCAGGATATCGATCTCGCCGCGCCGGACCATCTGCACGCAGCGCTCGAGCTCGCAGGGGACATAGACCACCCGCATGCCGTGGCGCTCGGCGATCGCGTCGATCAGGCCGGGGAAGAAGCCCTGGGCATCGCCCTTGTCGTCGCGGAAGATCTTGGGCGCATTGTCGAACAGCCCGACATTGATCTGCCGGGTCAGCGTGTCGGCGCTCGCCGCCGCGGTGCCCGGCCGGAACCCGGCGCACAGCACCAGCAGCACCGCGCAGAGGATGCCTGCGTGGATCAAGACTCTCGGTGGGCGGCGATCTCGATGCCCGGCCCGATCCGATTTCGCGTGCGGCACCTCGTCTCCCCGGTGACGTTTGCAATATACTGGCCGCCAGATTAGCAAGAGCAAGCGAAGATTTGGGAATTTTTCTTCGTGTGGCCAGGCGTGGTCTCGGATCGGTTGGACCCGGAGCCGGTCGATGGCAGATTCGGGAGGAAAAGGTCCAGCGGCAGCCGACGGCTATCGGCGGCGTGATTCGGCCGCCGGCCCGGCGGAGTCGGTCGCCACGACGCCGGCAAGGGGACTAGATCAAGGTGACTATCGGCAATGATACCGGCGCGGCCCGGCTGGGGCTGAGTGCCGAGGATGCGCGCGGCAGGCTGCGCGAGCATGGCCCGAATCGTCAGCCCGGCCTGCTGCGCTCGCGCGCCCGGTTCCGGCTGGTCTCGGTCCTGGCCGATGCGCCGCTCCTGCTGGTCGCGGTGATCGCCGCCGCGCTGCTCGCCTTCGGCCAGGAGACGCAGGCGCTGCTGGTCAGCGGCGCGGCGCTGCTGCTGCTCGCGGTCTCGGCGCTCAAGGAGCGCTCCTCGGTGGCCGCGATCCGCGCCGCCGCGCGCAGCATCCGGCGCAAGGCGCTGGTGATCCGCGACGGGGTCGAGACCGTGGTGCCGGCGCGCGCGCTGGTGCCGGGCGATGCGGTGGTGCTGATGCCCGGCTGCCGGGTTCCCGCCGATCTCGCGCTGATCGCCGACAACGGGCTGCGGATCGCCGGGCGCGACGGCACCGTCGATGCGGCGCCGCGCGATCCCGCCGGCGCGCCCCGGGCCGAGCTGGCCGCCGGCGCCTGGGTGCTGGCCGGGCAGGGCGTCGGGCTGGTCCGGCCGCGCGGCAAGGGCGCCGGCGGCGGCAGGGGCTGGCCGGCGCTGCCGGACGAGGCGGCGGCGCCGGAGCCGGAGCGGCCGGAGCGGCCGGAGCACGAACCGGAGACCGAGGCCGCCGTGCTCGGCGGCGTTTCGCGGCTGATGATCGGCGCCGTGCTGGTCGCGATGATCCCGGTGGGCGGCATCGTGGGCTTCCTGCTGCTGAAGCGGGCGCTCTCGGTCTCCGATGCGGCGGTGCTGGCGACCGCGCTGGTCGTGCTCACGGTGCCGCCCGGGCGGGCGACCGCCGCGGCGCTGCTGCTCGGCCGCACCGTGCGCCGGCTAGCCGCCGACGGGGCGGTGGCGCTGCACGGGCGGGCGCTCGAGGCGCTCAGCCTCACCGGCTTCATCTGCATCGACAGCGCCGACAGCCTGCGCGAGCGCGATCCGCAGGCCCGCGCCGCGCTGCTGCCGGACGGCACGCGGTTCGATTTCGCCGGCGACCCGGGCGACGATCCGCGCCTCACCGGGCCGGAGCAGCGCGCCGCGGAGCTGGAGCGCCTGCTGCGGGCCGCCATCGTGGCCGGCGGCGCCCGGCTCGAGCCGACCGACCCGGCCTACCGCCCCGAGGGCGATCCCGACGGGGTCGCGCTGGCCGCCATCGGCCTCGCCATGGGCGTGCCGGCGGAGGCCTGGCGCGCCGTTCCGGTGGAGACCGGGCTCGGCCCCGCGCTTGCCGCCGGGGCGCTGCTCGAGGATGGCCGGCCGCGCCTCTGCCTGCGCGGCGGGGTCGCCGAGGTGCTCGATCTCTGCGCCGGCGCCGAGGGCGGCGCGGCGCCCGGCGCGCCCGGCGCGCCCGACCGGGAGGCGGTGCTGGCGGCGGCGGCGGCGCTCGAGGAGCAGGGCCTGCGCCCGCTCGCCGTGGCGCTGGGGCCGCCGCAGCAGGCGGAGGCCGAGCGCAACACCGATCTCGCCTTCCTCGGCCTCGTCGCCTTCGAGGACAGGCTGGCCCCCGATGCCCCCGCGGCGGCCCAGCGCGCCCGTGCCTCGCGGGTCCGCATCGCGGTGATGGACGACCGCGCGACGGCGCTGGCCCGCTCCGACGGTGTCCGGCTCGGCCTCGTGGAGCCCTTCGAGCGCGGCGTCACCGGGGCGGATTTCCGGCGGGCCCGGCATCTCGGCGTCGGCGGGGTGGACAACCTCGTGCGCCCGGCGCGGGTGTTCTCCGAGACCTCGCGGGCCGAGAAGGCGCTGGTCGCCGACAGCCTGCACCGCGACGGCTTCGTGGTCGCCGCCTTCGGCTCGCGGCACGCCGATCTGGCCGCGCTGCAGGCCGCCGATCTCGGCGCCGCGATCTACCGGCCGGGGGCCGACAGCCTCGCCGAGACCGCGGATCTCGTGGTGAACGACGGCCGCATCACCGCGATCCTCGGGATGATCGCCACCGCCCGTGCCGGCTTCGAGCGGCTGCGGCGGATGCTGGCCTGCAGCCTCGGCACCGGCTTCGGCATCGCGCTGCTGTTCGCCGCGGTGCTCGTCCTCGGCGGGACGTTCCCGGTGCTGCCGGCGCCGCTGCTGGTGTTCGCGGTGGCGCTGTCGATCGGGACCGATCTCGTCTTCGCGCTGGACGATGGCGGCGCCGCGGCGCTCGACCGGCGGCGCCGGCGCAGCGCCGAGCCGCTGCTCACCCGCCCGGCGCTGTTCCTGCTGCCGCTGGCGGCACTCGGCTTCGCCGCGGTGGCCTACGGGGCGCTTGTCGGGCTGCAGCGGCTGGCCCTGCCGGTGGACGAGATCCGCGGCGCCATGGCGGTGACGCTCGCCGCGCTCGCCGCGGTGCGGCTGCTCGCGGGGCGGCGCGAGGATGCCTCGCTGCTCGCCGCCGAGACCTGGCGCAACCCGGCCGCGCCGGCCGTCGCGGTCGGCCTCGTGGCGCTGGCCGTGGCCGCCGGGATGGTGCCCGCGCTGGCATCGGCCGCCGGGCTGGCGGCGGCGCCGCCGGAGGCCTATCCGGTGATCGGCGCGGCGGTGCTGGCGCTGGCCGCGGTGGAGGACGTGCTGCGGCGGATGCGGGTCGCGATGCGCGACCGGGTGCTCAAGGTCACCCGTCGCGGGCGGGGATGAAGGCGCTGCTCAGCCGCGCCCGGTGCGCCTCGGCGAGGGCGGCGCTGCGCGTGCCGCTGTAGCGGCGGAGCTGCGCGATCAGCTCCTCGTTGCGCTTGCCGAGACGCTCCATCAGCGCCTTGCGCATCGGCTCGCGGCCCTGCGCCTCGGCGATCTCGACCGCCAGCAGGTCGACCGCCACCCAGGAGATCACCCCGGCGCCGATGCCGCAGGCGATGGCGAGCGGCCCGCCCGGGGCGCAGACCGCGGCGGCC
>NZ_BSYI01000056.1 GCF_030270585.1 Paralimibaculum aggregatum
ATGCGGCGCGGAAGTGGCAGACACCGATGACCGCCTCGACGCCTGGGAGGAGCGCGCCGCCATCCGCGAACATGACGGCGGCCAGCCAAGACAAGAAGCAGAACAGGCTGCCGCCGCAGAATTCGGCGCCAACGTCATTGACTTCCGCGCCGCTGCGTACAGCAAGCGCTGAATTGAGGCCATATTCACTCGCCGTGCAAACGGGCGAAAATGACAATCTATTTCACGGATTTATCAATGAATCCCAATGTACTTGCGTTCTCCAGAAGAGTTCGGACTCTTGCCCGGTCAAGCCCAGACATCACCTCGGCGTCGATCTCCAGCCGTAGCGAAACCTCAGCTCCGGGCAGTGTTGTAAGCTGCTCCACGATGGCCTCGACGATCTGATGCATATCGCGTGCCGGCCGATCCGACGATAGCATGACAGTCCCGACGAACCGCTTCGGTTTCGCTTCGGCATCTGGCTCGGATGCGCCACCGGTATGACCTGCGTCTGTACCAACTGGGGCACTGTTGCCTTCGTCAGAGCTACCCGTCGCGACGTCCGCTCCAGAATCCAGCCCACTCTGCCCCGGAGCAGCGGCAGGCTTTGGCCTATTTGCTTCCGCGACATCTGGCCGGACGATAACAGAGTCGCTGTCGATCGACACGAGAGCGTTCGACGAGTTCTCGATCGCCAGGCCGGCGTAGGACTGAGAAGCGTCGTCCCAGCGCTCTGCGTAGGCGAATGGTCCAGGAAGCATTCCCGACACAGCAGACTGGACGGATTTGATCAGCGTAACCCTGTTCTTCAGGCGAGGGAGGTACGCGTAGCGATTCAGGTACTCCCATAGATCCTTGAGATGCAGGTGTTGCTTCCCGTTCCAGATGTACTTTTCGAGCTCACGGTTGAGGCGCTCGGGTCCGATTTCGGGCAGTAGAGCCTCATCACTCACGAGCTTCTTGCTTGCACGGCCGAGAACGCCGTCCTGCGCGGGAATGCGCGCGGACGTAAGTTCGACGTCCGATTGTGCGGTCTCCTGATACGGATAGATCAGGTAGCACCAAGTCTCCTTAAGCCGAGTTTGAACCGTTTCTCGGGATTCCTTCGCCTTGTCCTTCGCCAGCGCGATGTCGCTCGTCTTCAGATCCAAACGTCCAGTATCGGCGTCTCTGACAATTCCATCCCATGCGAGCGACGACCGCATGGCCTCCTTGAGGTTCTCCAGCTGGCGACTGTCCGCTGAGAGGAACACGAGCGTGTTTCGATAGACGCGGGGTGTTGCCCCGCGCTGCAGCAGGATGTCCTTGACTTCGACCATCGCATCCGAGCCATGGCGACCTGTATGCGGATGCGCTACGCCAAGAACGACGGCCCTGATCCCGCCAGCTTCGTCGGGCACTTCCGAAGAGCCATCGGGTGCAACCTGAACGGCGTCGAAATGACCACGATCCGCCAGGCGATTGATGTAGCCTGTCAGCGCCTTGTCGATCTCGACCAGAACCAAAGCCTCCTCCAGCTGGCCAGCCCGGTCCGAGGCGACGCGGTTCAGGCTCGCCGACATCGAGTACCAGTAGCGACCGAGGTCGCTGTGCATGAATTTCGCCTGGTTCGTCAGCCGGCGGAGCGCGTCACCGAAGATTGCCACTTTCTCACCAGGCTGCACGACACCGAGATTGATCCGCCTGTCGTCGATCCCGCGGTTCTGCTGGCCCTCGGTAGGTGCTGTCGCGACGAATACCGCCCGCGCGACACGACGGGTCGCCGAGTAGCGGTTCAGGTTGGGAGCGGATTGGTCGATCTTGTAGGGCGTGGAGTTCATTCCATCCACGTCGCCCGCGATGATCCCCTGCCAAGCGTTCGGCAAATAGTGGAGCAGCTCAGGCTCGACACGAGCCGAGCTTATTGCCACGCTTCCTGGCATGATCATCACAGATGGATCGCCCGACATCCACAGTTCGTGGATGACTTGTGCCATCAGGCGCAGCACACCGCGTGTCCGCTGGAATTTGTCGAGCGACCCCCACGCCGTGTATAGGTGGTCGAACAGGTCCGGATGGATCGGATACGCCTTTTCCAGCTTCCTGCGATAGTCTTCGTCAGCGCAGCCCTGCGGGAAATCGTTCGGGCTTTCACGGTACAGCTTGGCGAACTGCTTCAGGGTGTTGTCCCTATGCATGTACTTGTCGCCGGGGATTTCCTTGAAAAGGCGGCGCCGAACGATCTCGTAGCTCTCTTCCTGCGAGGCCGGACGCCATGAACTCTCCACACGGCTGAAGGTCTGCTTGAGCCGCGCCAACGCTTCCTGGCCGCCTTCGCCGCCGACCTCGATCTGCGACGCCGGCAGCGAGGCTACCAGCAGCGTCTGCGGCGAAGCCTTCACGGCTTCGGTCAGCGATTGAACAAACGAGAGGTTCGCGTCGAATGATCCCGAGGGAAGCCCTTCGACCTTGTAGATCTGGCGGAGATAGGCGACCCACTCGTCGATCAGGATCAGACAAGGCGCGCATCTATTGAACACTGATTCAAGCAGGTTCGATCCCGGTGCGATACCTTTTTCATCGTTATCCGAGACCATCTGGAAGGCTTCTTCTCCGCCCAGCTGGAACACCAGTTCGCCCCATGTGGTATTGATGGGGCGACCATAATCCTGTTCGCGTTTCTTGACGTCTGCCGGCCCGGATGACGTGCCCACCAGCACCGCGCGGCTGATCGTGTCCGGAACGCTCAGCCCCTTCTCGGACAGCAACTGGTCCAGACCCGGCAGGTCGTGCACCGGCGTGTTGCCGACCATGTGGTAGAGGGCCAGCATCGAATGCGTCTTGCCGCCGCCGAAGTTGGTCTGCAACTCCACGACCGGATCGCCGGATTGGCCCGAAAGCCGCTTCGCAGCGCCCTCCAGCAGCCGGCTCAGACCGTCAGTGAGATACGTCCGGCTGAAGAACTCCCGCGGATCGCTGTACTCGTAGGGCGCGCTGCCGTTGTGCACCTTGGCGAGGTCAGCGGCGAACTCGGCCTGCTGGAACTCGCCGGTTGCGACGTCCTGGTGCGGCTCCACCACGTCCCGCCACGGCAGCAGGCCCGAGACCGTCTCGGTCGAGATCGTCGAGATATTGCTCTTGCGCTCTTCCGACCGGGCCAGTTCGCGGTACTTCGTGCGCAGGATCGTGTCACGCATCTTGCCGATCTCCTCGGCGCTCTGGCCGGCGCTCACCGCCTCGAGCAGGCGGCGCATCGAGTCCAGCGCGCGCTCGGCGTCGTCGTAGGAAAACTTGCCGTCATGGGCGAGCTTGTTGCGGACATCGACCAGCTCGTTGACGATCGAGCGATGCGTCCGGTCCAGCACGTCGCGGAACGCCTCGTTCCAGAAGCGCTCCATGATCTGCAGCAGCTTCTGGGTGTCGAGGTTGAACTTCCCATTGCTCTCCCGCCGCCACGTCGGAAAACGAGAGATCACTTCATGGGGCCAGCCTTCGCCCAGCGCTGCTTGGAGCCTTTGCAGAACGAACGGCTGCAGGCCCTTGGGCAGCAGCTCCATGCCTTCGAAGACGGTCTGGCGTGCACTCTTTGCCATCAATCAACCCTATCTATGTTTAGAACGCTGCTGGGCTCAATCCTTGGTTCGCCACGAGTACTCGTAGGAAATCCCACTAATACTCCCCGCACGAACCTTGGCCATTAACCCTTCGTCTGGAACAGACGCGGCAATGGTGGCTATATCGTACGCGCGAAGGTAGGCTGGCCCATTGGGCTTTCCTTCTGCATCATGTTTCTGGCAGACTTTCACCGTCGCGCGGAAGCGTGTTCCGATTGGAAACATCTCCCTAAGCTTGCGCGGAAACTCCACGCGGGTACTGGGCGGAAAAACCTTCACTGGTTTTACTCTAGGTCGCGAAATCCCGGGATCGGTACAGGTCTCCAGCACGATGTCACCAAAGTACTGCCCGACCACGCTGCTAGGATCATCAATGATCATTCGTGCCACCCTTAAATATCCATCGCCGTCTGGCGGTTCACATCTTCGATCCGGATCGTCGCGGCCAGGCGCGTCAGGTCCGTCCACACCGCGATCAGCCCGTTGTAGGAGGTCGCCTCCTTCGCGTCCTGCCGCTTGTTCGAGCAGACGTCGTAGAGGTAGTAGGCTAGGTCCTTGACCATCTCGGCGCGGTCCGGGCCCAGCTTCTTGAGCAGCAGGGCCGCGGCGTATTCGCCATCGTTCTCCAGAACGCGGATCAGGTGCTGGCAGCATTCCCAGATCGTCAGGTGATCGTCCTCGGCCGGGTCCCAGTCCGGGTCCAGCTCGGCGCGCTTGAGGATGCGGACCTTGCCGGCAGAGCTGTCGACGATCCCGGCATGCTTCACGCTCTCGACCGAGATGCCGCGCGCGCGGGCGAGGTTGTCGGCTGCGCCGTAGTCGCCCTTGTCGGTGCCGTGCTGCTCGAACCAGGTCGCGGCAAAGCGGGTGTCGGCGTCGAACTCGCCATGTAGATCGTTCAGGAACTCGTCGAGCTCGGCATTGATCAGCTGCAGCGCGGTCTTGACCGTCATAGGGCTGTCGTCGGCCTCCAGCACCGCCTTGTAGCGGGAGAAGACGCCCATGCCGGGGCCGATGGCCGATTGCGGCATGTCCGCGGGAGAAACGTTGGCGGCTTGAAGCTCGGTAATGGCCGGGGGGAGTTCGCGTTTCAGGGCGCGGATGAACTCGGCGCGGGTGATGATGTCGGCTGTGTCCTCCTTCTTCCGGCAGACGAGAACCACCGAGTTGGCGAGAGCGTTCGTTCCGGAGGCAACAATGCGGTTTGCCATTTCCGAGCGAACAGGCCAAGTGCCGACGACTGAAAATCCAGCTTCAATGATGGCTTGTAAAAATGTCGCCCATCCCGTCGAACTTATACCTTCTTGAGCGACCTCGCTTTGCTTGAATGCGTAGTAGATCGTTGTTGGGCATTGGCTTGAGGAGTGCATTGCCATGTTTCTAATGGCTTTTCGCATGCCATCGAGAAAGAAGGACTCAGCTGCTTCCTTTCCGCCATGTCGATATGGGGTCGCAACTAGCTCTTCTGACTTCGGTGTCGCCAGGATTCCAAAAGCCTCTGGAAATACGGGCTTAGCTGCTGGCTTCATCCAGCAGAAGAAAAAGTCAGATAGATCAGCGTAGCCGATATTGTCGTAGTAAGGTGGGTCGGTAGAAATCACCACACCGGTTGGATATTTGACTGTTTGGGCATCATGCTGGACCTCATAGCCATCTGCGGCTGGTGCAAGCCTTTCAATGGCCTTCTGGACCCAGTCCACATTGTTGAGAAAGTTGCCGCTTGCTGAGGAAAAAGGATTCCCTTCAGCGAAGTCCCAAGTCATAGGAATTGCTTGGCGCCCAAAAGTATTTCTCAGCGCCTCCATCTTCGGGGAAGAGTCCCACGTACATATTGTAGAACCGCGGTCAGCTGAGCGGTTTATGGCAAAGGTCATGTATGTGCTGATTGCCTCAGCATATGCGGTTGCACCCTTGCCCGAATCGCGAAGAAATGTGTGTTCGGAGCTCATGCCTTGTGCCAAGGCATCGTTGCGAACCGCATTACGCAATTCCTGAAGGAGATCGATGAATGTATTCAAAGCAACCAGTTGGCGATCGGTAAAGAGGTCGCCAAAAGTCTTCATTCCATAGGCTGGGGGTGAAAACCATCTAGGATTCTCTGGCTGCAATTGTTCCGGCTCCCAAGCCGGCCTTGCAGATTCTGCGATTTCTGTGTGCCGTGAAATTGGCGGAAGATATGCTCTGCCGCCCTTTCTCAGCGCGGCGATAGAAATGAGTGTTTGGCCCATTGCGCCCGACATTCCAGACTTGGTAATGTGCGATGGCGTGATCGCAGTTTCGGAAAGGAGACATCGAAAGTTGGCTCCACGACCAGCTTTGGTGCCTTCCTTCGCTTTCGCAATCTCCTCTGTCGTTCCTCCTTTTCGAATCCGGTATTGAATGGTCTTATTCGCTTTGTCGACCACAGGTTCAATCCAGACCTCTTTGCCCTTCTTTGAGCTGAGCAAGAAGCTTGATGCGATCGGCACTTGCACATCCGAGAACGCCGGATCCGGGCTCGGCACGGTTCGTGCCCAGATCCAGGCGATCACAGTCGCCTTGCCGCCGCCATACTCGCTCGGCAGGTCGACCTGCGGGTAGAGATGCCCGATGCGCTCCCACGCCTTCTCGCGCATCCACTCGCCGTAGTATTTCACGTCCTCCGCCAGCCCTTCGGCGTTGCGGTAGTGGTTGCGCTCCTTCCCGCCCGGATGGATCGGCTCCATGTCCTTGAACTTCGGCGGGATCTCGATCATCGCCTTGCCGATCATGACCGCCACCGGGTTCAGGTCGGACCCATAGGCGGGCAGGCCCAGCCGCTGCGCCTCCAGCGGGATGGACCCGCCGCCCGAGAATGGGTCGTAGACCGGGGGCAGCTCGCCGCCGCAGCTGGCGCGGATCTCCGCCCGCGCGCGCTCCAGCACCTCCTCGTTGGTCGAGTTCTCCCACTTCACCAGGTCCTCGATGATCTGGAACAGCCGCTTGCGCTCGGCCTCCACGGCCTCCTCGGTCGGGAACTTCTCCGGATGGCTTGATGGGTCGTCCACCAGCTGCGCGAACAGCACCGCCCGACAGGCCGCCAACGGCCGCCGCGCCCACCACAGATGCAGCGTCGAGGGATGCCCATGCCGGATCGACTTCTCCCGCGCCGACGCCGCGTTGATCGCCTCGAGCGGGATGGCAACTTCGATGAGTTTCTTCTTGTAGGTCATTGCTTCCCCCAAGTTTATTGCGCTATAAAAAGAGCCCGAAGACCGGGGCCGAGGCTCTGATGCGCCCCTTCGCCCAGCAGGTCTTCAAACATCTCTGCGCTTGTTATTGTTTTGGTATCTGTGTCCTCGCCGCGATCCATAGAACCGCGCGGCAGATCCCGCCCAATGGGTATCCCGATTCCGCGTTGGGTGAAAGACGAGTCCGTCAGGTCGCGCCCTTCCCAACTGCCCACCACGAAGCGGATCAGCGAACGGGGAGAGCGGCGAAGGTCGTCATACACGAGATGCGCCGAGCTCGGGCAAAAGCAGCCAAAGCGCTTACACGTCTTCTCAATCGCCACAGATTTCTTTGGACTAGCCTGAGAAAGGGCCGAGGCTTTCGCATCAAGGGTGAAAGCAGCTGATCTCGCCGATTTGGCGATCTCTTTGTCTAGGGCAGCCGGCGTGCAACACCATGCCTCCTTGAACATGCAATCAATACTCGCTGCGGCGTGAATATCCTCAGCTTCCGGAAACACGTAGAAGGTGCTGTTGGGGTATTGTTTCTCGACAGATGTCAGCTTGGTCAGCTGATCACGCTCGATCTTGATCCGGCTCCCCGACTGGGCCTTGAACTGAAAGAGGACCAAGCTGCCGCCAATTCCCAGAACAGTATCGATCCCTTTCTTGCGCTCCTGCGCTTGCGTCAAACCGAACCATTTAGGGTTTCGGTTGAAAGGCATAATCGCTGCGCTGAGCGCGGCACAAAACCTGATCTCAAAGCTCTTTTCCGCGTACCTCAATTGAGCTCCTCGGGTGAAACAGCTCGGTCGAGTAGCTGGTTGATGTTGAATTGAATGGCGTTCTGGTCGAAGGGCGGCTCGCGCGTGTCGAGCGCTCCGCGGAGATACTGGGGCGCATGCACGTAGCCGTCGCCGACCTGGACGATGGCGAGGATGAACTTCTCGGGCTCATGCAGCGAGGTGATGACCTCCTGCCGCGTGATCATCACCGTATCCGCGCCGTCGATCCGGCCCTTCACCTCGATGAAGCGCATGTGGTCGACGTTCGGGTTATAGGAGGCGATGTCGTAGCCCACCTTCTGGGCCGACACATCCTCCGGCCGGTTCCCGAGTTCCCGCTCGACCGCCATGACCGCTTCCATCGCCTTCAGCTCGATCTCGCGGCGCGCGACCGGATCCTCCGAGAACCCCGACCCGGCATCAGCCATCTCGGCCGGCATCCGCTCGCGCAGGAGGCCGCGGGGCACCACGACCATCCCGCCGCGCACGCGCGGTGGCTGGGCCGAAATGAACCGCTCCTGGTCGATCAGCTCCAGGCGGCGCTTCAGGCGCTCGGCCAGATCCTCCGCCCGGCGTTGTGCGTTCTGCCAGTTGAGGCGGGTCTTCTTGCCGGCCTTCTCCTGCTCCTTCAGTTCGAAGGCACGGGCGTCCCAGTAGTTGATCTCCTTCTTGAGGCGGGCCTTCACCTCCTGCTCGACCTTGTCGATCTCCGGAAGCCGACGCGCTCGGACGTCGGCGACGTGGCCCTGCGCAAGCTCGACCGTCGCGAACCGGACGATCTTTTTCTCCAGATCGCCCCGCAGCCAGTCGGCGTTCAGGACCTCTTCGACACCTACAATCTCTTCCGGTGTTGCGGGCCGCAGATTGAGGTGGGGCGCGATGCCGGCGTTGGTCACTTTGCCGGCCTCGCCGATCGCGGCGAACTGCAGCTTCTGGGAGATGACATTGGCATTGCCCGAGCTGGTCGGGCGCCCGTCCTGCACGCTGTGTTCGAGCAGGAAGAGAGCAGAGACGTCGGTGCCGTCGTCGGTGTCATCGACCAGGACGGCCCCCTGTTTCATGAGATGGTCGTTCTGCTCTCGCACCAGGCTGATGACGGCATCTAGCAGCGGGTGCCCGGGATAGACAAAGGCCGCGACGGGCTGCTGGTTGATCTTGCTCTTCTCGAAGCAGATGCGTTCGTACTTCTTCTGAAGCGGTGCGCCAGAACCGATCTGACGGTCACGCTCCCGCACGCTGAGCGGGACATGGGTGATTTCCCACCGTCCTTCTTCCCGGCGCTTGATCTGGCCGCCGAGCCGGCGAAATGCCTCGACGAAGAAGCTCTGGATGTGATGAGGCTGCAGGCGCTGAGCTTCGGCTCGCTCCATCTCGAGCCGTAACTCCTGAACCCGCGCCTCCGGCATGGTGTCGCTAGTGAGTTGCCGTTTCTGCAATAGGTGCAGGAGGTGGCTTTGGTCGACGGCGCCGTCCACTGTCTGGAAGAGGCGCGCCTTCACCTCGTCCTGCTCGCCATACTGAATTGCCTCGAAAAGAAGGTCCTTTAGCGCTCGCTCTTCGAAGAGTTCCCCGAGAACATCATACACACGCCCACCGAGAGCTTCGCGGGCGGCTTCCAGCTTTTCCAGAAGCCGGGCGTAGACTTCGCCCTCGCGGGTGTCCTTCGCCACGAGGTTCCACAGATGGCAGACTTCCGTTTGGCCGATTCTGTGGATGCGTCCGAAGCGCTGTTCGATCTTGTTCGGGTTCCATGGCAGGTCATAGTTCACCATCAGATGTCCGCGCTGAAGGTTAACGCCTTCGCCGGCGGCATCGTTGGCAATCAAGACAAGCAGGTCCCGGTCCTGCATGAACCGTTCGACGACCTTGCGCCGTTCCTCTCGGGACACCCCACCGTGAATGACATCTACTGCATCCGGCCGGCCAAGCCGGGCGACGACCTTCTCACGCAGATACTCGAGGGTATCCTTCGGCTCCGTGAATATGATCAGCTTGCGTCGATACCCGTCCGGATCGAGCATCAGATCGTCATCGAGAATCCGATCAAGCTGTTGCCACTTCGTGTCCTTTCCTGAGCGAAGGACGTCGAGCGCCATGCTCTCAAGGCCCTTGAGGGTTTGAACCTCCAGTTCCAGCTGCTCTACGGTTTCTGCCGTGGTTGCTCCTGTGGAAATCAGCTCCTCAAGATCATCGACCTCGTCCTGACCATATTCGTCGAGGTTTCGGAGCATCTCATCGCTGATCGATGCACTCTTCAATGTTGATGAGCTGCCCTTTGTGGCTAATCTGGCCTCCGAGAGTTCATTCTCCAGGCGCTCACGGCGGCGCTTCAATGACTGGTAAATGGCGGCAGGGCTGGATGCGAGGCGGCGCTGCAGGATCTGCAGCGCAAAGCCCACATTGTTGCGTTTCTTGCCGTCGTCTTCGGCGAAGCGCTGCACACGGTTCATTTCATTGCGTACGTATTCGGTGACGGCGGTGTAGAGTTCGGCCTCCTGCGGGGAGAGGTCGTACTTCACGGTATAGGCGCGCCGCTCGGGAAAGAGCGGCCGGCCGTCGAAACGGAGAAGCTCTTCCTTCGTCAGACGCCGCATCATGTCCTCGACGTCGGCGACATGGACCCCGTCACGGAATCGACCCTCGAAACGGTCCCCGTCCAGCAATGCCATGAAGAGCTGAAAGTCCTTCTCCTTGCCGTTGTGCGGTGTTGCCGACATCAGCAGGAAATGCCGGCAAGCCCGGCTCAGCTGCTGACCCAGCTGGTAGCGCTTGGTGTACTTGACCTCGTTTCCGAAATAGGTGGCCGACATGCGGTGCGCTTCGTCGGCGATAATGAGGTCCCACTCCGTGGACGATGCCAGCTTTTCCTGAAGCTCTTCATTTCGCGACAACACGTCCAGACGCGCGATGAGGCGGTTGTTGTCGTTGAACGGGTTTCCTGATCTCGAACTCTCGATCATGTCCCGTGTCAGGATGTCAAACTCCAGACCGAACTTCTCGCCCAGTTCGTCCTGCCACTGTTCGACGAGACTGCCCGGCGCCACCACAAGGCAGCGCTCGAGATCACTTCGAGCGACCAGCTCCTTGATCAGAAGGCCCGCCATGATCGTTTTTCCGGCACCTGGATCGTCCGCGAGCAGGAACCGCAAAGGCTGGCGCGGGATCATTTCGCCGTACACCGCAGAAATCTGGTGCGGCAATGGATCAACAAGGCTGGTGTGGATGGCCAGGTATGGATCGAAGAAATGAGCGAGCTTGATGCGGTTTGCTTCGGTCACAAGACGGAGCAGAGCGCCGTCGGCATCGAACGACCATTTCCGCCCCCGGCTCTCAATGCCAAGCCGGTGTTCGTCATCGCGATAGAGAGTCGTTTCCGCGACAGAGCCGTTCGACGCCCGGTACACGACATTGATCGCCTGATCGCCGATCCATTCCACGGAAATCACTTCGACGGTCTGGTTCGGAACGAGTCCCGCTACCGAGGCCCCATTCCTGATGTCTTCCAGTCTGGTCATAGGCCGACCTCAAGAAGCCTCGCAGCCGGCGCAGTATCGATCCATGGCTTGCAAGTGTCTGGGCCCTCGTGAACCGTGTCCATTCAGGCGGCCTCCTCTGCGTCCGGGTCGGGCAGTTCGAAGCCGTCGTCATCCTGCGGCACGTCCTCGCCCTCCTCCGGCGCGGCGTCGGCGCGCGTGATCGCGTGGCCCGTAGCGCGCGAGATCATGGCGAGGAGGCGAGCCTCTCGATCAGCCATGAAGCCCGCGAAGTCGTCGGCGCGCAGGAGGGCAGGGTCCATGGCGTGCGAGGCCAGATACTCGTCTAGCGCGTCGCGGGCGATCGGTGGCGTGTCCGTCCCGCCCGTCTCCAGCCGCTCCAGGTAGACCGAGGGCGCGACGCCCCCGAGGATGCGATTGGTCTTGTAGCTGAGCGGGGTTTTGTTGATGACGGTGTCAAAGACCTTGGGCTCGATCTTCTGCTTCTTGCACCAGTCCTGCGGAAAGATGTGGTGGATGTCGACGTACTCGTCGAAGAACACGGTCTGGCCGAACGGCTGGCCCGATCTGAAATCAATCGCTCCCTCGGCCATCAGAAGGGCATGGATGCCCTTGTAGGCGGCCGACAGACGTGTGCGCAGAGTGCGCAGTCGCTCGGGGCGGAATCGACCGTCGGCAATCGTGCTCGGCTCGGGTCCACCGTCGAGCCAGGCCGGAACCTCGAGCACGTCCCTGGCGAAGCGGGACTCGATCGCGGTGCCGTAGAGCTCGCCGAAGATGCCGCACCAGAACCAGCGAGCCAGCTGGTCGCGTACTGCCGCATGATCGAATCTGGGTCCGATCATCGCGAGGATCGCAGCGAAGGGGACAAGCTGCCCCTGATACGGCAGGTCGATGACACGGTAGATGTGGTTCTGCCGGAGGAAGCGGGCCGCCGTCTTGAACCCTTCCTCGACCGTGGAGCGGTGCTTCAGGTAGGCCTCGAGCGGCAGGTCGAGCAGCGACTGGCGCGTGGCGCGGACGGCGGACAGCTCCGAGTCCTTGCGCCCCGCGGCGACTTCCGCTGCTCGCTTCTCGACGCCGTGCAGGAGGGCAATGGCCTGCAGCACGTCGGTTGCCGCAATCCGTTCAAGAACGCCGAACTTCTGCTCCGCAGCGCGGCCGTAGAGCTGAAGCCGGGTCTGCAGCCCCGGCTGGCCGTCGGCACCGAGCCAGTCGTCGCGCAGCCGGTGGCCGCGGGCTGCGTACATGGCGGTCACAAGTTCGAAGGCGTCGAGCGGCTTGCCGCCCGTGTTCACTTTCTCGAAGACGAGACAGACGGCTTCGTGCGAGGTTTCCGGGCTCAGCGCGATCACCGGCAGCTGGTAGGCCTTGAAGTTCTGAAGGACCTCATCCTTGAACGGCTTGAACAGCCGGCGCGTCTCCGGATCATTCTCCAGCCAGTATTCGTTGAAGCCGTCCTGCCATTCGTCCCAGTCGAACACCTGGTTCAGCGGGAACATGAGGTTCTGGTACTCGAGCTCCGGCGTGGAGAGATCGAGGTCGATACGTCGATTGAAGTCCGATTTCATCCGCCGATCCTCCGGCACCGAGACGATGGCGTCTTCCCGGTCCTCGGATGGGTTCATCGCCTTTCGGATGTCGATGTAGAACCAGCGCTTCACGAGCTTGAGCCGTGGCGTGACCGTCTGCACCACCTCGCGGCGCAGACAGGTCTGGTAGAGCGACGTCATGCGCTGCTGGCCATCCAGCAGGAGCTGATCCGGCGCAGCATCGCCAATCTCGGCATCAGCCCCCTGGATCGGCCGGCGCGCGAACTTGTCCGCCGCACCGGGCTTCGTCTCGAGTGTCATCAAGGCGCCGACCGGAAACGCCTGCGAGATCGAGGCAATCAGCCCCTTGATCCGTTCCTCGTCCCAGACCCAGCTGCGCTGGAAGTCCGGCAACTGGATCTTGCCATTCCCACAATGGCGCAGAAGCTCTTCCAGACTGACCGGGTTCGTCTTGAACGCGGCTTGCTTACCCATTGCCTCACTCCTCGAATGAACTTGTCTGCTTGCGGCAGGCGACCCCGCAACAGCTGAACGGCTCAATCATACTGTCGCCTTTCGAATACAGCTTTCTCGAGCACCACCAATGATCTCTTCGCGATGGACGAGGAATATCTGCTGGTCCCGAGGTGTCTTCGAAGCCTGATCCGGTTCAAGCCCAAGCCGCTTGGGTGCGCAGTGGGAGTGCGCGCGCCGAACCCTGATCATCGCCTTGCCGCCGCGAATGCCGTGGTCTAGAGCCATGACCTCCGCCCGTGTGCCCAAGAGAAGGCGACGGGGTATGGCGCAATTCAGCGCCAGCACTGCTCGGTGCTGGACAGGGGCTGGCACGTCACTTAGATCCCCACGGCTCGGCGCATGGCGCCGCCCCGCCGAACGGAGCACTATCAGATCGCTCCCGCGCACCGGGGCAGAGGCGGGTGCGCGGGGCAGTAGTTTGGCGATCCGGGAATCATCCCGGTCGACAGTCCCGTCAGCGAGCGAGTGCAGCTGCGCGAGGTTGCTGCTGGCGTCGGGCTCGAGGAACCGTGGCTTGAGATCCGAGCCGCGGAGATGAGACCGCACGCTCCTGTCGCAGGCCGTGATGTCCGGCGCGAAGCCAAGATAGCGGCTCAGATGGGTGGGCGCCTGGCTAACCGGGACCCCAAACTGGTCCATCTGATCGCTGCGGTTCACATGTCCCTCCCGGAACAGGCGGCACCCCAGGAATGCGAGGTGCCGCTTGGTACACAAGCATAACTCCGACCTGTCCAAATCCATCACGTTCCCGGCTCGGAATTCGCGAGGTTGAGTATGCACACCCATTTTCTGGGATTAAGCAGACGCTAGCCGAGCCAGATCAGCGGTGCAATTGAAATGCGTCACAAATCAAAACCTTGAAGCGTGGCTTGGCTTTAAAGGATCCTCGATGTCTTCGGAATGCTCTGACGCAACGGCATATTTCTATGCCGATTGAGAACCAGCCCCGTGGCGGCGAGGTTGCCTGGCGCACGGCAGGTTTCTTGTTGCTCTGATGGCGTGAACCGCTTCACCAGCCCCGATCAGGCTACCTCGGCTAGCAAGAATAGCACGATTAGCATGACTAGCGTCCCGATCAGAGCCGGCTGGAGGCACTGCACCGACTCTGCGTAATCAGGTGCAATCGGGGGACCGCACCTGAGCCTTGATCACCGAACGACGGATGAACCGTCCCGACAAGTGCAAGGCACCCCATCCGCGCCGCGAAGCCGAGCGTAACCTTCCCCCTTCGGTGGCCATGAGCGGGGTACATGTTGAAGGATGCTGAAGCGCCGCGCGACCGTGTCACCCGAGACCCTGAGATCCCCGCGCCGTTCACATTGTCGCCGATCCAGTGCGGTCCGAAAGGATCCACCACGGACAGCGTTCTGGTTGTGGAATGAGATGTGGAACATGATTGATAATCTTGACTTTTCTCAAACAAATTCAACACCGTAGTTAAAGTTGATGGCGGAGAGAGCGGGATTCGAACCCGCGATACCGTTTCCGGTATACACGCTTTCCAGGCGTGCGCCTTCGACCACTCGGCCACCTCTCCTCGGGCCACTCCCTAAACAATGCGCGCGGCGGCTGCAAGCGCCAACGCGAAGGCTTGGCAGGCCGGGGCGGCGTGCCTAGGTTCAGCTGGGGCCGGCATGCGGTTCCGACGGGGCAGGGAGCCGGTACCGCCATGCGCTATCTCGCCTATGCACTGATCCTGCTCGGCCTCGCGGTCGCCGCCGCCGATCTCGCGGCGAGCCTCGGCGCGGGCGAGACCGCCCGGCTCGCCACCCTCGGCGAATGGTGGTTCTGGGCCGATCCGGACAGCCTGCAGCTGTTCCAGCCGGCGGTCGAGCGCCATGTCTCCCCGGCGCTCTGGACCTCGGTGATCCAGCCGCTGCTGCTGGCGCCGCTGGCGCTCGAGCTGCTCGGGCTCGGCGCGGTGTTCTGGCTGCTGGCGCGGGCGCTGCGGCCGCGGCGGCGGCGGCGGCGCTGACGGCGGCCGACCGGAGACCGGCCGGGCGGCGGCCCGGGGGCCGGCCGGAGGGCCGCGGTCGCGATCAGGGCAGATAGGCCTCCGGGATCCAGTAGACCGTCTGCCCGCCCAGCACATGCTTGAAATCCATGCCCGCCGCGGGAAACGCGCGGCTGCGGGTGATCTCGGTGAGCGGCACCGCGAGGCGGGCGCTGCCGCAGGGCTGTTCGGCGCGCTCGCGGATCTCGGGGATGCGCCCGGCGAAGACGGTGTCGATGATCTCGCGGCGGGTCTCCAGCCAGTGCCCGAGCAGGGTCAGCTCGCAGGGCGAGAGCCCGGCCGCGTCGCCCTCCGCGCCGTCGCCGTCGCCGTCGGCGCCCTCCAGCCCGGCGGCCCGGGCCAGCGCGGCGGGGCCGATCCGGCGGAGCGGCGAGCCCGGCGCCACCGGCAGCCCCCGGCCGCGCTCCAGCCGCTCGGCGAGCGTGCCCGCGGCATCCGCCGCGCCGCGTTCGGCGCCCGGCATCTGGCGCAGGATCAGCCGGGCCAGCCCGGGCACCGAGCGCGCGGCGGTGTCGCGGAACGGCGCGAGCCGGGCGCGCCATTCCGAGAAGGCGTCGTAGCTCAGCCAGACATCGGCGACGGCATCGGCGTCGTCGAGGACATAGCCGGTGGCGGTGGCGGCGAAGGGCCGGGCATGGCAGCCGGCGTCGGGGCGCGCGCAGGGCGCGGCGGCCGGCCCCGGCAGGATCAGGCCCGGCACCTGGCGGCCCTCCTGCACCAGCCGTTCGGCGAGCGCGGCGAGGGCCGGCCCGTCGGCGGCGAGGTCGGGGAGATCGGCCACCGTGGTGCGCCCGCCGAAATCCCGGACCGCGCCGAGAATGCGCGCGACCAGCGCCGCGCCGGTCGCGGCCGGGTCGGCGCCCGGCGGCAGCGCGGCGACGAGGCGGCCGGTGTCGATCATCGGGGCGCCGCCGCGCGCTGCCGCGAGGTGATCGAGCACGCCGCCGGCGATCGCCCGGCCCTGGGCGATGAAGGCGCTGCGCGCCGCCGCGGCGCCGGCGCCCGCCGGGCTGGGCACCTGGAGGAAGACCGGCAGCACCGGCTCGACCGCCGGGTCGAAATCGAGGGTCAGGAAGGCCAGCACGTCCTCGACCGCGAGCCCGAGCGCGCCCCGTTCGGCCTGCTCGGCGGCGCTGTAGCCGCCATCGCCGATCACGAACAGCAGCTTGGCGCGGCCGGCGCAGGCGCTCATGTCGTCGACCGCCTGGTAGAGCCCCATGAAGAGGTTGGTCCACGGGCTGCGGGGGCCGCGCGGCGGCCGCTGCTCCGCGAGCCGGCGCAGGCCGTCGCCGACCGCGGCGATGCCGGCCTCCCGCTCCGCCGCGGAGGGCGCGCAGTTGCCGTCCAGCGCCAGCCCCTCGCCGATGCCGCCGGCGCCGTCCGCGGCCCGGCGATAGACCCGGAAGCCGAGCCTGACCTCGGTGCCGGCCAGCCGCGGATCGCTGGCCAGGGCCGCCGCCAGCGCCGCGGCGAGACCGGGCCGCCCGGGCCCGCCGGCCAGCGCCGCGAGATGCGGCGCCATGCCGGCGGTGCCGTCGATCAGCAGGAAGATGTCGAGCCGGCGCGGCGCATCCGCCGGCTGGCGCGCGCCGAGGATCGCGCCCGGCGCTCCCGGCAGGTCGACCGCCACGCCGGGGCCGACGCCGACCGCCGGCACCGCGACCTCCCAGAGCGCCGGCTCGCCCGCGATGTGCCGGAGCACCGGCATCCTGAGCGGCGTACGGAACCAGCGCGCGCCGCCGAGCACCGGCAGCGTGCAGGGCTCGCCGCGCCGCGC
This sequence comes from Paralimibaculum aggregatum, assembly GCF_030270585.1. Lineage (GTDB taxonomy): Bacteria > Pseudomonadota > Alphaproteobacteria > Rhodobacterales > Rhodobacteraceae > Thermohalobaculum > Thermohalobaculum aggregatum. Next base: position 16,903 of record NZ_BSYI01000056.1, read on the forward strand.
CGCCTCCGGCGTGGCATGGACGCAGAGCGGGCGCGGCCGGCCGACGAGATCGGGCCGCGGCGCGCTGGCGGCGTCGTGCACCAGGTCCTCGCGCGGGCGCAGCCCGAGGCGGGTCTCCCAGAGCAGGCCGTCGGAGAGGCTGACCCAGCCGAGGATCTGCGCCGCCTCGTCGGCGAGGAAGCGGTCGACCAGCAGCAGCCGGCCGCGCGCGGGGTCGGCGGCATGGACATAGGCGACCGCGACATCCGCGAGATCGGTGCAGCCCGGGCTGCCGGGCTCGCAGCGCCGATGCGCCGCCGAGGGCATCGCGTGCAGCGGCTCCGGCGCGCTGCCGAGCAGATGCGCGGGCCGGCGCGGCAGGAAGCGCCGGTCCGCCCCCGTTGTGCGGCTGACCAGCGGCTGCACGCGGCAGAGCAGGTCGTCGCCATGCACCCAGCCGAGGCTGCCGGCGGCGCGCTGGTCGGCCTTCACCTCGACGAAGGCGCCCTGCCGGCGATGCAGCGCCACGCGCTGGCCGAAACGGAGGGTTCCGAGCTGCCGGGCACCGGCGCGGGGCGCGGCCAGCAGCGGCGCATCGGCGCGGATCACCGGGGCGGCGAGGCGGCGGGTGATCTGCCCCGCGATGTCGATATGGCCGACCGCATCGGCGGCGGCGAAATCATGGGAGGCGCAGCCGCCGCGCACCGCCGCCGCCGCCGCCGCCGCCGCCGCCGCCGGCAGGGCGAGCAACAGGAGCGGCAGGAGCGCCAGCAGCCCGAGCAGTCCGCGTTTCGGCATCGCCATCCCCGGTTTCCCTTCACCCTGTCTCCGGCCCGCGGGGCAGTCTGCCACGAAACCGGCCGCGGTCGAGACCGGACCCGCGGTCGCGCCCGCAGCGGCTCCCCCGGCGATGGCCGGGGCAGGGCGATTTCGCTTGACAGCATGCCCCCGATTTGGCCGAGCTTGGGGCGCATGGCCCTCACCCTGTCCGACATCCTTGCCGCCCGGCAGCGCATCCGCGGCCTGGCCGACGCCACCCCCTTCGTGCCCTCGCCGCATCTCGGCGAGCGCGCCGGGCAGGAGGTGCTGCTCAAGCTCGAGAACATGCAGCCGATCGGCGCCTTCAAGCTGCGCGGCGCGCTCAACGCGGTCGCCGCGCTGCCCGAGGATGCGCGCGGCGTCACCTGCTGCTCGACCGGCAATCACGGGCGCGGCGTGGCCTTCGCGGCGCGGGCGCGCGGGCTGCGCGCGGTGGTCTGCATGTCGGCGCTGGTGCCGGAGGCCAAGGTGGAGGGCATCCGCCGGCTCGGCGCCGAGGTGCGCATCCACGGCCGCTCGCAGGACGAGGCGCAGGCCGAGAGCCGGCGGCTCTGCCGCGAGGAGGGGCTGACCGAGATCTCCCCCTTCGACGACCCCCACGTGATCGCCGGGCAGGGCACCATCGGCCTCGAGATGCTCGAGGCGCGGCCGGATCTCGACATGATCCTGGTGCCGCTCTCGGGCGGCGGGCTGGCGGCCGGGATCGCGCTGGCCGCCAAGGCGATCCGGCCGCAGATCCGGGTGATCGGCATCAGCATGGACCGGGGCGCGGCGATGCATGCCTCGATCCGCGCCGGGCATCCGGTGGAGGTCGAGGAGGTGGCGAGCCTCGCCGACAGCCTCGGCGGCGGCATCGGGCTGGACAACCGGCTCTCCTTCCCGCTCTGCCGCGACCTGCTCGACGACACCGTGCTGGTGAGCGAGGAGGAGATCTACCACGCCATGCAGCGGCTCTATTACGAGGACCGCATCGTCGCCGAGGGCGCCTGCGTGGTCGGCATCGCGGCGCTGGTCGCCGGGCGGCTGCCGGCGCCGCGCGGGCCGGTCGCCACCGTGATCACCGGGCGCAATCTCGACATGGGTGTCTTCACCCGCATCGTGACCGGGCAGGACGTGGCGCTCGGCGACCACATCGTGAAGGGGCGTGCCTATGAGCCATGAGATCCGCATCGTCACCGAGGCCGAGCTGCGCGGCGCCGTCGGGCTCGACCGTGCGCTGGTGGACGTGATCGAGAACGCCTTCCGGGCGCTGGCCTCGGGCCGGGTGGTGATGCCGCCGATCCTCTCGATGGAGATCGCCGAGGCCAATGGCGAGGTCGACGTCAAGACCGCCTACATCCCCGGCTTCGAGGGCTTCGCGATCAAGGTGAGCCCGGGCTTCTTCGACAATCCGGCACGCGGCCTGCCCTCGCTGAACGGGCTGATGATCCTGTTCTCGGCGACCACCGGGCTGGTGCAGGCGGTGTTTCTCGACAACGGCTATCTCACCGATCTGCGCACCGCCGCGGCGGGGGCGGTGGCGGCGCGCCATCTGGCGCCCGAGGCGGTCGAGACCGCCGGGGTGATCGGCACCGGGGCGCAGGCGCGGCTGCAGATGCAGGCGGCGCATCTCGAGCGGCGGTTTGCGCGCGGCCTCGTCTGGGGGCGCGATGCGGCGCGGGCGGCGGCCTGCGCGGCGGAGCTCTCGGCCAGCCTCGGCGTGCCGGTGGAGGCCGCCGCCGATCCGGCCCGGCTGGTGGCCGAGAGCCAGCTCGTGATCACCACCACGCCGGCGCGCCAGCCGGTGCTCGAGGCGGGCTGGCTGCATCCCGGCCTGCATATCACCGCGATGGGCTCGGACCAGGCCGGCAAGAACGAGATCGACCCGGCGGCGCTGGCGGCGGCGGATCTCTATGTCTGCGACCGGGTCAGCCAGTGCGAGGCGCTCGGCGAGCTGCGCGCCGCGCTGGCGGCCGGGCTCTGGCACCGGGGCACGCCGCCGGAGCTCGGCGCGGTGATCGCCGGCAGCGCGCCCGGCCGCACCGATGCGGAGCAGGTCACGATCTGCGATCTGACCGGCACCGGCGCGCAGGACACCGCGATCGCCAGCCATGTCCGGGGGCTGCTCGGCACCGCCGGCACCGCCGTGATCGCCTGAGCGGGCGCGGCGATGAAGCTCGACCGGCGCGATGTCGCGATCCTCGAGGCGCTGCAGGCGGAAGGGCGGATCTCCAAGCTGGCGCTGGCCGAGCGCGTCGGGCTCTCGCCCACGCCGTGCTGGAACCGGCTGAAGAAGCTCGAGGATGCCGGCATCATCGAGGGCTATGGCGCGCGGGTGGATCTCAAGCGGATCGGCCCGCACACGGTGGTCTTCGTCGCGGTGGAGCTGGCCGACCACACCGCCGCGCGCTTCGCCCGCTTCGAGCAGGCGGTGAAGCTGCTCGACGAGATCACCGGGGCCTGGGCGCTCGGCGGCGGGTTCGACTATCTGCTGCAGACCGTGACGCCGGACATCGACGCCTATCAGCGGCTGATCGACCACCTGCTGGAGCGCGAGATCGGCGTGGCGCGGTATTATTCCTATGTCGTGACCAAGCCGGTGAAGGGCCCGGCCGCGCCGCCGATCGCGCTGCTGCTCGGCGGCTGAGCCGGGGCGGAGACCGTCTCTCTCCGGCAGCGCCCGCGGGGAGAGAGAGTCTCTCCCGAGCCCCCCGAGAAAAGCCTCGATTGCCTGCCGCTCCCTGCGAGGTTCCTCCCGACAGCCGAGGAGGAGACCCGATGGACCACCCGATGCCCGATCAGATCGTCCTGGAGGACATGCGCCTCCATCGCAGCTTTGCCTATGTCGATGGCCGCTGGGTCGCCGGCGCCGAGGGCGCCGCCATCGCCGTGACCGACCCGGCCACCGGGCTGCGCCTCGGCGAGGTGGCGGCGCTCGATGCCGCCGGGGCCGGCACCGCGGTGGATGCCGCCGAGCGCGCCTTCGCCGGCTGGGCCGGGCGGCTGCCGCAGGAGCGCGCGGCGCTGCTGCGCGCCTGGCATGCCGAGATCCTGGCCAACCGCGAGGATCTCGCCCGGCTGATGGTGCGCGAGCAGGGCAAGCCGCTCTCCGAGGCGCGCGGCGAGATCGACTATGCCGCCGGCTTCGTCGAGTATTACGCCGAGGAGGCCAAGCGGCCCAACATCGAGGGCGTGACCTCGCATCTGCCGGATGCCGAGATGGAGCTCTGGCTCGAGCCGGTCGGGGTGGTGGCGCTGGTCACGCCCTGGAACTTCCCCTCGGCGATGCTCACGCGCAAGGCCGCGGCGGCGCTGGCGGCGGGCTGCACCGTGGTCGCGCATCCCTCGGCCGAGACGCCGTTCTCGGCGCTGGCGCTGGCCGAGCTGGCGGAGCGGGCAGGGCTGCCGGCCGGGGTCCTCAACATCGTCACCGGCGCGGCGCCGGAGGTGGTGCGGCCCTGGACCGAGGACCCCCGGGTGCGCGCGCTCTCCTTCACCGGCTCCACCGGGATCGGGCGGCTGCTCTATGGCCAGTGCGCCGGCACGGTGAAGAAGCTGGTGATGGAGCTCGGCGGCCATGCGCCGGTGCTGGTCTTCGCCGATGCCGATCTCGACCGCGCCGTGGCGGAGGCGGTCAAGGCGAAGTTCGCGACCTCGGGGCAGGACTGCCTCGCCGCCAACCGGATCTATGTCGAGCGGCCGCTCTACGCGGCGTTCTGCGAGCGCTTCGCGGCGGCGACCCGGGCGCTGCGCGTCGGCCCCGGCATGGCCGACCCGGATATCGGCCCGCTGATGCACGAGCGCGCGCTGGCCAGGCAGCAGGCGCATGTCGCCGATGCGGTGGCGCGCGGCGCGCGGGTGCTGGCCGGCGGCCGGGCGCATCCCCTCGGCGGGCTGTTCTACGCGCCGACGGTGCTGGCGGACGTGCCGGAGGACGCCGCGATCATGCGCGAGGAGACCTTCGGGCCGGTCGCCGCCATCGCGCCCTTCGACGACGAGGCCGAGGCGGTGGCCCGGGCCAATGCCACCGAGTACGGCCTCGTCGCCTATCTGCACACCGCCGACCCGCGGCGGATCTACCGGCTGACCCGCGCGCTGCAGTTCGCCATGGTGGCGGTCAACCGCACCAAGGTGACCGGCGCGCCGATCCCCTTCGGCGGCATGAAGCAGTCCGGCCTCGGCCGCGAAGGCGCCCGCACGGGCATGGCCGAGTTCATGGAAATCAAATATGTCTGCCGCGACTGGCACTGACAGGCGAGACAGGAAAGGACCTGACATGCTCCGCAACGACGAGCTCGACCGCTGGGACCGGGAGTGCTTCTTCCACCCCTCGACCCACCTCGCCCAGCATGCCCGCGGCGACAGCCCCAACCGCATCCTGCGCACCGCCTCGGGCTCGCATATCGAGGACCGCGACGGCAAGCGCCTGCTCGACGCCTTCGCCGGGCTCTACTGCGTGAATGTCGGCTATGGCCGGCAGGAGATCGCCGAGGCGATCGCCGAGCAGGCCCGCGAGCTGGCCTATTACCACGCCTATGTCGGCCACGGCACCGAGGTCTCGATCAAGCTCGCCCGGATGGTGATCGACCGCGCGCCGGCGGGCATGTCGAAGGTCTATTTCGGCCTCGGCGGCTCGGATGCCAACGAGACCAACATCAAGCTGGTCTGGTACTACAACAACGTGCTCGGCCGGCCCGAGAAGAAGAAGATCATCTCGCGCTGGCGCGGCTATCACGGCTCGGGCCTGGTGACCGGCTCGCTGACCGGGCTCGGCCTGTTCCACCAGAAGTTCGACCTGCCGTTCGAGCGGATCATCCACACCGATGCGCCCTACTGGTATCGCCGGCCCGATCCGGCGATGGACGAGGCCGCCTATGTCGCGCATCTGGCGGGCGAGCTCGAGGCGCTGATCGAGCGCGAGGGCGCCGACACCATCGCCGCCTTCATCGGCGAGCCGGTGCTCGGCACCGGCGGGCTGGTGCCGCCGCCGGCGGGCTACTGGGAGGCGATCCAGGCGGTGCTCGAGCGCCACGACATCCTGCTGATCGCCGACGAGGTGGTGACCGGCTTCGGCCGCCTCGGCACCATGTTCGGCTCGGACCACTACGGCATCAGGCCGGACCTCATCACCATCGCCAAGGGGCTGACCTCGGCCTATGCGCCGCTCTCGGGCTCGATCGTCGGCGAGAAGATGTGGAAGGTGCTGGAGCAGGGCACCGACGAGTTCGGCGTGATCGGCCATGGCTGGACCTATTCGGCGCATCCGATCGGCGCCGCGGCAGGCGTGGCGAACCTCGAGCTGATCGACAAGCTCGACCTGATCTCGAACGTGCGCGAGATCGGCCCCTATCTGACCCGCGGGCTCTCGGAGGCGCTGGCCGAGCATCCGCATGTCGGCGAGGTCCGCGGCGTCGGCCTGCTCTCGGCGGTCGAGCTGGTGGAGGACCGCGAGACGCGGGCCGGGTTCGACCCGTCGCGCAAGATCGGGCCGGCGGTGGCCGGGCGGATGGCCTCGCTCGGCGTCGTCGCACGGGCGATGCCGCAGGGCGACATCATCGGCTATGCGCCGCCCTTCTGCCTGACCAGGGAGGAGGCCGACACGGTGATCTCCGTCACCGCCGAGGCGATCAGGGCCGAGCTCGGCTGAGCGCGAAACGTGGCGGGGCCGAATGGGTCCCGCCGCGGAACCTTTGAGTTTGACTTTATCTGACTGTAAATGTGATGCTCGACACAGGGAGCAGTCCAAAGCCGGCATAGCCTCCGTGTTGCAGGGTTCGCCCGTGAGAAGTTCCGGCGGGCGCTGCAATCGGAGGGATGAACCATGTCAGGCATCAAGCTTTCGGCCCCCGTCGGCCTCGCACCGCGCACCAGCAAGGGCGACCCGGTGCAGAACCGCGGCGCGGATGTGAAGCTCGTGCGCTCGATGCTGCGCGCCAACGGCATGCCCTCGAAGGACAGCGGCAATATCGACAACGAGCTGCTGAAGCTGATCGCGCTGATGCAGAAGAAGGCCGGCGTGCGGCCGCCCGACCAGGTGGTGGACCCCGGCGGGCTGACCTATCGCAAGATGCTGCCGGCCTATCAGAAGGAGCTCGCCGAGCTCGGCACCGGCACCCGCGTGCTGATCGACTACAAGGGCAAGAAGCTCTGCATCTCCAAGGCCGATTTCGACAAGCTCCAGGCCGCCGCGCTGAAGGAGCTGAAGGCCTATATCGACATCTTCGAGAACTCGCTCCTGCACAACCAGAAGATGCTGTATCACTGGGCCGAGGTCGTGAAGGGCGGCGAGGGCTATCTCAAGTCGATCTCGATGATCGTGGTGATCACCGCGGGCCGGCTGAAGCTGCCCGATGCCGGGCTCGCGGCCAAGGCCGGCAATGCGCTCAAGGCCTGCAAGGCGGCCCATTCCGCCAAGGATTTCAAGGCGCTGGAGCGAACAATTCCGGCCTGCGAGAAGGCGGTGAACGCCTTCACCGACGACATGCTGCGCTTCTGCCAGGAGCTCGGGCGCTCGGCCAAGAAGGTGCATTTCCGGCTCTCGCTGGCCTCCGGCATCGGCTGGATGGCGGTCGGCGCGATGGCGACCCCGGTGCTGATCGGCGCCGGCATGGGCGCCGGCGGCGCGGCGATCGTCGGCTCCGCCGGCACCGCGATGCTGCAGACCGCGGTCAACGAGCTCGGCAAGCACGCCTCGGGGCAGGACCGCACGATGTGGGAATCGCTCCAGGCGATGATCCTCGATGCCATCGTCGGCGGGCTGAGCGGCAAGCTCGGCACCCTGAAGCTGCCCTTCGTGAAGAAGCTCTCCAGCGCCCTCGGCCCGGCGCTGGCGCGCGAGATGGAGGGCTACGTCGCCAGGGAGGTGGCGGAGAAGTTCTGCATCCGCTTCATCAACAACACCGGCAAGGCGGCGGTGACCTCGGCGGTGGCGGAGTTCTTCAAGGGCTGCACCGATGTCATCAAGAAGGGCGGCAAGGCGCCGACCGAGAAGGAGGTCGTCGACCGGCTCACCACGATCATCCGCAACACCGTGATGGCCGGCATCTTCGGCGAGCTCGGCCGCTTCCAGACCGCCTGGGTGCACAAGCGCCGGCCCGAGCTGATCGGCAAGACCATCGCGCCGGACATCCTGAAGACCAAGTTCAAGAAGGTCGAGCTGACCGAGAACCAGCGCCGCGCGCTGATCGCCAAGGTGGAGACCGGCGTCACCAAGAAGCTCGCCGACACCACGATCAACGCGGTGGTCGAGAAGGCCACCGGCAGCGAGACCAAGAGCCAGCTGCTGAAGACCGCCGAGAAGCAGTTCGTCAAGGATGCCGATGTGCGCAAGGCGGTGGAGAAGGCCATCGAGGCCGAGCTCAAGCGGATGAAGGTGCCGGCGGGCTGAGCGCCGGCCTCAGCCGGGGCGGGGGCGGCCCCCCCTCCCGGCCGCCTCGCGCCCCTCGGCTGCCGTCTCGGCCTCCGCCGTCTCGTCGCCCTCCATCTCGTAGATCGACTGCGTGGTCCGCACCCAGGGGCGGTAGACCTCGGGAAAGGCGCGCAGCCGCCGCCCCGCCAGCAGCATCCGCCCGCCGGTCAGCAGCGCCAGCAGCCCCAGCACGCCGGCGATGAAGACGAAGAGCGCGCCGGGGCCGAAGGCGGTCATCAGCGGCGCCGCCGCCGGCGCGCCCAGCGTCGCCCCCACCGAATAGACCAGCAGCAGCCCGCTGCTCACCTGCACCATGCGCGCCTTCGGCGTGTAGTCGTTCACATGGGCGATGCAGATCGGGTAGATCGGGATCATCAGCGCCCCGTGCAGCAGCGCCAGCAGCAGCGTCAGCCCGATCGAGAGCCCGTCCGCCGCCGCGATCACCAGCCCGGTCACCACCGAGGCCAGCGCGATGCCGACGATCACCCGCCGCCGGTCGCCCCGGTCGGAGAGCCGCCCGACCGGCCATTGCGAGAGCGTGCCGCCCATCACGAAGGCGGCCATCAGCATCGTCACCTCGAAGACGCTGAGCCCGCGCTCCTGCCCGAATACCGGGCCGAAGCTCCAGAACGCGCCCTCCACCAGCCCGACCAGCAGGCAGCCGATGGTGCCCGCCGGCGAGAGCCGGAACAGCCCCGGCAGGTCGAGCCGGATCTCCGGCACCGGCATCGGCTCCTTGCTCGGCGTCAGCGCCACCGGCACCGCCGAGAGGCTGACGAAGATCACCACCGCGAGGAACAGCGCCATGCCTTCGACCGGGGCGGTGTTGATGACGAACTGCCCCGCCACCCAGCCGAGATTGGCGACGATGATATAGGCCGAGAGCACGCGCCCCCGGGTGCGGTTGCTGGCCTGGTCGTTGAGCCAGCTCTCCAGCGTCATGTAGACGATGGCGACGCCGGCGCCGGTGACCAGCCGCAGCCCGATCCAGGCCGGCGGGCCGACCAGCAGCGCCTGCGCCAGCACCACCGCGGCGAGCAGCGAGACGATGCCGGCGAAGGCGCGGATATGCCCGACCGCGCGGATCAGCCCCGGCCCGGCCAGGCAGCCGAGGATGAAGCCGCCGAAATAGGCCGCGCCGAGCAGCGCGATCTCCCAGTCGGTGAAGCCCTCGATATCGGCGCGCAGCGGCAGGAAGGTCTGCAGCACGCCGGCACCGCAGACCGCCAGCCCGGTGGCCAGCAGCACGGTGGCGATGGTCCGCGTTCCGGTCATGGCCTGCCTCCCTCGCGCCCCCGGCAGCGGCGGGCCGCTCCAGTGATAGCCGCGTTAAGCCTCCGTTTTCCATCATGGATTAGGTGGGAAGGGTCAGAACCCGATCCGAGAGGCGCAGAATGCCCACCGATCCCCCGGCCGCCATGCCCGGCGCAGGCCTGCCCGCCGCCCCCGTGCCCGCCACATCCGTGCCCGCCACATCCTTGCCCGGCGCGCCCGTGCTGGTCCTCGATTTCCACGGCGGCCACGACCGCGCCTTCATCAGGTCGGAGGATTACCGCGGCCGCGAGTTCATCGAGGCGGTCGCGGGCGAGACCCCGGCCAGCCATTTCTCGCAGGCCGAGCGCGACCAGATCCTCGGGCTGGTGCAGGCGATCTTCGCGCGCTCCGGCGTGCCGATCCGGGTCAGCGACACCGCGCCCGGCTTCGGCCCGCAGCTCACCGTGCGCTTCGCCGAGCGCCTGCCGCTGCTCGACCCCGAGGGCGATGGCGGCGTGCCGGTGCGCGAGCGCGGGCGCGTCCTCGAGGCCTTCGACGGCGCCGGCGGCAGCGTCGCGATCTTCATGGACACCGCCGACAGCACCGGCGCGGTCGCCGAGGCGGTCGCGCACGAGGCCGGCCATGCCTTCGGGCTCGCCGATCTCGCCCCCGGCGCCGGCACCGTGATGGCCGGGGAGAGCGCGGCGCTGCCCGCCTTCGCCGCCACGCCGCAGCCGCTCGCCGATGGCAGCGGCACGCAGAACCCGGTGCATCACCTGCGCCGGGCGGTGCTGGGCGAGAGCGCGGCGGCGCTCGCCGCCGAGGGGCTGGAGCCCGGCAGCCGCGACGATGGCGCCGCCCGGCTGCTCTTCGATCTCGCGGTCTCGCTCCGCGGCGGCCCGCTCGCCGATCTGCGCCTGCTGCGCTATCCCGAGGGGCCGGGAGCCGCGCCCGAGGCGAGCCTGCTGGCCGAGACCGTGGCGGATGGCGACCGGCTCGCCATCGCCCTCGCGCCGGGGGAGGAATTCGCCCTCGCCGCCGCCTCCACCGAGGATGGCCCGCTCGACATCTTCCTCGACTTCGACCATGCGCTGGCCGAGATCGCGCTCTCCGCCACGGCGCGGGAGGCATTCTTTTTCGACGGCGATCTCCTGGTGCTCGACGACGAGGGCCCGCTCTCGGTCCTGCCGGCCAAGCGCGGCGAGATCGCGCTGAGCTATGCCGGCACCGAGGCCGTCGCCGTCACACCCGCCACCCCCGCCGCCATCCTGGGCAGCGCGGCGGACGAGACCCTGCGCGGCGGCGCCGGCGACGACACGATCTTCGGCAATGGCGGGCAGGACACGGTGGCCTATGCCGCGCGCCGCGACGAGATCGGCGAGAGCCTCGGCGCGGAGGGCGCCGTGACGGTGCTGCTGCCCGGCGGCGAGCGCGACCTGCTGCACGACATCGCCCGCATCGCGCTCGAGGACGGTACCTATCTCTACGATCTCGGCGGCGATCACCTGCCGGCGACCTACCGGCTCTATGCCGCCGCCTTCGCCCGGGTGCCGGACGAGGCGGGGCTGCGCTTCTGGGCCGGGCAGGCCGCAGCCGGCACCGCGCCGGAGGCGATGGCCGCGGCCTTCGTCGGCAGCGCCGAGTTCGCCGCGCGGTTCGGCGAAGCGCCCTCCGACGATGCCTTCGTCTCGGCGCTGTTCGAGAACGTGCTCGGCCGCGCCCCCGATGCGGCCGGGCGGCAGTTCTGGCTCGATGCCATCGCCACCGGCGCCCATGACCGGGCCGACATGCTGCTGTTCTTCGCCGACGGGCCGGAGAACCTCGCGCAGAACGCCGACAACTACGACGACGGCGTCTGGGTGGTCTGATCCCCGACCCGGCTGCGGAAGCCGGCGCCGATGCCGGGCGCGCGCCCGCGCTGCCGGCCGCCGGCGGAGGGATCGCCGCCCCCGGTGCCGGCGAAGCGCCGGGCGCAGCCGAGCAGCGCCGTGAGCAGCCGCGCGGTGCCGTCGAGGCGGAACTCGAGCACCCGCCCGGCGGCGGCGATGCGCAGCATCCGGCCCTTGCGGAAGCTCAGGAACAGCCGCTCGCTGGCCGGCAGCATCACCTGCGCCAGCACCGGGCTGCGGGCCAGCGCCGCGGCGTCGTGCACCGCGCCGCCGTCCACCCGGTACCTGATCGGATAGGTCGCGCCGGGGCGCAGCCGCCAGTCCGGGCTCGAGACGCCCATGCTCCAGCTCCGCTCGCGGGTCACCGAGAACAGCAGCGTGATGCCGCTGCGGTAGCGGGCGCTGGCAGCGCAGTGCGAGAAGGCGCCGGTGCGGTCGTCGCTATACGCGCCGCCCTGCCAGTTGCCGAGGCGCAGCGGGGCGATCTCGGCGGCCGCGGCGAGCGGCGCGGGGGCGAGCGGCGCGGCGGCCCCGAGCGCCAGCGCGAGGCCGAGGGCAAACGCGCCGAGGCGGCGCCGGCAGCCGGCGGCACGGTCCGAAGCGGGAGCGGCGCAGGCCGAGGCGGGGGCGGGGCGGCCCGAAGCGTGGCCGGCGCGGTCCGACGCGGGAGCGGGGCGGCCCGAAGCGGGGGCGGCACGGCCCGAGGCGGGGGCGGGGCGGGGTCCGATGATCGGCGGCATGGGCGGGCTCCTTCATCCGGGTCTCGCGACCGGCAATGGAGCGGGCGGGCGTATTTGCGCGGCGCCGGGCGGCCCGGCCGCCTGCGCGTGGCGGCCCGCGCGGGCGCAGGCCCCGGCGCGGCGGGCGCAGCTTCGTGGCGCAGCGGGCGCTGCCCTCGCGCGGCGCTCACTCGATGCGGAAGGTGATCGGCAGCACCACCTCGAGCCGGGAGACGCCGAGCTCCGGCGGGATCGCGGGGAGCGGCGCCGCCCGCTCGATCAGGGCGAGGATCTCGCGGTCGAGCAGCCCGTGGCCGGAGCTCCGGCGCAGCTCCGCGGCGGTGACGCGCCCCGCCGCGTCGATCGCGAAGAGCAGATGCCCGGTGCCCTCCTGCCGCCGCGCCCAGGCCGCCTGCGGATAGCGCTTGTGCCGGGCGAGATAGCGCGCGAGCCGGGTCAGGTAGTCGCGCTGCAGGCCGGGATCGGGCGCCCCGCCGGCGCCCTGGCTGCCGCCGGCGGCCGGGTTGGCCGCCCCGCCGGCCCTGGCTGCTCCGCTCGCCCCGGCGGCGCCGGTCTCGCCGGCATCGACCGCGGCGCGGGTTTCGGGAGCCGGCGCCGCAGCCGCGCCGGCGCCGCTGCCGGGGCGCTGCCGGAAACCGGCTGCGCCTGCGCCGCGGCGGTAATTTCCGCCCCGGCCACCACCTCGGGCATTTGATCGGCCACCAGATCGGGCGCCACCCCGGCGGTCCGGTCGGGCCGGGTGGTGGCGGCGATATCCGGCGGCGCCCCGGCTGCTGCATCGGGCGGGTCCGTCGCCGCAACCGGCGCGACGGGGGGCAGCTCGGCCATTGCGGTGGCCGCCACGGCGTCGGCCGGCCGCAGCGCCTCCGCACTGGCAAAGGTCACGGCGTCGCCCGGCAGCGCCGGCTCCGCACCGGCAGGGGCTACGGCGTCAGCGGGCTGCCACGGTTCCGCGCTGGCAGCGGGCACAGCATCGGCGGGCTGCACAGGCTCCGCAGTGGCAGAGTCCACGGCGTCGGCGAGCTGCAACGGTTCCGCATTGACAGGGGGCACGGCGTCGGCAGTCTGCGCCGGCTCCGCGCTGGCCGGGGGCACAGCGTCGGCGGGTTGCAACGACTCCGCGCTGGCGAGGGCCAAGGCATCGGCCGTTAGCGCCGGTTCCGCGCTGGCAGGGGGCACGGCATCGGCAGGCTGCACCGGCTCCGCAGCGGCAGAGGGCACGGCATCGGCGGGCTGCACCGGCTCCGCCGTGGCGGGGGGCACGATGTCGGCGGGCAGCATCGGCTCCGCAGCGGCAGAGGGCTCGGCGTCGGCAGGCTGCGCCGACACCGCGCTGGCAGGAACCGCCTCGGCAGACTGCAGCGGCTCGGCGCTGGCAGGGGGCACGGCCTCGGCTGGCTGCGCCGGCACCGC
>NZ_BSYI01000057.1 GCF_030270585.1 Paralimibaculum aggregatum
GGGCTCCGGCGCCTGGGCGCGCAACCCGGATGCGAAATGGCGCCTGGCCCGCGCGGCGCTCGAACGCCTCCGCGCCGCGCAGGGCGCGCTGATCGCCCGGGGCGCGGAACTGCTCGCGCCCGGCGGCAGACCCGGCGCCCGCCTCCCGCGCCGGCCCGGCAATCCCGGCGCTCGCCGGGGCCGACGCCCCGCCGGTGCGCCTCGCCGCTCTGGCCCTCCCGCCCGATCCGGCCCGCAGGGGCGGGGCGCCGGCAAGCCTCGCCGCGGCAGCCATGCCGCAGGCCGTGGCGGCGGAGGCGTCGCTCTCGGTCCCGCCGCCCGAGGGGCCGGATGTCTCGCAGCTCCCGCTGACGGCGATGCGGCTGCGCCCCGGCGGCGGTTTCGATTGCAGCTGGTTCGCCATGAGCGGCCAGCAGCCGCTGCCGGAGGCGCTGGCGCTCGAGGCGGCGAGCACCGAGATTCCGGCCGATCCGCGGCTCTGCGGGCTGCATGTCGCGCTCCGCCGCGGCAGCCTGCTCGAACTCGAGGCACGGCTCGACCCGCCCGACAGCCCCGGCCTGCGCCTCGCGCTCCGCCGCGACGGCAGCCCGGATCCGGTGACGCTCTGGATCGACCATGCCCGGCTCACCGCGCCGGCCCGGCTCGAGCTGGTGCTGCACGGCACCGGCGAGGGCGCGGTACGGCTCAGCTTCGCGCTGCTTCCGGAGGGCGCCGCCGGCAGCGCCGGCACCGGCCGCCAACCGCTGCCGGCACCGGGCCCGGCACCGCAGCCGGAGACCCCGACCGATCCCTGGGCGCAGATCCGCCAGAACCCCGCCCCGCGGCTGCCGCAGGGCGGATTTCCCGAGGGCTGGAACGACTTGCGCCGTTGACCCGCGGCCCCGGCTGCGACGGCGCTGCGCGAAATCCCTCGTGTAAATCATCACGTCATCCGGCATTCTTCTAATGCAATGTAACGATCGCTTGCACGATTCGGTGCCTGACCGGCTTATCGAGTAGACATGTGCAGCTTCGCAACGGAGAGGACCCAACACATGTGGATCAAGACTCTCGCCGCCGGGATCGCGGGCCTCGCGCTCTTCGGTGGCACCTTCACGGCAACGCCCAGCGTCGCCCAGGACATCCCGAACGTGCTCGTGATGACCGAGGATTTCGACCAGGATACCGTGCCGCGCAACAGCCGCGTGCAGCGCAACATCCTGTCGGGCCTCAACGACCGGCTGAACCAGCGCGGCTATCGCGTGTTCGACGAAACCGCCCTCGGCATCGACGGCTATCAGTCGACCACCGTGCAGGGCCGCTCGCGCCGCACGCCGGACGAGCTGATCATCGTCGCCCGCACGGCCAACCAGCCGATCGACATCATCGTCAACTATGAAGTCTTCGCCAGCGTCGAGAAGACCGACTTCGCGAGCTTCGTGAAGATGCGGATCACCGGCCGCGTGCTCGACCCGGACAGCGGCCGCTTCGTCGGCTCCTTCGAGGTCGAGAGCCCCGAGACCTTCCGCCTGCCGGTCAACTGCCCGCGCGAGTGCCTGCTCGAGAAGCTCTCGACCAAGGGCCGCGACATGGGCGTCGAGCTCTCCAGCGTGCTCGCCGACAAGCTCGACGATTTCTTCGGGCGCCATGGCGGCGGCCAGGTGACCACCGGCGGCGGCGGCTATGCCGCGCCCGCGACCGGCGGCGCGCAGACCGGCGGCGTCGGCTTCGAGCGCACCTACACCCTGGTGTTCGACGAGTGCTCGCCGGAGATCCGGCTCGACTTCGAGCCCTATCTGGTGATCTTCGAGGGCTATCTGAACCACCGCCCCGATGTCTGCTCGAGCACCAGCTGCAAGATGCAGTACACCTCGACCATCGCGCCGGGCAAACTGCACCGCAACCTCGAGAAGATGCTGGTGCATTCCAACCATCGCGGCCGGGTCGGTGTCGACGGCGCCACCTACACCGTCTCCTGCGTGCCGGTGCGCCGGCGCCATCCGGTCCAGCTGGATCCGGGCAACTGGTGATCGCAACCGGGGGGCGGGCGGTAGGGCATCAGGCCCTGCCGCCCGCCCGCTTTCGTTCGCAGCTTTGACAAAACCGAAAGGAGCCGAGTTATGCGCCAGTATGCCTCGCTCGCCGCGCTGATCGCCCTCGCGGTCTCCGCCTGCGGGCCCGAGCAGCCCAACATCCGGACCGGGGAGGGCATGGTCGATCCCGCCACCGGCGCGCTCGACCCGGTGTTCATCGACGGCACCTTCTCGCTCTCGGCCATCATCGAGGAGCGGATCGGCCAGCCGCTGCAGAACTCCGACCGCCGCGAGATCGACGCCGCCACCGATGCCGCCCTCGCCGCCCCGCAGGGCGCGCCGCCGGTGATCTGGCGCAACGACCTGCGCAAGAACGAGGGCTTCGTGGATCTCGTCTCCTGGCGGGTCGACACCCGCGCCGGCGAGCTCTGCGGCGTGATCGAGCACGAGGAGCTCTTCGGCAAGCCGCTGCGCGGTGCGGTCACCATCTGCCGCGCCTCGATCGACCCCGCCTGGCGCGTCGACGAGGTGGTCTGGGCCGAGAAGGTGGCGGTCTATACCCCGCCGAAGACCGGTTACAAGCCGAAGCAGCCGCCCAAGACCTACAAGCCGCAGCCGCCGGTGACCTATACGCCGACGCCGCAGCCGCCCTACACGCCGAAACCGCAGCCGCCGACCACCTACACGCCCAACCCGCAGCCGCCGGTGAACTACGGGCCGGGCACCGGCTCGGGCGTGACCTCGGCGCCGAGCGGCGGCGCGCAGACGCTGGGCGACGCGCTGGCCTCGCCGGTGAACTGAGGCCCGAGGCCTGATCGGGTGACCTGAGCGGGTGACCTGAGCGGGTGACCTGCCGGAGAACCGGCCTGCGGGCCGGGGACCCCTCGAACGACGCGCGCGCGCCGGAGCCCCGTGCCCCGGCGCGCGCTTTTCAGTCCCGCGAGCAGGCCGCCTCGGCGCGGCTCAGCGGAAGCATTCCCGCGGCGCCGCGTCCTCGGTCCAGTCGGAGACCGGCAGCGCCCGCGCCGCGGTCGCGAAGGGCTCGCCGTTGAGCAGCCCCTTGCCGGTCAGGAGATTGACGTCGCAATCGGTGCCGGCAGCCGGGTCGAGCGTGTCGAAGGCGTTATAGGTGAAGCCCGCCACCACGAAGCGCCCGCCGCGATAGGCGATCGTCAGCGCCTGGTGCCAGCGGTTGCGCCCGATCGCCTCGTTCTGGCTGAGCACCCGGATGCCGCCGGACGGGCTCGTCTCGAGGCTCGGGATCGTGCCCCAGGCGCCGCCATGCCAGGCGATGCCGCGCCCGGCCTCGACGAGCTCGAAGCTGCCCGGCCGCTCGCCGCCGACATAGATCAGCAGATCCGCCATGCCGTCGGCCTGCAGCAGCACCGCCCGGTCGCGCCGGCCGTCATCCTTCCAGTCGCCGTCGAGCACCGCCACCGCGCGCCAGGGCTCGACCGTCTCCGCCGCCGCCGGCCCCGCCAGCGCCGCCGCCGCGAGCGCCGCGGCCAAGCCTTTCCCAATGGTCATAGCGGGTTTCCTCCCCACGGGTTCTGGCATCGCGGGGCCGCGCCCCCACTTCCCTTCGCACCCGGAACGTGACATAGGACACGCCCAAGCCCGAGGCGTGTCAAGGAGGGGCCATGAAGATCCGCGAGGCGCTCACCTTCGACGATGTGCTGCTGGTGCCGGCAGCCTCCACCGTGCTGCCGACCAGCGCCGACACCCGCACCCGCGTGACCGGCGAGATCGAGCTCAACATCCCGCTCCTGTCCTCCGCCATGGATACCGTGACCGAGATCGACATGGCGATCGCCATGGCGCAGTCCGGCGGCATCGGCGTGATCCACCGCAACCTCAGCATCGAGGAGCAGGCGGCGCAGGTGCGCGGGGTCAAGCGCTTCGAGAGCGGCATCGTCTACAACCCGATCACCCTGCGACCGGACCATACGCTCACCGATGCCTGGGCGGCGCAGAAGCAGTATGGCATCACCGGCTTCCCGGTGGTCGATGCCGAGAACCGGCTGGTCGGCATCCTGACCAACCGCGACATGCGCTTCGCCGAGGACCCGAACACCCCGGTCTCGGCGATGATGACCGCCGAGCACCTCGCCGTGGTGCGCGAGCCGGTGGACCTCGACGAGGCCAAGAAGCTGCTGCAGACCCGGCGCATCGAGAAGCTGCTGGTGGTCGATGCCCAGGGCGCCTGCACCGGGCTGCTGACGGTCAAGGACATCCAGAAGGCGGTGCTCAACCCGCATGCCAGCAAGGACGCGCTCGGCCGGCTGCGCGTCGCCGCCGCGACCACCGTGGGCGACGAGGGGTTCGACCGCTCCGCCGCGCTGATCGATGCCGGGGTGGACCTCATCGTCGTCGATACCGCGCATGGCCATTCCGCCGCCGTCGGCGAGGCGGTGAGCCGGATCAAGAAGCATTCCAACGCGGTGCAGGTGCTCGCCGGCAATGTCGCGACCCCGACCGCCACCCGCGCGCTGATCGATGCCGGGGCGGACGGCGTGAAGATCGGCATCGGGCCCGGCTCGATCTGCACCACCCGCATCGTCGCCGGCGTCGGCATGCCGCAGCTCACCGCGGTGATGGACTGCGCCGAGGAGGCCGCCAAGACCGGCCATCCGGTGATCGCCGATGGCGGCATCAAGTCCTCGGGCGATCTGGCCAAGGCGATCGCCGCCGGCGCCTATGCCGCGATGGTCGGCTCGGCACTGGCCGGCACCGACGAGGCGCCGGGCGAGGTCTACCTGTTCCAGGGCCGCAGCTACAAGAGCTACCGCGGCATGGGCAGCGTCGGTGCCATGGCCCGCGGCTCGGCCGACCGCTACTTCCAGAAGGAAGTCTCCGACACCCACAAGCTGGTGCCCGAGGGCATCGAGGGCCAGGTGCCCTACAAGGGCGCGGTGGCCTCGGTGCTGCACCAGATGGTCGGCGGCCTGCGCGCCGCCATGGGCTATACCGGCAAGCCGACCATCGCCGAGATGCGCGGCCAGTGCGAGTTCGTCCGGATCACCAATGCCGGGCTGACGGAGAGCCATGTCCATGACGTGCAGATCACCCGCGAGAGCCCGAACTACCGCATCGGCAGCTAGGGCGGCCTGCGCCGCGGGTCTCGCGCTGCTGCTGCCCGGGCTCGCCGGGGCGGCCTGCGTCGAGGTCGAGGCGACGGCGGACTGGGTGGCGCTGCCGGCGCGCGGGGCGCTGCTCGATGTCCATGCCGCCGGCACCTGGACGGCGCGGCCGGAGCTGCGCCGCACCGGCGCCCAGGGCCACCCGGCGGATGCCGTGCCGGCCGGGGCGCCGCCGCGCATCGCCGAGGCCTATCCGCTCGGCGCGCTGCTGATCGCCAGCCAGTCGAAGCGCGTCTGGTCCTATCGCGACTTCTCCCGCACCGTGATGAGCGCGATGATCGCCGGCCAGCCGATGGTGACCGGGCCGCTCTATGCCCGGATCAACGATGCGCCGGACGGGCTCGCGGACAACGAGGGCTCGCTGACCCTCTGCCTCGAGACCGCGGAGTGACCCCCGGCGCGCGGGTTGCAGCCGCCATCGCCGTGCTCGACCGCTGGGCGGCGGGCACGGAGGGTCTCGACCGGGTGCTCGCCGCCTGGGGGCGGGAGAACCGCTATGCCGGCTCGGGCGACCGGCGGGCGGTGGCGGATCTCGTCTACGATGCGGTGCGGCGGCTGCGCTCGGCGCTCTGGGCCGGGGGGCGGAGCGACCTGGCCCGCGGCGCGCCCGCCGGCCTCGCCGCCGGTCCCGGCACGCCGGACCCGTCCGACCGGCCGGGCCGCCCGGCGCTGATCGGCAGCCTGCGGCTGGACGGCGAGGACCCGGCCGCCCTCTTCACCGGCGCGGGGCATGCCCCGCCCCCGCTCGCCGCCGGAGAGGCCGGGGGTGCGCCGCTCGACGATGCGCCGCAGGCGGTGCGGCTCGACCTGCCGGACTGGCTGCTGGCCGCCGAACTGCTGGGCGAGGTTCCGGAGGGCGCGCTCGATCGGCTGCGCCGGCGGGCGCCGGTGTTCCTCCGTGCCAACAGGCTCAAGACCGACCCGGAGGGCGCCATCGCGGCGCTGGCGGAGGACGGCATCCTCGCCGTGCCGGGGCCGCTCTCGCCGACCTGCCTCGCGGTGACCGAGGGCGCGCGGCGGGTCGCCCGCTCCGGCGCCTTCCGCGACGGGCTGGTCGAGGTGCAGGACGCCGCCAGCCAGGCGGTGGCCGATCTCTGCGCCGCGCGGCCCGGCGAGCGGGTGCTCGACCTCTGCGCCGGGGCCGGCGGCAAGAGCCTGGCGCTGGCCGCCGCGATGGCGGGCCGGGGCCGGCTCCGGGCGCATGACGTCTCGGCCACGCGGCTCGCCCAGCTCGGGCCGCGGGCGCTGCGCGCCGGTGCCAGCGTCGAGGTGGTCGGCTCCGAGGCGCTGGCGGATTTCACCGGCGGCTGCGACCTGGTGCTGGTGGATGCGCCCTGCTCGGGCTCCGGCGCCTGGGCGCGCAACCCGGATGCGAAATGGCGCCTGACCCGCGCGGCGCTCGAACGCCTCCGCGCCGCGCAGGGCGCGCTGATCGCCCGGGGCGCGGAACTGCTCGCGCCCGGCGGGCGGCTGGTCTACGCCACCTGCTCGATGATGCCGGCGGAGAACGACCGGACGGTGGCGGCGGCGCTGGCCGGGCTGCCGGGCTTCACGCTCGAGAGCCGCCGCGCCTGGACCCCGCTCGACGGCGGCGACGGCTTCTTCGCCGCGGTGCTGCGCGCCGGCTGACGGCGCGGCGCGGTCCGGCGCCCGCCGCGCATGACGGGCTGACGGTGGCCGGGAACGGGCGCGCCGGGCCCGAGCGCCACTGCCGAAAGGCCGGACCCGTTCCCCGATCGCCTGCGGAACACCGCGCCGCCCGATGGCTCGACAAGCCCGCCGGTTCGCCGCGCATGGGCCGGCGCCTCACCCCTCCCGGCGCGAAGCTGGTTCGGGGGAACCTTTCCGCTCCGCGCCTCGGCAGGGGCCGAAGCCTGGGGCGGACCGCGCCGCTCGCCGAACCGTCCGGGCTGGGCCTCGATCACGTTGCAAGGAGGGGCCGCGCCAGCACCCCGAAGGCGAGAGCCGCCGCCCCGTCACCCCGGGTCGGCGGAAGGCCTGAGGCCCGTCTCGCCTCGGGCCGGGGAATGCTCCCGCGGCGCCGCATCTGCCGGGCTCCGAGCCGCGCACATCCTGCCGCGCGGCGGTCGGCGCCCGGCCGCGGCCTTCAGCCCTTCTTCAGGCAGCGCCGGCCGAGCAGTTCGGCGATCTGCACCGCGTTGAGCGCCGCGCCCTTGCGCAGGTTGTCGGAGACCACCCACATCGCCAGCCCGTTCTCCACCGTGATGTCCTCGCGGATCCGGCTGACGAAGGTGGCGAAGTCGCCCGCGCATTCCACCGGGGTCGCGTAGCCGCCGTCCTCGTGCTTGTCGATGACCATGATCCCCGGCGCCTCGCGCAGGATCTCGCGCGCCTCGTCGGCGTCGAGCGGCTCCTCGAACTCGATGTTGATCGCCTCGGAATGGCCGACGAAGACCGGCACCCGCACGCAGGTCGCGGTGACCTTGATCTTCGGGTCGACGATCTTCTTGGTCTCGACCACCATCTTCCATTCCTCCTTGGTCGAGCCGTCCTCCATGAAGACGTCGATATGGGGAATGCAGTTGAAGGCGATCTGCTTGGTGAACTTCTTCGGCTCCTTCTCCTGGCCGGGCACGTAGATGCCCTTGGTCTGGAGCCAGAGCTCGTCCATGCCTTCCTTGCCGGCGCCGCTGACCGACTGATAGGTCGAGACCACCACCCGCCTGATCCGCGCCCGGTCGTGCAGCGGCTTCAGCGCCACCACCATCTGCGCCGTCGAGCAGTTCGGGTTCGCGATGATGTTGTGGGTGCGATACTGCTCCACCGCGTCCGGGTTCACCTCCGGCACGATCAGCGGGATGTCGGGCTGGTAGCGGTAGAGCGAGGAGTTGTCGATCACCACCGCCCCGGCCCTGGCGGCCTTCGGCGCATAGGTCTTGGTCGGACCCGAGCCGATGGCGAAGAGCGCGATGTCGATCCCGGTGAAATCGAACTGGTCGAGATCGCGGGTCTTCAGGGTCTCGTCACCATAGCTCACCTCGGTGCCGAGCGAGTTGCGGCTCGCCAGCGCGACGACCTCGTCCGCCGGGAACTCGCGCTCGGCGAGGATGTTGAGCATTTCCCGGCCCACATTGCCCGTGGCGCCGGCGACAGCGATGCGATAGCCCATCTCAGGATCCCCATTTTCAAGACCGGCAGGGTGATAGCCGGTTCTTCGCGTCGGGGGAAGGCCGCCGGAGGCTGTCTCGGCGGTTTCGTTTCTACTGTGATATGCTGCACCGGAAGCGCGGTGCGGAGGACCGGGGGGGGGCGTCCATGAACCGGCAGGGAGCGATCACGCACGGGGTGTCGGCGCTGATGCTGGCGGCGGCGCTGATCGGCGGCGCGCAGTACTACCAGTCGCATTTCGACCTGCTCACGCCCTGGAAGGGCGGCGGCTACGGCATGTATACCGAGCCGCATCCCAACTACCGCAGCGTCTGGGCGCTCGGCGCCGGAGGCGAGGGGGCGGCGGCCGTGCGGCTCTTCCCGCGGCCCGCCGGCGATCTCGCGGCGCTCGCCGGCGGCGTGATCCCGCGGGACCGGCAGATCGCGATCCTGCGCCAGGCGGCCTATCTGCGCTTCTTCCCGCGGGCGGCGGAGGCGGCGCGGCTGCAGGCGCTGATCGGCGCCCCGACGCGCATCGAGGTGCACG
Source organism: Paralimibaculum aggregatum (assembly GCF_030270585.1). Lineage (GTDB taxonomy): Bacteria > Pseudomonadota > Alphaproteobacteria > Rhodobacterales > Rhodobacteraceae > Thermohalobaculum > Thermohalobaculum aggregatum. Next base: position 8,808 of record NZ_BSYI01000057.1, read on the forward strand.
AGCTGCGGCTCTCGGTGGCGCATGGCGAGATCCGCACGCGCCGGCTCTTCGTCGCGGAGCCGGCCCGGTGACGCGCCTCCCGATCCGCCCCTGGCAGGCGGTGCTGGAGAAGCACCCCGCCGTGCTGCGCGCGCTGATCGCGGCGGCGCTCGCCGCGCATCTCGTCGGCACCGCGGGCGGCACGCTCCCGCCGCTCACCTGGGCGATGCTGGCGACCGGCGCGCTGGCCCTTGTCATGCCGGACCGGCGAATCGGCCAGGCGCTCTGGACCGTGCTGGCGCTCGCCTTCGCGGCACGGCTGATCCCGGACTATTTCCGCGCCGCCAACCACGAGTTCGTGCTCGCCTATTTCGCGCTCCTGATGGCGCTGCTCTGGCGGGCGGAGCCGTTCTGGCCGCATGCCGAGCGCTTCTGCCTGTTCATGCTGGCGCTGCTGATGGGGCTGGCGCTGATCCAGAAGGTGAGCTCGCCCTTCTACATGGATGGCGACCTGCTCGGGCAGTTCCTCCTGCAGCGCGACATCTACGGCATGCTGACGCCGCTGCTGATCCCCGGCATCGGCGAGGCGGACATCGCCGCCACCGCATTGCGCGACCGGGTCTTGGCGGATTACGCGCTCTCCGCCGGATCGGTCACGCCGCTGCCGCCGCTGCCCGAGGGCCTCGCCGCCACGGCGCTGGCGATGACCTACAGCTCGATCGCCTTCCAGGGCGGGCTCGAGGTCGCTCTCCTGTTCCGGCGGCGCCTCGGCGTGGTGCTGCATCTGGTGATCGTGTTCTTCGTCATCACGGTCTATGCGATGCGCCACGAGAACGTCTTCCTCAGCCTCAACTGCATCATGGGCTTCGCGCTGACCGACGACCGCTCGCGCGGCATGCGGGTGATCTATGTCGGGGTGATCGGCTGGCTGCTGGTCACCTATCTGCTCGGCTACCGCCCGGCGCTGCTGATCTGACGGGCGCCGCTCAGCCCGGCATCCGGCGATAGGAGACCGCCTCGGCGACATGCACCCTGCCGACCGCCACCGCGCCGTCGAGATCGGCGATGGTGCGCGCCAGCCTGAGCACCCGGTGATAGCCCCGCGCCGAATAGCGGTAGCGCTCCGCCGCCGCCTGCAGCAGCGCCAGGCCCGGCGCATCCGGCTCGGCCGCCCTGTCGAGCGCCGCGCCCTCGAGCTCGGCATTGCAGGCCGGCCCGTGGCCGTTGGCCCGCTCGACCTGGGCGCCGCGCGCCTCCGCCACCCGCGCGCCGACCTTCGCCGAGCCCTCGCCGTGGCTCGGCAGCGCCAGCACCGCGGGTGTCACCGGCGGCACCTCGAGGCGGATGTCGAACCGGTCGAGCAGCGGCCCGGAGATCTTCGCGGTGTAGGCCGAACCGCAGCGCGGCGCCCGCGAGCAGGCGCGCCCGGCATCGGTGAGATAGCCGCAGCGGCAGGGGTTCATCGCCGCCGCCAGCAGGAAGCGCGCCGGATAGGTGACATGGGCATTGGCGCGGGAGACCAGGATCTCCCCGGTCTCGAGCGGCTGGCGCAGGCTCTCGAGCACGCGCGGGTCGAACTCCGGCAGCTCGTCGAGGAACAGCACGCCCCGGTGCGCAAGGCTGATCTCGCCGGGCTTCGCCTGGGTGCCGCCGCCGACCAGCGCGGCGCGCGAGGCGGTGTGATGCGGGTCCCGGAACGGCCGCACGCGCGACATCGCGCCGGGCTGGCCCGCGCTCTCGGCGGCCAGCGAGCGGATCGTCGCGACCTCCAGCGCCTCGGCCGGCGAGAGCGGCGGCAGGATCGAGGGAATGCGCCGGGCCAGCATCGACTTGCCCGAGCCGGGCTCGCCGACCATCAGGAGATGATGCCCGCCGGCGGCCGCGACCTCGATGGCGCGGCGCGCGGTCTCCTGGCCCTTGACGTCGAGCAGGTCGGGCTGGCCCTCGATCTCGATCACCGGCCCGGGCTCCGGCGCCCCGAGCGGCGCGCGGCCGGCGAAGTGGTTGATCAGATCCACCAGCCCCGGCGCGGCCAGCACCTCGCAGGCGCCGACCCAGGCCGCCTCCGGCCCGCAGCCGGCCGGGCAGATCAGCCCCTGCCCGCCCCCGGCCGCCGCGAGCGCCGCCGGCAGCGCGCCCTGCACCGGGCGCAGCGAGCCGTCGAGCGCCAGCTCGCCGAGCGCGACATAGCCCGCCGCCTCCTCCGGCGGCACGACGCCGAGCGCGGTCATCAGCGCCAGCGCGATCGGCAGGTCGAAATGCGAGCCGGCCTTGGGCAGGTCGGCCGGCGAGAGGTTCATGGTGATGCGCTGCGGCGGCAGGCCGAGGCCGATGGCGGTGAGCGCCGCGCGCACCCGCTCGCGCGCCTCGGAGACCGCCTTGTCCGGCAGGCCGACGAGGTTGAACGCCGGCAGCCCCGGCGTCAGCGCGCATTCCACCGTCACCGGCCGGGCCTCGACCCCGACGAACGCCACCGACTGCACCCTGCTGACCACCGCCCGCCTCCGACCGCTTTGCAGACGAGAAGGCGCCCAACAGGGTTAATGCCGGGTTAACCGAGGTTAACGCCGCTGCGCGCCGGGGTTGTGCCGGCCCGCCAGAGGCGTAGATTCCCGCCATCCCCCAGCACGGAGCGCCCGATGATCCGCCCTCTCGCCCCAGCCGCATTGCTCGCCGCCGCCCTCCTCGCCCCGCCCGCCGCCGCGGGAGAGGTCGAGATCACCGCCGCCAGAGCCGTGAAATCGGGCGAGACCTGGCGCTTCGACGTGACGCTGCAGCATGCCGATACCGGCTGGGAGCATTATGCCGATGCCTGGCGCGTGGTGGGGCCGGACGGCACCGTCTATGGCACCCGCACGCTGCACCACCCGCATGTCGAGGAGCAGCCCTTCACCCGGTCGCTCTCCGGCGTGGCGATCCCCGCGGGCGTCGGCGAAGTGGCCATCGAGGCCCGGGACAGCGTGCATGGCTGGTCCGCCGAGCGCCTGCCGATCACGCTCCGGAACTGACCGCCGCCGCACCCCTTGCCCCGCAACGGGGCAACCGGGTTCGGCATGGCCCCGGCGTGGCAGGCCGGCCGCGACCGCGGGCCCCCGGACCCCGGACCCCGAACCCCGGCCAGCCATCGCCGCGCCGTTCCGTGCAATCGGAACCGGCGCCGGACCGGCCGGGCCGGGGCTGGCGCAGGGCGCGGCCCGCCCGGGCGGGCGGTGCCGTCGGCCCCTCCCCCGAGGGCCCGGCAGCGGGGCGGGCGGGGCCCGGGCGGCGCGGACCCGGCGCGCGCCCGGTGCCGCTCAGGCCGCGCGGGCGTCGAGCGCCTTCAGGATCGCGTCGCCCATCTCCTGGGTGCCGACGCTGCGGGTGTCCTCGTCCTGCCCGAGATCCGGGGTGCGCAGCCCCTCGGCCAGCACGTCCTCGACCGCGGCCTCGAGCCGGTCGGCCTCGGCGCCGAGATCGAAGGAATAGCGCAGCGCCATCGCGAAGGAGAGGATGCAGGCGATCGGGTTCGCCTTGCCCTGGCCGGCGATGTCCGGCGCCGAGCCGTGCACCGGCTCGTAGAGCGCCTTCGGCCGGCCGTTCTCCATCGGCGCGCCGAGGCTCGCCGAGGGCAGCATGCCGAGCGAGCCGGTGAGCATCGCGGCGCAGTCCGACAGCAGGTCGCCGAACAGGTTGTCGGTGACGATCACGTCGAACTGCTTCGGCGCGCGGACGATCTGCATCGCCCCGGCATCGGCCAGCATGTGCGAGAGCTCGACATCGGCATACTCGGCCTTGTGCACCTCCTCCACCACGTCGTGCCAGAGGATGCCGGCCTCCATGACGTTGCGCTTCTCCATCGAGCAGACCCGGTTGGAGCGCTTGCGGGCGAGCTCGAAGGCGGAGCGCGCGACGCGGGCGATCTCGCTCTCGGTATAGCGGTGGGTGTTGATCCCGACGCGCTCGTTGCCCTCCCTGGAGACGCCGCGGGGCTCGCCGAAATAGACCCCCGAGGTCAGCTCGCGCACGATCATGATGTCGAGCCCGGCGACCAGATCGCGCTTCAGCGAGGAATGGTCGGCCAGCGCGTCGAAGCACTGTGCCGGGCGCAGGTTGGCATAGAGATCCATCTCCTTGCGCAGGCGCAGCAGGCCGCGCTCGGGCTTCACCGAGAAGTCGAGATTGTCGTATTTCGGGCCGCCGACGGCGCCGAGCAGCACCGCATCGACGCCCTGCGCGCGCTCCATGGTCGCGTCGGTCAGCGGCGTGCCATGGGCGTCGTAGGCCGCGCCGCCCACGAGGTCGTGGCTCACCACGAAGTCGAGGCCCTGGCGCTTGTGCCACTCGATCACCTTGACCACCTCGGCCATCACCTCGGGGCCGATGCCGTCGCCGGCCAGGATCAAGAGCTTCATCGTCATCCGGAGGTCCCTCCTCTTGCCGCGCCTCTGCTCCGCGCGGGCATGTCCGCATCCGCGGCGTTCTCGCGCAAAGCGGGAGAGGGATCAAGCGAGCGCTGGCACCGCGGCCGGGCCGCCGCGGCAACCACCTGCGCGGAACCGGACCGGCATGGGCGCGAATGGCGCGACTGGCCGGGCGGGCATGGGCGCAGCCCGCGCCGCCCCCCGGTGCCACGCCGCGCCTCGGGCGGATGCCGGGAGCCGGGGCGGCGGCGATGGGCACTGACCGGTGCGGACATCGTCGCCCCTTCCGGCGCGATCGGCATCGATCCCGGCGGCCGGTTGCCGGCAGCAGCGGCGGGGCGGCGGTCTGCACCGGCGCCGTTGTCCTCGAAATGCCAGGCGGCACGGCGATGACCCGTGCCCCGGGCAGGCAGATCGATATCGTTTCCCGCAAGCCCGGCGCCTGCGCCGTGGCCAGCCATCGCGTCGGTCGGGCCATGAACCGCGACAGGATCGCCTTGGACCTGCGGGCGCGCTCCGTCGGCACCGCCAGCGCGCCGGGCCATTGCGCGAGGCTCCCCGGCGAAGGAGAGCGATGGCGCCGAGATCGCGCGGCGGGCGGGCGGGCTGCCCGGCGCCGCCGGGACCGGCCGCTGCCGGCGCCCGGCCCGATCCGCACCCGGCCCGATCCGCACCCCTCCTCCGCGGAGCACCCGGGCGGACGGGGCGCGCGGCCCCCCCCGCCCCTCCGTCATCAGTGCCGGATCAGGTCCATCAGCTCCATCGAGGCGTCCTCGATCTCGCGCGCGCGCCGGGCGCTGGCATCGATCGCCCGGCGCATGTCGGCGATCGCCGTCGCCTGCTTGCGGATCTCGGCCGCGATGCTCGCCTTGTAGCGCCGCCGGTCGCGGTTGATGATGGCGATCTTGTTGTCGAAATCCTCGTCGACATCATAGGTCACCGCATCCGACCAGCCCTTGCCGTCGAGCATCTGCGCCACCGCCATGCTCCAGAAGGACGGCGAGTTGATCTTGTCCCAGCTGTCGTTGACGATGTGCACCGGCTCCAGCATGGTGCCCTGCAGGTGCCTGATCTGCTTGCGCACCGCCTCGACCTTGCCGTCGACGATCTTCTTCTTGACCGACTTCTCGAGCTCCTTGTTGATCTTCCTGAGCTCGTCGCCGGTGGCCTTCGAGGCCTTGTGCGCCTTGCGGCCGATCGCGGTGACGCTGCGGGTGACGTTGATCACCGTGTTCGCCGCGTCCACCGCATTGCCGACATTCTTGATCTTGCGGCGGTAGGTGTTGAGCTGCGCGATCACCCGGTCGGCCATGGCGTCGATCTGCACCTGGTATGTCGCCAGCACGCGCCGGCTGCGCTCGAGCTGGGCGATGCCGGCCCTGAGGTCGGCCTGCCAGTCGAGATGACTGTTGCGCAGCATGTTCTGGCGCCAGATCTCGCGCTCGATCAGCTTCTTCTCCACCGGCGCCACCGGGATGAACACGATGTCGCCGGCCTGCAGGCATTCCGGCCGCTTGCGCTTGCCGCGAAGCCTGGCATTGCGCTTGGCGTTCCAGATCGGCTTCCAGGAGCTGTGCTTGTAGCGCCTGGCGAGCGCCACCAGCGTGTCGCCCGATTTCAGCTTGTAGTCGCGAAGATGCCTTCCCATCGCGGCCTCTCCTTTCCTGGCGGGTCACTCACCCTGTCCTCGGCGTCAGGGATGGGTGCCCCTCAGGGGGCCGGAAGGTTCAATCGGGCCGCGGCGGGCCGCGCCGGGCGCCGCCGAAGCGCACCGAGGCGGCGCGGCGCTCCCAGGTCGCCTCAGGCGCCAGGCGATACTCGGCGGCGGGGCGCCCGCCATGGCGCGCGGTGGTGCTGCCGGTGGGCTCGATCAGCCCGGAGCGCTCGACCATGCGGCGGAAGTTCTGCTTGTGCAGCGCCACGCCCGAGACCGCCTCGGCCGCGCGCTGCAGCTCGAGCAGGGTGAAGCACGCGCCGACCAGCTCGAACAGCACGGGGCGGTATTTCAGCTTGCCGCGCAGGCGGCCGATGCCGGTGGCCATGATGCGCCGGTGGTCGCGCGGCGCCGGGCTGCCGAGCGGCGGCAGGGCGGGCGGCGCCTCGCCGCGGTCGCGGAAGGCCTCCGGCACCAGATCGGCCTCGTAGAGCAGCTCGTAGCGCTCCAGCGCCAGCTCGTCGCGCCAGGGGTGGTCCTCGGTGCCGAAGAGCAGGCGCACGCGCTCGACCCGCTGCGCCTCCGCCCCGGCCCAGGCGGCGAGCGCCGGCAGGATCGCCCCGCCGATCAGCGGCGCCGGGCCGTGGCGCCGGTCCTCCCAGGGAAACCAGCGCGCCCAGGGGCTCCAGGCCGGTCCGGCGGCGGCCTCCGGGCCGACCAGCGCGAGATAGCCGATCGAGACGGTGTGCGGCTGGCCGGCGCGGCTGCGGATCGGGTCGCCGAAGGTGTAGAGCTGCTCGACATGGCCGAGCTCCAGCCCGGTGCGCTCGGCCACCCAGTCGCGCAGCGCGGTCTGCAGGCGGGGATGGCGGCCGGGGTCATAGGCGGCGGTCGGCAGGTCGGGCCCCTGCCCGGCATCCGGGGTCAGCACCAGCGGCACCTGGCGGGCCGGCTCGCCGCCGAGGGCGAAGACCACCGCCGAGAGCTCGACCTTCACCGGATCGGGGCCGGGGCCGGGGCCGCTCATCCGGCGCCCCCCGCGCCCGCGCCCGCGCCGCCATTGCCGCCGAGCGCGGCGAAGCGGGCCAGGAAGGCCGCCTTCACCGCGCCGGTGGGCCGCGGCGCGAGGCGGATCTGCGCCGCCCCCTGGAAGCGCGGCCGCGGGAAGAAGCGCGCCGCCTCGGCGGGCGTGAAGCCGGCGAGCTGGGTCGCCTCGAACCAGGCGGAGAGACGGTCCGCCCGCTTGATCAGCTTCGCCAGCCCCGGCGCCGGCTCCGGCGGCAGGCCGAAGCGGATATGCACCGCCGCGGCGAGCCGGGCCTCGAAGGCGCGGTAGTCGAGCCCGAGCGCCGCCTTGAAGGGCGAGATCATGTCGCCGATCACGTATTCCGGGGCGTCGTGCAGCAGCGCCGCCAGCCGCTCCTCGGGCCGCGCCTTCGGCTTCAGCGCGACGAGCAGCTCCTCGACCAGCAGGGAATGCTCGGCCACCGTGTAGGGCCAGTCGCCGAGGGTCTGCCCGTTCCAGCGCGCCACCCGGGCGAGGCCGTGGGCGATGTCCTCGATCTCGATGTCGAGCGGCGAGGGGTCCAGCAGGTCGAGCCTGCGGCCCGAGAGCATCCTCTGCCAAGCGCGCGCGGTCTCCGCCATGCCTTCCCTCGCCATGCCTGCCCCGGGGTGTCCCGCCCGGCATTCGTCTCCGGTGTCCGTCTCCGGTGTTCCCGGTTCGGTCTCTAGGCCGCGCGTGCGCCGTTGTCGAGGGCGCGGCGGCATCGCGGGCCGATCCGTCACGGTGACGGAAATTTCATTCCGCTCGGGGAAACGTGATCACCCCGCCGGCGCGCGCAAGGCTACACTCGCGTCAAACGGCCAGGGAGACTGATGATGCGAAGCGTTCTTGCCGCCGCGATGGCGGCGACCGGTCTGGCGCTCGCCGCGGGCGGCGCCGGTGCCGCCGAGGGCGAGCGGGTGCAGGTCACCGGCGAGGTGATCGACACCTGGTGCTACTATTCCGGCGTGATGGGCGCGCCCGAGGCGGTGGTGGGCACCTCGCACCACACCTGCGCGCTCTGGTGCGCCGCCGGCGGCATCCCGGTGGGCATGCTCGCCGAGGACGGCACGGTCTACATGATCGTGAAGTGGAAGGGCGAGGCGGCGGTGGCCGACAACACGCTGCTGACGGTGCAGAGCCACGAGCTGACCGCCGACGGCATCCTGCATGTGCGCGACGGCATCAACTACCTCTTCGTCGAGGAGGTCGTCGCCGATGCCGGCATCACCAACGAGACCCACGAGGACTATTTCGTCGTCCCGGGTTTCGCGATCCCCGAACCGGAATGAGAGGGAGACCCGCCATGCGTGCGCTCATCGCCGCGGCCCTGGCCGCGCTCATCGCCCTCCCGGCCGCTGCCGAGGGCGAGTTCTCCGAGGGCAGCCAGGTCACCGGCTGGGACAATCTCGCCGGCCGCGAGAACGCCACCTTCACCGCGAAGGTCGTGGACATCGTCTGCGCGCTGACCGGCGACTGCCCGGCCGATTGCGGCGCCGGGCTGCGCCAGATGGGGCTGATCCGCGAGGCCGACGGCAAGCTGGTGCTGGTGGCCAAGAACCGCCAGGCCGCCTTCAACGGCGGCGGTGCCGATCTCGCGCTCTATTGCGGGCAGACCGTGGCGGTCGACGGGCTCCTCGTCGGCAATCCGGAGCTGACCGACACCAAGCTGTACCAGATCTTCCTGGTCAAGCCCGAGGGCGCGGCGGACTGGGTGAAGGCCGACCACTGGACCAAGGCCTGGGCCGCGAAGAACCCCGAGGTCGCCGGGGGCGAGGGGCCCTGGTTCCGCCGCGACCCGGCGGTGAAGGCCGAGATCGAGGCGCATGGCTATCTCGGCCTCGGGCTCGAGCGCGACCGCGAGTTCATCGAGGAGAACTTCTGATGCGCCGCCGGGTCTGTGCCGCGCTCGGGGTGCTGGCGGTGGGGCTGGTGCTCGAACTCGGGCTGGTGCTGGCCTCGGGCGTCGCCCGCGGGCATGACGGGGTGGTGCATGACAGCGCCGCCGAGGCCGCGGCGCACGGTGCCGGCGACGGCCGGATCGCCGCCGCGCCGGCGGCTGCGGGCGCCGCGCCGGCGCCGAGCGCGGGGCTGCCCTTCCCGGTGGAGATCGCGCCGCGCTTCGCGCTGACCGACCATACCGGGCGGGCGGTCACCCAGGCGGATTTCGCCGGCCGGCCGATGCTGGTCTTCTTCGGCTATGCCAATTGCGACTCGATCTGCTCGGTGGCGCTGCCGCGGCTCGCCGAGGCGCTCGAGCTGATGGGCCCGGCCGGCGCGGGGCTGGCGCCGGTGCTGATCACCATCGACCCGGCGCGCGACACGGTGGCGGCGCTCGGCCCGGCGCTGGCGCGCTGGCATCCGCGGCTGATCGGGCTGACCGGGCCGGAGGCGGCGCTGGCAGAGGCCCGCGCGGCCTTCCAGGTCGAGGTGAGCCAGGTCGCGGAGGACCCGGCGGGCAACCCGATCTACGCCCATGGCAGCTTCCTCTATCTGGTCGGGCCGGAGGGCCGGGTGCTCACCCTGATGCCGCCGATCCTCGGGCCGGAGCGCATCGCCGAGATCGTCGCCGGCTATCTCTGAACTCCCGTCTCCGAGCCACCCGCGAAGGCGCGCTGCATTGACGCGGGCGCAACCCGGATAATATTCCGGGCGGCGGATCAGTGCGGGAGGAATCGATGAGCGAGACGGCGGGCGTGCCCAATTTCACCGAGGTCCTGCACCCGCTGGTGCAGCACAAGCTCACCCGGATGCGGATGAAGGACACCTCCACCGCCTCGTTCCGCGACCTGCTGCGCGAGATCTCGCTGCTGCTGGCCTACGAGCTGCTGCGCGACCTGCCGATCGAGGAGGTCGAGATCGAGACGCCGGTGGCGACCATGATGGCGCCCAAGCTGTCCGGCAAGAAGGTGTGCTTCGTCTCGATCCTGCGCGCCGGCGACGGGCTGCTGCAGGGGCTGCTCGACCTCGTGCCCTCGGCCCGCGTCGGCCATATCGGCCTGTTCCGCGACCCGGTCACCAAGCTGCCGGTGGAATATCTCTGCAAGCTGCCGGACGATCTGACCGACCGGGTCACCGTGCTGGTCGACCCGATGCTGGCCACCGCCGGCTCGGCGATCGAGGCGGTGCGCATGGTCAAGGAGGCCGGTGCGCAGGACGTCCGCTTCCTCGCGCTGGTGGCCGCCCCGGAGGGCGCGCGGGCGTTCCACGCGGCGCATCCCGATGTCCCGGTCTTCGCCGCCAAGATGGATGCGTGCCTCGACGCCCGGAAATACATCGTGCCGGGCCTCGGCGATGCCGGCGACCGGCTGTTCGGCACCAAGGACCACCGCTCCGAGGACTGAACCCGGCGGCGCCGCAGCCGCCACATTGTCGATCGGTCCCTACCCTGCTATCTCGCCGGGCAACGGCCTTCCCCTGCCTTGAGGAGCATGACCATGACCGACCACGCCATTGCGGATATCGGGCTCGCCGATTACGGCCGCAAGGAAATCGACATCGCCGAGACCGAGATGCCGGGGCTCATGGCCTGCCGCGAGGAGTTCGGCGAGCGCCGGCCGCTCTCGGGCGCGCGGATCTCCGGCTCGCTGCACATGACGATCCAGACCGCGGTGCTGATCGAGACCCTGAAGGCGCTCGGCGCCGATGTCCGCTGGGCCTCCTGCAACATCTTCTCGACCCAGGACCACGCCGCCGCCGCGATCGCCGCCACCGGCACCCCGGTCTTCGCGATCAAGGGCGAGAGCCTCGAGGACTACTGGACCTACACCGACCAGATCTTCCAGTGGCCGGACGGGCAGCCGACCAACATGATCCTCGACGACGGCGGCGACGCCACCATGTACATCCTGATCGGCGCCCGCGTCGAGGAAGGCGAGACCGGCCTGATCGAGACCCCGACCTCCGAGGAGGAGGAGTATTTCTTCGCCCAGATCAAGCGCCGGCTGGCCGCCTCTCCCGGCTGGTTCACCCGCCAGCGCCACGCCATCCGGGGCGTGACCGAGGAGACCACCACCGGCGTCAACCGGCTCTACCAGCTGATGGAGAAGGGCCACCTGCCGTTCCCGGCGATCAACGTGAACGACAGCGTCACCAAGTCGAAATTCGACAACAAGTACGGCTGCAAGGAGTCGCTGGTCGACGGCATCCGCCGCGCCACCGACGTGATGATGGCGGGCAAGACCGCGGTGGTCTGCGGCTATGGCGATGTCGGCAAGGGCTCGGCCGCCTCGCTGCGCGGCGCCGGCGCCCGGGTGAAGGTCACCGAGATCGACCCGATCTGCGCGCTGCAGGCGGCGATGGACGGCTTCGAGGTGGTGCAGCTCGAGGACGTGACCGCCACCGCCGACATCTTCATCACCACCACCGGCAACAAGGACGTGATCCGCATCGAGCACATGCGCGAGATGAAGGACATGGCGATCGTCGGCAATATCGGCCATTTCGACAACGAGATCCAGGTCGCCGCCCTGAAGAACCTGAAATGGACCAACATCAAGCCGCAGGTCGACATGATCGAGATGCCCTCGGGCAACCGCATGATCCTGCTCTCCGAGGGGCGGCTGCTGAACCTCGGCAACGCCACCGGGCACCCCAGCTTCGTGATGTCGGCCAGCTTCACCAACCAGGTGCTGGCGCAGATCGAGCTCTGGACCAAGGGCGATCGCTACGGCAACGAGGTCTACATCCTGCCGAAGCATCTCGACGAGAAGGTGGCGCGGCTGCATCTGGCCAAGCTCGGCGTTCGGCTGACCGAGCTCTCCTCCGAGCAGGCGGCCTATATCGGCGTGACCCCGGCGGGCCCGTTCAAGCCCGACCACTACCGCTACTGACAGCGAGCGCCGGCGGGGCGAACAAAGGTTCGCTCCGCCGGTTCCGGCAGCGCGGAAAAGTTCCCCCGGCCGATCGGCGCAGGAACTTCCCCGCGAACCTTGCCCCAGTCCCTCGCGACCCTCCGCGGCCCCTCGCGATCCTCCGCGGTCCCTCGCGGCCCTTCACGGTCCCTCGCGGTCCTTCACGGCCCCATGCGGCCCCGCCAGGCCGGCGCCGCCGCGCCGCGCCGACCCGGCTGGCCGAGGCGCCGGCGGCGGCGGACCGGATCGCCTCCCCCCAGTGCCATCGCCCCTGTGCCACGCGGCTCGCGGCCCCCGACCGCCCGGCGGCCCTTCGCGACCCTCCGCGACCCTTCGCGGCCCCTCGCGGCCCCATGCGGCCTCGCCCGGCCCGGCGCCGCCGCGCCGTGCCGACCCGGCTGGCCGAGGCGCCGGCGGCGGCGGACCGGATCGCCTCCCCCCAGGTGCCAACGCCGCTGTGTGATGCGGCTCGCACCCTCGACCGCCCAGCGGACCTTCACGGTCCTTCGCGACCCTTCGCGGCCCTTCACGGTCCCTCGCGGTCCATCGCGGCCCCATGCGGCCCCGCCCGGCCCCGCGCCGCCGCGCCGCGCCGTGCCGACCCGGCTGGCCAAGGCGCCGGCGGCGGCGGACCGGATCGCCTCTCCCCAGTGCCATCGCCCCTGTGCCGCGCGGCTCGCGGCCCCCGACCGCCCGGCGGCCCCTCGCGACCCTCCGCCGTCCTTCGCGGCCCTTCGCAGTCCATCGCGGCCCCGCCCGGCCGGCGCCGCCGCGCCGCGCCGACCCGGCTGGCCGAGGCGCCGGCAGCGGCGAACCGGGTCGCCTCCCCCCAGGCGCCATCGCCGCTGTGCCATGCGGCTCGCGGCCCCCGACCGCCCGACGGCCCTTCGCGACCCTTCACGGCCCCATGCGGCCCCGCCCGGCCCGGCGCCGCCGCGCCGTGCCGACCCGGCTGGCCAAGGCGCCGGCGGCGGCAGACCGGGTCGCCTCCCCCCCAGGCGCCATCGCCGCTGTGCCATGCGGCTCGCGGCCTCCAACCGCCCGGCGGCCAGCCTGCGGCCTTCGCTGGCCCCGGGGGCAATGCGCTGCGTCTCACGCTCCGGGCCTCGCGCTTCGGGCCTCGCGCTCCGCGCCGCACGCTCCGGGCCGCGCGCCCTGCAACCGGCGGCGCGGCGGCATCCTGGCGCGCCGGCTAGCGGGCTCGGGAACCGCGGCGCCGATGGCTGCCGCCCGATCCGCCGCGCCGACGGCCACATCAGCGAGCACGCCGCCGCCGATGCCGTCGGCATCCCGGGTTTCCGCCCCGCCGGCGGGCGCCGCCTGACCCGCGCCCGCGGCAGGCAGGGCATGGGCCCGCAGGCCGCCTGCCTGTGCGCCGTCCGCGGCGGGCCCGGCCGGTTGCCCCGCGCGGTGCCGGGGCCGGAGCAGGGCCGCCGGGATGCCGGCCCTTTCCATGGCGGCCAGGGCCACTGCCGCGCGGACCGCTGACTGCCGCCTCTGCCGCTCCTGCCGCCGACCGCGGCGGGCAGGGCACGGGTCCGCAGGCCGCCTGCCTGCGCGCCGCCCGCGGCGGGCCCGGCCGGTTGCCCCGCGCGGTGCCGGGGCCGGAGCAGGGCCGCCGGGATACCGGCCTTCTCCATGGCGGCCAGGGCCACTGCCGCGCCTGCCGCGCGGACCGCTGACTGCCGCCCCTGCCGCTCCTGCCGCCGACCGCGGTGGGCAGGGCACGGGTCCGCAGGCCGCCTGCCCGCGCGCCGACCGCGGCGGGCCCGGCCGGTTCCCCCGCGCGTTACCGGGGCCGGAGCAGGGCCGCCGGCATGCCGGCCCTTTCCATGGCGGCCAAGGCCCCTGCCGCGCCTGCCGCGGACTGCCGCCCCTCCCGCCCCTGCCGCCGGCCGCGGCAGGCAGGGCACGGGTCCGCAGGCCGCCTGCCTGCGCGCCGACCGCGGCGGGCCCGGCCGGTTGCCCCGCGCGGTGCCGGGGCCGGAGCAGGGCCGCCGGGATGCCGGCCTTCTCCATGCCGGCCAGGGCCACTGCCGCGCCTGCCGCGCGGACCGCTGACTGCCGCCCCTGCCGCTCCTGCCGCCGACCGCGGCGGGCAGGGCACGGGGCCGCAGGCCGCCTGCCTGTGCGCCGCCCGCGGCGGGCCCGGCCGGTTGCCCTGCGCGGTGCCGGGGCCGGAGCTAGGGCGCCGGGATGCCGGCCCTTTCCATGCCGGCCAGGGCCGCTGCCGCTTCTGCCGCTTCTGCCGCTTCTGCCGCTTCTGCCGCTGAGCGCGGCCGTCTTCGCGGCTGCGGCATTCGCGCCCATCTGACCCAGATCAACGTTTCGTGAGCGCCGCGGGCGTCTCTGGGACCCGCCGACGCCGATGCTGCACCGCAGCAGGAGCGCCGGGGCAACGGGACAGCCACGGAGACAAGACAATGCGCAAGATCCCCGGAACGATCGCCCTCATCCTGCTCGGCACCACCAGCCTCGCCGCCCCCGCCGCGGCCGAGGGGCTCGATCTCGCGGGCTCGCTCGGGGCGGGCAGGTTCACCCATTACGTGCCGCCGGTGACGCATCCGACGCTCAACGAGACGCCCTTCATCACCACCGAGGTGAAGCCGATCTTCCTCTATCACAGCATCCCCTCGGGCTTCGTCACCGACGGCGGGCGGGTGATCGGCGGCGCCGTGCAGGCGCGCCTCGCGCTCGGCGAGCGCTTCGCCATCATCGCCACCACCGACGGCTATGCCGATCTCGACTTCGACGGCGTGCTGCCCGATGCCGACGGTTTCCTCGACCTCGCGGCCGGCGTGAAATACGCCCTCCTCAGCAACCCGGCGGCGGGCGAGATCCTCACCGCGGGGGTGCGCTACACCGCCTCCACCGGCAATATCGACAGCGCCGGGATCGACCTCACCGGCAGCCACAAGGGCTTCCTCGACACCTTCCTCACCGGCGCCAAGATCTGGGACAGCGGCTGGCAGGCGCAGGGCGCGGTCGGCTTCCAGTGGGGCATCGGCGCGGAGAGCTGGAGCTATTTCCACCTGCACGGCCATCTCGACTACGAGGTCGCGCCGGGGGTCTACCCGCTGATCGAGGCCAACCTGCTGCTGCCGGTCGATGGCGGCGACCGCATCCCGGGCTCCAGCCTCACCAGCGTCGATCTCTTCGACATCGGCGCCGAGGACACCCAGGGCACCTTCACGCTGGCGATCGGCGCGCGCTACCGCCCGATGGACAACCTGATCCTCGGCGCGGCGGTGGAGGGCAACATCCTCGATCTCGGCGCCGACACCGCCGAATCGGTGTTCGGCTGGCGCGTCACCACCGATGTGACGATCCATTTCTGAGCGCTGCCGGCGCCGCCGGCCCGGCCCGGTGGCTCACTCGGGCTGGGCGATCAGCTGGTAGAACTGCCGCGCCTCCGGCGCCACCGGGCCGAAATGATACTCCAGCAGCGGCACGATCCGGTGCTGGCGGTAGAGCCGGCTGAGCGCCCGGTCGATCACCAGCAGGAAATCCTCGTCGCCGCGCGGCAGCGCCAGCGCATAGGGCTCGTGCGTGAAGGTGCGCGCCGAGAGCAGCAGGCCGTGCTCCGCCGCGCCGCCGTTGATCTGGCCGAGCAGGATCGCCTGGTCGGCGAAATAGCCGGCGATCTCGCCCGCCCGCACCGCCGCGATGCCGGCCTCGTGGGTCGCGAAATCCACCACCTCCGGGCCCGCCCCGCCGAAGATCGCCGCCTCGGCCAGCCAGTCGCCGGCGGTGGTGTCGCGGCGCACGCCGAAGCGCTGGCCGGCGAGCGCCGCCTCGAGCGCCGGGCGCGACAGCGTCACCGCCTCGCGCTCGAGCAGCAGCTGGCGCAGCGGCTCCGGCGCCTCGGGATGCATCACCACCGAGACCCCGGTATGGAACACCGGCAGCGAGAAGGAGACCGTCTCGCGCCGGCCGAGCGTCGCGGTGGTGGCGCCGCAGAGCACGTCGATCTCGCCGGCCGCGATGGCCTCGAAGCGGGCGCCGGTATCCACCGGCTGGAAATTCGCGGTGATCGTCTCGAGCCCGGCGGTCTCCTTGATCGCCTTGGCGACCAGCGCGCAGAGATCCACCGTGAAGCCCTGCGGGCGGCCCGCCACGAGGCTGGAGAAGGGCGGCGCATCGGTGCGGAAGCCGAAGCGGACCTTGCCGCTCTCGACGATCCGGTCGAGCCGCTCGCCGGCGCCGGCCGCCGGCGCGAGCGGGCCGGCCTGGGCCGCCGCGAGCAGCGCGGCGAGGAGCCCCCAGAGCAGCGCCCGCCGGGGCGCGCGCCGCTGCGCGACGCCGGAGTGCTGCGCGCCGGTCACGCGGTCCCCCCGCGCGCGGGGCGGAAAGCTGGCGGTCATGGCGGCCCCCGTCGGTTTGCCGGTCGTTGCAGGGCAGGCTAGCAGACGGCAGGAGGTTGCGCCACAGACGCGGTTTTTCCCCGGCCCGCCCCCGGATCGCCCCCAATCGTGATTGTGCATTGCACAATTTGCTTGACCAAGGGCATATTGCAGTGCAACAAAGCCCCTGAACCGGGAGCCCAGTGATGAACAGCGTCGAGATCGCGAATGCCGTCTTCGAGCAGGTCGAAATGGACCGAGTGGCCGATGCCGTGGTCGAGCAGATCGAGCAGCTGATCATCTGCGGCGTGCTGCGGCCGGGCCAGAAGCTGCCGCCCGAGCGCGAGCTGGCCGAGGCGCTCGGCGTCTCCCGGCCGAAGCTGCGCGAGGCGTTCCAGACCCTGACCGCCCGCGGGCTGGTGGAGATCCGGCGCAGCGAGGGCGCCTTCGTGCAGCCGCTGACCGGCGCCGCGCTCTCGCCCGCGCTGATCGAGCTGTTCGCGCGCAACCGCTCGGCCTTCCTCGACTTCCTCGAATTCCGCCGCGAGCAGGAGAGCTTCGCCGCGCATCTCGCCGCGCAGCGCGCCACCGATGCCGACCGCGAGATCCTCGCCGACCTGCTGGCGCAGATGGAGGCCGCCCAGGCCGCCGGCGAGCGCGAGCGCGAGAGCGCCCTCGACAGCGCCTTCCACATGGCGGTGATCGAGGCCGCGCACAACACGCTGATCGTCCATGTCATGCGGGCGATCTATGCGCTGATGACGCGCAGCACCTTCTACGACCGCGGCTTTCTCTACCGCGCGCCGGGCGCCAAGGAGGCCCTGCTGGCGCAGCACCGGGCCATCGTCGCGGCGATCGAGGCGGGCGATCCGGAAGCCGCCGCCGCCGCCTCCGACCGCCACCACGATTTCGTCGAGCGCGCCTATCGCGCCTCCGAGGACGAGGACCGCCGCCGCGCCGTCGCGGTCAAGCGCCGCAGCATGTCGCGCCGGCCCGAGGCCGCCCCGCTGCGCCGCCGGCGCCGCTGAGCCGGCCGCTCAGTCGAGCCGCAGCCGCAGCCGCAGCACCCGGTCGTTGCCCGAATCGGCGATCCAGAGCGTGTCGCCGCTGATCTCCGCCCCTTCCGGCGTGCGCAGCCGGTCCGGCGAGAGCCCGGCGCCGAGCGCCGCGATCACCCCGAGCAGCCGCCCGTCGGCCGCGATCACCTTCACCGAATGGCTGTTCTTGTCGGCGACGATCAGCGTGCCGTCCGGCATCACCGCGAGATAGCGCGGGCCGCGGAAGCCGTAGGGCGCCCCCTCGAGCCGGCGCAGCACCCCGAGATCGGCATCGAGCAGCAGCAGCCGGTCGTTGCCCGAATCGGCCAGCCAGATCGTGCCGTCCGGCATCAGCGCGAGATCATGCGGGCTGGAGAGCCCGCCGAGCTCGGCCACCGGGCGCCCCTCGGCAAAGGCCACCACGTTGCCCGACCAGGCGCCGCCGACATAGACCCGGCCATTGGGATGCGGCAGCACGCCCTCGACCCCGCGCAGCCGCTCCGAAAGCGCGCCCACCAGCCGCCCCCGGGTGCCCTCCATCGCATAGATCGTGGCGCGGTTGTTGTGGGTGTCGGCGACGTAGAGCCGGCCGGCGGCGTCGAAGGCGACGTCATGGGTGCCGCTCTGGTGGTCGGCGCCCCAGGCATCGACCTCGGCCAGGCTCTCCGCCTCCAGCACCAGCACCCGGTCGTTGCCGACATCCGCGACGTAGAGATGCCGCCCCCCCGGCCCCAGCACGATGTCGTGCGGGTTCTCCATCGCGGCGGTGCTGACGGCGAGCACCTCCACCCGGATATCGGCCGGCGCGGGGCCGGCGAGGGCGAGGAGGATCGCGGCGGTCAGGGCAGGCAGGCGCATCGGGGCTCCCTCTCGGCTGCGGGCGGCAGGCGGTGCCGGGCCAAGCCCAGCCTAGCACGCGCCGCCGGCGCCCGCCCCCGGAACCGGCGCGCGGGGCCGCCACTCAGAGCCCCCCAAGGAAGCCCGCAGTCGGCCGCCCCGGCGCCGCCGGCCGCGCGGCGCAGGGAAGTGGCGCCGGGCCGGGCCCGGCACGCGCCGCCGGCGGACGCCCACGGAACCGGTGCGCGGGGCCGCCGCCCGGAGTTCCGCGGGGCAGCCGGCGATCGTCCGCCCCGGCGCCTCCGGGACCGGTGCGCGGGGTCGCCGCTCAGAGCTCTGCGAGGAAGCCCGTGATCAGCCGCCCCAGCGCCTCCGGCTGCTCGACGCAGGGGATATGCCCCGCGCCGGCGATCAGCTCGAAGCGCGCGCCCGGGATCAGCGCCGCCAGCGCGCGCACGAGATCCGGCGGGGTGGAGCCGTCGTCCTCGCCGCCGAGCGCCAGGCAGGGCAGGCGCAGCCCCGCGGTCTGCTCGCGCAGATCGGCGTCGCGGATCGCCTCGGCGGTGCGCAGATAGCCCTCGACCGGGGTGCGCACCAGCATCATCGACCAGGGCGCCAGGCGGTCGTGGTCGGCGCGGAACGCGGCGGTGAACCAGCGCGCCATGTTGCCCTCGAGGATCGAGGCCAGCCCGCCGGCGCGGATCACCTCCATGCGCTCGTTCCACATCGCCTCGTTGCCGATCTTGGCGCCGGTGTCGCAGAGGATCAGCGCGCGCACCAGATCGGGCCGGCTGGCGGCGAGCTCCTGCGCGATCAGCCCGCCGACCGAGAGCCCGCAGATCACCGCGTTGGCGATGCCGCGGGCATCCATCAGCCCGGCCAGATCGGCGGCATGGTCGGCGATCGTCCAGGGCCCGGCCGGCAGGGTGGAGAGCCCGTGGCCGCGCTTGTCGTAGCGCAGCCGGCGCAGCCCCGCGGGCAGATGCGGCAGCAGCGGGTCCCAGACCCGGAAATCCGTGCCGAGCGAGTTGGAGAAGACCAGCGCGGGGGCGTCGGGCGCCCCGCTGTCCTCGTAATGCAGCGTGACCCCGCCGATGGTGATCGCATCCATGTCGCCTCTCCCTCCTGTCAGCCGCGAGCGCGCCCCGCACTCTGCCGCGGCCGCGGCCCGAGCGCCAGTGCTCGCGTGGCGCACCGGCCCGGCGGATGCTATGGCTGGGGCTCCCCCGATGCCGGAGACTGCCGATCCCGGAGTCCCCCGATTCCTGAGACTGCCGATGCAGGAGACCGCCGATGCCGGAGAGCCTGCCCGACCCCGCCCGCCGCAGCCCCGAGGGCGACGCGATCTACATCCGCATCCGCGAGGAGATCCAGTTCGAGCTCAACCTGATCAACGCCCGCGTCAACTGGCTGGTGGCGAGCCAGGCCTTCCTCTTCGTGCCGCTGACCATCGGGGCGCAGGGCCAGGGGCTGCGCCAGAGCCTGTTCTACCCGCTGGTGCCCCTGCTCGGCATCGCGATCTGCCTGCTGGTGCTGGTCTCGATCTCGGCGGCGCTGTGGCGCAGCCGGCAATGGCGGCGGAAATGCCACGGCGCCTATGCCGCGGAGGCGGCGCCGCGCGAGTTCTCCATCGTGCAGCCGGTCGAGCCGGCGATCCCCTTCCTCGGCATGGTCGGCGCGATCGGGGTGCCGGTGGTGCTGGCGCTGACCTGGGTCTACCTGCTGCTGGCGCCGCCGGCGGTGGCGATGGCGTGAGCCGGCTCAGACCTTCGGGTCGGGGTTCTCGGTGTGCCCGTCCACCGCGATCGCCTGGCCCGAGACGAGGCGCCCACCCGGCGAGGCCAGGAACACCGCCATCGCCGCGATGTCCGCGGCGGTGACGAAGGAGCGCATCGAGGTGCCCGCGGCATAGCCGGCATGGATCGCCTCCGGCGTGGTGCCCTTGGCCGCCGCCTCGCGCGCCAGAACGCCCTCCATGCGCGGCCCCTCCACCGCGCCGGGGCAGAGCGCGTTGACCCTGATCCCGAACGGGCCGAGCTCCATCGCCAGCGTCTTCATCAGCCCGATCACGCCCCATTTCGCCGCCGCATAGGGCGCCCGGTTGGGGTAGCCGAAGAGCCCCGCGGTGGAGGAGGTGAGCAGCATCGCGCCCTGCCCCGCCGCCTTCATCATCGGCGCCGCATGCTTCGCGGCCAGGAAGGCGCCCTCGAGGTTCACCGCCATGCAGGCACGCCAGTCGGCCAGCATCACCGCCTCCACCGGCGCGGTCGGCCCGGCGGTCCCGGCATTGGCACAGAGCACGTCGAGCCCGCCCCAGCCCGCCTCGATCTCGGCGAAGAGCGCGGCGACCTCGGCCTCCGCACCGGCATCCACCCGGCTCCGGCGCCAGTCCGCCGGGCACCCGGCCAGCGCCGCCCCGGCGATGTCGGTCACCCAGACCCGCGCGCCGGCGCCGGCGAACCCCTCGGCCATGGCCCGGCCGATCCCGCCGGCCCCGGCGGTGACGAGCACCCGCGCGCCCGCGAGCCCGAACCCCGCCTCAGCCATCGCTGCGGCCCCCGGCTCCCGCCGC
>NZ_BSYI01000058.1 GCF_030270585.1 Paralimibaculum aggregatum
TAGCCTTCACCGTGAAAGGGGCTCGCGGCCAGCAGCGCCCGACCGCACCGAAGATCCGGCGCAGGACCTGCCGATCGCCACGAACGCCTCATGCGGTCCGATTTCGGATTCGCCTTGCTACCTAGACCCTCTACGGGGCAGAGATCGGCGGCAATCGAGCCGGCACCCGCGCCAGTCGCCGCGCTCGTGCGATCGGCGCCGCACATCTCGTCCGCCCGCTCCGCCGAGAGTCCTGCGGCCACGGGCTGCCGGGACGATGGTGCACCGGGAGCGCGGGCTAGCGCGCCCCTTGGGCACGCAGCGCGGGCCGGCGCGCGGCCGGGCCCGGACCTCGCTGCAGCCTTCGCCATGAAGCCGCCCTTGGCCAGCGGCGCCCGGAGCCCACCTGCCAGCACATCTTCAGCCAGCGCCTCCTCGGTGCGGACCGTCACCGGGGCGCCTCCGGCCCATTGGCATCACAGTGCTGGTGGAAGACCGTTGCCCCGCGCCGACGCCACCTCCGGCACACCCGCCCCAGACCGCGGGCGCGCTCCGCGACGCGGGGGACCGTCCGTCCCATCGCCTCGGCCCCGTACCGCCTGAAGGGGGCACCGCTCTCCAACCGGTCGATCTTCGCTTGAGCAGCGCCTTCGTCATGGCCGGGTTGCCGCCTTTCCCCCGCCCAGAGCGCAACTCGCGGTCGCGACCGTCCTCCGAACTGCTCATCAGCGGGGCCACGCCACGAGGCAGGAAATCCCCGCGCCCGGCACTCGGATCAACCGCGGTCACGCCCAGCGCCCGAGAGACCAGCTCGAGATCCTCGCCCCGCAGCAGCATCGGCTCCGCCCCGTTCTTCCCTCGTGCCGGCATGCGCGGATCGCGCGGCGCGGCGGGCGCGGCCGGCGGCTCCTTGCCAGCGCCGTGCTCGGGCTCTGACACACCTGCACCGGTGATATCGCCGCGAAGGGTACCATTTCCGGGCACAGGGGCGGTGGACCTGCACGAAATGCGCGGCTGCTGGTGAGGAACGCCTCCCTTTTCCGCCGGGGAACCCCGACGTCAGCCCAATCGGGACCGCGTTTCCCAGGTTCGGGGATCTCCGGGCGCATTCCGACGGCCTGTGGCCAGCCACCGACCGGAGCGCGGACCTCTTCGCCGCGGCCGGATGCGCGACCGGCATCTCTTCCTGCGGATGTGATCCAGGCGGGCAGGATCATGCGCCCGGGCAGGCTCTACGCGCGGTGGTGGGTTTGGCGGAGGGCTCGGCCGGAGTAGGAGCGATCGGGATCGCACCGCAAAGAACAACGGCCCGCATTGCTGCGGGCCGTCAGTCGTTTCGGGGCGATGGTCAGGCAGGGCGCCCGGGCCCGGGGTCAGTCTCCGTTCTTCTTCGCCAGCATCTTGTTGACGAAGGGATAGGCGACCAGCGCGATCGCGATCAGGATGCAGATCAGCGAGATCGGCCGCTCGAAGAAGACCGTCGCATCGCCCTGGCTGCCGATCAGCGACTGGCGCAGCGAGCGCTCGGCGAGCGGGCCGAGAACGATCGCCAGAACCGCCGGGGCCACCGGGTAGTTGAGCTTGCGCAGCAGGTAGCCGGCAACGCCGAACAGCAGCATCAGCCAGACGTCGTGCATGTCGTTGGTCGGCGCATAGCCGCCCACCACGCAGAGCGTGAAGATGATCGGCGCCAGCAGCGTGAAGGGCAGGGCCAGCACCCGGGCGAAGACCGGGATCAGCGCCAGGTTGAGCACCAGGGTCACCAGGTTGGCGATGTACATCGAGCCGATCAGGCCCCAGACGAAGTCCGGATGCTCCTGGAACAGCAGCGGCCCCGGGCGCAGGCCCCAGATGATCATGCCGCCGAGCAGGATCGCGGTGGTCGGGCTGCCCGGGATGCCGAGCGTGATCATCGGCAGCATCGAGCCGGTGGAGGCCGCGTTGTTGGCCGCCTCCGGCGCCGCGACGCCCGAGACATTGCCCTTGCCGAAGCTGTCCGGGTTCTTCGAGAAGGTCTTGGCGAGGCCATAGGACATCAGCGAGGCCGGTGTCGCGCCCGCAGCCGGCAGGGTGCCGACGAAGAAGCCCAGCACCGAGCCGAGGATCGTCGAGCCGAAGTAGCTCTTGATGTAGCCGAGGTTCTCCTTGAACTTCGCCCAGGAGGTGTTGACCTTGTGCAGCTCGACCTTCCCCTGGGTATGCTCCAGCGTCCAGAGCATCTCGCCGATGCCGTAGATGCCGATGGCGAGCACCAGGAAGTTGATGCCGTGCAGGAAGCCGGGGATGTCGAAGAAGATCAGCCGCGGCTGGCCGGAGATGATGTCGAGCCCGATCGCCGCCAGCACCAGCCCGACGAGGATCGAGAAGATCGTCTTCGGTATGTCGTCGCCGCCGAGGCCGATGAAGGTGGCGAAGGCCAGCACCATCAGCGCGAATTCCTCCGGCGGGCCGAACTTCAGCGCGAAGATCGCAAGCGGCGGGGCGAAGAAGGTGAACAGCACGACCGAGATGGTGCCGCCGATGAAGGAGGCGACGGCGGCGGCCATCATCGCCCTGTCGGCATGGCCCTGCTGCGCCAGCGGCCGGCCGTCGAACACCGTGGCCACGGCTGTCGATGCGCCCGGGATGCCGAGGGTGATCGAGCTCACCGCGCCGCCATACATGGCGCCGTAGTAGAGCGCGGCGAGGAAGATGATCGCTGCCGTCGGCGGCACCAGGAAGGTCACCGGCAGCAGGATCGCGACGCCGTTCACCGAGCCGAGGCCCGGCAGCGCGCCGACGAAGAGCCCGGCCAGGCAGCCGAGGAAGATCATCAGGAGGTTGAGCGGCTCGAAGGCCTGCAGAAGGCCGGCGCCCAGAGGCATGAGGATGGTGTCGATCATTGCGCGACTGCTCCCTTGTTCCGGACGCGGCTCAGGCGCCGTCCGCGCCGCCAGAGGGCTTGGGCGCCATGGCGAAGTGATAGATGCCGCCCGCGATGGGGGTGGCGACGAAGCCGATCAGCAGGGTGAGCACGCTGTTGCGGCCCTCCCGGTCGGCCAGCGCGCCGATGGCGATCGCGCCATAGATCCAGGCCAGGATCGCGGCGCCGATCTGCCAGCCCGAAGGCGAGTAGATGATGTCGTAGAGCGGGTAGTAGAGCGGCTCGAGCGCGTCGATCCCCTTCGGCAGCGAGGTGGTCAGCGCCCATTCGAACAGGCAGAAGATGAAGACCGGAACGCCGACCATGAAGCTCAGCCCGATGAACCAGCTGTGTCGCCCCACGAAGACGATGTAGAACAGCAGGAACAGCATCAGCGCGAAATACATCCCGATGAAGCTGGTAGCGAGCAGCAGGAAGACCAGCGATCCGAGGGTGATGAAGACGATGAACACCGTCTCCCGCGGGATGTACTGGTCGAGGTTGCGGGATTCTGCGGTGACGCCGAGGAACCAGCGCACCAGCGTCCAGACGCAGGAGAGCGCCATGCCCCCTGCGAGCCAGAAGGGCCAGGCGCCGGCGCCGGGGCCGCGTCCCGGAATCCAGCCGATGTTCAGTTCGGAACTCTTGATCATGATCCCGATGGAGGCGGCCAGCATCACGACCGCCATGAGCAGTTCGGCTGTGCGTATACTCATCGTCTCTCTCCCGCATGGGGCGCCTTCAGGGGCGTCCTCGATGGGCGCAGCTTCCCCGTTCCCCCGCAAGCGAGGGCTGGGCCGGTTGCACGTTCTGGAACTTCGTCTTCAGTGCCGGAGGGCGCGGCGCGGCGCCCCCCGGGCTTGGATCGAACCGGCGCGATTACTCGCCGGTGATCGCTGCGGCGCCAACGGCGTCGATCAGCTTCTTGTGGGCTGCGAGCTGCTTGGCATGGAAGGCCGCGAGATCGTCGCCGCCAACCCACTCGGCGCAGGTCAGGCCGTCGGAGATGCAGAAGTCCTGCCACTTCTCGGACTCGAAGAGCGTCTTGAAGACGTTCTGGTACCAGGCGACCGCCTCGGGATCCATGCCCGGCGGGCCGTTCACCGAACGCTGCATGAAGTAGACGATGTCATGGCCCAGCTCACGCGCGGTCGGCACGTCGGCGAAGGCGTCGAGCCGCTCCTCGGTGAACTGCACGATCGGGCGCGACTTGCCGGCGCGGAAGAACTCCATCTGCTCGGCCGGGTTGTTCACGGTCGAGTCGATGTGCTTGCCGATCAGGTTCTTGGCCACGGTGCCGCCACCCGGGAAGGGGATGTAGGTGACGTCATAGTCGAACTCGGCCTCCATCATGGCCGTGAGGATCGAGTCCTCCTGGCCGGAGCCGGTGCCGCCGACCTTCCATTCCTTGCCCGCGGCCTTCACGGCCGAGACATAGCCCTCGAGATCGGTGATGTCGCTCTCGGAGTTGACCCAGAGCAGGAAGGTGTCGATCGCCATCAGGCCGATCGGCGTGAACTCGGTGATGTCGATCCCGAGGCCTTCCTGGATCAGCGGCGTGGTGTAGAAGCTGTTCAGCGTCACCATCACCGTGTGGTTGTCGCCCTCTTTCGACTTGAGGTACTGCAGCGCCTCGGCACCCGAGCCGCCCGGCTTGTTGAGCGGGATGAAGGGACGCGGCGAGAGGCCCTGTTCCTGGATCAGGCCCTGCAGCAGGCGGGCGATCTGGTCGGCGCCGCCGCCCTTGCCCGCCATGATGATGAACTCGACCGGCTTGCGCGGCTGCCAGGCCGCCTGTGCCGAGCTGACAAGCCCGGCGATCCCGATCGCTGCAGCCGAAGCCGCCATGATCAGCCGACGTGAAAGTGTCATTGTTTGCCTCCCTTTGTTTTCCTGTGCCGCCCTTGCCGGCAGCAGTTGGACGTCGTCCTTGCCCGATTCCCCGGGTCGTATGTTTCCGGCGATCCTCCGGATCTCAGCTCCCTCGGCACCTCCGGCCCGTGGTATACCACATACCTGACCCTACAAGTACACCCGCAGGAATCAACCAAAAACACGTCTCAATGCACAATTCTTTTACCTTCAGCGCAACCAAAACAGCAAATCAGTGCGCAAACACGACAGGCATGCGAGTCTCGTCTACCACTTCTTGCGTGGCTCCGCCCAACATTGCTTCCATCTCGCGACTGTGGCCATAGGCACCCATCAGCAGGGTGTCGGCGCCGGCCTCCTTCGCGGCGGCGAGAATCGCCCGCCCGGGATGGCTGCCGGCCGCGAGCTGGCGGCGCTCCGCACTGACCCCGCGCTGCGCGAGATAGGTCATCAGCGCGCTGCCATCGGCACCGCTCTCGCCGGCGCCGCCGTCGAGCACCACCACACCCTCCGCACGGTCGATCAGCCCGATGCTGAGCGCCAGCGCCCGGGCCGCCTCGAGCGCGCCGTTCCAGGCGATGGCGATGCGGCTGCCGAGCGCCGGCGGCGGCCCCTCCGGCGGGCACAGCAGCACCGGCCGCCCGCTGGCGAAGAGTGCGGCGTGCAGCGAGTTGACGCCGATGCCGAGCTCGCGATCGGGCTTGGCCACGGCGATCAGGTCGGCCAGCCGGCCATGGCGCTTGATCACGTCGATCTGCTTGCCGTCCTCCTCGTACCAGGTCACCGAGGGCCGGTCGTCGGGCGGAATCTCGCCGCGCGGCACCTCGTGGACGCCCTCGCGCGCCAGCGTGTCGGACAGCATCTTGTGCAGATGCGCCTCCTCCTGGTCGGCCAGGCTCTTGGCGCCATCCTCGATCTGCCTGCGCAGCGCCCGCGGCATCACCACGCCGAAGGGCAGCATGTCCTGCGGCCGCGCGCGGCAGTGCACCACCTCGATATGGCTGTTGAAGCGCCGGGCAACCGCCAGCGCATGGCCGAGCACGGCCTCGCCCTTGCCGTCGCCGCGCACTGGAACGAGCAGTCGGTTCATGGTCATGAGGCGCCCTCCCCAGGCGTCGTGTTCTGGTTGGTCGGGGGGCGGATACGTTGCCCGCCCCCTCGTCTCTCATGCGGCCCGGAGGCCGCGCCGGCTCAGAAGAGCCCCTCGATATGCCCCTCGTCGTTGATCCGGATGTTCTCGGCAGAGGGCACCCGCGGCAGGCCCGGCATGGTCATGATCTCGCCGCAGATCGCCACCACGAAGCCCGCGCCGGCCGAGAGCCGCACCTCGCGCACCGGCAGCTCGAAGCCGGTCGGGGCGCCGCGCCAGTTCGGGTCGGTGGTGAAGCTGTACTGCGTCTTGGCCATGCAGACCGGCAGGTTGCCATAGCCGGCATCCTCCCAGGCCTTCAGCTGGTCGCGGATCTTCTTGTCCATCGAGACACCGTCGGCACGGTAGATCTCCTTGGCGATCGTCTCGATCTTCTCGGCCAGCGGCATCTCGTCCGGATAGAGCGGCTTGTAGGCCGCGCCGCCGGCCTCGATCATGTCGACCACCTTCTGCGCCATCTCGGCGATGCCCTTGCCGCCCTCGGCCCAGTGCTTGTTGACCACGGCCTCGACGCCCATCGCGGTGCAGTATTCCCGGATCGCCTCGAGCTCGGCATCGGTGTCCTTGACGAAGTGGTTGATGCCAACGATCAGCGGCACGCCGAACTTCTTCACGTTCTCGATGTGCCGGCCGAGGTTGGCGCAGCCCTTCTTGATCGCCTCGACGTTCTCGGCGCCAAGATCGGCCTTGGCCACGCCGCCGTTCATCTTCATCGCCCGGGCGGTGGCGACGATCACCACGGCCTTCGGCGAGAGACCCGCCTTGCGGCACTTGATGTCGAAGAACTTCTCGGCGCCGAGATCCGCGCCGAAACCGGCCTCGGTCACGACATAGTCCGCGACCTTCAGCGCCGTGGTGGTGGCGACCACCGAGTTGCAGCCATGGGCGATGTTGGCGAACGGCCCGCCATGCACGAAGGCCGGGTTGTTCTCGAGCGTCTGCACGAGGTTCGGCTGCATCGCCTGCTGCAGCAGCACGGTCATCGCGCCGTCGGCCTTGATGTCGCGGCAGTAGACCGGCGAGCGGTCGCGGCGATAGGCCACGATCATGTCGCCGAGCCGGCGCTGCAGGTCCTCGAGATTGCTGGCCAGGCAGAGGATCGCCATGACCTCGGAGGCCACGGTGATGTCGAAGCCGGCCTCGGCCGGGAAGCCGTTGGAGACGCCGCCGAGCGAGGTGGTGATCTGGCGCAGCGCCCGGTCGTTCATGTCGAGCACGCGGCGCCAGGCGATGCGGCGCTGGTCGATGCCGAGCTCGTTGCCCCAGTAGATGTGGTTGTCGATCATCGCCGAGAGCAGGTTGTGCGCCGAGGTGATCGCGTGGAAATCGCCGGTGAAGTGGAGGTTCATGTCCTCCATCGGCACCACCTGCGCATAGCCGCCGCCGGCGGCCCCGCCCTTCATGCCGAAGTTCGGGCCCAGCGAGGCCTCGCGGATGCAGATCGCGGCCTTCTTGCCGATATGGTTGAGCCCGTCGCCGAGGCCGACCGTGGTGGTGGTCTTGCCCTCGCCGGCCGGCGTCGGGTTGATCGCCGTCACCAGGATCAGGTTGCCGTCCTTGTTGCCGCTGACCGACTTGATGTACTCGGCCGAGACCTTCGCCTTGTCATGGCCGAAGGGCAGCAGGTGCTGCGACGGGATACCGAGCTTGGCGCCGATTTCCTGGATGGGTTTCTTGTTAGCCTTGCGGGCGATTTCGATGTCCGACATGGTCGTGTTCCCTCTTGCCTGTCACGCGCCGAGCTTGGCGCCGGCCGCGATGCCGGCCTGGGCTGCCCATTCCGCAGCCTGGATCTTGCCCGCACCTTGCGGGCGGACACGTTTTACGAGAATGCGTCCGCCGGCAGCCTGCACGGTTACGCCATCTTCGGACACGGAGACGACCTCGCCCGGAGAGCCCTCGCCCTCGGCCCGGCGCGAGTCGTAGATCTGCACCTGCTCGCCGTTCCACGTGGTCCAGGCGCCGGGCGCCGGGTTGGTGCCGCGGATCAGGTTGTAGACCTCGGCCGCCGGCTTCTGCCAGTTGATCTCGGCGTCCTTCTTGCGGCACCAGCTCTCGTAGGTGGCCTTGGACTCGTCCTGCGGCATGCGCGGCGGGTTGCCCGAGCGGAACAGGTCGCAGACCTCCAGCACGCTGTCGACGCCGGCGGGATAGATCTTCTTGAAATAGAGGTCGATCACCGTGTCGTCCGGTCCGATCTCGCATTCCCAGGTCAGCAGCAGATCGCCCTCGTCGAGCCCGTCGGTGGGGTAGAACCAGCTGAAGCCGGACTTGGTCGAGCCCCAGATGATCGGCCAGTTCACCGCGCTCGGGCCGCGATGCAGCGGCAGGATCGAGGGGTGGAAGCAGATCGAGCCGAGCTTGGGGATGTCCCGCGCCGCCTCCGGCACGAAGATGATGACATAGGCCATCACCATCAGGTCGGCGTCATGGGCGCGCAGCTGCTCGAGCACCGCCTCGTCCTTGAAGTTCGCCGGCTGAAAGACCGGCAGCCCCTGCTCGAGGGCGAACTCCTTGAGCGGGTCGACCGGCTTGCCCTCCTTGTCCGGGGCGCAGTAGACGGCGACGACCTCGTCCTTGCCCGCCTCCAGGATCTTCGCCAGCGCATCCTTGCCGAAGGCCTGCTGGCCCATCACGATCAATCGCATCTGTCCCCCCTTAGGTTTCGCGTCGGACATTATCGTTGGTGTACGTCTCGGTCCGGCGACGTTTCCGCCGGTCCGGTCTCATCAAGAAGCGCCGCGCAACCGCGCAGCGCCTGCGCATTGAAATATCCGGTGGACCAGGCAGCGGCGGCAGGGTTCCAGATGTAGGGTCCGGGATTCGGCACGGGGCTGTCCGCGCCCAGCACGGCGACAACGTGGTTCGTGATCTGGCCGATCAGCCCGGCACCGCGCTGGTTTGCCTGCGATCCCTGCTCCACCGCACCGGCAAAGGCCGCAATCTGTCCTGCAGCGACCATCTGGCTGTTTGCCCAACAGCGCAGCACGAAGAGCACGGCGGGAGCCGATGCGGCCTGGCTCCCGCGGATCCGCTCGATCACGGCGCGCCACTGGCTGGCGCTCAGATCAACATACTGGCGGTCCTCGGCCTTCATCCGTTCCTTGCCCCTGTCCTGTCGCCTGCCCCGCGCCGACGCCCGCCACCGGGCGCCCGCCGGCGCAGCCGGCGGCGGGTCCGCGGGGCTCGATGCCCCGCGGACCCGCCCTCGATCACTCCGCGGCCCGCGGCAGGTCGCCGATGGCGCCGGAGCCGGCCACCGCCTGCAGCTCCTCCTCGGTGTAGCCCAGCACGTCGCGCAGGATCTCCTCGGTGTGCTCGCCGAGCAGCGGGCTGCGCTCCACCTCCACCGGGCTGTCGGACATCTTGATCGGGCAGCCGACGGTGTAGTAGGCGCCCCGCTCCGGATGATCGACCTTCACGATGGTCCCGGTCGCCTGCAGCCCCTCGTCCTCCATGATCTCCTTCATCGAGAGGATCGGGCCGACCGGGATGTCGAGCGGGTTGCAGATGTCCATCACCTCGAACTTGGTCTTGGTCATGGTCCACTGCTCGATGCGCTCGAAGATCTCGTTGAGCTTGTCGAGGCGCTCCGGCGGCGTCGCGTAGCCCGGCTTGGTCTTCCACTCCGGCTCGCCGATGACGTCGCAGACCTTCTCCCAGGCCGCCGCCTGGGTGATGAAATAGGTGTAGGCGTTGGGGTCGCTCTCCCAGCCCTTGCACTTGAGGATCCGCCCCGGCTGGCCGCCGCCGCTGTCGTTGCCGGCACGCGGGGTCGCCTCGCCGAAGGGGATGCCCTCGCCATACTGGCTGTACTCCTTGAGCGGCCCGGCGGCGAGGCGCTGCTGGTCGCGCAGCTTGACGCGGCAGAGGTTGAGCACGCCGTCCTGCATCGGAGCCAGCACCTTCTGGCCGCGGCCCGACTTCTCCCGCTGGAACAGCGCGGCGACGATGCCGAGCGCCAGATGCAGCCCGGTGCCGCTGTCGCCGATCTGCGCGCCGGTCACCACCGGCGGGCCGTCGAGGAAGCCGGTCGTCGAGGCCGAGCCGCCGGCGCATTGCGCGACGTTCTCGTAGACCTTGCAGTCCTCGTACTTGCCCGGGCCGAAGCCCTTGACCGAGGCCATGATCATCCGCGGATTGAGTTCCTGGATCCGCTCCCAGCCGAAGCCCATCCGGTCGAGCGCGCCGGGGGCGAAGTTCTCCACCAGCACGTCGCAGGACTTCACCAGGCGCTCGAGGACCTCCTTGCCCTCCTTGGTCTTGGTGTTGAGCGTGATCGAGCGCTTGTTGTGGTTCAGCATCGTGAAATAGAGGCTGTCGGCCCCCGGCACGTCGACCAGCTGCTTGCGGGTCGCGTCGCCGACGCCGGGGCGCTCGACCTTGATGACGTCGGCGCCGAACCAGGCGAGGAGCTGGGTGCAGGTCGGGCCCGACTGCACGTGGGTGAAGTCGAGAATGCGGACGCCGTCGAGGGCTTTCATCGTTTCCTCCGGTGGTTCGAGGTTGTCTGGTTGTTCACTCGGCCGCGGCCGCCTTGGCCTTGGCGCGCATCTCGGCGACGACGGAGGTCGGGTTGAGGCTGCCGATATTGCCGCTCTCCTTGCCCGCCTTGGGGTCGATCACCGCGTTGATCAGGGTCGGCGTGCCGCTGTCCATGGCCTCGGCCACGGCGCGGGCCAGCTCGTCCGGCGTGGTCACGTGCACGCCCTTGCCGCCGAAGGCCTGCATCATCATGTCGTAGCGCGCATCCGGCACGAAGACCGTGGTCGCCGGGTCGGAGCCGCCGGAGCGGTTCACGTCGTCGCCGCGATAGATGCCGTTGTTGTTCATGATGACGATGGTGACCGGCAGCTTGTAGCGGCAGATCGTCTCGATCTCCATGCCGCAGAAGCCGAAGGCGCTGTCGCCCTCCACCGCGAGCACCGGGCAGCCGGTCTCGACCGCGGCGGCCACCGCGCTGCCCATGCCGATGCCCATGATGCCCCAGGTGCCGACATCGAGGCGCTTGCGCGGCTTGGCGATGTCGACCACCGAGCGGGTGAGGTCGAGCGCGTTGGCGCCCTCGTTCACCAGCACCGCGTCCGGGCGGTCGGCGATCGCCTGCTTCAGCACGCCGAGCGCGGCGTGGTAGTCCATCGGGTTGGAGTTGTTGTGCAGCCGCGAGGCCATCTTGCCGACATTGGTCTCGACCTTGGCGCGCACCGCGCCGGTCCAGTCCTCCGAGGGCTTCTGCCAGCCGTCGCCGATGGCATCGAGCAGCGCCGTGCAGCAGCTCTCGATATCGCCCACCAGCGGCGCCGCGATGCCCTGGTTGCTGTCCATCTCCTTCGGCTCGATGTCGATCTGCACGAAGTTCTTCGGCTCGGTGCCCCACTGCCTGCCCTTGCCGTGGCCGAGCAGCCAGTTGAGCCGCGCGCCGATCAGGAAGACCGTGTCGGCCTCCTTCAGCACCAGCGAGCGCGCCGCCGAGGCGCATTGCGGGTGATTGTCCGGCAGCAGGCCCTTGGCCATCGACATCGGCAGATAGGGGAAGCCGAGGGTCTCGACGAGCCGCTTCACCGTGTCGTCGGCCTGGGCATAGGCGGCGCCCTTGCCGAGGATGATCAGCGGCTTCTTCGCGCCCTTCAGCACATCCACCGCGCGCGCCACCGCGTCCGGCCCCGGGAAATGCGCCGGCGCCGGATCGACCACCTTCACCAGCGACTTTGCGCCCTCCAGCGCATCCATGGTCTGGCCGAGCAGCGCGCCGGGGATGTCGAGATAGACCCCGCCGGGACGGCCCGAGACCGCCGAGCGGATCGCGCGCGCGACACCGATGCCGATATCCTCGGCATGCAGGATCCGGTAGGCCGCCTTGGCATGGGGGCGGGCGATGGCGAGCTGGTCCATCTCCTCGTAGTCGCCCTGCTGCAGATCGACGATCTCGCGCTCCGAGGAGCCGGAGATCAGGATCATCGGCCAGCAGTTGGTGGTGGCATGGGCCAGCGCGGTGAGGCCGTTAAGGAAGCCCGGCGCCGAGACGGTCATGCAGATGCCGGGCTTCTTCGTCAGGAAGCCGGCGGCGGCGGCGGCATAGCCGGCGCTCTGCTCGTGGCGGAACGACAGCACGCGGATGCCCTCGCCCTGCGCATAACGGCCGAGATCGGTGATCGGAATGCCGGGGACGTTGTAGATCGTCTCCACACCGTTCAGCTTCAGCGCGTCGATCAGCAGGTGGAAACCGTCGGTCAGCGCCTCCGGGGCGGTGTCACCGACCGGGGCATCGATGCTTTGCGCAGATGCTGACATGCTTTTCCTCTCCCAGGTTGTTATCGTTGAATTCGGTCGAACGGCACCCCGCAATCCGGGGGCCCGGTCAGTGTGCGGCGTCAGTGTGCGGCGCTGTCGCTGCCGTTTCGGGCAGCCGCCGAAGACGCCGTGGCAGCCTCCGCCTCGGCCTCGCCGGCGATGTGGATCCAGGTGCGGCGGATGTAGTTGTGCAGGCGCATGGTGTGGTCGCGCACCAGCCGCCCGGCACGGTCCGCATCGCGCGCCTCGATCGCCTCGATGATCTCGGTATGGTCCACCACCGAGCGGTCGGCGCGGGTCTCGTCGGTCAGCGCGCGCCGGCGCACCGCCTTCAGATGGGTGAACAGCCGCTCGGCCATCTCCTCGAGCATCCGGCATTTCGAGATCTGCAGGATGCAGAGGTGGAACTCGATGTTCGCCTCGGAATATTCCGAGATCTTCGCCTTCGCCTTCTCGGTGGTGTAGCGGGTGCCGATGGCGCGCAGGCGGGCGATCTCCTCGTCCGTGGCCTCGACGCAGGCGAGCCGCGCCGCCATGCTCTCGAGCGCCGCCCAGACCACCACCATCTCGAGGATCTCCTCGAGATTCTTGCGCTTGATATAGACCCCGCGCCGCGGCAGCGTGGTGACGAAGCCCTCCTGCTCGAGTCGCATGATCGCCTCGCGGATCGGGGTGCGCGAGATGCCGAGCTGCTCGGCGAGCCCCCGCTCGTCCAGCCGCAGGTTGACATTCGGATCGTAGATGTCGAGATCGACGATCGACGCCTTGAGCACGCCGTAGATATGCTCCTTGAGGCTGAATGCCCCGTCGACGGGGGTGAGCTGAAGGGTGTTGGACAAGCGGCTCTCCAAGCCTTGCACGACTCTGGTGTTGTTCGTGGTATACCATAAACCAGAAAGCGCGCAACCCCGAAAACCGGCCGCGCGCCGCAGGCTCCCGCGCCGCTGCCGGCATGGCGAAACTTCCCCCGGCGCTTGGCAAGGCCGGGCGGAGCGGGCAGGCTTTGGCCGAGGCCGCGACGACGGGAGGCAAGCCATGACCGCAGCGCAGGATACCGGGGGCTCCGGCACGAAACCCGCGATCCGGCTCGACCGGCTGGAGGGGCTCCATGCCATCGCCCGCGCCGACCCGTCCTGCCCGGTGCCGCCGGAGATCTTCGCCGCGCCGGCCGGCGCGCTGGTCTCGGTCACCCGCACGCGCGAGGAGCTCTCGATCCTAGCGCCGGAGCCGCTGGTCGCCGGGCTGGCGGGCGCCGGCCTGACCGCGGTGGAGACCGGCTGGGCCGCCTTCGCGGTGGCCGGACCGCTCGATTTCGCGCTGACCGGGGTGATGGCGCGGCTGTCCGAACCGCTGGCGGCGGCAGGGGTCAGCCTGTTCGCCGTCTCGACCTACGATACCGACATCATCCTCGTGAAGGCCGACCGGGCCGCGGAGGCGATCGCCGCCTGGCGCGCCGCGGGCCACAGCCTGGCCTGAGCCCGCGAACCGGCCGGCACCGCCCGCACCGGTGGCCGCCCGGGCCGCGCGCGCCGGCGGTGGGGGAGCGTGACGCCGCCGCCCGGCGCAGCGGTTGCCGGGGTGGGTGGGGCCGGCGTGCGCGGCCCGGCCTGAGCCGGGCGCGGCGCCCGGGCAGGCGGCGCGCCCCCTGCTCCGCTCCGGTCAGCGCGGCCAGTCCTCGTCATTGGCGCGGTTGGTCACCGGCTCCTCCTCGTCGAGCGCGGGCGCGAGGAAACCGAGGCCGCTGAAATAGCCGAACTGGACTTCCGGATCCGGCGTCAGCACGCCGTCTTCCATGACGTCGATATCCGCCAGTTCGGGGGCAAGAAGGTTCGGCCCCGGCACCAGCGCCGAGCCGGTGAACGGCTGCGTGCCGGCCACCTCGAAGCTCACCGTCGCGCTCGACAGCCCGCCGACGCCGTCGCTCACCTGGTAGCCGAAGCTGACCGTCGCGCTCTCGCCGACGAAGAGGTTGGCGAAATCGGTGCCCGGCAGGAAGATCAGCGCCGTGCCGTCGCCGCCGAGCTCGACCCCGCTGGTCTCGCCGAGCGCGACGAAGGTGCCGAAATCGATCGCGGTGCCGTTGACGCCGAAGATGAACAGCCCGTCGTTCTCCGGGTCGCTGTCATTGGCCAGCACCGGGATGGTGAGCGGGCTGTCGGCAACCGCGCCGGTCGGCATGTCGTCCATCGCGTCCGGCGCATCGTTCTCGCCGGTGACGCGGAAGACGATCTCGCCGCTGGCCTCGGCGCCCTCCGGATCGGCGATGGTGACGATGATGCCGCTGGTGCCCTCCTGGTTCGGGCCGAGGCTCTGGAAGTCCCCGGCCGGGTCGAAGATCAGCGAGCCGTCCTCGGCCACCCGCACGGTACCGCCGTCGGCCAGCTGGATCACGTCGCCCGCCATCACCGGCTCGCCGTTGATCCGCAGCACGAAGATCGGGTCCATCTCGGGATCCGAGCCGATATCGGTGCCGCTGAAGCCCGGTGTCGCGGTGTCCTCGTCGGTGACCAGCGTGCCGAGACCGACCATCGGCCCGTCGTTGACGCCGATCACGGTGATCACCAGCTCCGCCATGGTCTCGGCGCCGGAGCTGTCGGCCAGCGTCAGCGAGACCGGGATCGCCACGGTCTCGTTGGTGCCGAGACTGTCGAAATCGCTGCCCGGGTCGAACACGAGGTTGCCGGCGCTGTCGAGCGTGAGGGTGCCGCCGCCGGGGATCGCCACGGACTCGCCGTTCATCACCGGCTGCTGGTTGACCGCGACGATGGAGATCATGTCCATCTCCGGGTCCACCACCAGGTCGTCCGGCATCAGCGAGGGCGTCGGGTCGTCCTCGGGGGTCGAGATATTGATCGTGCCCGGCGGCGAGCCGTCGCCCGGATCGACCGGCTTCGGCGCGTCGTTGAGGCCGGTAACGGTGACGGTGAGCGGCGCCGTCACGGTGCTGCCCGAGCCGTCGGAGAGCGTGACATCGACCGAGAAGCTGCGGCTCTGCCCGTCGCCGAGATCCTGGAAGCCGGCCTCCGGGTCGAAGACCAGATCGCCGTTGGCATCGACGAAGAGCAGCCCGCCCTCGAGCATCACCCCGCCGTTCACCGCCATGCCGTCGATCTCCAGCACCGAGATCATGCCCGTGCCCGGATCCGCCACCAGCGCGGCCGGATCGAGCCCGGCCGAGGCCATGTCCTCGTCGGTGACGATCTCGCCCATGCCGGCGGTGAGCCCCTCGCCGGTGACGGTGATCTCCACCAGCCCGCTGGCGGTGCCGGCGAAGGGGTCGGCCACCGTGACCTCGACCGACACGCTGCGGGTCTCGCCCGGGGCGAGATCGCTGAAGCTGCCGGCCGGGTCGAACACGAGGTTGCCCGAGGCGTCGACGAAGACCACGCCGCCGCCCTCCAGCGCCACCGGCCCCTCGATGCCCATCCCCGCGATGGCGGTGAAGGCGAGCATGTCCATGTCGGGATCGGTGCCGATCGCCGTGGGGGCGAGCCCCTCGGAGACCGCGTTCTCGGTGGTGGCGATCATCGCGCCCATGCCGGCGGGGGTGTCGTTGAGCCCGCCGACGAACACGGTGAGCCTGGTGGTGCTCGACAGCCCCTCGGCATCGGCCAGGGTCAGGGTGAAGGTCACGGTATCGGTCGCGCCCTCCATCAGCCCCTGGAAATCGTCGCCCGGATCGAAGACGAGATTGCCGTCGGCATCGACGAAGAGCGTGCCGCCGCCGATCCCGGCCACGCCGTCGCCCGGCACCGAGCCGTTGATCGCGGTCACGGTCAGCCCGCCGCTCTCCGGGTCGGAGGCGAACGTATCCGGCGAGAGCGAGCCCGAGGCCATGTCCTCGGTGGTCTCGAGGCTGCCATCCACCAGCACCGGCCCCATCATGCCCTCGCCGACACCGGTGACGGTGATGGTGAGCGGCACGGTGCCGGCGCCGCTGGCGCTGTCGGCCACGGTGAGGTTCACCGTCACCACGCGCTGCGCACCCTCGGCCAGGTCGTCGAAGGCGCCGGCCGGGTCGAAGACCAGCGTACCGTTGCCGCTGACCCGGATCACGCCGCCGCCCTCGACCGGGATCACGTCGCCGGGGCCGACATCCATGCCGTCGATCGCGGCGAGCATCAGCGCCTGCATCTCCGGGTCCATGAAGAGCCCGGTGGCGGAGACCCCGTCGGAGACCATGTCCGCCGGGGTCTCGATCGCCGCGCCCATGCCGGTCGGCGCGTCGTTGACCCCGGTCACGGTGATGCTCAGCGTCGCCTCTGCCGCTGCGCCGGAGCTGTCCTCGATGCCGAGCGCCACGCTGATCGGCACGCTGTCGCCCGGGGCCAGCGCCTCGAAGCCGCCCGCCGGATCGAAGGAGATGTTGCCGTCGGCGTCGATCACCAGCGCGCCGCCGCCGGCCAGCGGCACGGTGACCCCCGCGCCCACCGCCATGCCGTCGATGCTGGTGATGGCGATCTCGTCCATGTCGATGTCGGAGCCGACATCCTCCGGGCTCAGGCTGCCGGAGGCCATGTCCTCGTCGGTGACGAGCGCCACGTCCATCGCCTCGGGCGCGTCGTTGGCGCCGGTGACGCGGACCGTGAGGGTCGCGGTGGAGGACTCGCCGCTGCCATCGGTGACCGTGACGGGCACCGTGAAGGTCTGCGAACCGCCCGCCGGCAGGGCCTGGAAGTCGGACCCCGGCGCGAACACCAGCCTGCCGTCGGCGAGCAGGCGGAAGGTGCCGCCCTCCGGCCCCGGCACGCGGCCGCCGACGGCGATGGCGGTGCCGTCGATATTGGTGATCATCACCGCGCCGGAGCCGGCTTCCTCGAGCAGGTCGCTGACGTCCAGCGGGGCCGAGGTCATGTCCTCCCCGGTCATGATGTTGCCGTCGAGCAGGATCGGGCCGAAGCTGCAGGTGGCGCTGGTCAGCGGGCAGTCGTTGACCTGCTGGATCGCCGAGAAGGAGAAGCCGGGGCCTTCCT
Source organism: Paralimibaculum aggregatum (assembly GCF_030270585.1). GTDB lineage: Bacteria > Pseudomonadota > Alphaproteobacteria > Rhodobacterales > Rhodobacteraceae > Thermohalobaculum > Thermohalobaculum aggregatum. The sequence continues at coordinate 17,168 of NZ_BSYI01000058.1, forward strand.
CGACCTCGAGCGCGGCATCGGCATTGGCCTCGCCGTTGATCGTGCCGTAGATCTCCAGCGCCTGCACGTCGTCGATGCGCAGCGCGCCGAGCACCGCGCCGGCGCCGCCCATGCCGTCGACCAGCGGGCTCGGATCGGTGCCCTCGGTGTTCGGCATCAGGAAGTCGCCGTCGATGTCGATGATCATCGAGTCGGCGGCGAGGATGGCCGAGCCGTCCTCCACCGTGCTGGTGAAGATCACGTCGCCGGCGACGTCGAAGGTCAGCTCGGAGAACGGCAGCTCGGCGCCGTCATTCGCGCCGAGCCGGCCATTGTCGATCTCGATGCCGGGGATCTCGAAGGTCGGATCGCCGTCGCCGAAATGCAGCGCATAGCGCTGGCCGGTCAGCTCGGCCTCGCCCTCGATCTCGCCGGTCACCGTGATGGTGTCGGTGGCGTCGATGGTGAGATCGGTCAGCGCCACCGGCACGTCGAGGGTGGTGGGCTGCAGGTCGAGCACGGTGAGCGGCCCGGTGGCGAAGACAGTGATCTCCGGCACCGTCGCCGCGACGGTCTGGAACTCGGCATCGCTGAGCGTGCCGCCGACCCCGCCGAAGGAGCCGCCGCCGGTCATCGAGAAGAACACGATGTCGCCCGAGAACGCGGTATCGCTGTCGACCGCGAAATCCGCCGCGCGCAGGAAGATCGAGAAGACCGGTTCGTCCGCCACCATGTTCACGTCGGCGGCGGTGAGTGCGGCGCCGTTCTCCAGCGACACCAGATCGGAGGCGCGCAGCACGATGAGGTTGCCGTCCAGCGCCGCGCCGTCGATCACCACCTCGGTGCTCGTGCCGTTGTGCTCGCCCGTCTGGTTGACCGAGATGAAATCGGCCGCCGTCACATCGGTGGAGATCGTGACCGTGCCGCCGGTGCCGTCGCTGTTGGCCAGGAAGCTCATGTCGGTGGAGAGCGTGCTGCTGCCGTCCACCGTGACGTCGCCATCGGCCGCGATATCGATGTTGCCGCCCACCGTATGGGCCTCGGAGGTGGTCAGCGAGACCGTGCCGCCGGACGAGACGAGCGTGAGATCGCCGTCGATCGCCACGGCGCCGCCCATCTCGGCATCGAACATCACCGCGGCATCGCCGGCCACGCCGACATCGCCCGAGACGGTGAAGGTATCGGCGTCGACATCGGCCTCGTTGCTCGCCAGGACGTCGATCGAGCCGGCGGAGAGGCTGTCGGACGCCAGCACCACGTCGATGCCGTCGAGGTCGATCAGCGTGCCGATGTCGAGATCGCTCTCGATGGTGACCGTGTCGCCCGAGGCGGTGAGCCCGCCGCCGGCGGTGACGGTGCCCGCAGGCCCCGCGCCGATCTGCTCGATATCCGGGTTGCCCGGCACCGGGCCGGCCGGCTGGCTGCCGATGAAGACCTCGCCCATCTCCCCGGTGGCGGTGAGCGTGATGGTGTCGTCGGCGACGAGGCTGCCATAGACGTATACGCTGAAGCCCTCGACCGTGAGGTTGCCATCCTCGGCGATGATCGTATCGGGCTGTTCCTCGCCGAAGTGCAGACCGTCGATCACCTGCGCCTGGTTGACCTCGCCGAGCGCGGCGATCATCACGCTGGTGCCGCGGATCTCGGCGGTGCTCTCGAAGAAGAGGTCGCCGTCCGAGGAGATGTCGAGCAGGCCGTCCTCGGCGATGGTGTCGCCGAACAGCGCGACGGAGCTGGTGGCGGAGATGACGATGTCGCCGGAGGTGACCGTGAGCCCGCCGACGATGCCGACGATCTCGAGGCCGGAATACTCGAACTCGCCGATGTTGATCTCGCCGCTCGAGCTGATCCGCGCGGTGCCGCTGGCCAGCTCGACGGGCACCTCGATGCTGATCGAGGGGGCGTCGAGGATCAGCCCGTCGCCGCTCGCATCCGGGTTGCCGGCGATCAGCAGGGGACCGACCGCGCCGTCGAGATCCTCGACCCTGATGAAGTCCCCCGAGGTGATCGAGACGATGCCGCCGATGCCGGGCGCATCGGTCGAGACGTCGAAATAGACCTCGCGCGGGCCGGCATCGATGATCACGTCGCCATCGACATCGAGCAGGATCTCGCCGGTGAACTGGTAGAAGTCGACATAGACGCCGCTGCCGTCCGAGCTCTCCGAGATCTCGAGATTGCCGCCGACCGAGAGGATGATGTCGCTCTCCGGGCCGGAGGCCGAGAAGGTGTCGGCCTCGATCAGCAGGTCGCCCGAGATCGCGAGGTCGAGGGCCGAGATCGAGACGCTGCCGAGGCTGTCGATCTCGACATCGCCGAGGATCGTGCTCTCGTCCATTTCCAGCGACACGCTGCCCGAGGCGACGATGTCCACCGCCGCGGCCTCGAACAGCGCCGACGCGATCGAGACGCTGTCGGCATCCGCGCCGAACGCGCCGCCGACGCTGAGATTGCCGAAGATGTCCACGTCGCCGCCCGTCAGCACGAGGTCGCCGACGATCGTGACCGGGTCGTCGATGTCGAGATTGCTGGCGTCGATCTCGACGCCGCCGTCCACCGTGTCGCTCGCCGCGGCGAGCAGCGAGGGCGCGACCCGGCCGAGCGCGGCGGTATCGTTGATCGCGAGCGTGCCGGCGCCGATGAACAGCGAATTGACCAGCGTCACCGAGGCGGGATTGGCGGTGACGGTGCCGATGCCGGCGTCCAGCTCGAGGCTGTCGGCGGTGATCGAGATCGTGCCCACCGTGCCGATCTCGCCCTCGGCGAAGATGATCGAGGTGGTGCCGTCGTCCCCGGCGGTCTCGAAGGAGAGCAGGCCGCCGATATCGAAGGTCAGATCGTCGTCGGCCACGGCGCCGTCGATGGTGTCGGCCAGGAAGATCGCGTCGCCCGCGACCTCGATGGTGACGCTGCCGCTGGCGCCCTCGAAGATGACGGTGTCGGCGTCCACCTCAACGAGGCCGTATTCGTGGATGCCGTCGGCGAAGGTGAGGGTGCCGGTGAGATCGGCATCAAGCGCGGTGGCGGCGGAGATCTCGCCGGTCAGCGTGGAATCCACCGCGTCGATGTCGAGCGTGCCGACATCGATGGCGTCGGCCACCGCGTCCGGCCCGGTGATGTCGACCGCGCCGCCGGAGGAGCCGATGCTCGCCACCGCGTTGACGAAGAACTGCCCGCCCGGCCCGCTGCCGTCCGGCCCGGTGATGGTGACGCCGCTGGTGCCCGAGATGTCGGCGCTGTCGGCCACCACCGCGGCGCGGTCGATGGTCACCGTGTCGGCGGCGATGGTCAGCGCGGTGTCGGCATTGAGCGTGCCGGGGCCGACGATGGCGGCCTGCTCCATGGTGAAGGTGATCTCGCCTTCGCCGAGGAAGAAGCTCTCCGCCAGCGGCACCACGCCGGTGAACCCGCGGATCTCGACCGAGGTCGCCTCGGCGGCGCCGGGCCCGTCGATCCGGATGTCCGTGGCGCTGGTCAGGCTGCCATGGATGTCGATGTCGTCGCCCTCGATATGCAGCGTGTCGCCCGCGCCGGTGCCGGTGGTGACGATGGTGAGGTTGGAATCCGAGCCCGCCGCCTCGACCTGCACGAAGCGGTCGGTGGCCAGCAGCGCGACGCTCTCGGCCTCGATCAGCGCGGTGGATTCGACGAAGATGCTCTCGGCGTTGACGGTGATGTCGCCCGCCCCGGCGGTGGTGTCGCCGACCAGCGCGACGAGGCCGGCGGAGCCGGTGTCGATGGCGATGTCGCCGCCCGTCGCGTCGAGCGAGCCGGCGCCGGGCTGGGCGTTGTCGCCGTCTTCGTTCTCCGCCTCGTAGCGCGCGATATAGACCGAGCTGAAGCCGTCGATGTCGAAGCCGCCGCCGGCGCTCGCGGCGCTGACGACCTGGATGTCGTTCGCATCCAGCGTCACCAGCCCGTCGGCCGACAGCCCGCCGGCGATCTCGATCAGGTCGAGCGCCGAGATGTCCACCGCGCCGCCGGAGGAGGTGACCATGCCGTCGAGCAGAAGCTCGTTGCTGTCGGCGGCGAGCGTGATGTCTCCCGAGGCGTCGATGGTGCCGGCGGAACTGGCAATGAAGAAGCCGGCGGAGGCCGTGGCATCGATGGTGCCGGCGCTGGTGCTGAGCGCGCCGCGCAGGTCGATCTCGTTGGTCGAGGTGAGGGAGATGTTGCCGGACGACGTGGAGATCGTGTCGATGATCGTGATGAAGTTCGAGTTGATGGTGATGTCGCCGGCGGTGAGGGTGATCGGGCCGAACACCTCGGCGCCGAGCCCGCCGATATCGACATTGCCGCTGCCGGAGATCGAGCCGGCGCCGCTGATCTGCACCTCCTCCGAGATGCTGGTGAGGTCGAAGACGCCGCCATTGGCGAGGGTGATGTCCGCGGCGATCGTGATCCGGCCCGCCTCGGCGGTCAGCATCTTGCCGTCGATCGACAGCGCCTCGTTGAAGTCGATGCTGTCCACCGCGTCCAGCGACACGTCGCCGGCGACCGCCTCGATGGCGGCGGGGGAGATGGTCAGCGCCTCGCCCGCGCGGTCGGCCCCGGCGATGACGCCCTCGGCCTGGCCGAGCGGCACGTCGAGATCGAGCTCGGTGTCGTCGGCAGCGGGCGTGCCGACGGTGATCGTCGCCGGGTCGAACAGCAGCAGCCCCTGCACGCCGTCGAAGGCCGAGAGGTCCGCCGTGCCGTCGAAGCCCAGGGCGCCGGCCGAGGAGATGTCGATGAAGCCGCCATCGCCGGTGCCGCGGGCCGCCGCGGAGGCATGGCCGTAGAAGGCGGTCGCCCCGGTCGACCAGAACTCGATCCGCCCGCCATCGCCGTCGGCGGTGGCATCCGCCGCCAGCACGGCACCGCGGGCGACGTCGATCCGCACCGGCGGCAGCGGGCTCGCCTCCGCCGCCGCCGAGGGCCGCGGGCCGATCTCGATGCGGCCGCCGCCGGCGGGCGCTGAGACGTCGAGCCGCGCGGTCTGTCCGAGCGCCACGGTCTCGCCGTTCACCCGGATCGCGCCGCCGGGCGCGGTGACCTCGCCGGCGAGCTCGGTCGCCACGCCGCCGGTGATGACGATCTCGCCATTGATCTCGGCGATGCCGGTGGCCTCGACGATGCCGCCGACCGAGACCAGGCTGTCGCGCACGCCCTCGGCCTGCGCCGCGGTCAGGCGCACCGCGCCGCCGCCGGCGCGGATGGTGCCCTCGTTGACCAGCCGCAGCGCCGCCGCCTCGGCCGGGTCGACCACCACCTGCAGGAGCCCGTCGCCCTCGAAATCCACCGCGAAGCCGGTGGCCGCGGCGATCGCCACGTCGCCGCCCGCGGTCTCGATGCTGCCGTGGTTCTCCACCACCGGCGCGACCAGCACCACGCCGCCCTCGCCCGCGGTGATCGCGCCCTGGTTCAGCACCGCGCCCTGCCCGCCGCGGAACCGGCCCTCGGCGGCGGCGAAGTCGCTCTCCTCGATCCGCGCCGTGGTCGCCAGCAGCCCGCCGACATTCACCGTGGCGTCGCGGCCGAACAGCACGCCGTTGGGATTCTGGATCCAGACCTGGCCGTTGGCGGTGAGGCTGCCCTGGATCGCCGTGGGCTTCGGCCCGGTGATGGTGTTGAGCGCGATCGCCGAGGTCGAGGGCTGGCGGAACTGCACCGCCTCGCCGCGCTGGATGTCGAAGCTGTCCCAGGAGAGCGCCGTGCGCTGCGTGCTCTGGGTGATGACCGTGGTGGCGCCCTGGCGCGCGATGCTCGCCGCGCCCTGGGTCACCTGCCCGCCGGCAGGCCCTGCCAGCGCCGGCGGCAGATCGCCGACCAGCCCGCCGAGGCCGACCAGCCCCGACACGCCCAGCACCACACCGCGCCGCCCACGGCTCCGCTTGCCCGCCCGGCTCCGCTTGGCCATCGACACCCCTCCCCAACTGGCGGCTTTCGGCCGCACACAACGCCGCCGCGGGTCCGGCCGCTCCGGCCCGCAGCGCCGCAATGCTATCACGCCGCGGCACGATCTACAGCCTCTACCAGCGCCCGACCCGGAATTGGATCGCGCCCGCCCGCGGGGCCCCGGCCGGCGCCGCGCCATCACGCCGCCGTGCGGGAGATTGACTTGCGAGACGGCGCCGAAGCGGCAAGCCTCGGGGGGCGCCGCCGGGGTGCGGCGCCGAAAAGAAGACGCAAGGGAGACCACGGGGATGACTGAGTTTCTGAAACGCGCCGCGCTCGCCGCCGGCCTGGTGCTCGCCGCCGGCGCGGCGGAGGCCGCCTGCGAGGCCGGCAAGCCGGGCGACGAGCTCGACGGGGCGGAGGCCGGGGCGGTCTATGACTGCCTCGCCGACGCCATGCATGCCGGCTATCGGAAGAAGGGCAAGCGCTGGATCCCGGAGGCCTTCGTCAACGACTATCGCGGCTGGACCAAGGCGAGCGCCTTCCCCGCCGCGCCGGGCTTCCATGCCGGGCGCTTTCTGGTCACCTGGGTCAACGGGGCCGGCGCGGCGGAATACATGAAATACGCCGAGGATCCGGCGATCCCCGCGGGCACCGTGATCGCCAAGGAATCGTTCTCGGTGGACGACGACGGCAAGGCCAGGGCCGGCCCGCTGTTCCTGATGCAGAAGGTCGAGGCCGGCACCTCGCCCGAGACCGACGACTGGTACTACATGATGGTCGCGGCCAACGGCACGCCGATGGCGGTGGAGGTGATCTCCGCCTGCAGCGCCTGTCACCAGGGCAATTACGGCTTCCAGGGCGGTCTCGGCTATCCGGTCGAGGAGGCCCGCATCGGCAACTGAGCCGGGCGGCGGCGTCCGGGCGCGTGCCATCGCCGCGCCCGGCCCCTAGACCTCCGCCGGGGTCCAGGGCTCGAGCCGCAGCAGGTTGCCGCCAAGCCCGGCGAAGGCGCGCTGGCGGCAGGTGAAGACGATGATCTGCAGCGCCTCCATCTGCGCCGCCAGCACCGTGAACATCGCCTCGATCCGGTCGTCGTCCGAGAAGATCAGCGCATCGTCGAGGATCACCGGCGGCGCCGTGCCGCCGCGGGCCAGCAGCCGCGCGAAGGCCAGCCGCGTCAGGATCGCGATCTGCTCGCGGGTGCCGCCGGAGAGCCGGCCGAGCGGCTCGCGCTGGCCGCCGCGGACCATGCCCACCGGGGCCAGGCTCTCGGCGCCGAACTCGAGCGCCGCGCCGCCATAGACCAGCTCCAGCAGCGGCTCGAGCTCGCGCTCCAGCGGCGCGAAATAGCGCGCCCTGGCCGCCGCCCCGGCCGCCTCGAGCGCCGATTTCAGCCGCGCCAGCGCCATGCATTCGGCCTGCACCCGGTCGCGCCGGCCGCGCGCCGCGGCGACCCGCCCCTCGAGCGCCGCAACCCGTTCCGCCAGCCCCTCGGCCGCGGCCCGCTCCAGCCGGCCGCGCAGCTTGGCGATCTCGGTGGCGAGCCGGCCGGCCTCCTCGCGCAGGTTGCCGAGCGCCTTCTCGCCGCGCGCCACCGCCGCCGCCGCCAGCGCCGGGTCGGTGGCCTCCGCCGCCAGCGCCGCCTGCCGTGCCTCTGCCGCCAGACGGTCCTCCTCGCAGGCGGCCAGCGCGCGGGAGAGTGCGGCGCGCCCGGCGGTGCGCGCCTCGGCCGGGCCGGCA
>NZ_BSYI01000059.1 GCF_030270585.1 Paralimibaculum aggregatum
CCGGGCCAGCCGGCCCCCCCTCGCGGTCCTCAGCCGCTCTCGGCCGCGGCGAGCAGCGAGGCGTTGCCCCCTGCCGCCGTGGTGTCGACGCAGAGATGGCGCTCGAGGCAGAGCCGCTCCGGCGGATCCTCCGAGGTCACCAGCGGCAGGATCGGCCCCGGCCGCGCCGCGAGCGCCTGCCGGATCGCCCGGAGCCCGTCGCCCCCGGCATCCGAGGCCACCGCCTCGAAGCCTTCGAGCGCGCTGAGATGGCCCGGGTCGAGCCGGCCGTCCAGCGCCAGCACGGTGCCCCTCGCGGCAATCTCCTTGGCCGGCGCGCCGGGCGCCACCATCAGCGCCGCATTGCCGGTCTCGAGCGCCCGCGCCGCCTGGTGCATCGCCGCCTCGGCGGTCGGACCGAGGCAGAGCACCCGCCCCCGCGGCAGGATCGACAGCCGGTTGGACTCGCCGGTCGGCCCCGGCAGCGTCTCGGTGCGGTTCGCCTCCTCCGGCCGCTCCAGCCGGGCCAGCGCCGCCGCCACGGTCGCCGGCTCGAGATGCGCCCCCTCAGGCGCGGCGCAGCCGCTGGCCGGGCGCCCGGCGAAGCGGCGCAGATAGTTCGGCCCGCCGGCCTTCGGCCCGGTGCCCGAGAGCCCCTCGCCGCCAAACGGCTGGGAGCCGACGATGGCGCCGATCTGGTTGCGGTTGACATAGGAATTGCCGGCGCGGATGCGGCTGACCACCTGCTGCACGCGGTCGTCGATGCGGGTGTGCAGCCCAAAGGTCAGCCCGAAGCCGCGCGCGTTGATCGCGTCGATCACCGCGTCGATCTCGTGCGCCGCGAAGGTCGCGACATGCAGCACCGGGCCGAAGATCTCCCGCTCCAGCGCCTCGATGCCGGAGAGCTGCAGCACCGCCGGCGCCACGAAATGCCCCTTCGCCGGCGCCGCGACGCGCTTGAGCAGCCGCCCCTCCGCCGCCAGCGCCGCGACATGCGCCTCGATCCCGGCCTTGGCCGCGGCGTCGATCGCCGGGCCGACATCGGTGGCATGGTCCCAGGGATCGCCGAGGCGCAGCGCCTCCATCGCGCCGAACAGCATCTCCAGCAGCCGCTCGGAGACGTCCTGCTGCACGTAGAGCATGCGCAGCGCCGAACAGCGCTGCCCGGCGGAGCGGAAGGCCGACATCACGATGTCGCGCACCGCCTGCTCGGGCAGCGCGGTGGAATCGACGATCATCGCGTTGAGCCCGCCGGTCTCGGCGATCAGCGGCGCGTCCGGCGCGAGATGCCGGGCCATCGCGGCATGGATCTTCTGCGCCGTCTCGGTGGAGCCGGTGAAGGCCACCCCGGCGATGCGCGGATCGCGGGTCAGCGCCGCCCCCACCGCGCCGCCGCCGGGCAGCAGCTGCAGCGCCGCGCGCGGCACCCCGGCCTCGTGCATCAGCTGCACCGCGCGGGCGGCGATCAGCGGGGTCTGCTCGGCCGGCTTGGCGATCACCGCATTGCCGGCGGCGAGCGCGGCGGAGACCTGCCCGGTGAAGATCGCCAGCGGGAAGTTCCACGGGCTGATGCAGGCGAAGACGCCGCGTGGCGGGGCCTCGAGCCGGGCCGCCTCGGTTGCGTAGTAGCGCAGGAAGTCCACCGCCTCGCGCAGTTCGGCCACCGCGTCGGGCATGGTCTTGCCGGCCTCGCGGGCGCAGAGGGCGAAGAGCTCGGGCGCCGCCGCCTCATAGGCATCCGCCGCCCGGTTCAGCGCCGCGGCACGGTCGGCCACCGGGCGCGCCGCCCAGTCGGCGGCCCCGCCGGGGGCAGCATCGAGGGCGGCGGCGATGTCGGCCTCCGAGGCCTCCATGCTGTGGCCCACCACCTCGTCGGGATGCGCCGGGTTGGTCACGTCCTGCCGGTGCGTGCCGTGCACCCCGGCGGCGATGTGCGGCGCCGCCTCCCAGGCATGGCCGCGCCATTTTCCGCGCGCCGCGTCCAGCGCGGCCAGTTCGACCGGGTCGGTCAGGTCCCAGCCGCGGGAATTGACCCGCGCCGGGGCATAGAGATCCGGCCCGCGCGTGATCCGCGGGTTGGGCGTGCCGAGACCCTCCGCCGCGAAGGGGTCGGCGGCGATCTGCTCCGGGCTGACGCTGTCGTCGACGATCTGGTTGACGAAGGAGCTGTTGGCACCGTTCTCCAGCAGCCGCCGCACCAGATAGGCCAGCAGGTCGCGATGCGCGCCCACCGGGGCATAGATCCGGCAGCGCGCGCCCTCGCGGGCATGGACCAGCCCGTGCAGCCGCTCGCCCATCCCGTGCAGGCGCTGGAACTCGAAGGGCGCGTTGCCCGCCATCTCCAGCACCGCCGCCACGGTATGCGCGTTGTGCGTGGCGAACTGCGGGTAGAGCCGGTCGGTCATGCCGAGCAGCTTGCGCGCGCCGGCGATATAGTTCGCATCGGTCGCCGCCTTGCGGGTGAACACCGGGAAGCCGTCGAGCCCCTGCTCCTGCGCATGCTTGATCTCGGTGTCCCAGTAGGCGCCCTTGACGAGGCGCACCATGATCCGCCGGTCATGGGTCTCGGCGAGGGCATGGATCCAGTCGATCACCGCGAGGCAGCGCGGCCCGAAGGCCTGGATCACCACGCCGAAGCCGTCCCAGCCCTCCAGCGCCGGATCCGACAGCACCGCCTCGATCACGTCGAGCGAGAGGTCGAGCCGGTCCTGCTCCTCGGCATCGATGTTGAAGCCCATGTCGGCGGTCTTGGCGAGCAGTGCCAGCGCCCGCACCCGGGGCACCAGCTCGGCCATCACGCAGCCGCGCTGCGCCTCCTCGTAGCGGCAATGCAGCGCCGAGAGCTTCACCGAGATGCCCGGGTTCTCGCGCGGGTCGCGGCCCTTGCAGGCCTTGGCGATGGCGGCGATGGCCCCGGTATAGGCGAGGTGATAGCGCCGCGCATCGGCATCGGTGGCGGCCGCCTCGCCGAGCATGTCGTAGGAATAGGTGTATCCCTCGGCCTCCATCGCGCCGGCGCGCTTCATCGCCTCGCCGATCTCGCGGCCGAGCACGAAATTGCGCCCGAGCTCCTTCATCGCCTGGCCCACCGCGGTGCGGATCACCGGCTCGCCGAGGCGCTTCACCGCGCCGTGCAGCAGGCCGGCGAGGCTGTCCTCCGCGCGGCCGAGCACCTTGCCGGTGAGCATCAGCCCCCAGGTCGAGGCATTGACCAGCGTCGAGGCGGAATGGCCGAGATGGCGGCCCCAGTCGGAGGGGGCGATCTTGTCCTCGATCAGCGCGTCGATGGTCTCGGCATCGGGCACCCGCAGCAGCGCCTCGGCAAGGCACATCAGCGCCACGCCCTCCCTGGTGGAGAGCCCGTATTCCGCGAGGAAGCTCTCGAGCAGCCCCGGATCGGCCGAGGCGCGCACCTCGCGCACCAGCTCGGCGCCGCGCCGGCAGATCCGCGCCCGCGCCTCATCGCCCAGCGCCGCGGTCTGCCGCGCCAGCGCCACCGCCTCCGGTTCGGGCCGGCGGATCGCGGCGCGCACGGCACTGCGCAGGGCGGCGAGATCGGGGCGCCCCCCGGTGGCTTGCGCGCTGAGGGTCTCGGACATCGGCGGCCTCCCTTGCTCGCGGGCCCCTGGGTTGGCGGACGGACCCGGCCCCCCGATGCTAGGGGCGATTCCGGGGCTTGGGAACCGTCGCCCGCAGCGTTTCCCCGCTCCCCTCGCAAAAGCCGCGGCGCCCCCCTATCTTCGAGCGGCCCGCGACGGCAGCCCCGCCGGCCGGCGCCCCACCGGGAGACCGCAATGGACTTCGCCCATCTCATCGCCGACCCCGCCGCCTGGGTGGCGCTGGCCACGCTGATCGTCATGGAGGTGGTGCTCGGCATCGACAACCTCCTGTTCATCTCGGTGCTCACCAACAAGCTGCCGGAGGCGCAGCGCCCCGCCGCCCGGCGCATCGGGCTGACGCTGGCGCTGGTGTTCCGGCTGGCGCTGCTGGCCTCCATCGCCTGGATCGTCTCGCTCTCCGAGCCGGTGCTCTCGCTGCTCGGCAAGTCCTTCTCCTGGCGCGACCTGATCCTGCTGGCCGGCGGGTTCTTCCTGGTGTGGAAGGCCACCACCGAGATCCGCGCGAAGGTCGATCCCGACCCCGAGGCACCCTGGATGACCGGCCGGGCCGCCGAGCGCGGGATGATGGCGGCGATCGGGCAGATCGTGCTGCTGGACCTGGTGTTCTCCGTCGACAGCATCCTCACCGCCGTCGGCATGACCCAGCACATCGAGATCATGGTCGTCGCGGTGGTGGTGGCGGTGCTGCTGATGCTGCTGGCGGCCGCCCCGCTCGCCGCCTTCGTCGAGGCGCATCCCACGGTCACCATGCTGGCGCTCGGCTTCCTGCTGATGATCGGCACGGTGCTGATGGCCGAGGGCTTCGGCTTCCACGTGCCGAAGGGCTATGTCTACACCGCGATGGCCTTCTCGGCGGCAATCGAGGCGCTCAACATCCTGCGCCGCCGCCGCCGCGGCACCGCCGTGGACGGCTGACCGGGGCGTTGCCGCCTGCCGGGCCCCCCGGCTCTCCGGCCGGGGCTTCGAGGGATCTAGAGGGCCAGCGCCGCGACGATGGCCGGGCGATTCAGCAGCTCGTCGAACTGCCGCTTCAGCTCGGCCTGCTCGAAAGGGCTGACCGGTCGTACGGCATTGTTCTCGATGTCATGGTAAACGGTGCCACGGATCCCCTGGTAAGATTCGGACGCACGCAGGGAGCCATCGCTGGAATACACCTCCGCAGACAGGTCCCAATGCGACGTGAGCCGCTCCCAGATGTCCGATTTCCATTCCCGGACCTCGACCCAGAGCAGCTTCTCGCCGGGACCGAGGGTTGGGATCACCTCCTGCGCTTCTAGATCTCGAGGCACGATCAGCGGACGGACATCGGCGCCGCTGGCTTGGAAAGACGACACCAGAGCATCGCGGAAGGCATCGGCGAGGGGCCGTCCCGACAGGGTAGGTTGGCTGAAAGGTATGCCATAGGTACCACGTATCAGCCCGCGGAATTCGGGATCCTTGTCGCCGTTCAGAACGTAGGGACGCCTCTCGAGCACAGCGATGGCCAATTGCCCCGAAACAGATGGCACATCCACACTGACGTTCTTGAACCAATAGGGTTCGCTGCTGCCACAGCCTGCAACCATAAATGCAAGAATGAAAAACGCCCTCGAAACCAACTGGCTCAATTCCTAACCCTCACGCCTTCCAGAAGACGAAGACGCCCCAGGCGAGCGCGACGGCGAGGCCGCCCCAGACCGGGGCGCCCATCAGGCCGAGCCAGGCCAGCAGGATCCAGGCCGAGCCGAGCAGCGTGATGAAGAGCCGGTCGCCGCGGGTGGTCTCGAGCCCGAGCGCGCCCTGCCTCGGCGCGCCGCCGGGGGCGAGCACCTCGATGCCGGTCATCACTGCCAGCGCCGCCAGGATGACGAGGAAGAAGGCGCCGGTCTGCGGCGTCCAGGCCATCCAGTCGAACACCGAGAAATCGATCAGCGGGACCGCCTCGGGCTCGGCCGGCGCCGCCGGCTTCGCCGCCCCCCAGCCGCCGGTCTTCGGCTTCTCGGGCGCCGCCGCGATGCCGATCGCCGCGAGCCATTCCGCCGGCGCCAGCAGCCGCGCCGCGCCGGCCGCCGCCGCCAGCGCCACGCCGAAGGCCAGCGCCCCGCCGATCGCCCTGCTCACACGCATCGGGTTCCCTCCGTCATCCGCCGCAGGCCGCCTTGAGATCGAGCTCGGCGCGCAGGCTCACCACCGCGGTCAGCGCCCCGCCCTGCGCCGCGATCACGCCGCGGTCGATGGCGATCAGGCAGCGGTTGCCGCCGGCCGTCGCGGCCGCCTGCGCCGCCGCCGTCACCTCCGCCTCGTCGCCCATGCGGAACACCCGGTAGCGCCCCGGGGCGAGCCCGGCCCGCGGCAGCCCCTCCAGCGTCTCGAACAGCCGCCCGGCCTCGGCCCGCGCGGCGATCTGCGCCCGCGGGAACACCGCGCTCTGCGTGACATGCCCCTGCGCCGCCGGCCGCACCGCGACGATCAGGAAGGGATCCTCCGGCATGCCCCGCGGCGGCGGCTCCAGCCCCAGGAGATCGAGCCGCCAGACCACGAGCCCCGCCAGCATCAGTGCCAGCAGGGCGGTGACCGCACCCTCGAGCGTCAGCACGCGCCGCAGCATCTGCCCTCTCACACCCGGCCAAGCGCGAACCCCTTGGCGATGTAGTTTCGCACGAAATAGATCACGATGGCCCCTGGAATGATCGTGAGCACCCCGGCCGCCGCCAGCAGCCCGAGCTCGTAGCCCGCGGAGGAGGCCGTCTTGGTCATGATCGCGGCGATCGGCTTGGCCGCCACCTTGGTCAGCGTCTTGGCCAGCAGCAGCTCGACCCAGGAGAACATGAAGCAGAAGAAGGCCGCCACGCCGACGCCGGAGCGGATCGTCGGCAGGAAGATCCGGGTGAAGAAGCGCGGGAAGCTGTAGCCGTCGATATAGGCGGTCTCGTCGAGCTCGCGCGGCACCCCGCGCATGAAGCCCTCGAGGATCCAGACCGCGAGCGGCACGTTGAACAGGCAATGCGCCAGCGCCACGCCGATATGCGTGTCGAAGAGCTCGACCGCGTAGTAGAGCTGCACGAAGGGCAGCGCGAAGACCGCCGGCGGCGCCATCCGGTTGGTCAGCAGCCAGAAGAACAGGTGCTTGTCGCCGAGGAAGCGGTAGCGCGAGAAGGCATAGGCCGCCGGCAGCGCCACCCCCACCGAGACCACGGTGTTGAGCGAGACATAGATGATCGAGTTGATGTAGCCCCAGTACCAGCTCGGATCGGTGAAGATCACCGCATAGTTGTCGAAGGTCCAGACCTGCGGATAGAGCGAGAAGCCGCCGAGGATCTCGTTCGTCGTCTTGAACGACATCGCCACCAGCCAGTAGATCGGCATGAGCAGGAAGAGGATGTAGAAGGTCGGCACGAGCCAGGACAGGTATCTCATTGCTCCCCCCGGGTCATCAGGGTGTAGAACAGCCAGCTCACCAGCAGCGTGATCAGGAAGTAGACGAGGCTCATCGCGGCCGCCGGGCCGAGGTCGAACTGCCCGAGCGCCTTCTTCACGAGGTCGATCGAGAGCAGCGTGGTGGCATTGCCCGGCCCGCCGCCGGTCAGCACCGAGATCTCGGTATAGATCATGAAGCTGTCCATGAAGCGCAGCAGCACGGCGATGGTCAGCACCCGCTTCATCTTGGGCAGCTCGATATGGCGGAACACCGACCAGCGGCTGGCGCCGTCGATCCGCGCCGCCTGGTAATAGGCGTCCGGGATCGCCGAGAGCCCGGCGAAGGCCAGCAGCACCACCAGCGAGGTCCAGTGCCAGACATCCATCGCGACGATGGTGATCCAGGCATCCACCGGGCTCTGGGTGAAGTTGAAGTCGATCCCGGCGGCGTTGAGCCCGTAGCCGAGTAGCCCGATCTCCGGCAGCGCGAGGATGTTCCACATCGCCCCCACCACGTTCCACGGGATCAGCAGCGGCAGCGCCATCAGCACCAGGCAGACCGGCACGAAGGGCCCCTTCTTCGGCATGCAGAGCGCGATCGCCACGCCGAGCGGCAGCTCGATGGCGAGGATGATCCCGGTGAACATGAGCTGGCGCCCGAGCGCGGCGTGGAAGCGATCCTCGTTCAGCAGCTGCTCGAACCATTGCAGGCCCGACCAGAAGAACACGTTGTCGCCGAAGCTCTCCTGCACCGAGTAGTTCACCACCGTCATCAGCGGGATCAGCGCGTTGAACGCCACCAGCAGGAGCACGGGGGCGACGAAGAGCCAGCCGATCTGATTGGTCCTGCGCATCTCAGCGGGCCTCCCCGGCCAGCCAGCCGTCGCGGTAGAGGAAGGTGCGGGCCGGGTCGAGGACGAGCCGCGGCGCCTCCGGCACCCCCTGCCCCTCCGCCACCAGCAGCCGCACGGTGTGGCGGCCGACCCGCGTCTCGGCGATGCGGTGGCGGCCGGTGTCGGAGACCTTGACCAGCGCCGCCTGCAGCCCCGGCTCGCCCTCGCCCGCGAGGCGGACGAATTCCGGCCGCACGCCGATCTCCGCCGGGCCGTCGCCCGCCGCCGGGTTGGCGACCGCGATGGCGGTGTCGCCGACGACCTCCGTCGCCGCGCCGGCCTGATGCCCGGGATCGCCCGCGCCGGTCTCGATGGTCACCCGGCCCCCGGCGACGCGCGCCGGCAGCAGGTTCATCCCCGGCGAGCCGATGAAATGGCCGACGAAGGTGTGGTGCGGGCGCTCGAACAGCGCCTCCGGCGTGCCGAGCTGCACGATCTCGCCGGCCGACATCACCACCACCTGGTCGGCGAAGGTCAGCGCCTCGGTCTGGTCGTGCGTCACGTAGATCATCGTCACGCGCAGCCGCTGGTGCAGCTCGCGCAGCTTCGAGCGCAGCTTCCATTTCAGGTGCGGGTCGATCACCGTCAGCGGCTCGTCGAAGAGGATCGCGGCGACGTCCTGGCGCACCAGCCCGCGGCCGAGGGAGATCTTCTGCTTGCTGTCGGCGGTGAGCCCGGCGGCGCGGCTGTCCATCATGTCATCGAGCTCGAGCATGGTGCCGATCTCGGCGACGCGGGCCGCGATATCGGCCTCCGCGACGCCGCGGTTGCGCAGCGGAAAGGCCAGGTTCTCGCGCACCGTCATGGTGTCGTAGATCACCGGGAACTGGAACACCTGCGCGATGTTGCGCTGGTCCGGCCGGCGGCGGGTGACGTCCTCGCCGTCGAACAGCACCCGGCCCTCGGAGGGGCGCAGCAGCCCGGAGATGATGTTGAGCAGCGTGGTCTTGCCGCAGCCCGAGGGGCCGAGCAGGGCATAGGCGCCGCCGTCCTCCCATTCGATGTCGACGCTGTGCAGCGCGAAATCCTCGCGCGCCCTGGGGTTGCGCATATAGGCATGGCGCAGCGTCTCGAGGGTGATCCGTGCCATCTCAGCTCCCCACCCGGCGCCCGGCGCCGTCGAAATAGAAGGCCCGCGCCGTCTCCAGCGCGAAGCGCGCCGTGAGCCCGACCTCGAAGGGGTGGATGCCGTGCGCCTGGCTCACCCAGGGCTGCCCGGCCAGCTCGAAATGCGCGACCGATTCCGAGCCGGAGAGCTCGGTCACCAGCACCCGGCCCTCGACCTCCGGCAGGCCGGAGCCATTGGCCGGCTGCACGAAATGCGGCCGCAGCCCCATGGTGTAGGTGCCGTCGGCGGCCTCCGAGAGCGCCGCCGGCGCGTCCCACTCGGCGAGCGCCGCGCCGTCCTGCGCCAGCGCCACCCGGCCGCCGCGCTTCTCCACCCGGCCGAGATTGATCGGCGGCTCGGAGAAGACCTGCGCGGTCAGCAGGTCGCCGGGCGCGCGGTAGAGCGCGCCGGTCGGCCCGAAGCCGGTGACCCGGCCCTCGTGCAGCGTCGCGGTATGGCCGGCCAGCAGCAGCGCCTCCGAGGGCTCGGTGGTGGCATAGACCACCACGGCGCCCTTGGCCTCGAACAGCCGCGGCAGCTCCTCGCGCAGCTCCTCGCGCAGCTTGTAGTCGAGATTGGCCAGCGGCTCGTCGAGCAGCACCAGATCGGCATCCTTGACCAGCGCGCGGGCGATCGCGGTGCGCTGCTGCTGCCCGCCGGAGAGCTCGTCCGGCCGGCGCCCGAGCATCGGCGTCAGCTTCAGGAGATCGGCCGCCTCGCGCACCCGGGCGTCGATCTCGGCCCGCGCCATCCGCGCCACCCGCAGCGGCGAGGCGATGTTCTCGAAGACCGAGAGCGAGGGGTAGTTGATGAACTGCTGGTGCACCATCGCGACATTGCGCCGGCGCACCGAGATCCCGGTGACGTCGCGCCCCTCGAACCACACCTGCCCCGCGGTCGGCCGCTCGAGCCCCGCCATCAGGTGCATCAGCGTCGTCTTGCCGGCGCGGGTGGTGCCGAGCAGGATGTTGAACCCGCCGCGCTCGAGCCGGAGATCGGTGGGGTGGATATGGGTTTCGCCGCCCACCTCCAGCGCCACCTGACGCAATTCGAGGGTCATCGGATGTCCATCGCTGGGCGGGGGCCCGGCAGGCGCGGCGCGCAAGCCGGGCCCCCGCGGATTGGCGGCGATCAGTTGGCCTGCTGCCAGCGCTTGATCAGCTCGTCATAGGCGATGGTCTCGCCCTGCGGCTTCTCGTTGGCCAGCTTGGCCTTCGGCGAGCCCGGCTGCGACAGCCAGTATTCCGGATCGCGCTCCTCGTTGAGACGCGGTCCGCAGCCGCCATAGACGCCGGCGCTCTCGTCGGCGCGCTGCATCCGGGCCATGGTCACGTCCATCTCCGAGGCGAGACGGTCCATCGCCTCCTGCGGCGTGAAGGCACCGGAGTTCACGTCGCCGATCTGCTGCCACCAGATCTGCGCGAGCTTCGGATAGTCCGGCACGTTGATGCCGGTCGGCGACCACAGCACCCGGTCCGGCGAGCGGTAGAACTCGACCAGCCCGCCGAGCTTCGAGGCCCGCTCGGTGAAGCTCTCGTGGCGCACCGAGCTGTCGCGGATGAAGGTGAGCCCGACATGGCTCTTCTTGGTGTCGAGGGTCTTGGAGACCACGAACTGCGCATAGAGCCAGGCCGCCTTGGCACGGTCCAGCGGCGTCGATTTCAGGATCGTCCAGGAACCGGCATCCTGATAGCCGAGCTTCTGACCCTCCTCCCAGTAGGGGCCGTGCGGGCTCGGCGCCATCCGCCAGAGCGGGTTGCCCTCGTCGTCGACCGTGTTGTTGCCCTCGGATTTCGGGGCGACCATCGACTGGGTGAAGGCGGTGTACCAGAAGATCTGCTGGGCCACGTTGCCCTGGGAGAGCGCCGGCAGCGACTGGTAGAAATCGTAGTTCGCGGCGCCCGGCGGGGCGTAGTTGCGCAGCCACTCGTCCCATTTGCGGATCGCGTAGACCGCCGCCGGGCCGTTCGCCGCGCCGCCGCGGGAGACGCTGGCGCCCACCGGGTTGCAGGTGCCCTCCTCCATGCGGATGCCCCACTCGTCCACCGGCACGCCGTTGGGCTGACCCTTGGAGCCGGCACCGGCCATCGAGAGCCAGGCATCGGTCATGCGCCAGCCGAGATCCGGGGCGCGCTTGCCGTAATCCATGTGGCCATAGATCCGGACGCCGTCGATCTCCTTCACATGGACCGAGAAGAACTCGGCGATGTCCTCGTAGGCCGACCAGTTGACCGGCACGCCGAGATCGTAGCCGTAGCGCTCCTTGAACGCGGCCTGGAGGTCCTCGCGGTCGAACCAGTCCTTGCGGAACCAGTAGAGGTTGGCGAACTGCTGGTCCGGCAGCTGGTAGAGATTGCCGTCCGGCCCGGTGGTGAAGCTGATCCCCATGAAGTCCTCGAGATCGAGGCCGGGGTTGGTCACGTCGGCGCCGGCGCCGTTCATGAACTCGGTGAGGTTCACCGCGAGCTGCAGCCGCGCATGGGTGCCGATCAGGTCGCTGTCGTTGACATAGGCGTCATAGAGGTTGCGCCCGGTCTGCATCTGGGTCTGCACCGCCTGCACCACCTCGCCCTCGCCGAGCAGCTGGTGATTGACCTTGATGCCGGTGATCTCCTCGAACGCCTTGGTCAGCGTCTCCGACTCGTAGGTATGGGTCGGGATCGTCTCGGAGAGCACGTTGATCTCCATGCCCTGGAACGGCTCGGCGGCCTTGACGAACCATTCCATCTCCGCGAGCTGCTCGTCGCGCGAGAGCACGGAGGGCTGGAACTCCTGGTCGATCCATTTCTCGGCCGCGGCCATGTCGGCGGCGGCCGGCTGCCATGCCAGCAGCAGGGCGAGCGCCGATGCGCCCATGAGGGTCTTCCGCATTGTTTCCTCCCTGTCCTTGTTATCCGGACTGTCTCGGATACCATACCACGCGCAAACGAACGTCAATCGCAAACTGGCCCGGCGCCGCTGGCCCGCGCCGGGCGGAACGGAGACGCAATGGAGCTGAGCGCACGGCAATCGGAGATCCTCGGGGCGGCCCGGCGCGACGGGCGGGTCAGCGTCGACGGGCTGGCCGAGCGCTTCGCCGTCACGCCGCAGACGATCCGGCGCGATCTCGGCGAACTCTGCGCCCGCGGGCTGCTGGCACGGGTGCATGGCGGGGCGGTGCCGTCGAACTCGGTGGCCAATACCGGCTATGCCGAGCGGCGCGTGCTGGCGGCCGAGGCGAAGCGGCGGATCGGCGAGGCGGCGGCCCGGCTGATCCCCGAGAGCTGCTCGCTCTTCATCAATCTCGGCACCACCACCGAACAGGTCGCGCGGGCCCTGCACGGGCATCGCGATCTCGCGGTAATCACCAACAATATCAACGTGGTGAACATCCTGAGCGGCGCCCCGACCAAGGAGCTGATCATCGCCGGCGGGGTGGTGCGGCCCTCCGATGGCGGCATCGTCGGCGAAGCGACGGCAGACTTCTTCCGCCAGTTCAAGGTGGATTTCGCGGTGATCGGCGCCTCGGCCCTCGATGCCGACGGCTCGGTGCTCGACTACGATCTGCGCGAGGTGCGCGTGGCGCAGGCGATCCTGGCCAATGCGCGGCAGTCGATCCTGGTGGCCGATGCGATGAAGTTCGCCCGCAGCGCGCCGATGCGAATCGCCCCGATCGGCGAGATCGACATCTTCGTCACCGACCAGCCGCCGCCGCGCGGTTTCACCTCGGTCTGCCGCAGCGAGGGGGTGCGGATCGAGCTCGCCGGCGGCGCCTGAAGCGCCCTGCACGGCGTGCATGGGCGCATTTCCTTGACAGTCCGCGCCGAGATATCTTCTTTTCGAGTGCAAACGAAGGCGAAGCGAAAGGCCCCGCCATGTCCCAGAGCCCCGAGCCCGACAGCCCGCTCGCCGGTCCCGACGGAGCCGGCGCGGCGGTCGACATCGCGATCATCGGCGGCGGGGTGAACGGCTGCGGCATCGCCCGCGACGCCGCCGGCCGCGGCCTCACCGTGGCGCTGTTCGAGAAGGACGATCTCGCGCAGGCGACCTCCTCGGCCTCGACCAAGCTGTTCCATGGCGGGCTGCGCTATCTCGAGCACTATGCCTTCCGCCTGGTGCGCGAGGCGCTGATCGAGCGCGAGGTGCTGATCCGCAACATGCCGCACATCTCCTGGCCGCTGCGCTTCGTGCTGCCGCATCACGAGGGGCTGCGCCCGGCCTGGCTGCTGCGCCTCGGCCTCTTCATCTACGACAATCTCGGCGGCCGGAAGATCCTGCCCGGCACGCGCAGCCTCGACCTGCGCCGCGACCCGCTGGGCGCGCCGCTGAAGGAGCGCTTCGCCCGCGGCTTCGAGTATTCCGACGCCTGGGTGCAGGACAGCCAGCTGGTGGTGCTCAACGCCCGCGACGCCGCCGACCGCGGCGCCGAGATCCGCACCCGCACCCGCGTCGAGACGGCCGAGCGGCGCGGCGGGCTCTGGCACCTTTCGCTGGTCGATACCGAGACCGGGGCCGAGAGCACCTGCACCGCGCAGGCGCTGGTTAACGCCGCCGGCCCCTGGGTCGAGGAGGTGATCCACGGCCGGCTGCACCAGGACAGCGCCGACCGGGTGCGGCTGGTGCGCGGCAGCCATGTCGTGGTGCCGAAGCTCTACGACCACGACCGCGCCTACATCTTCCAGAACGCCGACGGGCGGATCATCTTCGCGATCCCCTACGAGGGGCGCTTCACCCTGCTCGGCACCACCGATGTCGAGCACGAGGGCGACCCCGGCAGCCCGGAATGCACCGATGCGGAGGCCGCCTATCTCTGCGCCGCCGCCTCGGAATACTTCGCCGAGGAGATCCGGCCCGAGAGCATCGTCTGGCGCTATTCCGGGGTGCGGCCGCTGCATGACGACGGCGCCAAGTCGGCCTCGAAGGCGACGCGGGACTATGTGCTGAAGCGCTCGGACGAGGGCGGCGAGGCGCCGCTGCTGAACATCTTCGGCGGCAAGATCACGACCTATCGCAAGCTCGCCGAGGCGGCGGTGGAGCAGCTCCGCCCCTGGTTCCCGGAGATGAACGGCGACTGGACCGACAGCGCCCCCCTGCCCGGCGGCGACTTCCCCTGGGACGGCATCGGCGCGCTGCGCACCAAGCTGCTGGCGGATTATCCCTTCCTGGCGCCGGAGGCAGCGTCGCGGCTGGTGCGCGCCTATGGCACGCGGGCCTGGGAGATGCTCGGCGAGGCCGAGAGCGCCGAGGATCTCGGGCAGGAGTTCGGCGCCGGGCTCACCGCGCGCGAGGTCGGCTATCTGATGGAGACGCAATGGGCGCGCACGGCGGAGGACGTGCTCTGGCGGCGCTCCAAGCTCGGGCTGCATGTCGGGGACGAGGGGGCGGCGGCGCTGGCCGCGCATATCGCGGCGGCCCGCTTGGCGGCGCCCGCCGGCCCGGCGTAAGCTCGGCCCGCGCAGCCCACCCGCGCAATCCGCCCGCGCGGCCCACCCGCGCAGACCACCCGAGCCGCCCGCCAGAGGCGGCCACACAGCCGCCGCAGAATAGCCGCACCTCCGGGGGGAGACCATGAGCCAGACGCATATCCTCGCCATCGACCAGGGCACCACCTCGAGCCGCGCCATCGTCTTCGGGCCGGAGATGGCCCCGGTGGCCACCGGCCAGCAGGAGTTCGCCCAGCATTTCCCGCGCTCGGGCTGGGTGCAGCACGACCCGGAGGATCTCTGGGCGACCTCGCTGGCCACCGCCCGCGAGGCGATCGAGCGGGCCGGCCTGCGCGCCGGCGACATCGCCGCCATCGGCATCACCAACCAGCGCGAGACCACCCTGGTCTGGGACCGCAAAACCGGGCGCGCGATCCATCCCGCCATCGTCTGGCAGGACCGGCGCACCGCGGAGATCTGCGCCCGGCTGCGCGCCGAGGGCGCCGAGCCGATGATCCGCGAGCGCACCGGGCTGCTGTGCGACCCGTATTTCTCCGGCACCAAGATCGCCTGGATCCTCGATGCGGTGGAGGGCGCGCGGGCCCGCGCCGAGGCCGGCGAGCTCGCCTTCGGCACCGTCGACAGCTGGCTGATCTGGCGCATGACCGACGGCGCGGTGCATGCCACCGATGCCACCAATGCCGCGCGCACCCTGCTCTACGACATCCGCAGCGGCGCCTGGGACCCGGAGCTCTGCGCGCTGATCGGGGTGCCGATGGCGATGCTGCCCGAGGTGCGCGACAGCGCCGGCGATTTCGGCACCGCGCGGGCCGATCTCTTCGGCGGCGCGATCCCGATCCGCGGCGTGGCGGGAGACCAGCAGGCCGCCGCCATCGGCCAGGCCTGCTTCCGGCCGGGCATGCTGAAATCCACCTATGGCACCGGCTGCTTCGCGCTGATGAACACCGGCGAGACCCCGGTGGTCTCGCGGAACCGGCTGCTGACCACGGTGGCCTACCAGCTGGGCGGGCGGCGCGCCTATGCGCTGGAGGGGGCGATCTTCGTCGCCGGTGCGGTGGTGCAGTGGCTGCGCGACGGGCTCGGCATCATCCGCAGCGCCGCCGAGACCGCCGGGCTCGCCGACCGCGCCGACCCCGAGCAGGCGGTCTATCTGGTGCCGGCCTTCACCGGGCTCGGCGCGCCGCACTGGGACCCGGACGCCCGCGGCGCGCTGTTCGGCCTCAGCCGCGGCACCGGCCCGGCGGAGATCGCGCGGGCGGCGCTGGAGAGCGTCGGCTACCAGACCGCGGACCTGCTGGCCGCGATGCAGGCCGATGCCGCCGGCGCCTTCGGGGCGGAGACGGTGCTGCGCGTCGATGGCGGCATGACCGCGAGCGACTGGACCATGCAGTTCCTCGCCGACATCCTCGGCGCCCCGGTGGACCGCCCGGTGGTGCAGGAGACCACCGCCCTCGGCGCCGCCTGGCTCGCCGGCATGGCCGCCGGGATCTATCCCGGCACCGAGGGCTTCGCCGAGGCCTGGGCGCTCGACCGGCGCTTCGAGCCGGCGATGCCGGCGGCGGCGCGCGAGGCCCGGCTGGCCGGCTGGCGCGATGCGGTGCGGCGCACGCTGACCACCGGCTGAGGCGGGCAGCCCGGCACGGAACACGGCGCGCGGCACGGCCAGGGCAAGGCGCGGGCACGGCGCGGGCAAGGCGGCGGTTGCCTTCGGGCCGGGAAGCGCCGATGCTGCGCCGGCGTGCCGTTCCCCCCATGCGTTCCGCGTTCCCCGAGCCCCGGACCGGAGACCCGCCCATGCCGCGCCCTGCCGTCCTCGCCGCGCTGCTCGCGCTGCTCGCCCTGCCCGCCGCGGCGGATGCCGACGGGCCGGATCTCCTCCGTGTCGTGGACATCGCCGAGGGCGGGACCCTCGCGCTGCGCGATGCGCCGGGGCCGGACGGCGCGGTGCTGGCCACGATCCCGGCCGGGCAGGACGGGCTCGCGAGCTTCGGCTGCCAGGGCGGGCTCGACCTGGTCGAATGGGAGGCGGCGGACGAGGCCGCCCGCGCCGAGGGCCGTGCCCGGCGCTGGTGCCTGGTCGGGTTCGCCCGCCATATCGGCTGGGCCCGCGGCATGCATCTCGCCGAGGGCGGGCCGCCGCCGGCGCTGAACGGCGGCCGCCTGCCGACGCTCGAGGGCTCGGAATGGGGCCTTGCCGGCCCGCCCGCCGCCTGGATCGGCTTTCGCGGCGGCCGCGCGCAGGGCCATGCCGGATGCAACCGCTTCGGCGGCAGCTACGAGACCGCGCCGGGCCGGCTCGCGATCGGCCCGCTGGCCGCCACCCGCATGGCCTGTCCGCCGGCGGCGATGACCGCCGAGCAGCGTTTTCTCGGTGCCCTCGCCGCCACCACCCGCTTTGCCGCGAGCCATCTCGTGCTCGCCCTGCTCGACGCCGAGGGCCGCGTGCGCCTCACCCTCGCCCGCCGCGACGCCGACTGAGCCACCCCCGTCCCAGGAGACCGCCCATGCCCCGCCTGCCCCTCGCCGCCGCGCTCCTGCTGCTGCTGGCACCGCCTGCCGCCGCCGAGGAGGGGCCGGACTGGTTCCGCGTGGTCGATGTGCCCGAGGGCGAGGTGCTGGTGCTGCGCTCCGGCCCCTCGCCCTATGCTGCGGCGCTGGCCGAGGTGCCGCCGGAGACCGACGGGCTGCCCGGCTATGGCTGCACCGGGGGCCTCGGCGGCGGCGCCTGGCAGAGCGCCACCATCGACCCCGGCCGGCCGGAGGCGGAGGGCCGCTGGTGCCGCGTCGGCTTCGCGCAGCGCATCGCCTGGGCGCCGGCGCGCCATCTCGCCGAGGGCACGCCGCCGCCGGGAACCGGCGCCGAGGCCCCGGAGGCCGAGCGCCATGACGGCGCCCGCGTCGCCCGGCTCACCGATCTCGACGGCACCGGCTGGACGCTCACCGGCATCGAGGGCGACAGCGTGCGCCTCCCGGCCTGGCTCAGCTTCGAGAACGGGCGGCTCGAGGGCAGCGGCGGCTGCACCCGGTTCCGCGCGCAATACACCACCGACCGGACGCATATCCGCATCACGCCGCCGCTCACCACCGGGCGGCGCAACTGCATCGGCGCCAAGCGGGAGCTGCAGAAGCGGGTCAAGCAGGCGCTGGTCCGGGCCACCGAATTCGTCGCCAGCGCCGAGCTGCTCACGCTCTACGATTCCAATCGCGGCCTGCTGATGAC
The DNA here is from genome assembly GCF_030270585.1 of Paralimibaculum aggregatum. GTDB lineage: Bacteria > Pseudomonadota > Alphaproteobacteria > Rhodobacterales > Rhodobacteraceae > Thermohalobaculum > Thermohalobaculum aggregatum. The sequence continues at coordinate 17,640 of NZ_BSYI01000059.1, forward strand.
GCTGGAGCGCCGCCAGTCGGAGTGACCGGCCCGCGACGCGCGGGCTTGCACGCTCGCCCCGGCTCTGGTCTGGTCGATCGCGCAACTGGCCCGGAGCGCGTTCCCATGCCCGATATCGAGCTGCCCTTTTCCCGCGACGAATATGCCGACCGCCTCGCCCGCGTGCGCCGCAACATGGACGAGGACGGGATCGATGTGCTGATCGCCACCGATCCCTCCAACATGGCCTGGCTCACCGGCTATGACGGCTGGAGCTTCTATGTCCACCAGGCGGTGATCGTGCCGCCCAAGGGCGACCCGGTGTTCTGGGGCCGGCGCATGGACGCGGCCGGCGCGCTGCGCACCTGCTACATGGGCGAGGACGACATCATCGGCTATCCCGACGACTTCGTGATGTCGGAGGAGCGCCACGCCATGGAGCACCTCGCCGCGGTGATCACCGATCGCGGCTGGGCCGGGCTGACCATCGCCAGCGAGCACGAGAACTACTACTACAGCGCCCGCGCCCACCGGGTGCTCTGCCGCACCCTCGGCCGCGAGACCGCCGACGGCACCGGCCTCGTCAACTGGGCCCGCGCGGTGAAGTCGCCCACCGAGATCGGCTACATGCGCCGCGCCGCGCGGATCTCCGAGGCGGTGCAGGCCCGGGTGCGCGAGGTGATCCATGCCGGGATGCGCGGCAACGAGGTGGCGGCCGAGATCTACCGCACCGCGCTGATGGGCGGCGAGGACGAAGCCGGCCCGTTCGGCGGGGACTATCCGGCGATCGTGCCGCTGATGCCGCAGGGGCGCGACGCCTCGGCGGCGCATCTCACCTGGTCGGAGCGGCCCTATGTCGGCGATGCCGGGATCTTCTTCGAGCTCTCGGGCTGCTACCGCCGCTATCACGCGCCGCTCTGCCGCACGGTCTATCTCGGCGAGCCGCCGGCGGAGATGCTGCGCGCCGAGGCGGCGGTGGTCGAGGGCATCGAGGACGGCATCTCCGCCGCCCGCCCCGGCCGCACCGCGGGCGACGTGGCGCGGGCCTTCTATGCCGCGCTGGGGCGGCACGGGGTGAAGCGCGAGGGCCGCTGCGGCTATCCCATCGGGCTCAGCTACCCGCCGGACTGGGGCGAGCGCACCTTCTCGATCCGCCCCTCCGACGAGACCGTGCTGGAGGCCGGCATGACCTTCCACTTCATGCCGGCGATCTGGACGACCGACTGGGGCCTCGAGATCACCGAGCCGCTGCTGGTGGTGGAGGACGGCCCGGCCGAGCCCTTCTGCTCCACCCCCCGCAAGCTCTTCGTGAAGCCCTGAGGGGCGCGCCGGCAGATTAATCCTGCCGCGCAATGAACCCTTGGGGGTTCCGCGGGTACTCAGGTCACGAGAGCGCCGCGCCGCCGCCTGCCGGGGGCGCGGGCCAGGACCAGGAGTACCCAGCCCATGACGACCGAGACCCGCATCTTCCCCGCCGCCCGTTCCGCCAGCCGTCCCGCCAGCCGTCCTGCCGCCGGGCCCGAGACCCCCGCGCAGCGCTGGACCCCGGCCCGCAGCGCGGCCGACCAGGAGGCCGCCCGCCGCGTCGCCGCCATGGTCCGCCGCCGCATCGAGGCCGAGCGCGCCGGCCCGGCCCCCGCCCCGCCGCAGCGCTGAGGCCCGGCGCCCCACCCGGCCGCGCCCCCGAGCCGGCCACCCACTTGACCCGGCCCGCCCCCCATGCCCTGATCCCCGCCATCCGGGGGGGGCCGATGGCCGAGATCGCGAGCAGGGAAGACTTCGAGCGCTGGCTGGACGGCAAGCCCCGCGAGGTCGCCATCACCCTGGCGGCGCGCTGCGCGCTGCGGGTAATCCCCGGATGGCAAGTGCTTCTCGGCAAGATCGACGGCCGCACTCGTGCATCCATCTTGCTGCCCGTTTTCCGCGCAAGCGCTTCGGCCTTGACCACAGCGATTGGACCGACCAGTGCGGCTGAGGTAAGCGAAGCGAAACGGTCCGCTCTCGCCGTCCGCAGCGCCGCCAACAGCTTCTACCCAGAAGCCCGCCTCTCCGCGCGCGGCCACTCCGCTCTGAATACCGCGGCTGCCGCCGCCGCCATGGACGTCACCGCCCATATGGCCGCCGCGAAGCACGCCGCGACGGCTACCAATCCTGGCGACATCTGGGATGCCCTCTCGGCCGATTGCACCATGCCGGAGCGGCGCAAGGAGGGGGCCACGCCGGCCGCCGCGCGGGATCTCGCCATGCGGCCGCTCTGGCCGGTGCCGGACTGGCGCGAGAAGCGCGACATCTTCCACCGCGGGCGCTGGCAGTCCGGCATCCCGGCCTGGGCGCGCGACGGCGAGGCGGCGCTCTTCGCGGCGCTGGAGCGGCACCCGGGCGAGCACTGGGATGTCTGGGCGCGCTGGTATCGCGACCGGGTCCGCGGCAAGCCCCTTACCCGCTCCGACCGCGAATTCCTCGAGGCGATGGTCCTGCTCGACCGGGAAAACGGCTTCGCCGCCTGGCAGCACCCCGCGGAGATCAACGCCCGCATCCGGGAGCTCGAGGCCCGCGGCCCGGAGCCGCGCAGGCCCCGCCTGCCGGCGGACCGGCAGAGCCCGGTGAACTTCGTCTTCCGCGGCGCGGTGATCGACCGGGCGCCGCCGCCGCCGCCGGCGGTGCCGGACACCCGCCGCGCCGAGCTCGAGAGCGCCCGCCGGGCGCTGGCCGGCCTCTTCGACGACACCCTCGGCGGCCCGATCTCCAACCGCGAGCCCCGGCTCGGCACCGTGCTGCAGCGCTGCCGCGAGGCGCTGGGGCGCGATCTCGGCACGCTGGAGCCGGTGGCGCTGGGGATCGTCGCCGACCGGCTGAATGGCTATGCCGCCCGCGCCGATGCGCTGCTGCTGCCGGAGCTGGCCGCCGAGGTGGTCTCGCTCAACGCGCAGACGGCGCTGTTCCTCGCGCAGTTCGCCGAGTGGCGGGACTATGCGCGGGCGATGGAGACCGCGCTCGGCGCCGAGGCGGCCGAGCTCGCCGCCGTGGCCGAGGCGACGGAGGCGGTCGGCGCGATCATCGGCGCCGAGCCCGCGCTGCTCACCGAACCGGCCGCCGGGGCGCTGGCGCTGCTCGGCGAGGAGGCGGCGGCCGATCCGGCGCCGCTGGTCCGGCGCTCCTATCTGCGGGCGGTGCGCGCCTTCGCGCTGACGCTGGCGGCCAGGGCGGTCGAGGCGGTCGGGGCCGGGGCGGAGATCGGCGTCAGGAACACCGCCGCCGCGGCGGTGATGGCGGGCGCGGCCTATCTCGGCACGCTGGCGACCGGGCTGCCCGCCGAGTTCGGCTGGCTGAACGCGGTGATCGCCTGGGTCGGCCGCTGGCTCCGCTGACGGTGCGCGCGGCGCCAGGCTCGCGACGGGCAGCGCATGTCGCCGGGCGGCCCGGCGCCCCGGCTGCAAAGGGCGCCCGTCCGGCGCGGCCAGCGCATCGCGGACGCCGCCGGCGGGGCAAGACCCCGCGGCTGGCACCTTGGCGGTGCGGGCAACGGGTGCCGGCGGCGGGGCATCGCGTCGCTCAATGCCGGGGATCGGGAGCCGGCCCCGGACCGGGACCGCATCAAAGGCCCCGCCAGGGAGCGGAACGCGCCGGCCCCGCCGCCCGAGCAGCGCCTGCGTTGCCGTCCCCCCATCGACAAACGCCCGATGCCCGATGGGATCTCCTGGATCGCCCTCCGGACCGGGACCGCATCGACGGCCCAGCCTGAGGCGGGTCGCGCCGGCCCTGCCGCCCGAGCCGGGCGGGCACTGCCATCCCCAATCGACAACCGCCCGATGCTCGAAGGGGGCTCCCGAGTTGCCACTGGACCGGGACCGCAGCGATGGCCCCGCCTGGGAGCGGAGCGGGCCGGCCCTGCCGCTCGAGCCGGGCGGGCGCTGCCATTCCCCCATCGCCAACCGCCTGGTGCGCGAAGGGATCTTCCGGTTCGCCCGGGGCGGCGCGCCCTCTTGCGGCCTGCCGGAGCGGCTCGGGATGCGGAACACCGTCTGGCGGTGCTGCGCGCGGCGGCGCGATGCCCTGCCCTTCGGGCCATTCCCGACGCCCGTGCGACGAGTGGGCGGGGGCGCCACGCCCCTCGGCGGCACACACCGGCCCGGCGCCGGCGGAAGCGGCACGGGGAGAGCAGGCCTTCCGGTGGGAGCACGGCCCCGCGCGGCCCGAGAGGTCAGATCAGCGCCCTCGGCCGCCCCCATGGCGGCGTCTCCACCAGGACCCGCGCCGCCGGAGATGCTGACGGGCCGCCCGCGCTCTCCGCGCGATCCGGGGCCAGACGGCGGATATCGCCGCCGCGAAGGTGTGCTGGCACGCATGCCGCAAGGTCGGGCAGCGCTTTCCGCCAGCGCCCTCGGCCGTCCCCGTGGCGGCGTCTTCACCAGGGCCCGCGCCGCCGGAGATGCCGACGAGCCGCCCGCGCTCTCCGCGCGATCCCGGGGCAGACGGTGGATGTCGCCGCGATCGGTGCACTGGCGTTCGTGGCGGCAGGCCGGGCGGCGCTGCCCGCAGACAGGGGCGCCGATGGCGGCGGCCTGCGATGCGGTCTCCCTTAGCCCGGCGTCCGACCGGCGATCCTCCTGGGGATCAGTCGGCGAGAGCCCGGAAGCCCCGACCGGGCCCGATACAGGCCCCGCAAGCGCATCGGCGCATGATCGGCTTCGGGAAGCACGCCCGGCGCCGCGCCGCGCGAGATCGCAGGAGCTGTGCCCGCTGCCTCGCCGGCGTCCGGCTCGCCGCCGGCCGCCGCTGGCTGCGCCTTGTCGGCACGCCCGGACAGGACCGGCGATATCGCGGGAGGGCTGCCGGACCGGTTCCAAGGGGAGGTTCGCGGGCCGGTCGCCCAAGGGGAGGTTCGCGGGCCGGCCGCCCAAGGGGAGGTTCGCGGGCCGGTCGCCCAAGGGGAGGTTCGCAGGGAACATCCGCTCCGGCGATGCCCCGGCGGCGCGCGCCGGTCCGCTCCGGAGGTTCGGTGCGAACCTCGGTGCGAACAAGGGTTCGCCCGGCCGGCGTCAGGTGCGCTCGAGGGCGTGGGCGCGGAGCGCCTCCATCGGCACGATGTCGAGCGCGCGGCGGTGCGTCGCGGTGAGCTTCACGCGCGGCGCCATGCCGGCCTCGAAGGCCTCGAGGAAGCGCGCGGCGCAGAGGCACCACTGGTCTCCCGGCTGCAGCCCGTCGAAGCCGTATTCCGGGCGCGGGGTCGAGAGGTCGTTGCCCGCCGCCTTGGAAAAGCTCAGGAATTCCGCCGTCATCACCGCGCAGACGGTGTGGCTGCCGCGGTCTGCGGCGGAGGTGTCGCAGCAGCCGTTGCGGAAGAAGCCGGTCACCGGCTCCTGGCTGCAGGGCTCGAGCACCTCGCCGAGGACGTTGATCGAGGGGTCGATTTCGACGGCGCGCATGGGTCGGGCCTCTCCTGCCTTGCGATTTCGGCTCGCCGCTTCAATCTAGTCGGCAGAACGGCAACGCACCAGACAGGAGCACCGAGATGCCGCACTCCCGCCGCCGGACGCTTGGCCTCGCCCTCGCCGCCGCCCTCGCCCTCGCCGCCGGACCGGCCCCCGCGGCCGACCGCGAGGTGATCGAGGCGCGGGCCAATCTCGCCCTCGCCCAGCTCTACCGCGAGGTGCCGGGCTCGCGGGATCTGGCACAGCGCGCCAGGGGCCTGCTGGTGATCCCGAACGTCGTGAAGGGCGGCTTCATCCTCGGCGGTGCCTATGGCGAGGGGGTGCTGCGCCTGCCCGCCGGCGACGGCTTCCACACGGTGGCCTACTACTCGGTGGCGACCGCCTCGCTCGGGCTGCAGGCCGGCATCCAGGAGAGCAGCCAGGCGCTGTTCTTCCTGACATCGGAGGCACTCGAGGCGTTCCGCCGCTCCGACGGCTGGGAGGCCGGGGCGGGGGCCGAGATCACCATGCTCGACGGCGGCGGCAATGTCGGCATCAGCACCGCGGAATACGACAGGCCGGTGGTGGCGATCGTCTTCGGCGCCGACGGGCTGCTGGTCGGCGCGAGCCTCGAAGGGGCGAAATACTCCCGCATCCAGCGCTGAGGCGGCGGCACGACCCCGCATGGCCCCGGCATCGCCGGCGGCGCGCCTATTCCGCGGCCTCCGCCGCCGCGCGGATCGCGGCGATGCGGGCCGCATAGCCCTCGGCCCCGGCGGAGAACACCGCCGAGCCGGCGACCAGCACATCGGCGCCCATGGCGGCGCAGTTGCCCGCGGTCTCCGGCGTCACGCCGCCATCCACCTCGATATGGATCTCGCGGCCCTCGACCAGCTCGCGCAGCCGGGCGATCTTCGGCAGGCAGCTCTCGATGAAGCCCTGGCCGCCGAAGCCGGGGTTCACGGTCATCACGCAGACCAGGTCGATCATGTCGAGCACCGGCTCCACCGCCTCGGCCGGGGTGGCCGGGTTGAGCGCGACCCCGGCCTTCACCCCGAGCCCGCGGATCGCCTGCAGCGAGCGGTGCAGATGCGGCCCGGCCTCGGCATGCACCGTGAGCACATCCGCCCCGGCCTCGGCGAAGGCGCCGAGATAGGGATCGGCCGGCGCGATCATCAGATGCACGTCCATCACCCCGGCGATATGCGGCCGGATCGCCTTCACGATCGCCGGGCCCATGGTGATGTTGGGGACGAAATGGCCGTCCATCACGTCGACATGGATCCAGTCGCCGCCGGCCGCCTCGGCGGCGCGGCACTCCTCGCCGAGCCGGGCGAAATCGGCGGCGAGGATCGAGGGGGCGATCCTGATGCGGCGGTCGAAGGGCGGGAGATCGGGCATCGCTGGCGCTCCGCTTGCGGCTGACTGCCGCTCACCTGACGCCCTTCGCGCCGCGGGTCAAGACCGCGCGGCGCCGCGCCGCCCCGGGCAGCCGGAAACCGCAGCGCGGCCCTGCCCGACCGCCGGAGGGGC
>NZ_BSYI01000060.1 GCF_030270585.1 Paralimibaculum aggregatum
CTGCAGGCGGTGGCCGGCGGGCGGGCCGAGCTTGCCCCGGCGGCGGTGCCGCGCGCGCCGGAGCCAGAGGCGGTCGGCTTCGCGCGGTTCGAGGATGCGCTGGCGGCGCTCGCCGAACACCGCGAGCTGCGCCTGCTCGACCAGGTCGAGCAGTTCATCGAGCTGGTGGACTACCGCCCCGGCTCCATCGAGTTCCACCCCGCCGCCGGCGCCCCGGCCGATCTCGCCTGGCGGCTCGGGCAGACGCTCAGCCGGATCGGCGGGCAGCGCTGGTCGGTCGCGGTGAGCGACGGGCGCGGCGCGCCCACCGTGGCGGCGCAGCGCCGGGCGGCGGCGGCGGCGGCGCTCGAGGCGGTGGCGGCGCATCCGCTGGTCGCCCAGGCGCTCGAGGCCTTCCCCGGCGCCGAGATCCGCGCTATCCGGCCGATGACGCCGGAGACCGATCCGGCGCCCCAGGCCGGGGATTATCTCGCCGCGCTCCCCGAGGAGGACGACGAGATCGAGGACGACGACCCGATGCTGGTGGACCACACCGATCCGTTCGAGGAGGGCTGACATGCTCAAGGGACTTGGCGACATGGGCCGGCTGATGAAGCAGGCGCAGGAGATGCAGGCCAAGATGGCCGAGGCGCAGGCGCGCATCGCGGAGATCGAGGCCGAGGGCAGCGCCGGGGCGGGCATGGTCACCGTGACCGCCGGCGCCGACGGCACGCTGAAGCGGCTGCATGTCGATCCGGGGCTGCTCTCGGGCGAGGAGGAAAAGGAGGTGCTCGAGGATCTCATCGTCGCCGCGGTCAACGATGCCGTGGCGCGCGCCCGCGAGGCCGGGCAGGCCGAGATGGCCAAGGTGACCGAGGGGCTCGAGCTGCCCCCCGGCATGAAGCTTCCCTTCGGCTGAGGGGGCGCGCCATGTCCGGGGAAGACGACATCGCCGATACCGACGAGACCGAGCTCGACGACGCCGCTTCCGATGCGGGCGCCGAGGGGTTCGCCGCCGCCTATGGCGGGGCCGGATGGTCGCCGCGCGAGGCGGGGCACGACGAGGAGCTCGGCTCGATCTGGGCGGCCTGCGGCATCCGCAACGAATGGGCGCCGCTGACCCGCGTGGTGCTGCGCGCGCCGGGGCCGGCGCTGGCCGATGCGGCCGAGGCGCCGAATGCCAGCCAGCTGCTCGCGCCGCTCGATCTCGGCCGGGCCCAGGCCGAGCACGCGCAGCTCGTCGCCGCCTATCGCGCGGCCGGGGTGGAGGTGCTGGAGCTGCCGCCCTCCGAGACCCATGCCAACGCGATGTTCTGCGCCGATCTCTTCGCGATGACGCGCGAGGGGGCGATCCTGGCGCGGCCCGCCTCCACCGTGCGCGCCGGCGAGGAGGTGGCGATGGCGGCGGCGCTGGCGGCGGAGCGGGTGCCGATCCTCGCGACGCTGACCGGCGACGCGGTGTTCGAGGGCGCCGACCTGATGTGGGTCGATGAGGAGACGGTGCTGTTCGGCCGCGGCCTGCGCAGCAACGATGCGGCGCTCGACCAGATCGAGCGGGTGCTCGACGGCATGGATGCCGGCGCCACCGCGGTGGACCTGCCGGTCGGCACCATGCACCTGATGGGGATGCTGCGCATTCTCGCCGCGGATCTCGCGGTGGCCTGGCCGGGGCGCACGCCCCATGCCGCGGTGCAGCTGCTGCGCGACTGCGACTATCGCGTGGTGTTCCCGCCGATGGATCTGGCGCCGGCGGAGCTCGGCACCGGGCTCAACGCGGTCACGCTCGGCCCGCGCAAGGTGCTGATGCCGGGGGGCTGCCCGGGGATGCGGGCGTTCTACGAGGCGCAGGCGGTCGAGGTGATCGAGACGCCGATGGACGAGCTGCGCAAGGCCGCCGGCGCGATGGGGTGCCTGACCGGCATCCTGGCGCGCGGCTGAGCCCGGCCGGGCCGGCGGGGCGGGCGCGATGGCGGGTGACGACGAGCGCCGGGGCGACGGTGGGGGCGGCGGTGACGGCCACGGCGGCTTCGGCGAGGCCGGCGCCGCCGGCCTGCCGCCGGCGCCGGGCGGCACCGGCAGCGGCGGCGACGAGCTGGAGACGCTGATCGAGCTGATGGCCCGGTTGCCGGGGTTCGGGCCGCGCTCGGCCCGGCGCGCCGCGCTGGCCATGGTCAAGAAGCGCGAGCGGCTGCTGCTGCCGCTCTCGCAGGCGCTGGCGGTGGTGGCGCAGTCGGTGCGCAACTGCGCGACCTGCGGCAATGTCGCTACCGCCGAGGAATGCCCGATCTGCGTCGATCCGCGGCGCGACCGGCGGCTGCTCTGCGTGGTGGCCGAGGTCGCCGATCTCTGGGCGCTGGAGCGCGGCGGCGCCTTCCGCGGGCGCTATCACGTGCTCGGCGGGCTGCTCTCGGCGCTCGACGGGGTGACGCCGGAGAGCCTGCGGATGCCGCAGCTCGCGGCCCGGGTGGCGGCGGATGAGGTGACCGAGGTGATCCTGGCGCTGCCCGCCACCATCGACGGGCAGACCACCGCGCATGTGGCGGCCGAGCACCTGGCGCCGACCGGGGTGCAGGTCTCGCAGCTCGCGCGCGGCGTGCCGGTGGGCGGCGATCTCGACTATCTCGACGACGGCACGCTGGCGGCGGCGCTGGCGGCGCGGCAGGCGCTGTGAGCGGCGCCGGGCCGGGCGACTGGCTGGCGCCGGATCTCGAGGCGATCGGGGCGCTCGCCGAGGCGGCGCGCGCGGCGCTGCCGCCGCCCTTCGCCGCGGTGGCGGCGGGGGTGCTGATCCGCGTCGCCGACCATGCCGATGACGAGACGCTCGACGATCTCGGCATCGAAGACCCCTACGAGCTCACCGGGCTCTATCGCGGCCAGGCGCTGACCCAGCGCTCGGTGGAGGACTGGGGCGGCATGCCGGACGAGATCTGGCTCTACCGCCGGGCGATCCTCGACGAATGGGCGGCGCGCGGCGATGTCACGCTCGGCGCGCTGGTGGCGCATGTGCTGGTGCACGAGATCGCGCATCACTTCGGCTGGTCGGACGACGACATCGCGGCGGTGGACGACTGGCGCCTCTGACGCCGGCCGGGCGCCTGCCCGCGGCATTGCGCCTCTGCACACGGGACAGCAGCAATCCAAGGGGGCGCGATCATGTGGATCAGATACAAGACCGCGGAGGGCGACACGCCGGCCACCATCGCCAGGAAGTTCAAGCTGAAGGACCCGAAGGTCCTCCTCGCCAATCCGAAGAACAAGGGCCTGAAGGCGCAGCTCGCGAAGCGCGACCCGCTGCCGAAGGGCACGGTGATCTGGGTGCCGGACCCGGGCGCGCGGGTCTTTGTCACCAAGGATGGCGGCAAGGATGTCGTGATGGAGGCGGACAAGTGGCGCAAGACCCAGGCCGCGCTCAACAAGCGCATGGACCAGGTGGCGCGATCGCTGCGCCGGCAGTTCGACATGGCCGAGGCGCGCCATGACGCGCAGGACGCGGTGAACGAGGAGTTCCCCGTCGTCTCCTTCTTCACCAGCAAGTGGTTCGGCAACGATGTCGGCCGCGAGCCGGTGCCGCAGTTCCGCAAGGCCAAGGCGGCGGTGGAGAAGCTGGAGAGCACCGTCTCGGCGCGCAACTACAAGAATTTCGAGGCCGATGCGAAGGCCGCGGAGAAGGCGATCAACGCCTACCGCGCCGCCATCGGGGCCTGGATCAAGCAGCTCACCGGTTCTGCGGAGAACTGGGTCAAGGGGCTCTCGATCACCCGCGATGTGAGCTTCACGGTGTTCGGCGCCGCGGCGATGACCGTGGCCGCGCCCGCCTCGCTCGGCGCGACGCTGGCCTGGGGCGCCGGGGTGGGGGCCTCGAGCGGCTTCATGCAGTCCGCCGCGACCGAGGCCGGCAAGGGCCTCGCCGGCGACAAGCTCGACCCGCTGCAATCGACCAGGAACATCGCCGCCGCGATGGCCAAGGGCGCCGGCTTCGGCATGCTCGGCGCCGGGCTATCGCGGTTCTTCGCCAAGCATGTCGCCGGCAAGCTCGCGGAGAAGCTGCTGAGCGGGCCGGTGGCGCAGAAATTCGCGCTGAAGATGGCGATGCGCACGAGCTGGCTGAAATCGCTGACCGAGCGGATGATGCAGCAGGAGATCCGCATCCTGGTCCATGCCGGCAAGCTGCCGCCCTCGGCGATCCCCACCTTCACCTACAAGCTGTGCCAGGGCGACTGGCTGATCCGCACGCAGCAGCAGGTGATCGCGAAATTCGTCACCCGGCTCGGGATGGGCACGGCGATGAAGGTGCTCGGCGCGGTGATGTTCGGCGGCGGCCGCAAGCCGGTGGAGGACTATGTCAAGGCCAACCAGCTCAAGCTGAAGGGCAGGATGTCGGAGGCGCAGCTCGGCGAGAAGATCGCCAGGGCGGTGGAGAAGGACCCGCTGATGGAGACCGCCTTCACCCAGATCGTGGCGGAGAACAAGGCCGGGCTCGAGGCGGAGCTGCGCAAGGTGCTCCGCGCCGAGATCGTGGCGATGGCGAAGAAGCATCCCGTGCCGGCCTGACCGGGGCACCGCCGGGCGAGGCGCGGCCGGCCAAGGCTGGGCGGGCCGGGGCGCAGTGGCTCCGCGGGCGGCGGGCGCCCGCCGCCTCAGCCGAGGATCGCCGGCAGGTCGAGCCCGTGCTCGCGGGCGCAGTCGCGCGCGATGTCATAGCCGGCATCGGCGTGGCGCATCACGCCGGTGGCCGGGTCGTTCCACAGCACCCGCTTCAGCCGCCGGGCGGCGTCTTCGGTGCCGTCGGCCACGATCACCATGCCCGAATGCTGCGAATAGCCCATGCCGACGCCGCCGCCATGGTGCAGGCTCACCCAGGTGGCGCCGCTCGCGGTGTTGAGCAGCGCGTTCAGCAGCGGCCAGTCGGAGACCGCGTCGGAGCCATCCAGCATCGCCTCGGTCTCGCGGTTGGGGCTGGCCACCGAGCCGCTGTCGAGATGGTCGCGCCCGATCACCACCGGCGCCGAGAGCTCGCCCTTCGCCACCATCTCGTTGAAGGCGAGGCCGGCGAGATGGCGCTCGCCGAGGCCGATCCAGCAGATCCGCGCCGGCAGGCCCTGGAAGGAGATCCGTTCCCGCGCCATGTCGAGCCACTGGTGCAGGTGCGTGTTCTCCGGGAACAGCTCCTTCATGCGCTGGTCGGTCTTGTAGATGTCCTCCGGATCGCCCGAGAGCGCGGCCCAGCGGAACGGCCCGACGCCGCGGCAGAACAGCGGGCGGATATAGGCCGGCACGAAGCCGGGGAAGTCGAAGGCGTCGGCCAGGCCCTCGTCCTTGGCGACCTGGCGGATGTTGTTGCCATAGTCGAGCGTCGGCACCCCGGCGCGCCAGAAGGCCAGCATCGCCTCGACATGGGTGCGCATCGAGGCGCGCGCCGCCGCCTCCACCGCGGCCGGATCGCTCTGGCGCCGCGCGCGCCAGTCGGCCAGGCTCCAGCCCGCCGGGAGGTAGCCGTTGAGCGGATCGTGGGCGGAGGTCTGGTCGGTGACGATGTCCGGCCGCGGCCCGGTGCCCTCGGCCATGCGCCGGGCGATCTCGGGGAAGATCTCGGCGGCGTTGCCGAGCAGGCCGACGGATTTCGCCTCGCCCGCCGCGGTCCAGTCGGCGATCAGCGCCAGCGCGTCGTCGAGCGTATCGGCGCGGGCGTCGACATAGCCGGTGCGCAGGCGGAAATCGATGCGCTCGGGGTCGCATTCCACGGCGAGGCAGGCGGCGCCGGCGAAGACCGCCGCGAGCGGCTGCGCGCCGCCCATGCCGCCGAGCCCGGCGGTGAGGATCCAGCGCCCGGCGAGGCTGCCGTCATAGTGCTGGCGCCCGGCCTCGGCGAAGGTCTCGTAGGTGCCCTGCACGATCCCCTGGCTGCCGATGTAGATCCAGCTCCCCGCGGTCATCTGGCCGTACATCATGAGCCCCTTGCGATCGAGCTCGTTGAAGTGCTTCCAGGTGGCCCATTCCGGCACGAGGTTGGAATTGGCGATCAGCACGCGCGGGGCGTCGCGATGGGTCGGGAACACGCCGACCGGCTTGCCGGACTGCACGAGCAGGGTGTGCTCCTCGTCGAGCCGGGCCAGCGTCGCGGCGATGCGGTCGAAATCGTCCCAGGTCCGGGCGGCGCGGCCGATGCCGCCATAGACCACGAGTTCGTGCGGCGCCTCGGCGACCTCCGGGTCGAGATTGTTCATCAGCATCCGGAGCGGCGCCTCGGTGGTCCATGACCGGCAGCTGAGCTCGGGCCCGCGAGGGCTGCGGACGGTGCGGAGATTGTGGCGCGGATCGGTCATGGCTCGGCTCCCGGATGTTGTCCTGCGCAAGGCTTGGCCGTTCCGCCATGGCATGGCAAGCCTTCTCGGCGCTCGGCGCTCGGCGCTCGGCGCTCGGCGCTCGGCGCTCGGCGCTCGGCGCGGCAGTGCCCGGTCCGGCGGCGCGGGGAATGGCGGTGCGCGCAGCGGCCCGCCGCCATCCCCCGCCCGCCCACCCGGATGCCGGCGGGCTGCTGCGCGCACCGCCGGCATCCGGCGCACCCCGCCTCGGCCGACCGGTGGCACGGTGTTCGGGTGCGGCGTGCGGGCGGCCCGGCGGGCGCGGGTGGGTGGGCGGGGCGCCCGCCGGGCCGCCCGCCTCCGGCTCAGCCTGCGGCGAGATCGGGGAAGAGGCCGTGCCCCGCCGCGGTGTGCACCGCGCCCGTGCGCACCAGCGCCGTGGCGGCGGCGATGTCCGGGGCCATGTGCCGGTCGTGCTCGAGCGCCGGGATGTCGAGCCGCAGCCGCCCGATCAGGTCGCGCAGCGGCGCCGAGGTGGTCAGCGGGCGGCGCAGCTCCACCCCCTGCGCCGCCACCAGCAGCTCGATGCCGATGATATGCGCGAGGTTCTCCGCCATCTCGGTGAGCCGCCGCGCGCCGTGGCAGGCCATGCTGACATGGTCTTCCTGGTCGGCGCTGGTCGGCGTCGAATCGACCGAGCGCGGATTGGCCAGCGCCTTGTTCTCCGACATCAGCGCGGCCGAGGTCACCTCGGCGATCATGAAGCCCGAGTTCAGCCCCGGCTCCGGCGCCAGGAAGGCCGGCAGGCCGAAGGACAGCGTCGGATCGACCAGCAGCGCCACCCGCCGCTGCGCGATCGCCCCGACCTCGGCCAGCGCCAGCGCGATCTGGTCGGCCGCGAAGGCCACCGGCTCGGCGTGGAAATTGCCGCCGGAGAGGATGTCGCCGTCGCTCAGCACCAGCGGGTTGTCGGTGACCGCGTTGGCCTCGATCCGCAGCACCCGTCCGGCCTGGCGCAGCAGGTCGAGGCAGGCGCCGATCACCTGCGGCTGGCAGCGGATGCAATAGGGATCCTGCACCCGCTCGTCGCCGTCGCGGTGGCTCTCGCGGATCTCCGAGCCGGCGAGCAGGCCGCGCAGCGCCGAGGCCGCCTCGATCTGGCCGGCATGGCCGCGCAGCGCGTGGATCTCGGGCCGGAACGGCGCCGGCGAGCCCATCGCCGCATCGGTCGAGAGCGCGCCGGTGGCCAGCGAGGCGGTGGCATGGCTCCAGCCCTCGAACAGCCCGGCCAGCGCCAGCGCGGTGGAGACCTGGGTGCCGTTGATCATCGCCAGCCCCTCCTTGGGGCCGAGCAGGATGTGGTGCAGCCCCTCGGACTGCAGCGCGTCCTCGGCCGGCACCTCGTGGCCGCGGTGCAGCACCGTGCCCTCGCCGATGACCGCCGCGGTGAGATGCGCCAGCGGCGCGAGATCGCCGGAGGCGCCCACCGAGCCCTGCGAGGGGATGATCGGCTGGATCTCGTGCGCCACCAGCGCCTCGAGCGCCTCGATCAGCTCCCAGCGCACGCCGGAGGCGCCGCGGCCGAGCGAGAGCAGCTTGAGCGCGATCACCAGCCGCACCACCGGGGCGGCGAGCGGCCTGCCGACGCCCGCCGCATGGCTGCGGATCAGGTTGCGCTGCAGCGCCGCGGTGGAGGAGGAGGGGACGCGCACGCTGGCGAGCTTGCCGAAGCCGGTGTTGACGCCATAGACCGGCGTCTCGCCGCTGGCCGCCTCGGTGATGCGGGCGGCCGCGGCCTCCACCGCGGGGCGGGCGGCCCGGTCGAGCCGGAACGGCTCGCTGCCGCGATAGATCGCCTCGAGGGTATCGAGCCCGGCCTCGCCGGGCGTCAGCACGATCATGCCCGGCCTCCCGTGAGGCGCTGGTGCAGCGGGTTGTCGCCGATGCGATAGGCCAGCTCCTCCGGCGTCTCGATGTTCCAGATCGCGATGTCGGCGGCCTTGCCGGCCTCGATGGTGCCGGTCTCGGCGCCGAGGCCGAGGGCGCGGGCCGCCTCGCGCGTCGCGCCGCCGAGCGCCTCGTCCGGGGTCAGGCGCAGCAGGGTGCAGGCCATGTTGAGCGCCAGAATCAGCGAGGTCATCGGCGAGGAGCCCGGATTGGCGTCGGTCGCCACCGCGATCGGCACGCCGGCCTCGCGCAGCAGCGCCACCGGCGGCGCCTGGGTCTCGCGCAGGGTGTAGAAGGCGCCGGGCAGCAGCACCGCCACGGTGCCCGCCGCGGCCATCGCCTGCACCCCCGCCGCGTCGAGATATTCCAGATGGTCCGCCGAGAGCGCCCCGTGCCGCGCCGCCAGCGCCGCGCCGCCGAGATTGGAGAGCTGCTCGGCATGGAGCTTCACCGGCAGGCCGAGCGCCCTGGCCGCGGCGAAGACCCGGGCCATCTGCTCGGGGCTGAAGGCGATGCCTTCGCAGAACCCGTCGACCGCATCCGCCAGCCCCTCGGCCGCCGCGGCCGGCAGGATCCTGTCGCAGACGAGGTCGATATAGGCGTCCGAGCGGCCGGTGTATTCCTCCGGCAGGGCATGGGCGGCGAGGCAGGTCGTCACCACCCGCACCTGGCGCGCCTGGCCGAGCGCGCGGGCGACGCGGAGCATGCGCAGCTCGGTCTCGAGGTCGAGCCCGTAGCCCGACTTGATCTCCACCGTGGCGACGCCCTCGGCGATCATGGCATCGAGCCGCGTGAGCGCGCCGGCGAGCAGCTCGCCGTCGGAGGCCGAGCGCGTCGCCGTCACGGTCGAGCGGATGCCGCCGCCGGCCCGCGCGATCTCCTCGTAGGAGGCGCCCTCGAGCCGCAGCGCGAATTCCCGCGCCCGATGGCCGCCGAACACCAGATGGGTGTGGCAGTCGATCAGCGCCGGCGTCGCCAGCCGCCCGCCATAGTCGCGCCCGGGCCAGCGCGCCATCTCGCGGGGCAGCTCCTCCGCCGGGCCCGCAAAGGCGATGTGTCCGTCGCGGATCGCGATCACCCCGTCCGGGATGGTGCCCGTGCCCGGCGCCGCCATGGTGGCGAGCCGCAGCCCGGTGAGCACCTGTCCGCCCGAAAATCCGGCTGCCATGCGTTTCTCCTCCTGACCGCGCGGGGTTGCATCCCTACACTGCGCCCCTGGCGATTTGCTTAGACCAGCGGGAGGCGGTTGACCATGGCCGAGACGCGAGAGGACAGCCGGGGGATCTGGGCGGCGCGGGCGCTGCTGCCCGAGGGCTGGGCGGGGCCGGTGCGGCTGACGCTCGCCGGCGGGCGGATCGCGGCGCTGGGCGCGGCGGCGGCGCCGGGGCCGGGCGACACCGCGGCCGAGATCCTGGTGCCGAGCCCGGGCAACCTGCATTCCCACGCCTTCCAGCGCGCCATGGCCGGGCTGACCGAGCGCCGCGGCACCGGGACCGACAGCTTCTGGACCTGGCGCGAGCTGATGTACCGCTTTCTCGGCCGCATCACGCCGGAGCAGGTCGAGGCGATCGCGGCGCAGCTCTATGTCGAGATGCTGGAGGCGGGCTTCGCGCGGGTCGGCGAGTTCCACTACCTGCACCACGGGCCGGACGGCGCGGAATACGCGATGCCCGGCGAGATGGGTCGGCGCATCGCCGCCGCCGCCGAGGCCACCGGGATCGGGCTGACGCTGCTGCCGGTGCTCTACATGCAGGGCGGGGCGGACGGGCGGGCGCTCGCCGGCGGGCAGCGCCGCTTCGGCTGCGATCCGGCGGGCTTCGCGCGGCTGCTCGAGGATCTGGCGGCGGCGCTGCAAGGCGCGCCGGAGGACTGGCGCCTCGGCGTCGCGCCGCATTCGCTGCGGGCGGTGCCGCCGGCGGCACTCGCCGAGGCGGTCGCGCTGCGCCCCGAAGCCCCGGTCCACATGCATATCGCCGAACAGGTGGCGGAGGTCGCGGAGATCGAGGCGGCGCATGGCGCCCGGCCCGTCGAATGGGCGCTGGAGAACCTCGGGCTCGATGCGCGCTGGTGCCTGATCCACGCCACGCAGATGACCCCGGCGGAGACCGACGGGCTCGCCGCCAGCGGCGCGGTTGCCGGGCTCTGTCCGATCACCGAGGCCAATCTCGGCGACGGCATCTTCGACGGCGCGCGCTTCCTCGCCGCGGGCGGCGCCTTCGGGGTCGGCTCGGATTCCAACATCCGCATCGGGCTCGCCGAGGAGCTGCGCCAGCTCGAGCACTCGCAGCGGCTGCGCGACCGCGCGCGGGCGGTGCTGGCGGAGCCCGGCGGCTCGGTCGGGCGGCGGCTCTACGAGGGCGCGGCGCGGGGCTCGGCGCGGGCGCTCGGGCAGCCGCAGGGCGGGCGGATCGCCCCCGGCGCGCCGGCGGATCTGGTGGCGCTCGATGCCAGCGCGCTCTGCCTCGCGGCGCGCGAGGGCGATGCGCTGCTCGACGGATGGATCTTCGCCGGCGACGACCGGGCGGTGGTGCGGGAGGTCTGGTCGGCCGGGCGGCATGTGGTGCAGGCCGGCCATCACCTGGCGCGCGAGGCGGTGGCGGCGCGCTACCGCAGGGCGCTGGGGGAGCTGCTGGCGGGCTGAGCGGCGGCGGCCTCATCGCGGCAGACGCTTCCCCCGAACGCGCGCGCCAGGGCTGCGCGGCTCTCCCGCGCGGCCCGGCGGCCTGCCTGCCCGATCGGTTGTCGTTTCGCCTGCCGGGGCCGTCAGGCCCCCGTCGTCACCAGCCCTCGCAGGGGCAGGGGCCGGGGCGGCCGCCGATGCGGTCGCCGCCGGGGCCGCTGCGCCAGCGGCCGTCATGCCAGCCCTCCGGATGCCAGTTGCCCTGCCGGTCGTAGTAGCCCTGGGCACGGTTGGCACGGAACCAGTGGCCATTGGAGAGATAGTAGTACTGCCCGGTCTCGGGATCGTAGCGCCAGGCGAAGTCCGGGCCGCTGGGGAAGCGGTGGCTGTCGTCGATCGCACCGCGCGCCGCGGCGAGGCGGCTCTCGAGATCGCCGCGCTGGAAGGCATCCGGCCCGCCATCGAAGACGCCCAGCGTCTCGGGGTGCCAGTAGACCCGCGGCTTCGGCGCCGGCACCTGCACCGCGCTCAGGGGCAGCGTTCCGGGCTGCTGCCGGGACTGGTCGCCGGCCCCGTCGCCGGCGCTCTCGGCGCCCTGGGCGGTCTGGTCGGGGGTCGGCTCCGGGGTCGGCGCGGGCGCGCCGCCAGCCTGGGCGCCGGCCTGGGCCCCGGCCTGGGCAAGAATCTCCTCGGCATCGACGAGGCCGCCGGTCACCGGCTGCTCCGGCGTGGCCGCGGGGGCGGGAGCCGGTCCGGGCGCAGGCTCGGGCAGGATCTCGCCGGTGGTCGCGGCGATCTGCGCCCAGACACCGTCGAGCATCGCGCCGGCGCCGGCATTGGCGGGGGCGGCGGCAAGGGCGAGGGCGAGCAGGCCCGCCGTCACTCCGGGAATATGTTTCGACATGACTGCCTCCGGTCAGCTTGGATCTCGGCTGGGCGCAGGACGCCCGCATGAAGGGAACGATGCCCGCAGCAGGCCGGCTTTCGCGCCGGTCAGGCCGAAACCCGGCGATATTTCGCAGCGGCCCTGCCGGGGGCGGTCGGTTGCGGCACGAAATCGGCCCTGATCCTGCAATCGCCACGGGTGTCGTCACGGGTGCCGGCGCGGCGCGGTCCGCATTGGCGCTGTTGGCGGCGGACGGGGCGTTGGGCTATCTTGGCCTTCGCCGAAACCCGTGTCACGCGTGCATTTGAGGAATCCGGCCATGGCCCTGGCGAAGACGATCGGCACGTTGTTACTGGCGGCGGCTCTGGGGCTCGGCCCCGGCGGGACGGCGGGCGGCCCGGCACGGGCGCAGACCGCGGCACACGACACCGGCGACGCGCTCGGCGCGGTCCGGGCGGTGTTCTACCACGAGCTCGGCCACGGGCTGATCGACGTGCTCGGCCTGGATGTCGTCGGCGCCGAGGAGAGCGTGGTCGACGAGTTCTCCACCATGCTGCTGATCCTGCAGGGGCGGCGCGACCGGCGCCATCTCGACGCGCTGATCGCCGCGGCGCGGTTCTGGTATCTCTCGGGCGACCCGGCGCGGGCGGCGGCGCCCTACTGGGCGAGCCACGAGATCGGCCCGGCACGCGGCTTCGCGGTGCTCTGCCTGATGCATGGCAGCGATCCGGCGCGGTTCCACGCGGCGCTCTCCGAGCTCGGCGTGCCGGGGCGGCGGATGAAGCGCTGCGAGACCGAGTATGCCGCGAAGTCGGCGGCCTGGATCAACATCCTGAACCCCCATGTCCGCCCCAATGCGCCGGCCGCCCGGCAGGGCCGCATGGTGCCCGCCTATGGCCCCGCCGGCACGCCGGAGACCGAGGGCGTGCGCCGGATCTGGCAGCAGGCGGGCTTTCTCGAGGGGCTCGCGGCGGAGGCCGGGGCGATCTTTCCGCTGCCGGCGGAGATGCCGCTCACGGCGCGCGACTGCGGCGAGGCCAATGCGTTCTGGGACGGCCAGGGCATCGTGCTCTGCTACGAGATGCACGCGATGATCGCCGGGCTGTTCCGCAGCGCCCGCGGCGGCGACGGGCCGGCGCCGGGCAGCGACGGCATCGCGGTGCAGGCCGACGGCTACAGCGGCTCGGTCAATCTGCGCTCGCTGTTCGAGGCGGAATGAGCCGGCGCGCGCCGCAGCCGGCGGAGGTGCGACGGCCTGCCGCAAGCGGGCGGCGCTCCCGTTGCGGCAAGAGTGTCATCAGGAAACCGGAGGGCGGGATGAGGAGCAGAGCGGCCCGGATCGCGGCGCTGGCGCTTGCCGCCGCGCTCGGCTGCGCCCTCGGGCCGGCGGCGGCGCGGGCCGAGCTGCTGCCCGCGCCGGGGGCACCCTGCGCCGCCTGCTATGCGCTGGTCGCCGATCTCGCCGGCAACGACCGCACGGCAGCGCTCCGGGCCGAGGCGCTGGAGGCGCGCGGCTACGAAGTCACCCGGCTCGACGCGCCGCCGGCGCACCGGCTGCATCATCATCTCGACCGGCTGTTCCGCATCGGCGGCGCCGAGCCCGGCGCCCGGCTGGTGCTCTGGCTGAGCGGCGCGGCGGAGCCCGCGGCCGGGGGCGGGGCAGGGCTGGCGCTGGTGTTCCCGGCCGCCCCGCCCGCGCCCGGCGCGCCGGCGGGGCAGGGGGCTGGCGGGCTCGATCTGCGGTATCTCCTGCGCCTGGCGCGCGAGAGCGCCGCGGCGGAGGCGCTGATCGTGCTCGACGCCGCGCTGCCCGGAGACGCGCCGCTGCCGCTCGCCGCCGAGGCCGGGGCGGGGGCCCCCGCCCGCGTGCTGGTGACCCGCAGCCCGGGGCGCGCCACGCCGCTCGGGCCGGTCTTCGAGGCGCTGACCACGCCGCCCGCGCCGGTGGCGCTCGAGGCGGTGCGGGTCGGCTTCGACGCGGTCGCCCGCGCCGGCTGGCTGGTGGCGCCCGAGGAGGTTGCCGCGCCGCGCCGCACCGCTCCCACGGGCCCCGGCATCGGCGGGCTCGGAGAGGGCGCCCGCGCGGTGCCGGTGCCGCCGCTCGCCGCGCTCCGCGCGCCGGGGGTGGAGAGCCCGCCGCCCGATCTCGCCGGCGCCGGGCCGCTCTGCGACCGGCTGGCGGCCGATCCCTCCGACCCGGCGACACGCGGCACCGGCGTGCCGGACGACCGGCTCGACGGCCCGGCCGCGGCGCAGGCCTGCGGCGCGGCCATGCTCGGCCAGCCCGGCGAGCCGCGCTATGCCTACCAGTATGCCCGCGGGCTGGCGAAGCTGCGCCGCACCGCGGAGGCGCTGCGCTGGCTCCGCCGCGCCGCCGATCTCGGGCACCTGCCGGCGGTCTACACCTATGGCGTCGTGATGCATGGCAACGGCGCCGGGCAGGACCCGCGCCTCGGCCTCGCGCTGATCGAGCGCGCGGCGCAGCAGATGTTCCTGCCCGCGGTCTATCGCTATGCCGACATCGCCGAGCGCGGCCAGGGCGCCGACCCGGCGCGCGCCGCCGCCTTCCTGCGCCAGGCCGCCCGGGCGGGCGATGCCAGCGCGGCGCTGCGGCTGGCCGACCGGCTGGCCGGCGATCCGGCCCGCGGCGAGGCCGAGGAGGCCGAGGCGCTGGCGCTCTACCGGCTGGCCATGGGCGCCGGTCTGGCGCGCGCCCGCGAGGGCGCCGAGGCGATGGAGCGCGCCCTCGCGGCCCGCAACACCATGGCCGCCGCCGCCCGCTGCGACCGGCTGCTGGATTTCGACATCATGGCGATCGAGGACTATCTCGACCTGCCGACCGCCGAGAGCTGGCGCCCCGTGGTGCAGGCCCGCGTCGAGCGCGCGCTCGGCCGGATCGACCGCAGCAGCCTGCTCGAGCGCTGCGCCGAGCTGGTCCATGCACCGGGCACCGAGCCGGCCGTGCTGGCCAAGATCGGCTATGCCATGTGGAAGGTCGGCGAGGAACTCTCCGGCACCGAGATCACCCTGCGCAGCGGCGAGAACTGGACCGATGTGGTCAGCATCGCCGCTGCCGGGGGCGAGCCGACCGCGCTCTATCTCGAGGGGCTGTCGCGAATGCTCTTCGCGATCCGCTATCTCGGCGCGGGCAAGACCGTCGAGGCCGGCGACCGCAGCTTCCGTGCCTCGGCGAGCTTCGCCGCGGCGCATGCGGCCGGCATCGCCCAGGCGGGCTACTATTACGGCCTGCTCAACCTCAACGGCAGCTTCGCCGATCTGCCCGGGTTCCGCCCCGATCCGCAGGCCGCGCTGCGGGTGCTGGAGCCGCTGGCCGCGCGCGCGCCGCGGGCCAGGGCGCTGCTCTGCGACGTCTATAGCGGCGCCGGAAAGTACCGACACCTAAACTATTTGCAGGACCCGCGTCGGGCCAGCAGGCTAGGATGCCGTTGAGTCGCGTCCGGCCCGCACTGGCCCTTTGCGCCGCCGAAGCCGAAGCAGGGAGTGCCGTCATGTGTCACCTCGCCCACCCGTCCCGCCAGCTCAGCCGCCGGGGCCGGCGGCCCGCATTGGCGCTCGCGATCGGGCTCGCGCTGGCCGCCCCCGCGGCGCTGGCGCAGTCCGGCGGCGGGCTCGGCGGGCTGCTCGGGCTCGAGGCGCCGCAGGCCGGCGCGGAGACGGCACCGGCAGCCGCGGCGGGCCCGGGGATCGATCCGCTGACGGCGATCCCGGCGCCGCCGCCGGGCGATCCGCTGGGCGCGGCGGACCGGGCCGACTGTGCGGCGCTGGCGGCGGACGAGGCCGAGAAGATCGGCTGCGGCAGGGCGGCAAGCCGCGGCGCGGCGCTGGCGCCGGCAGCGGCGCCCGGGGCGGCTGCCGCGGCTGAAGGCGCGGCCGGCGGCACCGAATTGGCGCAGGCCGAGCCGCCGGCGGCGGAGCCGGCCGAGCCCGCCCCGGCGCCCGTGCTCAACCCCCAGCTCAGCCCGGGGCTCAGCCGCGTGCTCGGCTTCCTGAAGCCCAAGGACGCCCCGGCCGAAGAGGTCGTGGAGGACGCCGCCGGAGAGACTGCCGGAGAGGCCGCCGAGGAGGCCGGCGCCCCTGCGCCCGAGGCCGCGGAGGCGTCGGGCGCGCCGGAAGCCACCGGGGCCGCTGGCGCCGCGGATGCCAGTGGCGGGGCTCCGGCGGTGACCGGCGCGCTGGGCCAGGCGCTCGGCCTGCCGCTCGGCGGCGCGGGCAGTGCCGGCGAGGGCGCGGCGGGGTCAGGCTCCGGCACGGCTGGCGGCAGCGAAACCGCGGGCAGCGGGAGCGCGGGCGCCGGCACCGCGTCCGGCGGCGAGGCGAGCGGCGGCGGGCTGCTCGATCTCGGCCTCGGCGGGGGCACGGCGGCGCCCGAGGAGACCGCCGCCGGCAGCGATGCGGCGGGCAGCGACACCGCCGGCAGCGATACGGCAGGCGGTGATACGGCGGGCAGCGGCACGGCGGGCGGCCAGCCCTCGGGCGGCGGCCTCTTGAATCTCGGGCTTGGCGGCAGCACCGGCGGCGGGAGCGGCGAGGCCTCCGGCGGAACCGGGCAGGGCTCGGGCGAGGCGGCCTCCGGCGGGGCGGGGCAACCCTCCGGCGGCGGGCTGCTCAATCTCGGGCTCGGCGGCGCCGCGGGCGGTGCCGGCGCCGACGAGACCGGCGGCGACACCGGCGGGCCGAGCGGCACTGTCCTCGACCTCGACGCCGAGGGCAAGACGCCCCCCGGCGCCGGCGGCGGCACCGGCGCCAGCACCGGCCCGAGCACCGGCGGCGGAACCGGCACTGGCACTGGCACTGGCGCCGGCTCCCAGCTCGCCATCGACCGGCCCGGCGATGTGACGCTGCCGCCGATGCCCGGCACCCGGCCGATGAAGCGCGACGACCTGCCCGGGCTCGACCGGCGCATCCTCACGCTGCCCGGCGCGATCCTCGCGGTGGACCCGATCGCCGGCGGCGCGGAGGAGCTGCCCGCCTTCTCGATCTTCTACGTCTACAACGAGCGCAGCCAGGACGGCGCCGCATGGCTGCAGGTCGGCCGCTCCGCCGGCGGCCGGATCGACGGCTGGATCCGCAAGGACCAGACCGAGGACTGGAAGACCATGCTGGTGATGCAATACGCCCCCAAGGGCGCGCGCGAGCGGGTGCTGTTCTTCAAGCGGCGCAACGACCTGATCCAGTTCGTCCGCGACCCGCATGTCGCGCAGGAGGCGGGCTACGCCTATGAGGACATCGAGGCGGGCGCCTATGACGGCGACTATTTCACCGCCATCGAGCCGGCCACCGAGGTCGATCCGGAGCGGCCCTACCTGATGCCGATCCTCGACCATCACGAGGACATGTTCGACAATCTCGAGGAGGTCACGCTGGTCGAGGTGGCGGGGCTCAACCTCGAGGCCGGGCCGGCGCAGGCGGATGTTTCGGAGACCGAGAACTTCGACGCGCCGCGGCGCTCCTCGGCGATCCGCGACTTCCGCTTCGGCGTGGTCTTCGCGATCGACACCACCTCCTCGATGGGCCGCTACATCGACCACACCCGCGCGGTGGTCTATTCGGTGATCAAGGGCTTCGCCGATGCCGGGCTCGACGACAAGGTGGATTTCGGCCTCGTCGGCTATCGCGACAACACCGCGCCGAACCCGGCGATCGACTATGTGACGCGGGTCTTCCAGCCGCTCGACCCGAATGCCGACATTCCCACCGTGCTCGGCAATTTCGACCGGATGGCGCCGGTGACGGTCTCCACCAAGGGCTGGGACGAGGACGCCTTCGCCGGGCTCGACAGCGCGCTCAACACGATGGACTGGTCGCCCTACGATCTGCGCATGGTGGTGCTGATCACCGATGCCGGCGCCCGCCGCGGCACCGATCCGATGGCGCAGAACCCCGGCTACGACGTGCTCAACATCCGCGAGAACGCCGACCGGCTCGGGGTTGCGCTCTCGGTCATCCACCTGCTCACCCCGGAGGGCGCGCGGGCCGGCAACATCCCCCCCGCGCAGCAGGTCTATGCCGAGATCGCGCGCACCGGCGATACCTCCACCACCAAGTATTTCCCGGTGGACACCACCCGGGGCGACGCCTTCCTCGGGCAGATCCAGTCCTTCGCCGACGGGCTGGTCGGGGCGGTCTCGCAATCGGCCCGCGGGCGCCGGGTGGAGCGCGTCGAGGCGGTCGAGACCATGGGCGATGCGCTGGTCAACGAGGTGTTCCGGGCGCAGCTCGAATATCTCGGCGCGCGGCAGGGCCAGGCGGCGCCGCGCTTCTACCGCGCCTGGGCGGCGGACCGGGACCTGATGAACCCGCGGCTCGATGCGCTCGACGTCAAGGTCTTCGTCACCCGCCAGCAGCTCTCGGCGCTGATGGAGGGCTCCGAGGCGATCCTGATGGCCTATGAGAGCCAGGAGACCGGGGGCGGCGACTTCTTCGCCCTGATGCGCAGCTTCTCCGCCGCCTCGACGGTGGAGGGCGCCGGCACCCGCACGCTGCAGGAGGCGGGCGATCTCTTCCCCTCCTTCCTCAAGGCGCTGCCCTACAAGTCCGACCTCTTGGCGCTCGACGAGGACACCTGGAGCGCCAGCGGCCCCTCCTTCCAGCGCGAGCAGACCGAGGCGCTGCGCAACAAGCTCCGCGCCTATCGCGACATCGCCGGCTCGGAGATCGGCTGGATCGATCTCGGCGCCGGCAACCGGGCCGAGGATGTCTATGCCGTGAGCCTCGAGCTGCTGCCGTGAGCACGCCGGTGCCGGTGCTGGAGGTCGAGGGGCTGGCCTTCTCCCGCGGGCCGGGGGCGGAGGATTTCCGCCTCAGCCTGCCGGCGCTGCGGCTGGCCCGCGGCGGCTTCCTGGCGCTGGCCGGCGAGAGCGGCTCGGGCAAATCCACGCTGCTCGACCTGCTCGGCCTGATCGAGCGGCCGGGCCGCGTGGCGCGCTTCCGGCTCTGCGGGCGGGACCTCGCGCCGGCGCTGGCGGCGGGCGATCTCGAGGCGGTGGCGGCGCCGCGGCGCAGCCTGCTCGGCTACATCCTCCAGTCCGGCGGGCTGCTGCCGTTCCTGACGGTGGCCGACAACATCGCGATCACCCGCCCGGCGGACCGCCCGGCGCCCTTCGCGGTGGGTGATCTGGCGGCGCGGCTCGGGCTCGAGGGGCTGCTGCGGCGCAAGCCCGAGGCGATCTCCATCGGCCAGCGCCAGCGGGTGGCCATCGCCCGCGCCATCATGGGCGACCCGGCGGTGATCCTGGCCGACGAGCCGACCGCGGCGCTCGACCCGCCGACCGCGCGGGCGACGCTGCGGCTGCTCTGCGCGCTGGCCGCCGAGCGCGGCACCGCGGTGGTGATGGCGAGCCATTCCTGGGCGCTGATCCGCGAGTTCTCGCTGCCGGTGCTGACCGCGCGGATGGCGCCGGAGGCGGATGGCGGCGGCGTCGTCTTCGCCCCCGGCAGCGCCGAGGGGCTGGCGGCATGAGCGCCCCGGCGGCCCCCGCTCCGGCTCCCCGTCCGGCCCCTTCTCCGGCCCCTTCTCCGGGCGCGGCGCCGGCGCCGATGGGGCTGCCGGTCTGGCGCCTGGCCACCGCCGACCTGCTGCATGAATGGCCGACCGCGCTGGTCGCCGTGCTCGGGGTGACGGTGGCGCTGGCGCCGCTGCTGATCCTCTTCGGGCTCTGGTTCGGCGTGGTCGAGGCGATGCGCAGCCAGCTCGCCGAGAACCCGGCCACCCGCGAGATCCGCCACCGCGCCATCAAGGCCCTGCCGGAGGGCTTCTTCGAGGCCGCCCGGGCGCGGCCCGAGACCGGCTTCCTGATCCCGCGCACCCGCTACGTGAACCTGCAGGTGACGCTGCAGAACCGCGCCGCCGCCGACGGCCAGCCGGCCGAGGTGATCCTCGCGCCGACCGGGGCGGGCGATCCGCTGCTCGGCTTCGCCGGGCTCGGGGTGCCGCAGGGCGATGCGCTGGTGCTCGGCGCCCGCGCGGCGGAGGCGCTCGGCGCGGCCCCGGGCGACAGGCTGCGCCTCGTGCTGGCGCGGCGCGCGGCCTCCGGCCGGCGCGAGCGGGTGGCGGTGCCGCTCACCGTCGCCGGCATCCTGCCCGCCGAGGTCGAGCCGGCGAAGAAGGCCTATGCGCCGCTGCCGCTGCTCGCCGAGATCCAGGCCTATCAGGAGTGGATCGCCGTGCCCGCGCGCGGCTGGGAGGGCGATGCGCCCCGCGGCGACCAGTGGGGCGGCTTCCGCCTCTATGCCCGCGATCTCGACAGCGTCGAGCCGCTGCGGCGCTGGCTCGCGGGGCAGGGGCTCGACGTCACCTCCGAGGCCGAGCGCATCGCCTTTGCCGGGCGGGTGGACCGCGATCTCGGCCGGCTGTTCTATGCGATTCTCGGGCTCACCCTCACCGGATACGTGCTCAGCATCGGCCTCACCCAGGCCGCGGCGGTGGCGCGCAAGCGGCGGATCTACGCGACGCTGCGCCTGATAGGCTATCGCGGCCGCGCCATCGCCGCCATGCCGGTGCTGCAGGGCGCGGCGATCGCGCTCGCGGGTGCCCTTGCGGCGCTCCTTGTGTATCATGCCATACAGCCGGCGATCGGGGCGCTGTTCCGCGACCTTGTCGCAGGGGAGGGGGGGCTGATGCGCCTGCCCTGGCGCCATGCGGCTGCGGCACTTCTGGGCAGTGTCGCGGTGGCGGCGCTGGCCAGCACCGTCGCGGCCCGCCGGGCCCTCACGATCTCACCCGCGGAGACGCTCAGAGATGCCTAAGACCGCCCACGCCTTCCTCCTCCTCGCCGTTGCGCTGCTTGCCGCCCGTGCCGGTGCAGAGGACCGCCCGCCGCCCTGCGCCTTCGACGACCCCGCGCTGGCGGTGGCGGCGCGCGAGGGCGGCGAGCCGCTCGCCTGCCGCCAGCTCGACCGCGCGGCGGCGCGGCCGGAGCATCTGGTGCTGCCGATGCCCTGCGGCCACCAGATGCATTTCCGCCGGGTCGATGTCTCGGTCGATCACGTGCTCGACCACGAGCCGGCGCGCTTCGGCGACCCCAACGCGGCGCGCGCCTCCGGCCCGCAGGCCGCCGTGGTCGCGCCCTGGTACGACGTGCTCTCCGGCGCCTTCACCGTGACCGGGCCCGACGGCGGCGTGACCGACCGGGCCTATTACCTCGGGCAGTACGAGATCACCCTGCCGCAATGGCATCTCTTCACCTCCGGCGTCTTCGAGGCCGGGCCGGTGGCCTACAACCCCGACGCGCCGGCCTGCGCCGGGCACCGCGCCTGGCTCGAGGCGGGCGGCCTGCGCGACGGCTATGGCCGGCCCGATCTCGTGCTGCCGGCGACCGGGCTGACCTGGTTCGAGGCGATCGAGTTCTCGCGCGCCTACACCGCCTGGCTGCTGTCGATCGACAAGATCCTGATCGGCCAGGGGGATCGCCCGGTGCTGCCCTGGGAGGCCGGCTCCTCGGGCTTCGTGCGCCTGCCGACCGAGGCGGAATGGGAATATGCCGCGCGCGACGGGCGCACCGGGGCGGATGCGCAGAACCGCCGCCTGCACCTCGTGCGAAAGGACGGCGAGGAGGTTACCCCCTCGCTCGCCGAGATCGCGCAGACCGAGGGCTGGGGCGGGCACAAGACCGGCGGCGCCGGCCGGCTGATGCCCAACCTGCTGGGGCTGCACGACATGCTCGGCAATGCCGAGGAATTCGTGCTCGACCTCTTTCGCGCGACGCGGCCGGACGGGCTGCATGGCAGCCGCGGCGGCGCGGTGCTGCGCGGCGGCTCGCCGGCAACGCCCGAGGCCAACATCGCGGTCGGCTATCGCCGGGAATCGGCGCTCTACGGCTATGAGGGCGTGGCGCGCGAGCCGCTGGCGGGTGCGCGCATGGCGGTCTCGGCGCCGTTCTTCGTCTATGGCGCGGCGGCGGATGCGCCGTTCCGCTTCGACCAGCTCGCCAACCGGCCGCTGGAAGAGGCGCTGACCGCGAGCCGCGAGCGGCTGGTCGGGCGCGTCGCCGAGGTCTCGGACCTCTCCGACCTCGTGGCCCGGCTCGAGGGCGAGGCGGTGACCACGCCCGAGGAGGCGCGCAGGCTGCTGGAGGACGGGCTCAGGCTGCTCGAGAGCGCCTCCGCCGAGAGCGCCACCGCGGCCCGGGAGGCGCTGCGCCAGCGGCTGATCTCCGGCGCCGCGCTCTCCGCCTCGATCTTCCGCACCGGGGCGAATGTCTTTGCCGGCATCGTGCGCGTCGACAACATGCTCAAGTCGATCGACGGCAACCCGAAATTCCAGGGCGAGGCGAAGGCCGCGGCGCTGGAGCGGGTCGAGGCGGTGCGCGGCGAGCTGGTGCTGCGCGAGCGCGAGATCGAGGCGATCTATGCCGGCTATCTCGACAATCTCGCGGCGCTCGCCGCCGAGCCCGATCCCGAGCTGCTCGCGGCGATCATCGAGGACACCGCCGGCCGCTTCGACGCGCCGGGGCTCGAGAAGCTCGCCGAGGCCTATGCCCGCCAGACCGCCCATCTGGCAGAATGGCGCGAGCGCGGTGCCCGCGACGACGAGATGGCCGGCCGCTGGCTCTACGAGATCGACGAATACCGCGAGAGACGCGATCAACAGAGAGAGAACTGATGGTATTGAAGCGCTTGTCCGCCGCCCTTTCGGCCGTCGCCCTCCTCGGGCTCGCGGCCCTCGCGCTGCCGCCCGCCCGGGCGCAGGCCCAGTCCACCGAGCAGGCGATGCTCGCCGTCGAGGAGGCGGAGCTGCGCGAGCGGCTGATGACGGCGCTGGCGGTGGCCGAGAGCGTGCGGCTGCGCGGGCGGACCATCCTCGTCGCGATGAGCGAGATCGGCCGGGTGCGCCGGCGGGTCGACAAGATCGACCCGACCTCCGAGCGCCGCGCCGAGTTCGAGGCGCGGCTGAAGAAGCTGGAGCTGCGCCGCATCGAGCTCGACGGCGAGGTCGATACCGAGTTCCAGAGCTACATCGTGCTGATCGCCGAGATCTCCGAGGAGCTCTGGTCGCGGATCGACCGGGTGGGCGACGGGCTGGCGCGCGACCTGGCCGAGCGGCGGCTCTCGCGGCTGGCGCAGCTCTACCCGGTGGTCAAGCGCCATATCGAGGAGTTCAACAAGGCCCGCTCGGTCACCCAGGCGGTGACCGAACGCTGGCGCCGCGAGGTCGACGACACTTACGAGATGCGCCAGGAGCGGCTGCGCGCCGCGCCGCCGCCCGAGCCATCGCTAGCCGATCCAGATGAGAAAGAGGAGGACATCTGATGTCGCCAGGAACAGCTATTGCACTGCCCGCCGGGCCGCTCGCCCGCATCGGCCGGCGGCTCGGGCGCGCGCTGACCGGGCTCGCGGTCGGCGGCGCGCTGGCGCTTCAGGGCTGTGCCCCGGTGGCGGGGGTGGATGCCGACGACTTCTGCTCGCAGCACCGCGCGGTGATGGTCAAGGAGCAGGAGCGCTTCAACGAGACCATCGCGATCGGCGCGATCTCGGGGGCGATCGCCGGCGGCATCATCGGCGGGCTGGCCTCGGGCGACGTCACCGGCGCGCTGATCGGCGCCGTGGTCGGCGGTGCCACCGGCGCGCTCGGCGGCTATCTCACCGCGAAATCGCGCCAGGGCCGCAACCGGGCCGAGATCCTCAACGCGATCAACCAGGATGTCCGCGCCACCCGCGGCTTCGTCACCCAGCTCTCCGAGAGCGTGCGCCGGCTCAACACCTGCCGCGCCAACGAGGTCAACGATCTCAGCCGGCGGATCCAGTCCGGCCAGCTCTCGGGCGAGGCGGCGCGGGCCGAGCTCGCGGTGCTGCGCCAGCGCATCGCCGACGACCGCCGGCTGGTCAACCAGGTGATCGGCGAGGTCGACGAGAACCGCGGCGTGTTCGCCGACGCGCTGGCCAAGACCAGCCAGGTCGACCGCGACATCGTGGTCTCCTCGCGGGTGCAGAGCTACCAGCCGCAGACCACGAGCTACACCTCCTCGCTCTCGGCCGGCACCGTGCTGGAGAGCCCGGGCGGGCGCACCCGCTATGCCTCGGCCGGGGTCAACGTGCGCACCGGGCCCGGCACCGAGTTCGACAAGATGGGCGTCTTCTACAAGGGCCAGCGGGTCGGCTATCTCGGCGATGCCGGCGGCGGCTGGAGCCGCGTCTCGGTGCCCGGCGGCGAAGGCTTCGTGGCCAGCAAGTACCTCGCCACCAGCCGCCCGAGCAGCGGCAGCCAGGTCGCGGCCGCACCGCCCAAGGCCACCGGCAAGTTCGAGCCGCCGCGGGTCGAGGCCCGCGCCCAGCCGCGCGCTTCGAGCGACATCGACGAGCTGACCATCCAGGCGAGCAACCTCAAGGCCGAGGACCAGGCCTTCGAGGCGGCGGTGAGCCAGGAGCTCGACGCGCTCGAGGCGCTGGCCGCCTGATGACCGGCCGCGCCTCCGCGGAGGCGCGGTTGCGCCGGGGGGCGCTGCTTGCGGCGCTCCTCGCGGGGGGATGCGCGGGCCTGGCCGCCTGCGCACCCGCCCCGCCGCCGCCGGGGCCGCTGCCGGAGCCTCTGCCGGAGCCGGCAGCGCCCGCGCCGGCGCCGCCCGTGGCCAACTTCGCGGGCGGCTATCGCCGGGAATCGGCGCTCTACGGCTATGAGGGCGTGGCGCGCGAGCCGCG
>NZ_BSYI01000061.1 GCF_030270585.1 Paralimibaculum aggregatum
GTGCTAAACGAGGTAGCCTGCTCGGGGTGCGTGAAGCGGTTCTCGCCATCGGAGCATCGAGAGACCTGCGAGGCGCCGAGCAACCTCGCGGGCACGGGGCTGGTTCTCAAACGGCATCGAAATGTGCCCTTGCGTCAAAGCACTCCGAAGACATCGCGGATACAGCCGATTTTTTGTGAGTTGTACCGGCGGTGGAAAGGGCGACCGTCGCCCACGATGCGACAGCATCACTTCGCCGGCGAGCGGGCCGTCGTGGACTATCCCGGCGACGCGCTCGATATCATCGACGGCACCACGGGCGAGGTCCGCCAGGCTCAGATCTTCGTCGGCGTACCAGGCGCCTCAAACTACACCTAGGTCGAGGCGCCCTGGACGCAAACGCTGCCCGGCTGGATCGCGCGCCACCTGCGGATGCTCGCGTTCTTCGGCGGCGCCCGGACAACTGGTCTCCGACAATTTGAAGGCCGGGGTCACAAAGGCCTACATTTACGAGCTCCGGGTCAATCGGACCTATGCTGATCTCGCCGCCCCTTACGACACCGCGATCATCCGGCCCGGGCAGAAGGCCTGTAGGGGTGGCAAGTCCGTCCTGTATCACCGCCTGCCACGGCTCTTCGCCGAGCTCGAGCTCGCCCATGGCGATGGCCGTTTCCCCCGGCTCTTCCGCCAGCTCACAAAGGCGGATCCGCTGATCCTCGACGACTGGGGCCCCCGACCACCTCACCGCCGGCCAGCGCCGGGATCTGATGGAGGTTGTCGAGGACCGCTATCAGGCGGGCTCCACGGTCATCACCAACCAGCTCCCGGTCGACGCCTGGCACGCGGTGGTCGAGAGCCCACCTTCGCCGACGCTATCCTCGATCGGCTCATCCACAACGCTCACAGACTCCCGCTCAACGGCCCGTCGCTCCGCAAGACCCGCGACGCAGGTGTCAGCGAGGACGACGAAAGAACGCTCCAAACTCCCCGCCATGCGCGGCGCAGCATCAGCGTGATGGGTGTCCGTTGTCAGATATTTTGGGCCTTGAAGCAGGCTTTCGCTGCGGAGGCTCCTGACTCTAATGTTTTCGAGTATGCGGCCGCCTGCTATTTGAGCAAGCGTCGCTCCCTCAAGGTCCTCTCCTTGATGCGCCTCCTCTCCTCCAGGATGGCGGGTCCGCACCCGTAATGGGCGTCAGCCGGGGTTATGTTGCCGAGGCTTTCGTGGCATCGGACGTTGTTGTCGTGATCGATGAACCCGCCGATGGCCTGCTCGAGGGCGCCCGGCAGGTAGTAGTTTTTGAGCAGGATCCTGTTCTTCAGGGTCTGATGCCATCGCTCGATCTTGCCCTGCGTCTGCCGTCTCACCGTCTGCCCGACTTGACCTTTCGATCCGGGTGCAGCGGCAGCGGCCATTGCGCGGAGGCCGATGAGCCAGGGTTGCTTTTCTCCCTCGACACGGCAGAACATTGAGCGCGGCTGACGCATGAGCTGCATTGCTGGTCGAACCGCCCGCCGAGCTCCAAGCTCGACAATCGGCTGCGACGCTAGCGAGGGATGGCGCCGATCGATGCCCCACGACGACAGAGACGAGAAAGCCAGCCCGCACGGCGACACCCGCGAGCCTGCTGGCGCCTCGATCCGTGCCGAGGGCCAGATCGGGGCTTTCCTCGACAATGCGCTGGAGCAGCGCATCGAAATTGCAGCGCTTGCTGCGGAATGGCGCATGACGCGGATCTTGCTGCGCTGTCGAGGCGAGGCCCGGCGTCTGAAGGACCCAAAGCTCGTAGGCAAGATCCGGGGCGGCTGGGGCAATGCGCTCGAAGAAGTGGCGTCGCCAGAAGCCATAGCCGAACGGTCCTGCTCTTGGGAGACGCCCTGCGCGCTCTCGATCTTCTTCACGAGCTACGGGCGGCATCTGCCGGGCTTCGATCTGCCAAAACCCTACGTCTTCGCGGTCGATGTGGATCGCGGCGATCTTCTCGTCATGTTGACCCTGTTCGGCGCGGCCGAGAGCTGGGCCGGTGAGGCAACGGACGGGCTCGTGCGCGCGCTGAGGGTCGGGCTCGATCGCCGCGGCCCCAATGGTCGGCCGATACGAGAGCCGATCGGGATCTCCGACAGGTCGGTCCGAGCGAGCCTGGGTGTCCCAGTGCCGGATTTGACCGGCGGAGCAGTTCTCGAGTTCCCTGATCAGGTCTCGCAGAAGAAAGGCAGCATGCCGCACTTCGAGCCCGCAACCCTTCTCAAAGGTCTGGTCAAGCGCATCAAGGGCTTGGCGCTCTGGCACGGAGCCGATCTCGCCGAAGGCACCGAGGAATTACTCGACGAGGCTCACGCCATCGGGGCCACCGCCCAGTGGATCGATCGCGGCGAGCGCAGGCGCCGGCAAGGCTCTCGGCTGCAAGCTCGAAGCTACCCGGTTGTGGGCCGGCGCGGAGTGCTCATCCTGCCACCCATGAGCCCGGTTATGGCGACGCTGATCGCGCTTGGCGAATACACCTATGTCGGAGCCAGCACCCGGCTCGGCAACGGCAGCTACCGTTTGCATCCCCACGCCGGCTAGAAAGTTCACGGATCCCGGTTTGGTATAGACCGATGAGTGCCGGCACATCTCGCTGGCAAACCCACTCGGTCTCCACCGCATGCACTGCTCGGCCGGCGCGCATACCCCAAGATCCCGTCCCGGTTGGGCTAGCCAGCGATATCGGTCTCAATCCGCTGTTTCGCGGTCATGGCGTCCGGACGGAAGTTTAGCCGCGGGTGGGCCCTGGCCCTCCGCGTCTCAATCCGCTGTTTCGCGGTCATGGCGTCCGGACTCAACCTCCTGCGCCACGTGGATGACCCTCGGATGTCTCAATCCGCTGTTTCGCGGTCATGGCGTCCGGACGAAGGGCGTTCCTGGGCTACAACGGCCCACACGTCTCAATCCGCTGTTTCGCGGTCATGGCGTCCGGACGCAAGACATGAAGACAAGGCGGTGGTTCCTGTCTCAATCCGCTGTTTCGCGGTCATGGCGTCCGGACGTGGGCAGCGATTGCCGCCGCTCCGCTCACGTTTCTCGAAGGAAAGATTGGTCACTGTCTCAATCCGCTGTTTCGCGGTCATGGCGTCCGGACGAAGACTCTGGGCTGGCTCTGCCCTGGAATCTCCGTCTCAATCCGCTGTTTCGCGGTCATGGCGTCCGGACACACATGGATGTGGAGTCGACGTCCCTGAACGGGTCTCAATCCGCTGTTTCGCGGTCATGGCGTCCGGACTCGATGCGTGGAAGCGCATCGTTTCCGATGTGGTCGCCGCGTCTCAATCCGCTGTTTCGCGGTCATGGCGTCCGGACGTGACCTACCGCGATGCGACCACCAACGGCGGCACCGTCTCAATCCGCTGTTTCGCGGTCATGGCGTCCGGACGAGACCGAGACCGGCGCCGGCACGCACCGCGTCTCAATCCGCTGTTTCGCGGTCATGGCGTCCGGACACGCGTCCGCGTCCGCGTCGAGCCCAGCTCCGACGCGTCTCAATCCGCTGTTTCGCGGTCATGGCGTCCGGACGCAGCTGCAGGATGCGATGACCGCGCCCTACCAGGTCTCAATCCGCTGTTTCGCGGTCATGGCGTCCGGACAAAAAAAGAGGAGGGCAGAGATGTCCGAGAGAAGTCTCAATCCGCTGTTTCGCGGTCATGGCGTCCGGACGATAAGTGGAGCAAAGATGGAGCGTTTCAGCTGGTCTCAATCCGCTGTTTCGCGGTCATGGCGTCCGGACGCGGGATCTGGCCCGAGGACTCCGAGGGGGGTCTCAATCCGCTGTTTCGCGGACATGGCGTCCGGACACCGCCAACCTCGGCCACGGACGCGTCCGCGTGTCTCAATCCGCTGTTTCGCGGTCATGGCGTCCGGACTCGGTGTCGGAGCGGGTGCGGGACGCCGCCTTGTCTCAATCCGCTGTTTCGCGGTCATGGCGTCCGGACGTGTTTGTCGACCACGCGTTTGACCTCCAGGTCTCAATCCGCTGTTTCGCGGTCATGGCGTCCGGACTTACCGTCTGCAAGCCACTGGTATCACGCATATCCTTTCGGGTCTTTCCAAACTTGCCGTGTTCAGCCTGACCCAATCAGAGAAAAAACGCAAGAAATTCGTTAATGGAGGTATCAAAACCGTTCATTCTCATGGGGAAATCGAGATTCCAAGGGCAAAGTGCCTGTTCGCAGCGCGTTCTGCACCGCCGAGAACGGTCTCGGGTCCGTGAGTCTTGCCGTTTTTCCACGCAGCGAACTCACTCCTTCGGATGCTCTGCGGATCCGCCCGAGGCCTCGGGCGGATCCGCCGAAGCAATGGGCCCAGAGGACGTAAATCCCTCCCAGATCAAAACTGCGAAAAACATGATAAAGCCTATGATTGTCAGGACATAGAGCGGGCGCCGAACCCGAACCAATCCTGGGCGCTCGCCCGAGAGGGCCGGCCATGCGCCCAGGAGGAGCGCGGTGGCGCCGGACAGGATGGCAACCGTGAGCCCGAAGAGAGCGATTTCGCCGGGCAGGCCCCAGCGCTCGGTGTCCACGACGATGTTCATGCCGAATGCGCCCACGATCACGCTCAGCACGAGCCCGAGGGTGGCAATCTCGGTGAGGGTGAGAACCGTCTCGGACTGCTCGTGCTGTTCTTCGGCCAAGGCGAACTGCGCCGCGGTGTCAATCTCTTCCTTGACCTCCTTGTATAGGAGGTCAAGCCCCATGCTCCTGCGAAGCTGATCGAACATCTCGCGCGCCTGCAATTGGTTGGAGACACCGGTGAAGCGGTAGCGATGCGTGAAGACAAGGAAGTCCTTCTCGACCGTGATGATTGCGCGTCGCCGCTCTTCCGAGTCCTTGAGTCTCGCGGCACGGCTCAGGCGGTTCGAGAGCATCAGGAGAGCTGCGAACTCCAGATAGGCGATGAGGTTCATCTGGCGATAGTGCCGGCGCATGTGCCCCGCGACGTAGTCCCGGAAGAAGTTGCCGCTGCCCACAGCGGCAAAGTGGTAGCCCATGAACAGGAACCGGGTGGCTCCATTCCGATCGGTATCGGGTGAGGCCATGAAGCGATCGTAGAACAGGTTGTCCGAGCGACTCCGTAGAAATTCGGGGTTGTAGGGATAGGCGTGATCGTCTGCCCCATCGGCGCCGGCAAGGCGGAACCAGTCGCCTTCCGATACCAGCTCCAGCACGCGCGCCGGATCGGCCGGTGCGTGCGCGTCTGGCGGCGTCAACTGTGCCAGTTGGAGCGTGGTCATGAGGGGGATCCGCTCGTCCAGCACTTGCCGGAAAGACGCAGCGCCGGGATTCGGCTGGGCATCGCTGCCCGCGACCGCGAGCGGTGCAAGAAGTCTGCTCCACCAGGGAAACAGCGGCTCAACCAGCCGATCCGGCCCCGCGGAACGCTTCTTCAATGCCGCAAGCGCGGCGCTGCGCGTCTCGAGGCGGCCCAAACCGCAGGGTTCGTCGTCGAGAAACACCTCGGTGGGGCAGTAGCCAGGATTGCGATCGCCAAACCAGAACGGCGCATAGGCGCGGCGCAGACGGTCAATGATTTTCTGGGCATCGGCCATCGTCAGATCTTGCGCGTCGCTCACGAAGTCCAGATCCAGGCTCAGGATCGCCACGCCAAGTTCGAACAGGTGCAGCGCACAGTGCTGAACGGCGAAGCGCCGTTCGGTCCCGTCAATTACCGCGGTCAGCGCCGCGGGCCCATTGCGGCTGTAGACCCGCATCGGCGCATCGGCATCCTTGCGATAGAGAAAATTCCGGACGAAATCGTGAAAGTAGACGGCCTCTTCGTAGACGCCGGTTCCATCCTCGTCGGGGATCAGTTCAAGCGGATCTTCGCAGAGAGTCCATGCCTCGCTGCCTGAAAGACGATTGCACTCCTTCTCGAACCAACCCTCGTCGGGCTCGCTATCCAGCACCAGCGGCCAGAGCAGGGTCTGCCGGAAGAGCGCGACCGGAAAGTTCCCGGCGCAAAGTGGTCCGACCTTTGGAGCCTTCGACCCTTCCCGTGTCACGCCTGTCGCACCTTGCTCTGCCCCCGCTTCACTCGCGGGCGGCACTTCGGTGCATGAATGCTTTTCGCCATCGGAAGCTGCCTCGGTCATATCGCGTTGTTCCTGAAATGACGAGCGCCATCGTTTGCGGGGAGAATGCCGCCTCGACCGCACCCCGTTCCCGAGCAGACTTGCCGCGCCGGCAACATTGCAGGGGCCATCCTGCGAGGTGCGACCGGCGCAGTCAAGTTCGCCGCTGCGCAGCATCCACTGTGCCGGTGACTTCGGTTCCGGGGCAGCACTGCCGCATGCGCGCGTCTTTCGCTCCGTCTCAATCCGCTGTCTCGCGGTCATGGTTGGCCAACGCGACCAGCAAGGCGCTCGGCATCGGCGTGGGCTTGTCTCAATCCGCTGTCTCGCGGTCATGGTTGGCCAACTCAAAAAGGACCAAAAACAAGATCAAGCAGAACAGGTCTCAATCCGCTGTCTCGCGGTCATGGTTGGCCAACTTGAAGATCTGCGAGAGCTTCAAGCGCCAGGTCTCAATCCGCTGTCTCGCGGTCATGGTTGGCCAACAAGTTCATGAAGGCCCATCCGGGCCAGTTCAAGAAGTCTCAATCCGCTGTCTCGCGGTCATGGTTGGCCAACACGTACGATTTCTCGAACGGCAACAGCCTGGAGTCGCGGCGTCTCAATCCGCTGTCTCGCGGTCATGGTTGGCCAACTCATAGCCGCGCTGAAAAATACAGGAGGGCTAGTCTCAATCCGCTGTCTCGCGGTCATGGTTGGCCAACTGAACGCAGTTGCTGGCATTGCAGCGGACTACTTCCAGAGTCTCAATCCGCTGTCTCGCGGTCATGGTTGGCCAACCTGGATGAGTGCCGTCTACGACGGCAGCCCGGAGTCTCAATCCGCTGTCTCGCGGTCATGGTTGGCCAACTCAGAGACAAGGAAGGCCCATCAACCATGTCCAAGTCTCAATCCGCTGTCTCGCGGTCATGGTTGGCCAACGCGGCAGGGTGGCGGATTGGCCACGCCTATCACGTCTCAATCCGCTGTCTCGCGGTCATGGTTGGCCAACTGGCCTTCTGGAGCGCCTTGATTTGATTGATTTTTCTCCCTCCGATTCAATGGCCGTCGTCGTCACGGCCAGTTGGGCGGTCGATTCGCAAGGTTCAAGGTTAACATGCCAGAAGTTCCTTTGTCGTTGCATGCATTTGCCAAGATTCCAAGCCTGATTCCCCTCTCGCGGCGCGGCTGTTATGCGACCATGGGAGAGGGTGCCCGGCTTGCGCCGGCACTGTCCAGCGCCGAGAGAGCCGGCCGGATCGAAGTCGCGCGCGGCGACGCCGCTTGACATGTGGCATCGCTTCGCGAAGGCTTTACGCAAGGTGATGACGTGGCGGCGCTGCAACGACCGGGCGGGCGCGACGCAGAGAATTGTGTTTGAAACAGGGAACCGAATTCACTTCAGATGACCCAGTCAATTTTCACGTATTTCAAAGTTGCACCGCGGGATTTCGGTCCGTTTCTGATGGACACGCAGGATCTGTCGATCAATCGGGGCGGCTCGCTCACGCTGCTGGCGATGCCGTCTCTGCTGCGGGCACATCTCGAGGCTGAGTTCCCCGATGTGGAATTCGATGTCATTCAGCAGGCGGCATCGGAACTCTTCTTCCGCGCCTGCACGCGGGCCGGCGGGCTCGCGCTGGCGATCGAGCCGGAGAAGCTAAACGATGTTCCCGCGGGCTTCAAGAACAGGACACGGTTCGGAAATGCCGTCAATGAGATCCTGCCGGGGCTCAAGGAAGCCGGTATCAGCGATGCGGCCTTGCGCGACGCCGCGCGAAACCTTCTGCTGAATGCCGGCGCAGAGACCCTGGACGAGATCTTGGTGGAACGGGTGGCGGCTGAGATCCTGCGGCGTGCCGGGCAGGCTGTGCAACAGGGGCAGCGACCGCTTGAGGACAAGCAGGCGGACGCAATCACCAGGCACATTCGGGACTATCTCGCCAGTGAGCGCGACAACTGGCCCTTTGATCTCTTCCAGTTCGGCGTTGCGGTGCATCGCCCATCCGATGCCGGCCAAGACAAGCCCGGGCCGGTAATCGCGGCGCTCGAGACCGATCTCGCCCGGCAGCAGATGGCAGCGCTCAACTGCCCGATCCCGCCGCGCCCAAGCCTCGCCGGAACCTCCGCCGAGCAAGCCGTTTGCCACTACACCCGCCGATTCGGGGCAGATGCCAAGAGCCGCGTGAAGAAGCGCCCGACCTCGAAGAGCGCCGAGCGCCGGTTCGAGATCGGCCGGAGAGAGAAGCGGAACTTCTACGCGCGGATCCTCGAAGAGGCTGCCGCGGCGGCCGGGGAAGATTGCGACGAGATCGCGCGGGGGCAAGCGGCGCTCGAGGGCCTGCACGATTTCGCAGGGGATTTTGAAGAGCTTGTGGCAGATCCTCCGAAGCAGCTGTCGGCCAGCGTGCGCGCCGGCATGACGGTTCTGTGGATGGATGGGAATGCCTTTGGCAAGCGGCGTTCGGGTGCCGAAGACTTTGACGCGTACCGGGCCTTTTCG
Source organism: Paralimibaculum aggregatum (assembly GCF_030270585.1). Lineage (GTDB taxonomy): Bacteria > Pseudomonadota > Alphaproteobacteria > Rhodobacterales > Rhodobacteraceae > Thermohalobaculum > Thermohalobaculum aggregatum. The sequence continues at coordinate 8,566 of NZ_BSYI01000061.1, forward strand.
GATCGTCTGGATCAACTCAAGGCCCGGCTTCTGGCGCGGATCATCTGCTGGGTCGCGGCCGAAAATGCCTTGCAACTCGCCACTGCTGACGGCGTCGTAGCGCGCTTCGAAACGTTGCTTTGGGGCGGCGACGAGTTCGGCTTCGTCTGTCCGGCCTGGGTAGGCTGGGAGTTTGCGCGGCTCGTCGTGGCCGAGACGGGTGGCTGGACTGATCACAAGGGCAAGCCCCTAACCTTTTCGATCGGCCTTGCCTTTGCTCCGCATGATGCGCCGATCTCGCAGGTGAGGACGGCCGCTGATGCTATGGCGGACGGGGCCAAGGGGGACCGGTCTGCGACGCGGCTGAATGTCATGGCCTTCGAAGGTGTAGACCGTGTCCATCTGAACGCCTCGAGCTATTGGAACAGCCTCTTTGGCGATGCCGCTGAGTTGGCCGGCCAGGTGCTCGGTGCCGCGGATCTCGACACTATGGCGCAGGCGAAGACCGCGCTTGATCGCTCGATCGGCAGAAGCACGCTGCATCGGTTCGTTTTCGAGGGGATGCGCAGGCTGGAGGCGGCAGATCGCGGCCAGACGCGCGAGGCGTCCGATACCGGCGACAGGCCGGCCACCGAGGCTTGCGCCGATGCGGCTGTCGCGCGGAAGCAGGCCAGGCTGGCGGATATTGAGGCGTGGATCTTGACGGAGATCGACCGCGTCGGACGATCGACGGATCTTACGGACGCCCTACCCGAGATCGAGGCGGCGGCGCCCCCCGCGCCGGGGCAGAGATTTGCTCGAGCCGGCCACGGCGCCTTGTTTGGAGCGCTGTGTCGGCTGAGCGTGTTCTACGACTACATCCATGGTCTAACCGGCGACCGCGCGGCGCATGCAGGGAGCGGCGCATCATGACTCTCTACTGGCGCCTGCCGGTCTCGGTGACCGTGATCTCGCCCTGGGCCATCCCCGGCGATGAAGCCGCGGGCACGGGGCAGGATATCCGCCTTGCACGTGATGCCAAGAAGCGCCTCATCCTGCCCGGGACACATGTCAAGGGCCACCTCCGCGCGGCGCTCGAAGCGATGGCCGAGGAGACGCATATCGCTCGCAGCCGCATCGCCGAGCTTCTGGGCAGCGAGAGCTCTGCCAGAGGGCCTGATTGGACGGATGCCAATGTTCCGCATCGAGGCAGCGTCAGCGTTGGGGACCTCGCGATATGTGCCTGCACGCCCGAGCCGCCGGCAACCGGTTCGGATGCGCCTTGGGTGGGCGATCCGGCAGTACGAATAGAAATTGACGAGGATCTGGGATCCGTCCGCGAAGGAAATCTGCTCTTTGTCGAATGCCCGTTCTCGTTTGGAACGGAAGTGACCTTCGCAGGGGATATTCTGCTGCGCGCATCTGAGGATGCGGCGAAGACCCGCGAACTCATCGCAAGGGCGGCTGAGCGCGTGTTCGCGATCGGTGGCATGAAGAGCGTCGGCTACGGCCGGGTGAAGCCGGGCTCCTGGAAGATCGGCGCGCCGGCTGCGGTCCGGCCTGCCGATGCCGAGCCGACTGCGGCCCGGCTCACGATCGAGTGGCAGATTGACCGCCCGTTTCTAGTGAACGCAAGCCGGGAGTCCGGAAACTTGGTCATTGGGGACGAGATCATTCCTGGCGGTGCGATCAAGGGGGCGCTTGCGGCGCTCATGGCGCGCTCGACGATCGCGCCCGAGCAGCTCTCGGCGATCCGCATCAGCCATGCCTTTCCTGCCAGTGACAGCGCGCCGACCGCCTGGCGCCGACCGATCCCCTTGTCTATTTCGATCGCCTCCGGGAGCGCCTGGTGCCATCTCCTCGGCGATGTCGAGACGAAGCGGGAGCCGCATCGGTTTCAGGGCGACTGGAAGGAGGCCGAGCGCGCCGCCGTCAAGACAGCTCTCGGCTGGCCCGATGTGGAGCCGGAGAAGGCCGGCCGATCGCGCACCGCGATCGATGCGGAGACGCTTGGTGCCCGCTACATCGACGAGGATCAGGCAGTGGCTTCTGCAGTTGCCGGCCAGGAGGGCGGCCAGCTTTTCTCGGCGATTGCCGTGCGCCCGGGCGGGCATCGCTGGGTCGGGGAGATCGCTGGCGATGCTGCGGTCCTGCAGCAGGTGCTGGCGATCGCGAAGATTGGGATTCCGTGGCTCGGCAAAACCCAAGCGATCATCACCGCGACATCGTGGCAGCCGGCGGCGGCGGCGTCCGTTCTAGAGCCGGGAAGCTATTACAATCTCTGCCTGATAACCGAGGCCGCGTTGCTGAACCCCGAAGATTTGCGCAAGGGAACGACCTTATTCGATGCCTATGCCAGCACCTTGGCCCGCCTAGGCCTGAAGCTCGAGCGGTCGTTCACCCGGGAGGAGTTGCGCGGGGGATATCTTGCCTTGCGGTATCCTCCGGAGAGTGGCGGTTATTCGCCATGGCTGGTCACACTACCCGGCTCGGTGTTGCGCGTGAGCGTTGAAGATGCCGCGCTCGCTGCCCAGGTGCTCGCGCATGGGCTGCCACCGGCCGACTGCTACAGCGAAGATTGGCAGCGGACGCCATTTCTGCGCGAGAACGGGTATGGGCAGGTGTGCCATGATCTTGTCGATCACGCGACGCTTGCCCGAGGCCTGTCTCTGAAGGGGGCGGGCACATGATGTATGGCAAACGCTACCGCATCGAATCGGTGCTGCGGCTCGAACGTGACCTTCATATCGGGGGCTCCCGGCGGATCGAATACAGGGACGAGAACGATGAGCGTCGGGAGCGTGTCGCAGTGATGCGCGCGCGAGATGGCGCGCCGTTGATCCCGGCGTCGAGCCTGAAGGGAGCGCTGCGGGCTCGGCTCGATCGCGCGACGGAGTTCCTCGGAGAGGCCTCGGAGCACAAGAACGGCCGCGGCAAGGCGGCGCGCCTCTGGATGGAGAACGCGCCGGCGAGCAAAGGCCATGACGCACCGAGATGCGACAAGCACGTCTCGATCGATCGGGTGACCGGGGCCGCGCTAGAGAACCATCTCTTCGAACGCGAGATGTTGCCCGAGGGGATGACCTTCGCCTTCGCCGCCGACTGGCTGAGCGACACGATCGACGAGCTGGCGCATGTACTGGCGCCACTCTGCCAGGGCATCTGCCTCGGAAAGGGGACCTCGAAAGGCCATGGCCTGCTCTCGCTCGATATTGCGCGCCTCAGTATCCTCGAGATCTCTGCGGATGCGTCGGGGGAGATGCGCAGTCTCGAGGTGGACGGTCAGACCATGGCCAAGCTGGTCCGTGACATCAACGTTTTGGCCGATGCGACGAGCGGAGCCGAGCCGGGCCCGCGCAGGATCGTGGTCGATCTCGAATGTGAAGGCCCGTACATTTCTATCTTAAAGATCGGCGGCGATGGCGAGAGTGGCGCGTGCAATGTCGCGCAGCCGCTGATGCGTAACGGTAGGCCCTGGATGCACCCCGAGACCCTGATCGGCGCGCTGCGCAGCCGGGCCGCATGGTTGGCCGAGGTGGTCCGGGCGCGCGGAGCCGATGGCAATCGCGCGGACGATGTGGCGATGGACGATCACAAGCTAGCGCAAGCCTTGGGCGGCAGGCGCAAGGTGACGAGCCGCGAGGAGGCCGATCGGGATCTTTCCTGGGTCGAGCAGCTCTTTGGCGTGACCGGTTGGCGTAGCCGTCTAGATCTGATTGATCTGCGCTGCACGGATCCGGGCAGCCAGATGAAGCTCACCTCCAACTCTCTTGACCGCGTCACCGGCGCGACCCGCGACGGCTTCCTGTTCGCCCGCAATGCTCATTGGAAGCCGAAGTTCCGGGCCACGTTCCTGATCCGCGGGTGCGCTCCAGAGCAGCTCGACGCTCTTCTCGCGGATATCATCAAAGACGGCGGCGGCCTCGAGCTTGGGCACGCCACCACGAAGGGGTTCGGCTGGTTCAAGGTGACGGTGGTCAAGGACAGCGCGAAGGAGCCGAAAGATGTCTGATCAGTTGAGGTTCCGCCAAGCGGCGACGACGTTCACGGAGCGAGGCGGGCCGCCACGCGAGGTGCCCCTGCGGGCTCCTTATTCGATGGTTCCAACCGGCGATCGAGTGCTCTTGGCTCCCTGCGAGCCGCGCCATGATCGGCCGGTGGACACCGCGATCAGCGGGCACCTCGCCTACAGGCTGACAAGCGAGACCCCGGTTCTCGTCGGAGGGGCAGGCGATGCTAACGACACCCCGGCTCGAACGCCGGACGGCTCCTGGATCATTCCGGGCAGCAGCATCCGGGGCATGATCCGCGCGGTGCTCGAATGCGTGGCCTTCGCCCGTCTCAACTTCGTCGATGACTGCGCCGCCGCGACCCGGGACTTCAAGGACCCGACCTGGACGAGCGAGGTTGCGCCGAACCAGCACATGCGCCTCGGCGGCGGTTGGCTCTTCATCACGCCCGAGGGATTCAAGCTCGTTGCCGCAAGTGATGTGCAACGGGTGCATTTCAACGACGTGCTCACCTGGGTCGGTGGCATGGCTGAAGCCGACTGGCACAACGCCAACATGCATGAACGATTGACACGCCTGCTAGGCACTGGTCGTTACGGCATTGTCGACGCTACAGTATTCGGCCACCCGAACCGGCGCGCACAATGCGTAGTCGCAGGTCAGACGGCGAGCGAAGATCAGGTGGACCAACTCAATCGGGTTCCTCCGAAACATAGAAAGCAGCATGAACATCTCTTCTTCTGGCCGAACGATCTCCCAAGCAATATCTATCCGATCAACCAGCGGCTGGTCGAGCGCTTCGTTCTGGCGCAACACAGGGACTCGAACGTTCACATTGGCGATCCGGGGGCAAACTTCACCGCACTTACACAGTCGGGCCGGGCCAGTGAATTCGCCGAAAACTGGGACAGCTGGCGCAAAGGCCAAAAGGGTCGGATTCCTGCCTTCGACGAGCAACTTGCACGTCCGAACGCATTCTCGATCCCAGTATTCTGGCACAACCCCAAGGATCCGCGAAAGGCCAAGCAGTCCGAACCGTCGCGGAATGTGGTGATCCTCTCACTGACCCCATTCCTGCGATACACCTACGGCAACGGCCTCAAGGAGATCATCGCGCGCTACCCGCAAGTTGATGGCACTGCATACGACCTAGCCCAGGCAATCTTCGGCTGGGCCCCGCAGCACGGAGCCGCTTCCAATCCGCACAGCCGCAATCCACAGGAGCGATCCCTGAAATCCCGGGTGCGCTTTGGCTTCGCGACAAGCGAGCAGGGAGATGAACAGCTCGAGGCGCAAACCCGGCGATGGGCCGCGACGCAGCCCCGTGCGAGCTTCTGGCCCTACTATCTGAAACCTCGTGGCGCGGCAAAGCACCCGGTAGACTATAACAATCCCGCCGCGGTCGTTGCCGGGCGAAAGCGCTATCCCGCCCGGAATCAGGCGATGAGGCTCCCTAGGGTGCATGCCAACGCAGCGAATGCCCAGACGCAAGGACGTGAGGATCGGATGGAGACGACCCTGCGGTTCCTGAAGGCGGGCACGGTCTTCGAAGGCGAGATCCGGGTACACAATCTTACGGAGATAGAGATGGGCGCGCTGCTCTGGGCGCTGACCTTCGGCTCTCCGCAGGAGGACATAGGTCATCGCCACATGCTCGGTCGGGCAAGGCCTTGGGGGTTCGGGCAGCTGAAGCTCGAGATCAAGGGTGATGAGACCTCGCTCGAGCGCGTCGTGTCGGGCGAGAGGGCGAGCTTTGCGACCTGCATCGAAGCGTTTGAGAACTGGCTGCGGGAGAGCCTCGATGTCGGGCATGTCGACGAGATCGAGACCCTCCGGCGCTTGCGCGGCATCGCCCATGCACCGACGGGTGCCCAACTTCTGGATCGCCTGAAGTTCCCGGCCATAGGCAATACGGACGATGCCGAAGCCATATTGAAGGGACATACCGGGGTCAAGGCCGCGGCGAAGCAGCGCGGTCTGCAGGGCAAGCCCGCGCCGGACCGAGCCGGTGAGCCGGATTTCGTCGGCCTGCCAGGCTATCCCGGCGCCTCGGACGGTTGACGAGGCCACTTCCGCAAGGACCGGTTACTCACCAAGACTGGGCCCGAGCGCAGATCGCGTTCCCACAGCGCAGGCATTGACCCTCGCGTGCAAATCCGCTGTTTCGCGGTCATGGGGTCCGGACCAAGTTCTCGGTCCACCGCTTCACCGGGAGCTGGGTCTCAATCCGCTGTTTCGCGGTCATGGGGTCCGGACACGTTTGCTCTGATTATGATCGTCACCTTGGTGTCTCAATCCGCTGTTTCGCGGTCATGGGGTCCGGACTCGGGGTCTGGCTATCGAGACCGCACACCGCATGTCTCAATCCGCTGTTTCGCGGTCATGGGGTCCGGACTTCACTCGACACCAAAGACCTGATGCCAGTCGTCTCAATCCGCTGTTTCGCGGTCATGGGGTCCGGACATCAAAGAAATCGTCAAAATCGTCAAAACAGAAGTCTCAATCCGCTGTTTCGCGGTCATGGGGTCCGGACCGCGAGAAGTTCTACATCGACCGGAGGTTCGGTCTCAATCCGCTGTTTCGCGGTCATGGGGTCCGGACCTGGAAAACGTACTCGTCTTCCTGACAAGAAAGTCTCAATCCGCTGTTTCGCGGTCATGGGGTCCGGACGAGGTAGGCTGCGAATAGGCCGAACGGCCAAGTCTCAATCCGCTGTTTCGCGGTCATGGGGTCCGGACGCAAAAAGACCAAGCAAGGCGGCTTCAAAGGTGTCTCAATCCGCTGTTTCGCGGTCATGGGGTCCGGACGCGGCGGCGCGGTTTCGGAACGGGGAGGGCACGTCTCAATCCGCTGTTTCGCGGTCATGGGGTCCGGACTCACCCCTCGCAACCTTTTGTTATTGTCAGATTTCCTCCGTGGTTCTCCAATGTTGCGTCGTTAAACTTCGCCCGTTTGCCTCAAGATAGCAAGACTCTCGTTAACGAAGACCGCAAAATTGGGCATACTCATACGGTTATCCACTTTCCAACGGAAAAACGCCAAATCGAACGCCCCGCTGCCACGCAGAGGATGCCGCAATGCCACGTGCCAGGCCAGCCCCCAACGCATCACGCGCCGACATCTTCGCGAGGGTCGCCAGGCTCGACATCCTCGACCGGGCCTGGGACAGGGTGCGCAGCAACATGGGCTGCGCTGGAGGCGACGGAGAAACCGTCGAGGCGTTCCGCGCCCGCGCTTCCAAGCGGTTGATCCTGCTGTCGCGCCTCATCGCGGCGGGCACCTATCGGCCGCGGGACCTGCGCGTACTGCACATCCCGAAGAAGGGTGGGGAGACTCGTCCGCTCGCGATTCCGTCAGTCGAAGACCGGGTCGTGCAGACCGCCGCCGCCTTCGTGCTCGGCCCAATCCTCGATCCGGGCTTCGACGAGGCCAGCCACGGCTATCGGCCCGGCCGTGGCGTCGAGACCGCGATCCGCGCCGTCGAAGCGTACCGAAAGCAAGGCTTCACCCATGTCGTGGAGGCCGATATCCGGCGGTGCTTCGAGCGGATCCCGCACGACCTAGTTCTCGCACGGCTTGAGGCCGAGCTCGAGGGACGCGCCGGGGCGAGCCGGGTGGTGGATCTCGTCGGTCTCTGGCTGGAACAGGCCGGAGCGGTGATGGGCACGCCCGGTATTGGTCTCGCCCAAGGCTCGCCGCTGTCGCCATTGCTGGCGAACCTGCATCTCGACGCGCTCGACGAGGCTACGACCGGCCCCGGAATACGCCTGGTGCGCTACGCCGACGATTTCCTGGTCCTGTGCCGAAGCGAGGCCTTGGCGGGCAAGGCGCTCGACAAAGCTCGTCGGGCTCTCACCGAGGCCGGGCTCGAGATCCATTCCGAGGGAACGCGCATTGTCGATTTCGATCGGGGGTTCCGCTTTCTCGGGCATCTCTTCGTGCGTTCGCTCGTGCTGCGTCAGGTTGCCGATCCGGAGGAAGACGCGGTCGAGCTGCTCCGCGACATCGGCCGCGAAGACAGAACGGAGGTGCAGGCCGCGCGCGCCCGGGATGTGGTAGAGGCCGAAGAGCGGGCGGGTGGCTATGATCGTGGCCAGCGCGTTCTTCATCTCGATGGCGACGGGCGCCGGCTGGTCCTGCGCAACCTGTCCTTTTCGGTCCGCGGGGAAGAGGAGCGCGAGTTGATCGCCATCGCGCCGACGCGGGTCGATCGCATCGAGCTCGGCCCCCGGGCGGATGCGGAACTCGAGGCGCTGCGTCATGCGCTCGGGACCGGAACCGAGCTGGCGTTCTTGAACGGTCACGGGGAGACGCTGGGCTGGCTGACCTCTGCGGGTAGTCTGGATCGCGCCACGCTGCACATTGCGCAGGCGCGGATGGCGCTCGATCCGGCGCTGGCGGCCGATCTCGCCCGGAGAATAGTCGATGGCCGCCTCAGAAACCAGCGCGCGCAGCTCCAGCGCCTCAACCGCACGCCCAAGGATGCGGAGATTTTCGCCGCGGTTCGCACGATCGGGCGCATCATCCGAAAACTGCCGCGAGCCGGGACGGTGGCGGCGCTTCGCGGGCACGAAGGAGAGGCCGGTGCGCTCTACTGGCCGGCGCTGGGGCGCCTGGCAGCCGGCGCGCCGACACCGCTGCGCAGATCGCGCCCCGCTAACGATCCGTTCAACGCGGCTCTCAACTATCTGACGGCGCTTCTCATCCGCGACATCCGCACCGCGCTGATGCGGCGCGGCCTGCATCCCGGCATCGGAGTACTGCATGTCGCGCGGGACGGCGGCGAGGCCTGCACCTGGGATCTGATCGAGGGCTTCCGCGCACCGCTGGCGGAGGGTCTTGCGGCAACGCTGTTCAACCAGGGCAGGCTCAAGACCACGATGTTCGAGGTGGCGGACGGCTCGGTGCGCATCGGGCGCGACGCGCGCCTGGCCATCATTCGCGGCTACGAGACGGCGGCAAGCCGGGTCGTCAAGAACCCCCGATCCGGCCGCCGCCGCACCTGGCGCGGCCAGATGGAGGAGGAGGCCGGCGCCTACGCCGCCCATTGCCGCGACCCGCAAGGCAAGCCCTTCGAGCCCCTTGTGATCCACGCCTGACCGGCCGCGGCCAGCGGCAAAGCCCGTGCCGGCTCAGCCGCCGTCGGCCATGGTCTGCGCCGAAGGTGGCCCGTCTCGATCCGCTGTTTCGCGGTCATGGCGTCCGAACAGGGTCTCTGCCTCAGACGGTGAAAATCTTCTGTCTCAATCCGCTGTTTCGCGGTCATGGCGTCCGAACACGACCGGCTGGACGTCCGCATGCCGCCCCCCGCGTCTCAATCCGCTGTTTCGCGGTCATGGCGTCCGAACCAGCCGGTTTCGACTGCCCGCACATGCCGAGAGGTCTCAATCCGCTGTTTCGCGGTCATGGCGTCCGAACTCTCGCACCAGCGTGCAACGCTCAACGAGACCTTGGTCTCAATCCGCTGTTTCGCGGTCATGGCGTCCGAACGTGCATCCCGCACCCTCCTCCGGCGGGTCGAGGTCTCAATCCGCTGTTTCGCGGTCATGGCGTCCGAACTCGACCGGCTGACGCCGCTCGAGCGTGCCCGCGTCTCAATCCGCTGTTTCGCGGTCATGGCGTCCGAACAAAAACGGTGTGAGCACCGAGCCAAATGGATGCGTCTCAATCCGCTGTTTCGCGGTCATGGCGTCCGAACCTCGAAAAGGCTCAAGCTCGCATCCGCGAGGTCTCAATCCGCTGTTTCGCGGTCATGGCGTCCGAACATGTTCAGGTCTTTCCTGCACGCATCGCTCGCGTCTCAATCCGCTGTTTCGCGGTCATGGCGTCCGAACTTCTTCGCACCGGCACCGACACCGCCGACGTCGTCTCAATCCGCTGTTTCGCGGTCATGGCGTCCGAACACAAGCTCGAGGAGTCGCTCGATGTCCTCTACCACGTCTCAATCCGCTGTTTCGCGGTCATGGCGTCCGAACGCGGAAACCTGATCGATCCGCTCCGGCACCTGTGTCTCAATCCGCTGTTTCGCGGTCATGGCGTCCGAACACGGCAAAAAAAGAGGCGGCGGAGTACCGCCGTGTCTCAATCCGCTGTTTCGCGGTCATGGCGTCCGAACTGGCCTTCTGGATATGGTTGATTTCGTTGTTCGATTTTGGCTAGCCTCCGTTCCTGGCGCAGTTCTTTGCATCCTCTGGGGCGATTCTGACGTCGAATGTGTAAACATGCAAGGCTTTTCGGTTTTAGGTCAAGATGTTGCCCGTTCTCCAAGGTCGATGTGCGGTGATTTCGACCATCGGCAGGAAGATTTCTGCGAGAATTGCCCATGGCGGCATCAGCTGTCCAGCAGCGCGTGCAGCGGAGGGGGCGGATGAGCCGGGGAGAGATGCTGACGGTTTTCACCTATGACGTGTCGGAGGCCGCGCGACGGCGGCGGGTTGCGAAACTGCTGGAGGCGGCGGCGACGCGGGTGCAGTATTCGGTGTTCGAGGTCCGGATGACGCGGCAGAAGGCGGCGGCCGTGGGCCAGCGCATCGCCGCCCTGCTTGGTCCGGGGGACAGTCTCAGGGTCTATGCGGTGGGTGCGGACGGGTTGGCGCGGAGCCGTGTCTATGGTGATGGTGCGCCGTTCGAGCCGGCCGAGGGTTATTGGCTGCTCTAGCGGCGCCGGGTAACGGCAGGCGGGACAGGCGCCGATGGGCGGACTGGTCGGGGCCTGGGTGGATGGGGGCAGGCGGCATGACTGCGTGACTGCGTGACGGGGCACGCTTTTCCATCCACGGGAATGATCTGGGGGCCTCGGCGATCATTGCACGGACGAGGCCAGACTGGCGTGTGGTGCCGAGCTCTCGGCAATTACGGCCCGGGCTACCGCGGCGCGGCGCTTGAGCGGTTTCTCGATCCATTCCTGACGCCCGGCAGCGGTGTGGAGCATTTGCGCTATTGAGCGGGCGGTGGCAGCGCCAGTTGCTATCTCCGGGCGACCGTCTTCGGGGTGAGCTCAGCTGAACTCGAGACCCTTGCGGGTCGCTTGGCAAGGCCCCTCCTCGCCGGAGACGGGGTAGTGTCCCGGGAGGTGGTGCAGGAGCGGATGTCCACCGGCCACTTCACAGTTGGTGTCGCTCTCTCGGTCTGCGGCGATCATTGCCGCCTGCTCGTGGGCGTCGCAGAGGCCGCTCGGCTTTTCCGCCGGCATGGAGCGGAGGCGGATGGCCCGCTCGTCGTCCCCTCGGGCAAGAGGACGCCGGCCAGGGGGTGGACGGCCTCGCGGTCGAGGAAGATCCCGACGGCATCGGTGCGCCGCCCGATCTCCTTGTCCGCGCGCTCTGGCGGATTGGTGCCGTGCAGCCTGGCGCGCAGGGTCTCATCGAGGGCCATGCAGGCCAGCACGTCATGCTCGGCTTGCTCCATCGGCTCGGTCACGCCACGGAACCGCCCGCGCAGGCTGTCGGCGACCTCGCGCCAGCGGGCATGGGCATGGTCGCGGCCCTTCCCGGCGAGGACCGTCATCACCGCGGCGCTCGCCATCGGCTTGCCGGTCTTGCCCGGGCGGGCCGGCAGGTTCCGTTGGACATGCACGCGGCAGCCTTGCCAGCCGGCGCCGGGACCCTTCCCTGCGGCGGCCTTCGGCCCCTTGTGCGCGGCGCCGGTCACCACCTGCACGCCGCGCAGGCCACGAAGGGTCAGGGAGCGCAGAGCGTCGGACCAGAAAATCTCGGCTTCTGACGGCATCGCAGCGATCCCTGGCATTTCGCGCCGCCCGTCGGTGCGCACCGCGACCGCCACCATCATCGCCGCCATCACCGCCATCGAGACGATCCGGTGGTTCCCGCGCAGCTTCACACGGGTCGCGTCCGGCCAGGGCAAGGGCCGGTCCTCCTCGGGTGGGCGCTCGAGCAACGCGGTCACCCGCCCGTCCCTTCGCCGTTGTCCTCGGACCAATGGCGGTCAATGGTTCGGCCCCGCAAGGCCGCGAAACCCGGCTCCGCGAGGTGCCGGCCAGCCCCGCGGCCCGAACGAGGCCATCGACGGCACAGGCGAGACGCCCTGGATACAGGCATCCCGGATGACCGCCATCGGCGCCTTCTCGGCCATCCGGCGCGGCTCGAGGACGCTCGGGAAGCACGGGCCGCTGCGGGCCGCGGCGCAGCTTCGGGATGTACGGCCCGATCGTGCCGGCCCGAGTGCCCCGCTGTCGGGGCCGGCAGCCGGTGCGCCGGTTCTCCCGCTTCGGAGTTCGCTCGCCCTGGCCGGCGCCGCACACCGCGGACACCGCGATACCCGCCAGCCGCTACGCCGCGTCCCGGATCGGTTCACGCAGAAACCCGGCGTCGTCGCTCCTGGCGATCACGCCGGGAAGCTCGATCATGGTCTCGGTCATCGTGCGCTCCTTCGCCGTCTTCGGCTTCGACAACCTCAGACTGCGAAGAAGCGCGGCGGCCACCACGGCCGCACGCTGCGCCACGCAAATCGCTCCGCGCGCAGCCGCCCGATACACAAATTTCCGGGACATTTCCCCCGCCCCGTCGACGCACGGTGAGGCTTTCCTTCCGGTAGAGGCGGAAAAGCTTATCGTGATTGATCGCCACGCCGTCGCGGCGCAGCAGGATGTGCAGACGCCGATCGCCTTGCCGGCGCCATGCGTGTGCCAGGTCGCGCAGCCCCTTTCTCAGCATTCTATCGTCCGGCCGCCGCGAAGCGTATCGGTCGGTCTTCGGGGCGATCCCGACGAGTCCGCACGCCCGCCTCTGCGAGTACCCCTTCTCGGCGATGGTCCAGGGCACGGCATCTCTCCTTGTCCTGGGCGTCGGAAGTCCTTTCCGAGCACCTCGCGAAGCGTCGAGACATCGTGCATGGCGTCCGCGAGCAAGCGCTTCAGCTTGGCATTCTCGCTCTTCAGGCTCTTCAGCCGCCGCGCCTCCAAAACCTCCTTGCCGTCGTAGCGCGACCGCCACTTGTAGAATGTGGCGTCGCTGATCCCGTGCCGCCGGCACAGCTCGGCCACGCCGGGTCCCGCCTAGTGCTCCTTGATGACCGCAATGATCTGCTTCTGTATTCGGTGGTTTCCCGTCAAGCGTCACGACCGATGCAGGTTCTTTGCTTCTGTTCGCGGTCGGCGCCAGGGCCGCCAGCATGATGGTGTCCGTGGGTCTGAGCGGTTCAGAGCTCTTCGGCGTGCTCGCGATTGCGGCGACGACAGATCATGCGAACTCGTCCAGACCGCGCCCTGCATCGAGCGCTCAGCCTCCGGCGGGACGGTCGCTCAGGCCGCCGACCAGCGGAAGTCCGTTTCGTCGATCCACATCCGGTGCAGGATCACGGCCATGCGCCGTGCGAGAGCGACCTTCGCGCGTCGGGCACCTTGGCGATCCGCGATGCGCATGGCCCATGCCTTCATCGCGGGCCAACGCGTCGTCGGTCGCAAGATGACGTTCGCCGCTTCGAACAGCGCCGTCCGTGTCTCGCCGTCGCCGACCTTGGTGATGCGCCCGACACGGTCGGTCTCGCCCGATTGATAGCGTCGTGGCGTCAGACCGAGATAGGCTCCGACCGCCCGTGATCTTCTGAAGCGGGTCGGGTCGTCCACCGTGGCCCGGAACGTCAGCGCCGTGACAGGACCGATCCCGGGCATCGTCATCAGGCGTCCGCAGACGGTATCGGTGCGGACGGCGCGAAGGACGAGCCGATGCAGCTCCGCGAGCTCCAGGCGAAGGCGGTCGTGCGCGCGTAGCAGCGGCTCGACGATGGTCGCAAGCAAGGGATCAGAGCCAGTCAGGCTGCGGACACGGTCGCCAAATCTCCTGCGAGTGACGGCGCCGACCTTCAATCCGAACGGGCGAAGCAGGCCTCGGATCGCCTGCTCATTGGCGGTAACCGCACGGACCATAACCTTTCTGGCCGCCGCGAGCGTCCGAAGCCGCTGGCCATCAGCGGACTTCAGATGGACCGCCTTGAACCAGCCGCTGCGCACGATCTGAGCCAGCCCCCGGGCGTCATTGCGATCCGTTTTCACGGTCATCGCGGACAGTGCGGCTTTCACATGCCGTGTCTCGAGGCAGACGACAGGCAACCCGGCTTCCAGAAGCCGACCCGCGATCCACTCCGAGGTCGGCCCTGCCTCGAGGCCGATCCGCGAGATACGATCAGCCTGCAACCTCAGCGCATCGAGCACTGCGTCCGGGTCGCCATCAACGCGCGCTTCCGAAACGATGCAGCCAGCATCATCGACGATGCAGATCGAAACTGACTCCAGTGAAACGTCCAGACCGACAGAAAAGCCCATGCTTCCCTCCATGAGATGAACTCGCCGGTCCACCTCAGGTCGTCACCGGGCTGAGAGCAACCCGTCCACCGTTCGCGAACCGAATACCCCATTTCATCGCCGAACCTGCTCTTGCGCATGCGTCCGTCTCCTTCGTTGGTGACAGACTAACCTCCGAACGAGGGCATTTCAGGGGGCAGGGTCAGCTGGTTTCAGTGCTTGCTGTAGGCAGCGGCGCGGAGGTCGATGACGTTGGCGCCGAACTCAGCGGTGGCATCCTGTTCTGCTTCTTGTCTTGGCTGGCCGCCGTCATGTTCGCGGATGGCGGCGCGCTCCTCCCAGGCGTCGAGGCGGTCATCGGTGTCTGCAGTTTCCGTACCGCGC
>NZ_BSYI01000062.1 GCF_030270585.1 Paralimibaculum aggregatum
GCGCGCAGCTGGTCGATGACGGCGGCCTCGATTTCCCCAGCTGGCACGCGCCCCACAGGGCAAGACCCGGCCCCGTGCTTCAGCACGGTCTGGCTGACAAAGTAGCGGTAGAGTTTGTCGCTCTTGCGGATGTGTGCAGGTGAGAAGGCCGTGCATCGGGGCCGAACAGCAGTCCCTTCAGTAGCTCCGGGGTCTCGGCACGCTCGGCAAGCCTCAGGGCGAGACCGCGCCTGGGCGTCCAACGCGGCGGACACTTGGCCGGAAGCGGCACCATCGCCAGCCAATTCAACAAGGCAGAGATCAGCGTGGGGAATAATGTGGGGAACCGGCTGGCTTGTATCGCCAACCGCCTGACGTCATGCGCTTATTTCGAGAGGGGTGGTGGAGCCAAGGGGAGTCGAACCCCTGACCTCTTGAATGCCATTCAAGCGCTCTCCCAACTGAGCTATGGCCCCGTCTCTGCGTGCGCCGGAACCTATGCAGCAAGCGCCGCCACCGCAAGAGGTAAAATGCACCGCCGGCGCGGAATCTCGGCTGTCCGGCGCCCGGCGCTCCGCTAGTTCATGCCGGCGATCACATCCTTCTGGCCGGAGACCTTTGCGGAGAGCGTGTTGGCCTCGATCCGGGCCTCGTTTATGCGCGAGACCATGGCCTGCAGGCGCTTGTCGCGCGGCGCGATCTCCTTCTTCAGCCGGGCGATCTCGGCCTTGTCGGGCGGGCGCGCCTTCTCGGCCTTCGCCAGGTCCTCGGCGAGGGGGATGATCTCGTCGATCAGCTTGAGATAGTCGGCGAAGACGGTGTCGGCGCGGCGGTGGCAGTCCTTGATCGTCGCGAGATCCGCCTCGAAGCGCTGGCGCAGCGCCTTCGCCGCCGCGGCGGCATCGCTGCAGGTCTTCTCGAAACCGGTCCAGATCTTCTTGTTGCCGGCGACGAGGCGGAGTGCATCCGCCTTGATCGCCCGGTAGTTCTTGCCGGCCATGCGCCCGCTCCGCCTGTCGCACCCGGCGGCAGGGCCCGCCGGGCGGTCCGGAGCAGTCTAGCGCAGAGGCGCCGCCGCGCAAACCGCGCCGCGACCCGGCGGCAGGGCCGGGCCGCGGCGGCGGCAGTGGCGGTCAGCTGTTGTCGTCGTCGTCCTTGCCGACATCGTCGAGGCCGTCGATCGGCGGGTCCTCGTCGTCGTCGCTCTCGAGCAGCGGATCATCCGCGAAATCGCCGAGGTCGTCGTCGTCCTCGACATCCGCATCCGGCGTCTCGTCATCGTCGTCGTCATCGTCGGCGGCGAGCGCCGGATCGGGGACGGCGGGGATATCATCCTCGTCGTCCTCGATGTCATCATCGACCTCATCGTCCTCGGTCTCGTCCTCGACGAGAACCGCCGCAGCCGCAGCCACCTTTGCGGGCGCCGCCGAGCCGGCCGACGCCTTGGCCCGCTTGGGCCGTGCCACAGCCACCGAGGCATCGAACTCGGCCCCGCATTTCGGGCAGACGATCGGCTCGCGCATCAGATCGTAGAAGCGCGCTGCGCAGGACAGGCAGGTCCGCTTCACGCCCCATTCGGGATTAGGCATCCTGATTTCTCTGGTCCGTTTCATGGGAAAGCCGCCCCCTGCCACAGTTGTCGGCGCTTGTCAAAGGCGGAACATGCCCCGGAGCGCCTGCCGGGCGGGGTTCCGGGCCGCTCCGGGCTCCGGCGCCGCGGCCCTGCGGCCGTGGCCACCCCGGGGAATTTCCCATATGCATGCGTATTTTTTTGCAGGTGCGAAGAGACAGGGGTTGCCGGGGCCGTCCGGCTTCTCTAACGTCGGGCTCCGATGGTGAACCGCGAGGCCCGGAATGCTGTATCACGTCTATGAGTTCACGCACGCGGCGATCAGCCCGCTGCGCAACGCGGCCCAGTTCCAGCTCGCCGCGCTCCGGAGCCCGTTCAATCCGTTCGCCGCGAGCCTGAGCGCGCGCACGACGGCGGCGGCCGTCGAGATGTTCGTCCACGCCACCAAGCGCTACGGCAAGCCGGATTTCGGGATCTCCGAGACCGAGGTTGCCGGCGAGACCGTGCCGGTGCGCGAGGAGGTGGTGCTCGAGAAGCCCTTCGGCAACCTGCTGCACTTCAAGCGCGAGAGCGTGCTGGCCGAGGCCCGCAACGATCCCGTCGTGCTGCTGGTGGCGCCGATGTCTGGGCATTTCGCGACCCTGCTGCGCGGCACCGTCGAGGCGATGCTGCCGGAGCACGAGATCTACATCACCGACTGGATCGACGCGCGCGACGTGCCGCTGACCGATGGCAGCTTCGGCCTTGCCGACTACACCGACTACATCACCGAGTTCTGCCAGTTCCTCTCCCGCGGCGGCGAGCGCCCGACGGTGATGGCGGTCTGCCAGCCCGGCGTGCCCTGCCTCGTCTCGGCGGCGCTGATGGCCGAGGATGCCGACCCGGCGCGGCCCTCCTCGCTGATCCTGATGGGCAGCCCGATCGACACCCGGGTGAACCCGACCGAGCCGAACGTGCTGGCCACCACCCGGCCGCTCTCCTGGTTCGAGAAGAACATGATCACCATCGTGCCCTTCCCCAACCGGGGCTTCCTGCGGCGCGTCTATCCGGGCTTCCTGCAGCTTTCGGGCTTCATGCAGATGAATCTCGACCGTCATGTCGACGCGCATCTCGACCAGTTCCGCAACCTCGTCCGCGGCGACGGTGATTCGGCCTCGAATCACCGTACCTTCTACGACGAGTATCTCGCGGTGATGGACCTCTCGGCCGAGTTCTACCTCGAGACCGTCGAGGCGGTGTTCCAGAAGCACGCGCTGCCCGAGGGGACCTATACCCATCGCGGCCGCCCGGTGAACCCCGGTGCGATCTCCGACATCGCGCTGATGACCATCGAGGGCGAGAAGGACGACATCACCGGCCGCGGCCAGACCGAGGCGGCGCATCACCTCACCCCGAACCTGCCGGAGGAGAAGAAGCTCCACTACGTGCAGGCCAAGGTGGGCCACTACGGCGTGTTCAACGGCTCGCGCTTCCGCAACCACATCCTGCCGAAGATCCGCAATTTCACCCGCGGCAACCGTGCCATGGTGGACGGCCGGGCGATGCGCGCCCGGGCCGCCGAGTAAGTCCGCCGTCATGGGCCGGGCTCCCCGGCGGGCGGCGCGCGGCGCGGCCCGGCCGGCGCTGCCCGAGCGCATCTCCCTCAACGATCCCCCCGTTGCCGTGCGCATCGCGCCCTCGGACCGGGCGCGGCGCTTCACGCTGCGCCTGACCGCCGAGGGCGAGGCCGTGCTCACGGTGCCGCCAGGGCCGGAGGAGGCCGAGATCCGCGGCTTTCTCACCCGCCATGCCGGCTGGCTCGCCGCCGCCCGCGCCCGCCTGCCGGAGCCGCTTCGGGTGGCGCCGGGGATGCTGCTGCCGGTCGATGGCGTGCCCTGCCGACTGGTCGAGGGCACCGGCCATCGCGCGGCGCTCGAGGACGGGCGGCTGGTGCTCCCGGCCGGTGCCGCGCCGGGCCCTGCCACCGCGGCCTGGCTCAAGCGCCGGGCGAAGGCGCGCATGGTTCCGCTGGCCGAGGATTTCGCGGCACGGCTCGGGCGCGAGATCTCCGGCATCGCGTTCCGCGACACCCGCTCGCGCTGGGGCTCCTGCAGCGCGCGGCGGCGGCTCAGCTTCTCCTGGCGGCTGGCGATGGCGCCGGAGGCGGTGCAGACCTATCTCGCGGCGCATGAGGCGGCGCATCTGGTCGAGATGAACCACTCACCGCGCTATTGGGCGGTGCTGGCCTCGATCCTGCCCGAACATGCCCGCGCCCGCGACTGGCTGAAGCGCGAGGGCCGGGCGCTGCACCGCTACCGATTCGACTGAGCGGCGGTTCGGGCGCCGGTCGATACCCTCCGCGCTCGCGCCCGGCCCGAGCTGGCATCGCATTGGCCCTTCCGAGGGCTCCTGCCTGACCTGTTCCGGAGGTCCGCGGAGGGCCCGGCTTCAGGCGCGTGACGGCTCGGGGTCCGAACGCCTCCGGCGATCTCAGCGCCGCCGCGCGGCAGCTTTCCGACCGTGCCGGCGAGCTGGAGCGCGATCACGTCGGCGACTCGGCGACCGATGGGAGCTACGACGTTCGCGTGTCCCCGGCGCCCTGCAAGCGCCATCGCTGAGGCGGGCGGCAATATCGGACCGACATGCGGTCCTGCGCCGTGAAGCGGCTCTGATTGCGCCCGAATGCGCCCGGCCTTCGGATCGCCAAGCGGCTGGTGAATACCCCGCTCGGGCGGAAGCATTCTGCCAGGCGCCGGCATCGCTCGATCCGGGGGACCAACGGGCGCTTCCTGCCCGCGGCGGCCAGGGCGAGATCGCGCCGGAAGGGCGGATCTCCTGTCCGGGCGTGAACGTCACGGCCCGCGCGGCCCCGGTCCCGTGCGCCGCTAGCGGTCGTTGCCGGGGGTGAAGGCGCGTCCGGTGCTGCTGCCGGAGACCGCCGCCTCGGACGGGCGCCCCTCGCCGCCGCCGAGCCCGCCCAGCACGCTGCGGAAGATCGAGCCCACGCCGCCGTCGCGCTCCGCCGCCGGGCCGGAGAGCGCCACCTGCGGCGCCGGCCCCGCCTCCATCGGCAGCGGCCGCGGCGGCAGCCCGTCATGCAGCCGCAGCGCCACCTCGTGCCAGATCTCCGCCGGCAGCCCGCCGCCGGTGACGCCGGTGAGCGGGGCGTTGTCGTCGTTCCCCATCCAGACGCCGATCACGTAGTCCGCCGTGAAGCCGATGAACCAGGCGTCGCGCGCGGCCTGGGTAGTGCCGGTCTTGCCCGCCGCCTGGCGCCCCGCGAGCCGCGCCCGCCTGCCGGTGCCGCCCTCGATCACCCCGTGCATCATGTGGATGAGCTGGCGCGCGATGTCCGGCGGCAGCGGCCGCGCCCCGGCCGGCGGCGGGGTATGGGTCAGCAGCGGCGTCGAGTCGCCCTTGAGCGTGAGGCGGCGCAGCCCGTGCGGCTCGACCAGCCGGCCCTCGGCCCGGATCGTGCCGTAAACCCCCATCATGTCGATCAGTGTCGCCTCGGAGGTGCCGAGCGCCACCGCCGGCCCTGGCGCCAGCGGCGTCGAGATTCCCATCTCGGCGGCGAGCGCGCGGACCCGATCGGTCCCCGCCCGCTGCGCCACGCGCACCGCCACCGTGTTGATCGAGCTCGCCAGCGCCGCCTCCAGCGTCACCGGCCCGCGGAAGCCGCCGCCATAGTTCTTCGGCGACCAGCCGCGGATGGTGATCGGCGCGTCCTCGACCACCGACTGCGGCGTGAGCCCGGCCATCAGCCCGGCCGCATAGACCACCGGCTTGAAGGCGCTGCCGGTCTGGCGCAGCGCCTGGGTGGCGCGGTTGAAGCGCCCTGCCCCGGTCTTGCGCCCGCCGACCATGGCGCGCACCGCGCCGTCCGGCGCCATCACCACCACGGCCGTCTGCGCCTCGCTGCCGGGCTTCACCTTGGCGGCATAGACCGCCTCCACCCCGGCCTCCGCCGCGGCCTGGGCCTTGCGGTCGAAGGTGGTGGCGATCACCACGTCCTCGGTGGTGCGGCGGGCGAGATAGGCCGGCGCGGTCTCCATCACCCAGTCGGCGAAGGCATCGCCGATATCGGCCTCCGCCGCCTGGCTGAGCCCGGCCGGATTGGCCAGCGCCTCGAAGACCTGCGGCTCGGAGAGATAGCCCTCCTCGTGCATCGCGCGCACGATCACCGAGGCGCGGCCCTGCGCCAGCCCGATATCGTTGGTGGGCGCATAGCGCGAGGGCGCACGCAGCAGGCCGGCCAGCATCGCCGCCTCGGCCGGCGTCACCGCCCGCGCCGACTTGCCGAAATAGCGCTGCGCCGCCGCCTCGAAGCCATAGGTGCCGGCGCCGAGATAGACCCGGTTGAGGTAGATCGAGAGGATCTCCTCCTTGCTGTATTTGAGCTCGAGCGCGAGGGCCATCGGCGCCTCCTTGAGCTTGCGCTCGAAGCTGCGCTCGGCATCGAGGAAGACGTTCTTCGCCACCTGCTGGGTCAGCGTCGAGCCGCCCTGAACCACCCGCCCGGCGCGCAGGTTGGCCCAGACCGCGCGAGCGATGCCGCGCGGGTCGATGCCCCAGTGGTCCCAGAAGCGGCGATCCTCGGCGGCGGTCATGGCGTGGATCAGATGCGGCGAGACGTCGTCGGCCAGGAGCGCGCCGCCATACTGCTCGCCGCGCCAGGCAAAGACCGAGCCGTTGCGGTCGAGCAGCGTGACCGAGCCGGTGGCGCGGCCGTCGAGCATCGCCTGCACCGGGGGCAGCTGGCTGTAGAAATAGCCCGTCGCGGCGGCGAGCATCACCGTCGCCACCAGCCCGACGCGCCAGAGGAAGGCCCAGACGGCGCCGACGAGGCCCAGCACCACCCGGCGCACCGCGCGGCCCACCGGCCCCGGCTGCCCGGCGGGAGCGCGCGGCGACGCCGCAGACGTGGCGCGCGGGGCGGGCTTGGCACCGCCCTTGGCGGCCGGCTTTGCCGGCGCCCCGGCGCCCGTGCTCGCGGCCGGGCCCTTGCCGCGGCCGGCGGGGGCCTTCGGGGTCTTCCGCCTCGGGGTGCGCGCCATGACTGCTCCAGGTTTCTTCACGCACCGAGATACGCCATCCCGCCCCGCTCTGCCAGATGCGCCGCCGGGGCAAGCAGAGGGGCGCGGCGATTGGGCAACGCTTGCGCCGCATTTTTCATCATTGGTGAAATTTTATGCACATCTGGCGCCCGAGAATCCGCCATGCCGCGGCGCATATAATTTTTCCAGCGTTATTTCAGCGTCTTACACGATCTCTACCGCATTGGCACACATCTTGAAGAGCACTTCCCGGAGGCTGGAGCGGTCCAGCCGGGACAGATCGGGGAGAGAGATGAAACTGATCGTTGCCGTCATCAAACCCTTCAAGCTGGAGGAGGTCCGCCAGGCACTCACGCAGATCGGCGTGCAGGGCCTCATGGTCTCCGAGGTCAAGGGCTATGGCCGCCAGAGCGGGCACACGGAGATCTACCGCGGCGCCGAATACGTCGTGAACTTCGTCCCCAAGATCAAGATCGAGATGGTCGTGCCCGACGACCGGGTCGACGCGATCCTGGAGACCATCAGCACCGCGGCGCGCACCGGCAAGATCGGCGACGGAAAGATCTTCGTCGCCTCGGTCGAGCAGGCCGTGCGCGTGCGTACCGACGAGCGCGACGAAGACGCGCTGTGACCCTAGAGCGAAACTGGAAGGTGAGACGTAACATGAAGACGAAATCGCTTGTCGCGCTCCTGGCTCTCGCGGCGCTGGCCGCGGATCCGGCGCTGGCGCAGGAAACCGCGGAGGCCGCCGCACCCGTCGCCGAGGCTGTGCCGACCCATTCGGTGTTCATCCTCAACACCCTGCTGTTCCTGATCGGCGGCTTCCTGGTGATGTGGATGGCCGCCGGCTTCTGCATGCTCGAGGCCGGCCTCGTGCGCAGCAAGAACGTCGCGATGCAGTGCACCAAGAACATCGCGCTGTTCTCGATCGCCTCGATCGGCTACTTCCTCGTCGGCTTCAACCTGATGTATCCGGGCGACGGCTGGTCGATCGACGGCATGCTCGGCGCCTTCATGCCGACCTCGCTCGAGCCGGTCGGGCTCACCGATGCCGATGGCAACTTCACCGGCCCGGGCGACATCACCTATGCCTCCGTCGGCTCGGACTTCTTCTTCCAGCTGATGTTCTGCGCCGCGACCGCCTCGATCGTCTCCGGCGCGCTGGCCGAGCGCATCAAGCTCTGGCCCTTCCTGATCTTCACCTTCGTGCTGACCTGCATCATCTACCCGATCCAGGCCTCCTGGAAATGGGGCGCCGGCTGGCTCAACCCGAGCGACGATACCGGCTTCATGGCGACCACCTTCGGCGCCGAGTTCCTCGACTTCGCCGGCTCCACCGTGGTGCATTCGGTCGGCGGCTGGGCGGCGCTGGCGGGCGCCCTCATCCTCGGTCCGCGGCTCGGCAAGTATGCCGGCGGCAAGGTCAACGTGATGCCGGGCTCCAACCTGCCGCTGGCCACGCTGGGCACCTTCATCCTGTGGCTCGGCTGGTTCGGCTTCAACGGCGGCTCGCAGCTCGCCATGGGCTCGCTCGGTGACGTCGCCGATGTCAGCCGGATCTTCACCAACACCAACGCGGCCGCGGCCGGCGGCGTGATGGCGGCGATCTTCCTGACCCAGCTGCTCTACGGCAAGGTCGATCTCACCATGGCGCTGAACGGCGCGCTGGCGGGCCTGGTCTCGATCACCGCCGAGCCGCTGACCCCCTCGATCGGCCTCGCCACCGCCATCGGCGCCGTCGGCGGCGTGATCGTGGTGTTCACCGTGCCGATGCTCGACAAGCTGAAGATCGACGACGTGGTCGGCGCCATCCCGGTGCACCTCTTCGCCGGCATCTGGGGCACCATCGCGGTGGTGCTGTCGAACGGCGATGCCGGGATCGCGGCGCAGCTCTTCTCCATCGCGGTGGTCGGTGTCTTCGTCTTCGGCGTGTCGCTGGTGCTCTGGGCCTTCCTGCACATGACCATCGGCATCCGTGTCGAGGAGGAAGAGGAAATGGCCGGTCTCGACAGCGCCGAGCTGGGTCTCGAGGCCTATCCCGAGTTCGGCAAGGGCTCGCAGTTCGTCTGATCTCCCAGGTTCCCCAGGAGGCCGCATGCGCTCGCGGCCTCCCGCTCAGGCCCCGGTTCCGCCGGGGCCTTTTTTCGTCCGGAGCCCTGGAGGGAATCAGGTCTTGCCGCGCTCGCCGAAGATCGCCGAGCCGACGCGCACCACCGTGGCGCCCTGGGCGATGGCACGCTCGAAATCGGCGCTCATGCCCATGGAGAGGCCGGTGAGCCCGTTGCGCTCGGCGAGCCTGGCCAGCAGCGCGAAATGCAGCGCCGGTTCCTCGTCGACGGGGGGGATGCACATCAGCCCGGCCAGCGGCAGGCCGAGGTCGCGGCACTCCGCCACGAAGGCATCGGTGTCGGCAGGCAGCACGCCGGCCTTCTGCGGCTCCTCGCCGGTGTTGACCTGGATGTAGCAGGGCAGCCGCCGGCCGGTCTCCTCGAAGAGCTCGGCGAGCCTGCGGGCAAGCTTCGGCCGGTCGACGCTCTCGATCACGTCGAAGAGCTCCACCGCCTGGCGGGCCTTGTTGGTCTGCAGCGGGCCGATCAGGTGCAGCACGACATCAGGGAAGCGCTCCCGGAAGCCCGGCCATTTCTCCGCCGCCTCCTGCACCCGGTTCTCGCCGAAGACCCGCTGGCCGGCCTCCAGCACCGCCTCGACGCGCGCGAGCGGCTGCACCTTGGAGACCGCGACCAGCGTGATCTCGCCGGGGTCCCTGCCCGCCTCCGCGGCCGCCGCGGCGACCCGCGCACGAATGTCCTCGAGCCCGCTCATGCCTTCGCCGCCACCTCTGCCGTCTCGCCCATCAGCTCCGGATACCACTTCTCCAGCGCCGGCATGAAGCCCTCGCGCAGTCGCGCCACTTGCGCCGGCGTCAGGTCGTCGCGCCAGGCCCCGGCCTTGCCCTTGGTGAAGAACGGCGTCTCCATGGTCGGCGGGCGCTCGACGAAGCCCTGCGCCGCCTCCTGCTTCTTCAGCGCATCGAAGGAGGTCGCCCGGATCGCCCGGCGCAGCTTGCCGTCCGGCACCGGGGCCTGCAGGAACTTCAGCAGCCCGCGGAAGGCGCGCTCGGTATCGGCGATCATGTCCTCGTAGCGCATCACGTGCATCGGCAGGCCGCGCGCGCCGGTCCAGCTCGCGATGTGGTCGTCCCAGCGGCCGATGATCTCGAAGATGCGCGTTGCCGAGGCATTCAGCATCTTCGGGTTGAGCATCATGGTGATCGCCTGGTCGAGATCGACGCCCAGATGCCGGGCATAGGAGGGCGCGACATCGAACGGATTGCGCAGGATGTAGACCGCAGCGGCGGTCACCGCCGGGTCGATCACGTGGATGCCGCCGATGCGCTGGATCTGGCAATGCGTCTTGACGAAGTGGTGCCCGGGCTTCGACCCCGCGATCAGCTTCTGCACCTTGACCCGCGTCCTCAGCCAGTCGTCGAAATCCGCCGCCTCGTAGGGCCGCCCGGCGGCGCGGTCGAAGAAGTCCTGCCGGATGTCGGAGGTGGTGAAGGCCTTGAGCTCGTTGATGCCGGGCGCCTTGTCCGAAGGCATCAACGCCTGGGCGAGGAAGCTCCGCGTCCAGGTATTGCCGGATTTCGGAAAGCTGGCGAGCCAGATGATCCGCTGGAGGGTCTGCATCAGAGATATCCGTGTGCGCGCATGACGGGGCCGTGGACCTTGCGGACGGCCTCGACCAGCTCGGGGTCGAGATCGCTCTGCCACTGCCCGGCGGTGCCGCGGCTGAAGAAGCGCTCGGCGGTGGGGGACTTCTCGATGAAGCCCTTATCGGTCTCCTGCCTGGCGACCTCGTCGAAGGCGGAGAAGCGGATCGCCCGGGCCAGCCGCTCCGGGTCCGGCGTGAAGCCGAGATGCTCCAGCAGGCGGGAGAAGCCGGTCTCCGGGTCGTCCTGCAGGTCCTCGTAGCGCAGCACCAGCACCGGGAACGGCGCGCGCTCGGTCCAGCTCTTCACATGGCGCGACCAGTTGCCGAGATACTGCGGCACGCTGGTGGCATCGCCGGCGGTGGTGTTGTCGTCGCGCGCGATGGCCGCAACCGCCTCGGCCGGGGTCTTGTCGTAGTGCCGCGCATAGGAGAGCACCACGTCGAGGGGATTGCGCAGGATGTAGACCGCCGAACGCGTGAGCGGCACCGGAATCAGCTCCGTGCCCATGGCGAAATCGCGGATATTGTGGGTCTTCACGAAGTTCACGTCGGCGCCGTTGCCGGCGATGCCGCGCAGCACCCGGGGCCTGAGCCCCAGCATCGCCTTGTGATCGGCAGTGTTGACCGGCGCGCCGGCCACCATGGCATAGGCCTTGGCGATGCTGTCGCCCATGCCGAGGCGATGCACCTGGTTGATCGGCATCGGCTCCTTGCGGTCGAACAGGTAGTTGGCGAGGAAGATCCGTGTCCAAGTGTTGCCGGATTTCGGATAGGAGGCGAGCCAGACGATGTTCTTCGCCGCCGGTTTCGCGCGGGGCCGGGGGGCGGCCATCAGAAATACCCCCGGGCGCGCATGGCGGCGCCATGATCGGCCTCGATCCGGGCGAGCTGGCCGGCGGAGAGCACGCCCTCCCATTGCCGCGCGGTGCCGCTGTGGAAGAAGCGCTCGGCATTGGCGGAGCGCTCGCTGAAGCCGGCGGTGGCCTCCTGGCGCTGCAACTCGCCGAAGGCGGAGAAGCGCACGGCCTTGGCGAGGCGGGCGCGGTCGACGGGGATGTTCAGGAAGCCGAGCATCTTGGCGAAGGTCTCCTCCGGATCGGCGAGCATGTCCTCGTAGCGCTGGACGAGCACGGGGAAGGCGTCGGCGTCAACCCAGCTCGCGACATGGCCGGACCAGCTGCCGAGATACTGCTTCACCTTGCGTGGGTCGGCGGCGGTGGAGTTCTCCGGGTTGCCGAGATGGGCGATGGCGCGGTCGACACTGACGCCGAAATGCCGGGCATAGGACAGCGCGACATCGCGCGGGTCGCGCAGGATGTAGATCGCGGCGCGGGTCAGCGCCGCCGGGATCAGCGGCTGCAGGCCGACGGCGGCGTTGCGGTTGTGCGTCTTGACGAAGTTGAGATCCGCGCCGTTGCCGGCGATCGCGGCGAGCATCCGCGGGCGCGTGGCGAGCGCGGCGGAGAGGTCGGTGGCGCGGAAGCCGGGGCCGGCGACGCGGCCGTAGAGATCCGCGCCCGAATCGTTGGCGCCGATGCGGTGGATCTCTGACAGCGGCACCGGCTCGGGCCGGTCGAGCACGTAGTTGGCGAGGAAGACGCGGGTCCAGGTGTTCCCGGATTTCGGGAAGCTGGCGAGCCAGACCAGCGTGCGCGGCGCGGGGCGCTTCGGCACGGGCCCGGGGGCGGTCTTCCCAGCGGTCATCCCGGCTGCGCTCCTGGTTGTCTGGCGGGTCTTCTGAGGCATCGCGGACGGATGGGCAGTGGCAAAGAAAAGGGCAGGGGGAGCGTGCTCCCCCTGCCCGGCATGTCGGATCGCGCTGAGATCAGAAGCTGATCTTGATGCCGGTACCGATCACGAAGCCGTCGACATCGTCGCCGCCGCCGCCAGCATCGCCGGTGTCCTCCTGGAAGTCGACATAGGCGCCGAAGCCCATCAGGGTCACGCCTTTGGCGAGCTTGTAGGTCACACCCAGCAGGTACTGGTCGAGCTCCTCGTCGTTGCCGAAGGCAGCGCCGTTGAAGGCCGACTCCTCATCCACGTTCGTGCCGTGGAAGTAGGTGAAGGACACGCCCCAGGGACCGGTGGTGTAGCTGATACCGGCGTCGTAGGCCTGGCCGTCGTCGAAGCCGGCGTTGTTCTGCTCGGCGAAGGAGCCGCCGATGGTCACGCCGAAGAAGCCGACATTGGCACCGACGGAGTAGATCTCCGGATCGTCACCCGGCGCGTCGTCGAAGGCGATGCCGTAGCGGCCGGACACCGCGATGTCGACCGGGCCGAAGCTCTGGACGAAGTTGGCGCCGAAGTCGACGATGTTGGTGAGCGAGCGGCCGTTGATGTCGAGCTGCGCATTGTTGTCCTGCAGGCCGTCACGGGCATAGGACACACCGAACTGCACGCCGCCGAAGCGGGGGGTGAAGTAGGTGAAGCGCTCGGCGTCGTTGTTGCGGCCGTTCTCGAGGAAGGTCGAACCCAGGGTGCCGCGGAAGATGTCGGCACCGGTGGCAACCGGGCCACCCACGGTCCCCGGACCGTCGCCGGCGATGCCGGAGAACGGCACGAAGGCGGTCAGCGAGCCCGAGTTGACGTTCACGAAGGTGACGTCGGGGGCGGCATAGGTCATCTTGTAGCCGGCCGAGTTCTCGGAACCGAGCAGGACCTCGCCGAACGAGCCGCGGATGAACAGGTAGGCCTCGTCGATGGTGTCGGAGGTGCCCGACGAACCCTCGAGCTCGATGTTGGCACCGATCTTGATGCCGTTGTCGAGCGTGATGGAGGGTTTGAAGTGGATCTCCGAGTCGCGCTTGGAGTCGATACCGCCGTACTCCTCACCGGAGACGTTGGCGACATCCGAGTCGGCATAGGCAGCGTAGGCCTCGAAGTAGCCGCCGATCGTCATCTCGAATTCGGCCGCGGTCGCGGTGCCAGCATACGCACCGACAAGCGCGAGGGCGCTGGTGCCCAGGAGAACTTTTTTCATCGTGTCCCTCTTCATTGCCACACGTGTGTTTCGTTCCTCGGGTTCGGCGACTCTCTTTCGGTGCGCGCTCACCCCGCAAGGCGTCGACTGCCTCGCCACTCTCTCTCATACCCGTGGGCCGCCCCCCGTCAACGACGCGGTAGCGGATAGTGCTGTCGCCACGGGCCCTCGGTGCATTTTGGCAACAGGAAAACCGCCGACAGACCGTGGATTTCGGGCGCCGCACGATTCTGTCCCTGTCCGGGATGGTCGCGCGGCCACGGCCGCGACGCGGCCGGCGACGGCGCGCGGCGGCGCGCGCCCCGCTAGGAAAGCGCGCGGGCTGTGTGCTAAGCGATGCGGGAAAGGGCGGCGCCGGCGGTGCCGTCCGATGTCGGGAGGATTACCCAGGATGACGATGCGGACCAGATCCAGCTTTTTCCTCGGCCTCGGCGCCGCGTTCCTGCTGGCCGCCTGCTCGGGCAACTACGCCGCGGACGACAGCTACCAGACGCCGGCGCCCAAGGTCGGCCAGAACGCGCAGGTCGATCCGGACGACACGCTGTTCGGCGAGGACGGGTTCACCATGGGCGGGCTGCTCGACGGCTCGATCTTCGGCGCGGAGGACCCGCTCAAGGATGGCGGCCGCCTGCCGATCAACAAGTATATCTGGCAGGGCACGCTGGAGACGCTGGACTTCCTGCCGCTGGCCTCGGCCGATCCCTTCACCGGCGTGATCGCCACCGAATGGTCGACCACCCCGCAGAGCCCGGGTCAGCGCTTCAAGGTGGCGGCCTATGTCACCAGCCCGGATCTCGAGGCCAGCTCGCTGAAGGTCGCGGTGTTCCGCGAGGATCTGCGCGAGGACGGGCTGTGGATCCCGATGCCGGTGAGCGAGGAGACCGTGCGCCGGCTCGAGGACGCGATCCTGACGCGCTCGCGGCAGATCCGCATTGCCGAGCTCGAGGCCGCGGAGGCCAGCTGATCCGCGCCCGGTTCGGGAGGGCAGGGCGATGACGGTCGAGATCGTGCCGGCCGACTGGGCCGCCTTCGAGGCCGTGATGGGCGAGAAGGGCGGCTGCGGCGGCTGCTGGTGCATGCTCTGGCGCCTGCCGAAGGCGGCCTTCGAGGCCGGCGCCGGCGCCGCCAACCGCGAGGCCATGCGGGCGGTCTTCGAGGCCGGCCCGCCGCCGGGGCTGGTCGCCCGCGATGGCGAGACCCCGGTCGGCTGGGTGCAGGTCGCGCCGCGCAGCGCGCTGCCGCGACTCGCCGGCTCGCGGGTGCTGGCCCCGGTGGACGACCTGCCGGTCTGGTGCGTCACCTGCTTCCTGGTGCAGAAGAGCCACCGCCGGCAGGGGCTCTCGGCGCGGCTGCTGGAGGCCGCCGCCACGCTCGCGGGCGCGCGCGGTGCCCCGGCGCTCGAGGGCTATCCGATCGACACGCCGAAGGCAAAATATCCCCCGGTCTATGCCTGGACGGGATTCGCCGGCGCCTTCCGCCGCGCCGGCTTCGCGGAGATTGCCCGGCGCTCGCCGACCCGGCCGACCATGCGCCGGATGCTCGGCTGAGCCTGCAGGCGGCGGGCCGACCTGCCGCGGGCGCGCCCGGCGCTGCCGCGAGCGAAACCGAGGGCGGTTCTCAGGCGTCGGTCTTCTTCCTTGCATCCGCAACGTAGCGCTCGACCGCGCGGTCGACCGTCTTCACGATCTCGGCGTTCTTCGCAAACGCCTCGTTGAAGCGCCTGGTGAAGCCGGCGACCGTATCGTTGGGCTTCGCGGCGAAGACATCGCCCAGCACGTCCTTGCCGAGCTTCATGACGATCTTGAGATTGGTCTTCCGCATGCCCTCGAACACCGCGCGCATCGCGTCGCTGCCCGGTTTTCCCTGCATCTTCTTCCAGGCCCGGCTGCGCGGGATGACCGCGCGCAGGGCCTCCTCGTTGGCCCGCAGCCTGTTGTCGCCCATCTTCTTCATGGCGGCGAGCGGGCCGGAGAAGACCCCGTCCCAGAACACCGCCCAGGCGGCCTCCTTCAGCGCATCGCCGGACACCAGCTTGCCGTCGGAGTAGGATTTCTCGGCGAGCTTGACGATCTGCTTCACTGCGCCGCGGCTCATGTCCTGCCCCGCCTCCTTGAAGAGCGTCGTGACGATCTGCATGCAGCGATCGCTGGCGAGCCAGGGGAGCTTCTGGCCGAACTTCTTCGCCGCGCCCTCCACCACATACTTGCCGAGCTTGCCCTCGAGCTTGATCGCCTTCGAGACCCGGCCGACGATGGCGCCGCCGATCATGTTGCGGCCGATGTTCCACATCGTCTTGCGCGCGCCCTTGCCCTTCCCGGCGGAGGCAAGCTCGAGCTCGTCGATCGCCGCATAGCCGCCCCATTCCGCGGCGCCGACGATGGTACAGGCCGCGAACTCGCTCACGGTGAAGCGGGCGATGGTGGCCCCCGCGAGCGTCGGCCCGGCAAAGGCGGCGATCACCGCAATGGAGGCCTTGGCGGTGAACTTGGCGACCTTGAGCCCGGTCTCGGCGCCGCCGAGATTCCGGCGCATGAAGTCGTCGGTATACCAGAGGGCGTGGGAGTAGGATCCGGCCGCCTTCCCGTAGGCCTCCGCCGCCTTCCTGTGGTTGCGCGTGCGCACGGCGCTCTCGAGGCTGTCGACGTGGTTCTGGAGATCGCTGAACACCGACCATTTCAGCGGCGGCTGCTTGTCGAAGCTGTCTGCGATCGCCGCCCCTACGCGCGCCAGGGTGCCGTCCACGCCTTCGCGCACGTCCTTGTAGTCCTTGTAGATTTCCCAGAGATAGTCGGACTTCTCCCGCATCTCCCGGACATTCTTCTCCATCGTCTTCCACATCCGGGCCTCGAGCCGGTCGGCCTCGTCCTTGAGCATCCACTCCTTCCTGCCCCGCCAGGTGAGCTCGCGCAGCCCGCCGGCCTTCTGCGCGCGGAGGAGGAACTGGCGCCATTTCTTCTCCTCGGCCTCGGCCTTCCTGTACCGGGGCAGGAGCTTGCGGAAGGTGTTGTCGTCCGGCCTGACGACGCCGTCGATCTCGCCGCCGGTGCGCTTCTGGTAGTAGCGGATGAGGTTCACCAGGGTCTGATCGACCCGCGTGCCCTCCTTCAGCGTCTCGTAGCCGTTGGCAATGAACATCCGGCGCAGCAGCGCCACGTCCTCGGGCCTGTTCTGGGCCTTCAGCCCGACATGTCCGGTAAGCTTCGTCATATCTGTCCCACCTCCGATCACCGATGGAATGCGCGGCGACCACGGGCGGCGCCGTCCGGATGGCCTTCAGATGGGACAGGGATGTGTCGGGCTGATGTTGCGGAGCTTGCGGTTTGGTATCAGAACCGTCTCGGATTGTATTGGTGCCGTCTCCGCCCCGGGCGCATTGAAATCGGCGCTGAGGGGGCCTAATGCTCGCCCGATCGGTCGGGAATGCACGGACAAGGGAACGCTATGACGCGCTACAACGCCCGCGAGGTGGAACCGAAATGGCAGGCCCGCTGGAACGAGGCGCGCGCCTTCGAGGCGCGGCCCGACCCGTCGCGGCCGAAATACTACGTGCTGGAGATGTTCCCCTATCCCTCCGGGCGGATCCATGTCGGCCACACCCGCAACTACGTGATGGGCGACGTGGTGGCGCGCTACAAGCGGGCGCGCGGCTTCAACGTGCTGCACCCGATGGGCTTCGACGCCTTCGGCCTGCCGGCGGAGAACGCGGCGATCGAGCGCGGCCTGCACCCCGATGCCTGGACCCGCGAGAACATGGCGGTGATGCGCGCCCAGATGG
This sequence comes from Paralimibaculum aggregatum, assembly GCF_030270585.1. Classification (GTDB taxonomy): domain Bacteria; phylum Pseudomonadota; class Alphaproteobacteria; order Rhodobacterales; family Rhodobacteraceae; genus Thermohalobaculum; species Thermohalobaculum aggregatum. Next base: position 17,055 of record NZ_BSYI01000062.1, read on the forward strand.
AGCCGCTCGGCCTCTCGATCGACTGGACCCGCGAGCTCGCCACCTGCGACGCCGAGTATTACGGCCAGCAGCAGGCGCTGTTCATCGACATGCTCGCGGCCGGGCTGGTGGCGCGCAAGGCATCGGTGGTGAACTGGGACCCGGTGGACCAGACCGTGCTGGCCAACGAGCAGGTGATCGACGGCAAGGGCTGGCGCACCGGCGCACCGGTCGAGCGGCGCGAGCTGACGCAGTGGTTCTTCCGGATCTCGGACATGGCCGAGGAGCTGCTCGACGCCATCGACGGCCTCGAGCAGTGGCCGGAGAAGGTGCGCACCATGCAGCGCAACTGGATCGGCCGCTCGCGGGGGCTCCAGTTCACCTTCGAGACCCGCGGCGCTCCGGCCGGCCACGAGGCGCTCGAGGTCTACACCACCCGGCCCGACACGCTGATGGGCGCCTCCTTCGCCGCGATCTCGCCGGATCACCCGCTGGCCCGCGCGCTCGAGAAGGACAATCCCGAGATCGCCGCCTTCTGCGCCGAGTGCCGCCGCATGGGCACCTCGGAGGAGGAGCTGGAGAAGGCCGAGAAGAAGGGCCTCGACACCGGCATCACCGTGGTCCACCCGCTCGACCCGGACTGGCACCTGCCGGTCTGGATCGCCAACTTCGTGCTGATGGACTATGGCACCGGCGCGATCTTCGCGGTGCCGGCGCATGACCAGCGCGACCTCGATTTCGCCCGCAAGTACGGCCTGCCGGTGATCGACTGCTACACCGCCGTGAACGACGACACCCGCGTCACCGACACCGCCTTCGTGCCGCCCAAGACCGAGGCCGTGCGCTTCGTCAACACCCATACCGGCGAGGGGGTGATGGACGCCAACGAGGCCATCGACCGGGCCATCGCCCATGCCGAGGAGAAGGGCTACGGCCGGGGCGTCACGAAATACCGCCTGCGCGACTGGGGGATCAGCCGGCAGCGCTACTGGGGCTGCCCGATCCCGGTGGTGCATTGCGAGGAATGCGGCGTGGTGCCGGAGCGCAAGGCGAACCTGCCCGTGCGCCTGCCCGAGGATGTCGAGCTCACCGGCTCCGGCAACCCGCTGGAGCGGCACCCGACCTGGGCCCGGACCACCTGCCCGAAATGCGGCGAGCCGGCCCGGCGCGAGACCGACACCATGGACACCTTCGTCGACAGCTCCTGGTATTTCGCGCGCTTCACCGCGCCGCGCGCCGACACGCCGACCGACCCGGAGGCCGCGGCCTACTGGATGAATGTCGATCAGTATATCGGCGGCGTCGAGCACGCCATCCTGCACCTGCTCTACAGCCGCTTCTTCGCCCGCGCGATGATCCGGACCGGCCACCTGCCCGAGACCGCGGCGGAGCCGTTCAACGCGCTCTTCACCCAGGGCATGCTGACGCACGAGACCTATGCCACCCGCGACGCCGCGGGCCGCGAGGTCTGGCACCTGCCCGAGGAGGTCAGCCGCACCGAGGCCGGCGCCACGCTGCTGGCCTCCGGCGCGCCGGTGGAGATCGGCCCGCCGATCAAGATGTCGAAATCGAAGAAGAACGTCATCGCGCCGGAAGACATCATCGAGCAGTTCGGCGCCGATACCGCGCGCTGGTTCGTGATGTCCGACAGCCCGCCGGAGCGCGACGTGGAGTGGACCGCCGCCGGCGTCGAGGGCGCCTGGCGCTTCCTGCAGCGGGTCTGGCGGCTGGCCGGCGAGGCCGAGCTCGCCGCCCACGGCACCCCGGCGCCGGATTGCGGCCCGGCAGCGCTGGCCCTGCGCAAGGCCACCCACAAGGCGATCGACGGGGTCACCGCCGACATCGAGGGCTTCGCCTTCAACAAGGCGGTGGCGCGGCTCTACGAATTCGCCAACGCGATCCAGCGCACCGCGGGAGAGGGGCCGGACCTCGCCTTCGCCCGGCGCGAGGCCTTCGAGGCGATGGCCCGGCTGATGAACCCGATGGTGCCGCATTTCGCCGAGGAGCTCTGGGCCAGGCTCGGCCACGAGACCATGCTGGTCGACACCGCCTGGCCCGAGGCCGATGCCGCGCTGGCACGCGACGACACGATCCTGCTGCCGATCCAGGTCAACGGCAAGAAGCGCGGCGAGCTCGAGGTCGCCCGCGACGCCGGGAAGGACGCCATCGAGAAGATGGCGCTGGACGAGCCCAACGTGGTGCGCTTCCTCGAGGGGCGCGCGCCGAAGAAGGTGATCGTGGTGCCGGGGCGGATCGTCAATGTCGTGGTCTGAGGACGGCGCCGCGGGCCCCTCGCGCCGCGCGCTGCTGGCGGCGCTGCCGGCGCTCGGGCTCGCCGGCTGCTTCCGGCCGATGCTGGCCGAGGACACCGATGCCGCAGGCCTGCGCGGGCGCATCGCCCTGCCGCCGATCGACGGCCGGATGGGCTACCATCTCAGCCGCCGGCTCGAGGAACGCCTCGGCAGCCCGGCGCGCCCCGATCTGCGCCTGCAGGTGACGCTGACCACCCGCGACACCGGCCTCGCCATCGAGCCGGACAACAGCGTCACCCGGCGCACCCTCACCGCCACCGCCGACTGGCGGCTGCTGAAGACCGGCGAGACCGAGCCGCTGCTCGCGCGCCGCATGGTGGTCCGCTCGGGCTACAACGCGACCAGCTCGCTCTATGCCTCCCGCGTCGCCGAACGCACGGTGGAGCGCCGCCTCGCCGAGGATCTCGCCGAGCGCATCAGCCGCGAGATCTTCGCCGAGGCCGGCCGGCTGCCGGGCGCCGGCGCCTCCTGAGGCGGCGGGGGTGGCCAAGCTCGCCGGCAGCCGCGGCGCCGCCTTCTGCCGCAAGCCCGACCTCTCCCGCGCCGGAGTGCTGCTGCACGGCCCGGATGCCGCGCTGCTGGGCCTGCGCCGCCGCGACCTCGTCGCCGCCGTCACCGAAGGCGACCCGATGCGCCTCACGCGCCTCGAGCCGGAGGCGGTGCGCCGCGACCCCGCCGCCCTCGACACCGCGCTGAAGGCCCGCGGCTTCTTCGCCGGGCGCCAGGCGGTGGCGATCGAGGGGGCGAAGGACGCGCTGACCCAGATCCTCGCGCCGCTGCTCGGGACCCTCACCCCGGACGACGCCTTTCTCGTGGTCACCGCCACCGGGCTCGGGCCGCGCTCCAGCCTGCGCCGGCTCTTCGAGGCGGAGGGCGCACTGCTCGCCATCGGGCTCTATCCCGACCCGCCGGATGCCGCAGAGATCACCGGGCGGCTGGCGGCCGCGGGCGGCCCGCGCCGGCTCTCGCAGGAGGCCAGCGGCCGGCTCGAGACGCTTGCCGCCGAGCTCGACCCGGGCAGCTTCGAGCGCTTCCTCGAGGCACTGGCGCTCTATGCGCAGGGGGCGGAGGAGCTCTCCGCCGAGGATGTCGCCGCGCTCTCGCCGCAGGGCGCCGGGGCGGAGGTGGACCTGCTGGTCGGCGCGGTGGCCGAGGCGCAGGCGGTGCGGATCGGCCCGCTGCTGGCCCGCCTCGCAGCCGGCGGCACCGCGCCCGGCTCGGCGCTCGGCGCGGTGTCCCGCCATTTCCGCCGGCTCTACACCCTCGCGGTGGCGCCGCGCGGCCCGATGGCGGCGGTGGAGGCGCTGCGCCCGCCGGTGCGCGGCCCGCGCCGCGACGCGCTGCTGGCGCAGCTCCGGATCTGGCCCGCGCCGCGGCTCGAGACCGCACAGCGCACCCTGGCCGAGGCCGAGCGCCGGCTGCGCTCCCCCGGCGAGCACCCGGAGGCGGCGCTTGTCGAGCGGATCCTGCTCCGCGTCGCCCTGATGGCTGCCAGGAACTGAGAAGGCTTCGTTTTTCCGCGGTTCGGGCGAAATCTGACGCGGCGTCATATTGACGCGCGCGGCATGCAACCCCACGTCTCCGGTCACGGCTGACACCAGACAAAGGAGGAAAGCCATGACACGCCATATCCCCCGCATCCGCGCCCGCGAAACCGCGCCGGATGATTCGCCGCGCCTGCATCGCGGGCTGCTCGGCGCCGCCATCGCCGCCGCGGGAATCGGCCTCGCCGGCCCCGTCGGCGCCGCCCAGGCCAACGCGATCTGCTCGGGCATCGGCGACGGCGCCGAGATCGAGGCCGTCGCCTTCGACCACAGCCTGAAGCTGGTCTATGCCGAGCCCGACGGCAGCTATCTCGGCGATGTGGAGACCCGCATCGAGCAGAACGGCGAGACCGTGCTCGAGATGCACTGCGCCGGCCCCTGGGTGCTGGCCGACCTGCCGCCGGGACGCTACGAGGTGACCGCCCGATTCGAGGGCCAGCGCAAGACGCTCACCGTCACCGTCGGCGACGGCGCCTCGGAGCAGGTCGTCACCTTCTGATCCCGGCCCTCTGCCGCGGGCCCCGCGCCCGCAGCGCGACGGCGCCCCGCCACCGGCGGCGGCGCCGTTCGCCGCTTTACCCTTGCGCATGGCGCGCAAACCCACTAAGCGAGCCGCGGAAAACGCCGCCAAGGCCCCGCGCACGGGCGTGGTCCCATGGCAAGAGTTCGAGGAGCGATCG
>NZ_BSYI01000063.1 GCF_030270585.1 Paralimibaculum aggregatum
CTCCTCGAAGCTGGGGATGCCCCGCGCGCGCCGCTTCTCGGCGAGCGGGTCGCCGCCGTCCCGCGCGATCGCCCGGAGCGCGGTGGCACGCCTGCGGGCCTCGGCAAGCGGCACCAGCGACGCGCCGCCGAGGCCGATGTCCCGCTTCTTCCCGTGCACCCGGGTGCGCAGGATCCAGCTCTTCGCCCCGGTCTTCGAGACATGCAGGTAGAGACCGTTCCCATCATTGTGCATGCCCGGGGCAAGCGCCCCCGCAACCGTCTTCACCGTGAGCTTGGGCATGGTGAGAATCCCATACTTAATCCCATACGCAAGCATGAGATACCTTGACGCGAGATGCAAGGACATGACGCATGAAAGGCTGAATAACAACGTAAAATTACCACTTCTGATCTCGTGTGAGGCTAGGTGATATTCTTAGTCGGCGGACTCTCTCTCCGCCACCATCACCCTTTCGAACCCGTTCAAACGGCCCGCCCGAGGCGGAATTCCTCCCATTTTCAAAGGGATTTGCCGGGTGGGTGTGAACCGCTGATACGCGGGCGCGCAGCGATTTCCGTCTCTGAATGGCCTCTCGTCTCTGGTCGGGCGAACCGCACCGATTCCGGTTCGGTCGAAAATTTCCGCGCCTTTCCAATTACCTGACCCGCCGTTCCGAAAAAACTGCGCGCCCTGTTTCCGTCGCTATCGAGCGAAACATAGACCGAACATGCAGGAGACGTAGCCGATGGGTGCGCTGGACGAACGGCGCGTAGCGGTGGCGGATCAATCGGCGACGGGCTCAGCGAAGCCATTGATGACAAACGCACATCGCGCCTCTAGCCTGGCGGCATGGCGAGTGGCCCGTGGACCGATAAAGAAAATGACCTGATCGTCGCGGATTACTTCGCGATGCTGGCCGATGACATTGCGGGGCGCCGCTACAGCAAGGCCGAGCATCGCCGGGCGCTCCTGCCGCTGCTGAACGACAGGTCGGAGGGATCGGTCGAATTCAAGCACCAGAACATCAGCGCGGTGCTGAAGGGGCTCGGCGAGGACTGGATTCCCGGCTACAAGCCCGCCTTCAATTTCCAGATGACGTTGGTCGACGCGGTGGCGCGGTGGCTGGACCTGCATCCGGATTGGCTGGGCCGGTTGCCAGGAACGCGCCCTGCGTCCGGCATGCGCGAGGCGGCGCAGATCTGGATCGGTCCTCCGCCCACGCTCTCCAACCAGCCTCCACCGCAGGAACTTGACCAGATGCTGCACATCGCCCGCAAGTTCGACGTGGCTGGCCGGGACGAGCGCAATCGCGCCCTCGGTCGCGCCGGTGAGGAACGAGTGCTGGCGCATGAACACGCCACGTTGAAGGCCGCGGGTCGGGATGATTTGGCGCGCAAGGTCCGCTGGGTCTCGGAGGAGGACGGCGATGGCGCGGGATATGACATCGCCAGCTATGCGCCCGATGGCCGGCCGCGCTTGATCGAGGTGAAGACGACGAATGGGTGGGAGCGCACGCCCTTCCACATCACGCGCAACGAGCTGGCCGTCGCCGACGAGCGGCGGGCGGAGTGGTGTCTGTTCCGGATGTGGAACTTCTCACGCGAGCCCAGGGCGTTCGAGCTTTACCCGCCCCTCGAGGCGCATGTGTCGCTGACGCCGACGTCGTTTCAGGCCAGCTTTCACTGACCGTCAGTCGAAAACCTTCGCCGGCTGCTCGTCCCACGGCAGGGAGGCGACAAAGCACAGGTCATTGAGGCTGATCGCACAGGGCTCGCGGCGCACGACCAGCCGCTCGAGGACGTCCGGCGCCAGCCATGCAAGGCGCAGAAGGCGGTTGACATAGCGGTCGGAGAGACCCTCCTCGGCGGCGAGATCCGCGATGGTGGTGACCTCGCCGCGCTCCATCCGCTGCCGCCACGCCCATGCCCGGCCGATGGCGCGCAGCACGCGGGGATCCTGTCCCGGCGGCGGGCCCGACGTCTCGATGTCCTTCGGCGGAAGTATGCAGGGCCGACCGCCCCGTTTGCGGACCGTGAGCGGGATGTGGACGCGGATCGTGTCGTTCCCGGGCATCAGGCAGCGTCCTCCTGCGCGGGCGTCATCAGGCTGGCCAGCGCGCCGGGGCCGTCATGGCGAAGATCGATACCGAGCCCGTCCTCGCCCAACGTCACGCGCGCCATGAGCAGTTGGACGACGCGGGCCTGCTCGGCCGGGATCAGCGCCTTCCAGAGATCGTCGAACTGCGAGAGCGCCGCGGTCACGGTGCCCTCGTCGAGGTCGGGTCGCTCCCTCTTTACGCGCGTGCTGTCCGGGCAATGATCTCTGGCGTGCGCAGAAGCCGCCGGATCTCGCCGATGACCGCTTCCTCGACCATGGCCGCGGGGAGCCGCTGGGGCCCGCGCAGTTCGGCCGTCGGCCGTTTCTGGATCACGTCCATTGAGACGCAATACCAGTACCGCCTGTTGCCCTTTTTCGTGTGGTGCGGGGGCCGGACTGGGTGAAGATCAGTCCACGTAGCAGCGCCGGCTCAGTGCTCCGGGTGCGCCCGGTACGCTGGTTCCGATTGCCGGCCAACACGGCATGGGCGGCATCGCACAGGTCGGCATCGACGATGGGCTCGTGCATTCCGGGATAGGTCTCGCCCTTGTGGGTGATCTCGCCGCGGTAGATGCGGTTGTGCAGCAGCTTGCAGAGCGCCCCGCGGTCGATGGGCCGGCCCCGCCTGGACCGGATCTCGCGGGCGTTCAGCTCCCGGATCACCGCGGCGGTGGAATCGGACCGCGCGAAGAGCACGAACATGGTCCGGACCTGCGCCGCCTCGGCCTCGTTCACGATCAGCTTGCGGTCGACTACGCCGTAGCCGAGCGGCACGTAGCCGCCATCCACATGCCCTTCTTCTTCGAGGTGAGCTTCCCCCCGATATCCGGGCCATTGCGAGCTGGGATTTTCTACCTTTGAATGGACGAAGGAGGATGGTCGGGGGCAGCGCGACGCCGTCGGCGAGAAGGCCCTCGTGGAGCGTCCGGATCAATTGTCGTCCTCCCGCTCCACGAGGGCCTGCCAATTTTTCGCGCGCGCAGCTCCAGCATCGCCTCGCCACAGGCCTCCTGGAGCTCACGACGCTGCTTCTCGCATTGCTGGCGGACATCGGGCGAGCTGGTCCTGGGAGCAGTCTCCATACCCTTCCTGGCGTCCTCGACCCGGCCCCCGATCTCGGAGGGCGTCAGATCGAACGCCCGGCCGGCCTCCGCGACGGTCGTCCTGCCCTGGATGATCTCGACCACGATCGCGCTCCTGCGCTTCGCGATCCAGCGCTCGATGCCCTCTCCCATCGTGATGCCCACCGCTGCCTCTCCTCCCGTAGCACGAGCAGATCTTCAGTGGGTCGATACAATTACGGCCCCAAGGTCGCGCGCCGAATGGCGCCTGGAAGCCTCCGCCGGAACGTTCGTATCGGATGTTCCGGGGGTGCCGATCCCCATCATGGTGTTCCGGAGGATCGCTGGCGGGGGCGCATGACGGCCTCGGCCGGGAGCCCGGCGGGACGGGTGCACGTCCGGGTTCCTTGCGCGGAGCCGGCCGCGGGCCTTCGCCTTGGGGCGCTATTTCGGCAGCCGGGTCTTCTGCCGTATCTGGGCGAGCTGGGCCTCTTCCTTGAGGCCCCTCAGAAGCGCCGCGAGATCGGACTCGTCGACCGAGCGCGCGGCCGCCTTCGGGGCGAACCAGCGCCGGGTTCTCTCGCCGCTCTCCTTCCAGCGCCGTTTCAGCCGCTCGACGACCATCGGATAGACCCGCACCCGGCAGGGGATCGCGGATCCGTCCTCCAGGACCTTGTCGTAGGAGTATTCGCCGATCGGGGTCTTCAGCACGGTGCCCTCGGCGCCGGCCTCCTCGAGCGCCTCGATCGCGGCCGCCTGCCAGGGCTTGTGGCGCGCCATGGTCCATCCCTTGGGCATCACCCAGCGACCGGTGTCGCGCGATGTCACCATCAGCACCCGCAGCTTGCCGGAGCGGGTCCAGGAAATCGGCAGCGCCGCGATCTGCTCGGCGGGTTCGGTCATTCGTCGCCCTGGCGAAGGGCGATGATCGCTGCCGGCTCGGCGAGCCGGCTCGACAGCAGGTCGCCGGCCTCTTCGGCGATCGGATAGGCGGCCATCGAGAAGGCGGTGTTGACCTGCTTGAGCGCGCGCAGCGTCTCCTGGTGGAGATTGCTGGTCTCGATGCTGGCCGGGTTGCCGTGCCTCAGACGGTCGAGATGGCTCTTCTGCAGCGACTGCTCCATGCGCCGGACGCGCTCCTTCTCCTCGACGACCTGCCGGGCAGCGCCGGGATCGGCGGTCACCAGCACGTTCAGCGCCAGCTGCGCGTTCGCGCAGACGCGGTCGTGGAAGTCCTCGATGTCGCGCGCGCCCTCGGTCGAGAAGCCGAGCCCCTCGGTCGCCATGCGCCGCGCCATGCCCGCGATCTTGGCGGAGATGGTGTCGCCCGCCTCCTCGAGGCCGGTGGCGATGCTGGCGATGCTGAGCGCGCGCCGCGCCTGCTCCTCGGTCAGCGGTCCCTCCTGCAGCCGGGCGACATAGAGCTTGATCTCGAAATGCATGCGGTCGACATCGCCCTCGAGCCGCGCGATCGAGCGGGCGATGTCGTCGTCCCAGTGCCGCATCAGGCTGACCGAGGGCAGCAGCATGGCGTGCACGCTCTCGCCGATCCGCAGCACCTCGCGCGAGGCGCAGGCGAGCGCGCGATCCGGGTCGGCGACCGCGGCGGGATCGAGCGCGCTGATCCGCGTTCCGGCATCCTCGGTCGCGGGGCGCGGCTCCACCGCCTCGATGAGCCCGAGAACCGGCCGGACCAGCGGCAGCGCCAGCACCGCGGCCATCAGATTGAAGGCGAGGTGGAGATTGACCGTCTGGACCGCCGGCTGGCTGCCGAGCAGGCCGAGCTGCGCCGGCGCGATGCCGCCCAGCACCCAGAGCGCGACGACCGCGCCGCCGCCGCGCAGCAGGCAGTTGCCGAGGGCGATGCGACGCGCCGCGGGCGACGCGCCGAACAGCAGGACCACCGGGATCACGGCGCCGCCGAGATTGGCGCCGAGGATGATCGGCAGCGCGGCATCCATGCTCAGCAGCCCGTCGGAGGCGAAGGCCGCCGTCATCAGCACCGCCGCGAGGCTCGAATGCATCGCCCAGGCGACCAGCGCGCCGAGCAGGAAGGCGCTGATCGCGTCGTCGGCGAGCAGCCCGGCAATCAGCGAGAGGGTCTCGCTCTCGCCCAGCATCGCGGTCGAGGCGCGGATCATGGAGAGCGATGTCAGCACCAGCGCGAGGCCGATGACGATGCGCCCGGTCTGCCGCAACCGCCGGGTCCACCCCTTGAGGAAGAGCCCCACCCCGACGAGCAGCAGGACCGGGATCGCGGCGTCGATCGGATGCACCAGCACGCGGGCGACCAGCGCCGAGCCGATATCGGCCCCGAGCAGCACCGCCAGCCCGGACGCGGGCACGAGGCTGCCGGAGGTGACGAAGCCCGCCGCGAGAATGGCGACGGCGGTGGCGCTCTGCAGCGCGAAGGCCGAGACCGTGCCGCCCGCGGCGGCGCTGGCATGGGTGGCGGAAAGCCGCCGCAGCCCGGCGCGGATCTCGCCCGAATAGGCGCGCTCGACGCCGGTCCGGATCATCCGCACCGACCAGAGCAGCAGCGCAACCGCGCCGGCGAGGTTGAGCAGAAGGGCGCTCATCGGATCGTCGCCGCCAAGGGCACTGGTCGGGGTCTCCTCGGTTACTGCATCGCGATCTGCGGAGCCGGCTTCTGGTCGGACGACTGGCTGTCCGTGAAATACCAGGCGCAGGGGGCAAGGCCCGCGTGGTCGGTTCCGCGCTTCAAATCAAGCCATGCGCAAGCGAACCACCGGAGGCCACAAAAATCAACATGAAATGCCCAGATTCCTTTGGAACTTCCAACACTTTCTGTGTAATTCTGACCTTGTGACCACATAAGCCCACGAGCGGAGCGAAGGCGTGACGTTGACAGCAACGGCCGAGGAAAAGCCGCGCGAGCGCCTGCGCAAGGCCGATCGCCGGGCACAGATCCTGCTCGAGCTGAAGTTCAGGCCGCATGTGCGGATCTCGGAGCTCGCCGAGCGCTTCAGCGTCTCGACCGAGACGGTGCGGCGCGATCTCGACGGGCTCAGCGCCGACGGGCTCATCAGCCGCGCGCACGGCGGCGCCACGGCCCCCGGCCACGGCCATTTTCCGAGCTTCGAGGAGCGCAGCCGGGCGCGTCTCGAGGAGCGCGAGCGCATCGGCAGGTTCGCCGCGGGGCTGATCGAGCCCGGCGCGACGCTGATGGTCGACAGCGGCTCCACGACGCTTCAGTTCGCGCGCTTCCTCGCCTTCGCGGGCACGCCGTGCACGGTGATCACCAACAGCCTGCCGATCGCGACGACGCTCGGCGAGAGCAAGCTCGCGGAGGTGATTCTCTGCCCGGGCGACTATCTGCCGAGCGAGGCGGCCGTGATCGGCACCGAGACGGTGGATTTCCTCAACCGGCACAGGGTGGGCCGCTCGGTGATCGGCGCCTCGGCCCTGATGCAGGACGGCCCGGCGGAGAGCGTCCGCGGCTTTGCCGCCGTGAAGCGCGCGATGATCGGGCGCAGCACGAACCGGACCCTGCTGATCGACAGCGAAAAGTTCGGCCGGTCCGGGTTTTCGAGGGTCGGCCCGCTCGAAGAGCTCTCGTCGATCGTCGTCGATCGCGCGCCCGATGGCACACTTGCCGGGGCGATCGCCGCGGCGCGGGTTGAAATATTGCTCGCCGACGGGGACAAGGAAACAAGAAACGTCACAAGCAGCTGATAGGCTTGGACCGTGGGCGGAGACCGCCGAAATCCGACAGGGGAGGAACACCGAAATGACCGATATCAAGACCCTCATGGGCTCGGCTGCGCTCGCAGCCTGCCTCGCATTCCTCGCTGCCCCGGTGGCAGCCCAGGATTGCGAGCGCGGCGATCTCGACGCCCGCTACTGCGACACCGACGGCGACCTTCTGGCCGACATCCCGGAGGACCCGGCGGAGCAGATCGACCCGGACACGCTGATCTTCGCCTACACGCCCGTCGAGGACCCCGCGGTCTACAAGACCGCCTGGGCCGACTTCCTGACCCATCTCGAGGCGCAGACGGGCAAGAAGGTCGTGTTCTTCCCGGTCCAGTCGAATGCGGCGCAGATCGAGGCGATGCGCTCGGGCCGGCTGCACATTGCCGGCTTCAACACCGGCTCGAACCCGCTCGCGGTCAACTGCGCTGGCTTCCGGCCCTTCACGATCATGGCCTCCGAGGACGGCAGCTTCGGCTACGAGATGGAGATCCTGACCTATCCGGGTTCGGGCATCGAGACGGTGGAGGATATCCGGGGCAAGCAGCTCGCCTTCACGTCGCCCACCTCGAACTCGGGCTTCAAGGCGCCCTCGGCGATCCTCAAGGCCGACTATGACATGATCCCCGAGCGCGACTTCGAGCCGGTGTTCTCGGGCAAGCACGACAACTCGATCCTGGGCGTGGCCAACAAGGACTACCCGGCCGCCTCGATCGCCAACTCGGTGCTCGCCCGCATGATCGAGCGCGAGGTCGTCAGCCGGGATCAGCTCGTCTCGATCTACAAGTCGCAGACCTTCCCGACCACGGGCTATGGCGTGGTCTACAATCTCACGCCGGAACTGCAGGAGAAGATCCGCAACGCCTTCTTCAGCTTCGAGTGGGAGGGCTCCAGCCTCAAGGAAGAGTTCGAGAAGAACGGCGAGGCGCAGTTCCTGGAGATCACCTACAAGGAGTACTGGGAGGTCATCCGCAAGATCGACGCAGCCAATGACGTGAGCTACGCCTGCGAGTGATCGGCCCGGATCCGATCTGACCTGAACGAGACAACGGGGCGGACCTTCGCGGGTCCGCCTCGCGGCTGCGGGGGGCCTGGATGCTCAAGCTCGAACAACTGGAAAAGACCTACCGGACCGGCGACAAGGCGCTGACCGGCATCGATCTCACCGTGCCGGACGGGCAGGTGCTGGCGCTGATCGGGCCGTCGGGCGCGGGCAAGTCGACGCTGATCCGCTGCATCAACCGGCTGGTGGAGCCGACGGCGGGCCGCGTCTGGCTCGACGATCTGGAGCTCACCCGGCTCTCGGCCACCGGGCTGCGGAATGCGCGCCGGCAGATGGGGATGATCTTCCAGGAATACGCCCTCGTCGAACGCCTGACCGTGATGGAGAACGTGCTCTCGGGCCGGCTCGGCTATGTCGGCTTCTGGCGGAGCTATCTCCGCCGCTATCCGCAGGCGGATGTGGACGAGGCATTCCGCCTGCTCGACCGGGTCGGCCTGCTGGCGATGGCCGACAAGCGGGCGGACGAGCTTTCGGGCGGCCAGCGCCAGCGGGTCGGGATCTGCCGGGCGCTGATCCAGAACCCGAAGCTCCTGCTCGTCGACGAACCGACCGCCTCGCTCGACCCCAAGACCAGCCGCCAGATCATGCGGCTGATCTGCGAGCTCTGCGCCGAGCGCGGGCTCGCGGCGATCATCAACATCCACGACGTCGCCCTCGCCCAGCGGTTCGTGCAGCGCGTCGTCGGGCTGCGCGCCGGCTCCATCGCGTTCGACGGCGCGCCCGACCGGCTGAGCCCCGAGGTACTGACCTCGATCTACGGCGAGGAGGACTGGGAGGCGACGAGCCAGCAGGCCGAGGACGAGAGCGAGGGCGCCGAATGAGCACCGAGCTCGAGACGCTGATCGGCCGGCCCTGGCGACGGCCGCCGCTGATCCGCCGCGTCTGGCTGCGCTGGCTGCTCGGCATCGGCGGCGCGGTCTATCTCGTCGCCGCCATCGCCAGCATCGAGGTGGACTGGGCAAGGGTCTGGATCGGGCTCGACCGGGGTGCGCAGTTCGTGCTCGCCTTCACGAACCCCGACTTCATGTCGCGCTGGAGCGACATCTGGGCCGGCATGCTCGAGAGCATCGTGATGACGGTCGCGGCCTCGGTCGTCGGCATCGCGATCTCGATCCCGATCGGCCTCGGCGCGGCATCGAACCTCGCGCCGGTTCCGGTCTACCTGATCTGCCGCGGCATCATCGCGCTCAGCCGCGCGCTCCAGGAGATCATCGTCGCGATCCTCCTGGTGGCGATCTTCGGGTTCGGCCCGCTCGCAGGGTTTCTCACGCTGTCCTTCGCCACCATCGGCTTCCTCTCGAAGCTCCTCGCGGAGGATATCGAGAGCATGGACCGGAGCCAGGCCGAGGCGGTCAGGGCCACCGGCGCAGGCTGGTGGCAATGGATCAACTACGGCGTCCAGCCGCAGGTGATGCCGCGCCTGATCGGCCTCTCCATGTACCGCATCGACATCAATTTCCGCGAGAGCGCGATCCTCGGCCTCGTCGGCGCGGGCGGCATCGGCGCGACGCTCAACACCGCCTTCGACCGCTACGAATACGACACCGCCGCGGCGATCCTGATCCTCATCATCGTGATAGTCATGGCGCTGGAGTACCTCTCCGGCATCGTCCGCGCGAGGGTGCAATAGATGCCTGTGAACAACACCCCGGATGGCCCCGTCTGGCGGCAGCGCACGCAGGCGCAGTCGCTCCTGCACTGGGCCGGATGGCTGCTCGGCACGGCGGTCTTCGTGGTCTGCTGGCAGCAGATCTCGGATGCCACCACCTGGTTCTTCGTCTGGGACGCCCCCCGCATCGCCGGCGATATCTGGACCCGCGCGACCCCGCCCCGGTGGGAGTATATCGCCCAGCTTGGCCGCCCGATCTGGGACACGATCAACATCGCCACGCTCGGCACGCTGCTCGCGCTCTTCCTCGCCGTGCCGGTGGCGTTCCTGGCGGCGCGCAACACCACGCCGTCGGCGCTGTTCGTGCGGCCGGTGGCGCTGCTCGTCATCGTGTCGACGCGCTCGATCAACTCGCTGATCTGGGCACTGCTCCTGATCGCGATCATCGGGCCGGGCGTCTTTGCCGGGATCATGGCCATCGCGATCCGTTCGATCGGGTTCTGCGCCAAGCTGCTCTACGAGGCGATCGAGGAGATCGACCAGCGCCAGGTCGAGGCGATCACCGCCACCGGCGCCTCGCGATGGCAGGTGATGGCCTACGGGATCGTGCCGCAGATCATGCCCGCCTTTGCCGGGATCGCGGTCTTCCGCTGGGACATCAACATCCGCGAGTCGACCGTCCTCGGCCTGGTCGGCGCCGGCGGCATCGGGCTGCAGCTTTCCTCCTCGCTCAACACGCTGGCCTGGCCGCAGGTGAGCCTGATCCTGCTCGTCATCCTGGTCGCGGTGGTGATCAGCGAATGGGTTTCGGCCAAGATCCGGGGCGCGATCATTTGAGGACGCTGGGTTTCGAGGAGGCGCTCGCCGCCTATGAGGGCGTGCGCCGCCGCCTCCCGCAGATGCCGCCGGTCTCGGCGCCGTCGCGCATGGCCGGAAACCTCGGCGATCTCGCGGATGCCTTCGATGTCTTCCTGCTGGACGGCTTCGGCGTGCTCAACGTCGGCGACGCCGCGATCCCCGGTGCGATCGAGCGTGTCGCGGCGCTGCGCGCGATGGGCAGGACCGTTCTGGTGCTCACCAACGCCGCAAGCGAGCCGCCGCCGGGGCTGGCCGAGAAGTACGCGCGTCTCGGCTTTTCCTTCGGGCCGGATGAGATCGTCTCGAGCCGGTCCGTCGCGCTGGATGCGGTTGCGGCGATGCTCGGGCAGCGCTGGGGGGTGATGCTGCCGGAGGCCGCCGCGCTCGACGATCTACCGCCGGGCCACGAGGCCGCGCTGCTTGCCGACGACCCCGAGCCCTACCGGGCCGCCGGCGGCTTCCTCCTGCTCGGCAGCGGGTCCTGGACCGAGCATCGTCAGGGGCTTCTCGAAGCGGCGCTGCGAGCGAGCCCCCGCCCCGTCATCGTCGGCAATCCCGATATCGTCGCGCCGCGACGGGCGGGGCTGACCGCCGAACCCGGCTGGTTCGCGCATCGGCTGTCCGACAGCACGGGCATCGCGCCGGTGTTCTGCGGCAAGCCCTTCGGCCCGATATTCGAGGCCGCCCGCGCCCGGATCGGCGGGCACTGGCCCCGCGGCCGCGTGCTGATGGTGGGCGACAGCCTGCACACCGACATCCTCGGCGCGCGGGTGGCAGGCATCGCATCCGCCCTGGTCACCGACCACGGTTTCCTGGCGGCCCGACCCCACGAGCAGATCGTGCAGGCGACGGGGATCGTCCCCGACTTCGTGGTCGGGACGACCTGACGCCGCCGGCAGGGCAGACCGGCCCGCGGCCTCCATTCCGGGATATGCGGCAAGCCTTGCCGTTGCGGGACCGGGAAGCGGGCGCTTCGGCCTGGCGACGGGCTTCCCCGATGTCCAGGCGCATCGCCCCTCGTCGGTCGGACACTCGGCCGACCGCCCATCCCCGCAGCACGGCATCTGCCGGCCGGAAGGGGCCGGGCCTTTACCGAGAGACTGCCACCCCCATCGGCAGGGCCAGGGGTCTCATCACGGGCCGACAGGTCTGATCGGTGCCCTGTCTACTCGGGCGTGATTTTCCAAGGCTCCGGAACCGCCGTCTGTCGCCGGATTGCCAGCGGCACCTTCACCGCGGCCTAGTTCGGCAACGCGACGCGGTTGAAGTACCCCCGCAGCTTCGCGTTCCTCGAGAATCCCGAATGGGGGCCTGAAGAGCGGGGCACACCCGGTTTCCTGGCGGCTTCAGCTTCGCCGGGAAGCGCGACGTCGGGTGCAGGTTTCGCGGGACCCGGCTCCGCCTGGTGGCGGCGGTCTCCGCCAGCCTGATCCACTGGTTCACGCCGGGCGCGGCTGCCAACAGCCGCGATCGTTCCGAACCCGCCGGGCGGCGTTGCCCGGCGCCGCCGAGCCGTTCCCTCCTGCCCCGTGCCAAGCGAAACCAGCCGCTGCGCCCGGCGTTGCGGGCGCCGCGGTTTTCCGCTTGACGCTTTCACCGCTCCCGGTATTTTACCGACCGGTAAGTAAATGAATCGGCAAGCAGAGACCCATGCAGGACGACCCGCAAGACGGCCAGCAATCCGAGGACGGCTCCCCGCGCGGCCAGCGCACGCGCCAGACGATCTATGAGGAGGCGATGCGCCTCTTCGAGACGAAGGGATTCCGCGGCACCTCGATGCGCGACATCGCCGCCGCCTGCGGCGTCACCAAGCCGGCGCTCTACTACCATTTCGAGTGCAAGTCGCAGCT
This sequence comes from Paralimibaculum aggregatum, assembly GCF_030270585.1. GTDB lineage: Bacteria > Pseudomonadota > Alphaproteobacteria > Rhodobacterales > Rhodobacteraceae > Thermohalobaculum > Thermohalobaculum aggregatum. Next base: position 12,235 of record NZ_BSYI01000063.1, read on the forward strand.
TCTGGCCAAGCTCTACGAGGACATCACCGCGAAGTTCTTCGAGGATGTTCGCGAGATCGCCGCCGCGCAGGACAGCGCCGAGAGCAACCTGCGCCGGCTGGTGGTCTCGCAGTCGATCTACAACATCAACAACCGCCGCTTCCTGCAGATCTTCTGGAACGAGCGCCACGAGCTCGAGGGCGAGGCGCGCGACGCGCTGGCCCGGCTCGAGCGCGAGTTCGAGGCGACGGTGCAGAGCCTGATGGAGCGCGGACAGGCCGAGGGCGCCTTTGCCGAGGCGCCGCCGAAGGTCGTGACCTACGCGGTGCTCGGGCTGCTCTCCACGGTGCATCGCTGGGCGCTCTACACCGACCGGCCGCCGGAAGTGGTGGCCGAACACATCGCCGATCTCGTGCTCGGCGGGGTGATCCGGCGGGGCGACGCCTAGCGGCGGGCGAGGAAACGATCCCGGCACGCGTGGCCGGGGCGCAAGACAGGACGGGAGGGACAGGCTCCGATGGAGTTGCTCAAGGGACTGAACGTGGTCGTCACTGGCGCCGCCAGCGGCATCGGCGCGGAGACGGCGATCGTCGCCGCCGAGGCCGGCGCGCGGGTGGCGCTGCTGGATCTCAAGCCGGAGGCGGCCGAGGCGATCGCTGCCGGGCTGCCGGGCGATCCGGTGGTGCATGGCTGCGACATCGCCGATGCCGCGGGCACGCGGGCGGCCTTCGACGCGCTGCAGGAGACGCTCGGCGGCATCGACGCGGTGGTGCATGCTGCCGGCATCTGGTTCCCGCGCGAGGATGGGCGCATCGCCGAGCTCGACGGCGCGGTCTGGGCCAGGACGGTCGAGGTGAACCTGACCGGCACCTTCCATGTCTGCCGCGAGGCCGCCCGGCTGATGCAGGGGGGCAAGGGCGGCAGCGTGGTGACGCTGGGCTCGGTGGTGGCCACCACCGGCTGGGACAAGCTCAATGCCTACAGCGCCAGCAAGGGCGGCGTGGTCTCGCTCAGCCGCTCGCTGGCGGTGGAGCTGGCGCCGGACAAGATCCGCGTCAACTGCATCTGCCCCGGCGTGATCGAGACGCCGATGACCGAGAAGGTGCTCACCTATTCCAAGCCCACCAACCTGCCGCTCGGCCGGCTCGGGCACCCGCGCGACATCGCGCAGGCCGCGGTCTTCCTCTGCTCCAGCTGGTCCAGCTTCATGACCGGCACGGTGATGACGATCGATGGGGGCTTCAGTGCTGCGTGAGGGCTCCGCGGGCAGCGAGTTCCTCCTCGGCGACATCCTGCGGAGCAATCTCTGCTGGGAGCCGGACCGGCTCGCGCTGATCGACCGCCGCCGCAGCCTGACCTGGGCCGAGTTCGGCGCCGAGGTCGAGCGGCTGAGGAACGGGCTGGTTGCCATGGGGGTGTGCCGCGGCACTCGCGTCGCGGTGCTCGACCGCAACCGCGGCGAGACCGTGCTGCTGCACTATGCGCTGGCCTCGCTCGGCGCGGTGCTGGCCCCCATCAACATGTGGCTGCGGGCGGCCGAGGTGCACTACATCCTCGGCGTCAGCCAGCCCTTTCTGCTGGTCACCAGCGCCGAGTTCCTCGCGCTCTCGCAGGCCGCCTGCGACGGGCTGGCGGTGCCGCCGCGCCTCGTCGTCCACGATGCGCCGGAGAGCGGGCTCACGCCCTGGGAGGCGCTGCTCGTCGACCGGGCGCCGGCGCGGATGCCGGCGCCCGAAAGCTGGGAGGACCCGCATCTGATCCTGCACACCAGCGGGACCACCGGGCGGCCCAAGGGGGCGGTGCTCTCGCACAAGCGCAGCGTGCTCGACGCGCTGAACGCGCTGCCGGCCTTCGGCATCCGGCGCTTCGAGCGGTTCTACTGCTACATGCCGCTCTTCCACACCGGCGCCTGGGACTATCTCAAGCTCTATTTCATGCAGCAGGGCGCGGCCTATATCGCCGACCGCTTCGAGCCGGTGGAGGCGATCCATGCGATCCGGGAGCACCGGCTCAACGGCATGTTCGGCGTGCCGCGGGTGCTGCGCCAGATGATCGAGAACGCGGCCTGGGCCGAGGCCGACATGTCGTCGATGCGGCTCATCGCCTATGCCAACTACGACCCGAGCAACCTGATCCTGAAGGTTCATGCGGCGTTTCGCGAACGCGGCGCGCGCGAGCTCGGCATCGCCAATGCCTACGGGCTGACCGAGGGCGGGCCCTACATCACGATCCTGCGCCCGGAGGATGCGCTGGCGCGGCCGCAGTCGATCGGCGTGCCGGTGCCGGGCGTGCAGGTGATGCTGCTCGACGACGCGATGCGCCCGGTGCCCCGCGGCGAGACCGGCGAGATCTGCATCCGCTCCCCGGCCGTGATGACCGGCTATCTCAACCGGCCGGAGGCGACCGCCGAGGCGCTGGTGGATGGCTGGCTCAAGACCGGCGATCTCGGCCGCATCGACGCCGAGGGCTTCCTGCATCTCGTCGACCGCAAGAAGGACATGATCCGCTCCGGCGGCGAGAACGTCTTCGCCAAGGAGGTGGAGAACACCCTCGTCGAGCATGACGACGTGCGCGAATGCGCGGTGATCGGCCTGCCCGACGACGACTATGGCGAGCAGGTCGCCGCAGCCGTGGTGCTGCGCAGCGGCGCGGCGCCGGACGCCGAGGCGCTGGCCGCCTTCGTGCGGGGCCGCATCGCCGGTTTCAAGACCCCCCGGCGCTTCGTCTTCGTGGAGGATCTCCCGAAGACCCCCGCCGGCAAGATCAAGAAGCACGAGATCAAGGTGCTCTTCGAATAACAAGGCGAAAACCCGAAGGGTTCGCCAGACAAGGAGGACAATATGACCAGGAAACACTTGCTTGCTGCGGCGGTTGCCGCGGCGATCGCCGGCCAGGCCGGGGCTGCGGAGACGGTCCGCATCGGCGAGCTGCACCCGATCACCGGGCCGGCCTCGTATTACGGCCTGCCGGAGAGCCAGGCGATCCGGCTGGCGGCCGAGCAGATCAACGCCGCCGGCGGGCTCGACATCGGCGGCGAGACGCGGATGATCGAGATCGTCTCCGGCGACACCCAGGCGAGCCCCACCGGCGGCGTCGCGGCGCTGCGCAAGCTGATGGCCGACGGCGTGCAGATCATCATCGGGCCGCTCTCCAGCGGCGTCGCCCCGGCGCTGACGCCGATCATCGCCAGCGCCGACGTGGTGCAGATCGTCGACGGCTCGATCGCCGAGGGCCTGACCGACGGCCGCCGGATGTTCCGCAACCAGGCCACGGTGGGCGACTACAACCTCGCGCTCGAACGCCTCGCCAAGGCGCGCGGCTATGACTCCGTGGCGATCATGACCGATCGCTTCCATGCCGGCTTCATGGAATCGCAGGACGATCTGACCGCCGTCTTCTCCGAGCAGGGCAACGCGGTGGTGGCCGAGGAGTACTACAAGCTCGGCGATACCGATTTCTCCGGCCAGCTCACCACCATTGCCGGCGCCGACCCGGATGCGCTGATCGTGCGCGGCTACCCCTCCGAGGGCGCGCTGATCACCCGCCAGGTGCGCGATCTCGGCTATGAGGGCCAGATCGTCTGGGAGATGGTCTCGCCGCCGTCGACGGTGATGAAGAACATCGACGCGGCGACCATGGAGGGCGTGCTCAACGCGATTCCGCCGACCACCGAGGACTATCTCAACCTCGGCAATCCGCGGGCCATCGCCATGGCCGAGGCCTATGAGGCGACCTATGGCAGCGTGCCCGGCGAGCTCGCCGCGCTCAGCTTCGACGCGCTGCACATCGTCGCCGCCGCAATCGAGAAGGCCGGCAGCATCGAGCCCGCCGACATCGCCGGCGCGATGGCCACGCTGACCGCCGCGGAGGTGCCGGCGCTGATCAACACCTATGGCGCACAGGAAGACGGCCGGCTCTTCGACGAGACCGGGCAGGTCTCGCTGCCCGGCGCCGTGTCGGTCTGGCAGGGCGAGGGCTGGGTGCCGCTCACCGATCTCGCCGCCGACTGATCCCGTTTCCCAACCCGGAGAGAACCGATGCTGGAGTTGTTGCCTCAGCAGCTCGCCAACGGGCTCGCGCTCGGAAGCACCTACGCGCTCGTGGCCATGGGTCTGACCCTGATCTTCGGCGTGCTGCTGATCCCGAACTTCGCCCATGGCGAACTCTACATGCTCGGCGGTTTCCTGACCTATGCCGGGGTCACGGCCGGGCTCGACTTCTGGCTCGCCGCGGTTCTGGCCACGGTGCTGGTGATGGGGCTCGGCGTGCTCGTCGACCGGATCACCTTCAAGCCGCTGGAGCAGGCATCGGGGCTCTCCCTCATGATCTCGGCGCTGGCGATGTCGATCGTGCTGCAGCAGATCGCCACGATCACCTGGGGGACCGAGCCGCGCACGATCCCCAACCCGGTGCCGGGCATCCTGCGCACCCCCTTCGCCAGCCTGACCTATCACAAGCTGCTGATCATCGCGGTGATGGTGCTGGGGGCGGTCGGGCTCTGGGCGATCCTCAACCGCACCCGGCTCGGGCTCTCGATCCGGGCGGTCAGCCAGAACCGCGACGCGGCGCTGCTGATGGGGATCGAGATGTGGAAGGTGCGCGCCGCCACCTTCGCCATCGGCGCGGCCTTCGGGGCGCTCGCCGGGGCGCTGCTCGGCGCCGCCTTCCCGATCTATCCCACCATGGGCGTGATCCCGGTGCTGAAGGCGCTGGTGGTGCTGGTGCTCGGCGGCATCGGCAGCATTCCCGGCGCGATCCTCGGCGGGCTGCTGCTCGGCGTCGCCGAGGTGCTGATCGCCGGATACATCTCGAGCGAGCTCCAGGATATCGGGGCCTTCGTGATCCTCGTCGCCATGCTCCTCGTCCGACCGCAGGGCCTGTTCGGCCGTGCCCAGATCGAAAGGTGACGGCGCCATGCACGGCCTGACCCGCCCCCTCCTCGTCTCGCTCGTGGTGCTCGCGGCAGCGCTCGCCGCGGTGCCCCTGCTGAACGAGTACGTCCTTTATGTCGCGATGCTGGCGGCGCTGTTCGCGATCCTCGCGGTCAGCTTCGACGTGCTGCTCGGCTTCACGGGCTATCTCTCCCTCGCCCATGGCGCGCTGTTCGGTGTCGGCGCCTATTGCTGCGCCTATCTGACGGCCCGGGCGGAGGTGAGCTTCTGGCTCGCCCTGCCCGCCAGCGCGCTGCTCACCGCGGTGATCGGTGCGCTGGTCGCGGTGCTCGCCTTCCGCACGCGGGACCTCTACTTCGCGGTGCTGACGCTCGGCATCGGCCTCGTCGGGCACCAGCTCTTCCTGGTGGCCAGCGGCATCACCGGCGGCATCGGCGGCTTCGTCGGTATCCCCTCGATGCCGGAGATCGCGCTGTTCGGCTCGCCGAGCCAGCAGAAGCTGGTGGTGGCGCTGATCGGCGTCTGGATCACCTATCTCGCGGCGACGGCCTTCGTGCGCTCGCCGCTCGGCGTCGCCTGCCAGGCGGTGCGCGAGGACCATGTGCTGGCCCAGGCGCTCGGTATCCGCATCGCGGTGGCGCGGCTCAGCGCCTTCGTCTTCGGCGCCTTCTTCGCAGGGGCGGCGGGCGCGCTCTTCGCCACCTTCTCCAACTTCGTGGCACCGGAGAGCTTCGCGGTGCTGGCCGCCGGGTTCCAGGTGGTGGTGCTGGTGGTGGTCGGCGGCATGGGCACGCTCTGGGGCCCGATCCTCGGCGCGGTGCTGCTGACCGCGCTGCCCGAGAGCCTGCGCGTCGCCAGCACCTACAGCCTGCTCGCCTATGGCGCCCTGCTGCTGGCCTTCATCATCTTCGCCCCGCGCGGCATCGCCGGGTTCCTGATCGACGGCGCCCGCCGCCTGCGGTCGGCGCGGGCCGGACGGGAGCCAAGCGCATGAGCCTTCTCAGCGTCAGGAACATCAGCGTCTCCTTCGGCGGCATCCATGCCCTCTCCGACATCAGCTTCGACGTGCCCGAGGGCGTGGTCTGGGGGCTGATCGGGCCGAACGGGGCCGGCAAGACCACCCTGGTCAACATCCTCTCCGGGCTGATCCGGCCGACCGCCGGCAGCATCGCCTTCGACGGCCACGAGGACGGGCCCTGGAGCATGTCGCGCGCTGTCGAGATCGGCATCGCCCGCACCTTCCAGCAGACCCGCGCCTTCAACGGGCTGACCGTGCGGGAAAACCTCCGCGTCGCGGCGGTCGCCGGGGCGGGCCATGCGCTCGATCTCGGCATCGCCCGGCGGCTCGGCCTCGAGGACAGCCTCGACCGGGTGGCGGGGGAGCTGCCCTATGCGCTGCTGCGCCGGCTCGGCGTGGCGCTGGCGCTCTCGCTCAAGCCGCGGCTGATCCTGCTCGACGAGCCCGCGGTGGGCCTCACGGCGGACGAGATCGACCGCATGGGCGCGCTGATCCGCTCGATGACCGCCGACGGCGTGACCGTGCTGCTGATCGAGCACAATGTCCGCTTTCTCATGTCGATCGCCGACCGGGTCAGCGTGCTCGACCGCGGCCGGCTCCTGTTCGAGGGCACGCCGGCCGAGTGCCAGCGCAATCCGCAGGTGATCGACGTCTATCTCGGCCGGGGAGGCGAGGATGCTTGAGATCCGCGACATCGATGTCGGCTATGGCGGCCTGCGCGTGCTGCAGGAATTCTCGATCCGGATCGCGCGCGAGCGCCCGGCCGCGGTGCTCGGCACCAACGGCGCCGGCAAGACCACACTCTGCCGGACCCTCTCCGGCCTGCTGCCGGTGCGCCGCGGGCAGATCCTGTTCGACGGCGAGGATGTCACCGCGCTCGGCTCGGCCGAACGGGTGCGCCGCGGCATCGTGCAGGTGCCCGAGGGCCGGCAGGTGTTTCCCGAGATGAGCGTGCTCGACAATCTCCGCCTCGGCGCCTTCGTGCATGGCGAGCCGAGCCGCGAGGAGATCGCCGAGGTCCACGCGCTGTTCCCGATCCTCGCCGAGCGCAGCCGGCAGAATGCCGGCCTGCTCTCCGGGGGCGAGCAGCAGATGCTGGCCCTTGGCCGCGCGCTGATGACCCGCCCGCGGCTGCTGATCCTCGACGAGCCGAGCCAGGGCCTCGCCCCCAAGGCGGTGGACCAGGTCGGCGAGGCGGTGCGCCGGATCGCGGCGCGCGGCGTCGCCATCCTGCTGGTCGAGCAGAACCTCGCGCTGGCCGAAATGGTCGCCGAGCACGCGTTCATCCTCGAGACCGGCCGATGCGTCCGCGACGGCCCGGCGGCCGAGCTGCTCTCGGGCGATGCCCTTGCGAAATCCTACCTCGGAATATGAAGGAGACGACGATGTCCACCCATGGCGATGTTCATGTCGAGATCGAGCGCGGTATCGCGCGGGTCGTGCTCGACCGCGCCCCGGTCAATGCGTTCGACCGGCACTTCTACGACCTGGTGCGCAGCACCTTCCACAAGCTCAGCGAGGACAAGGCGGTCCGCGTCGTCACCCTCACCGGCAAGGGCAAGCATTTCTGCGGCGGCAACGACGTCAATGATTTCGTCGACCTGGATTACGAGGCCTCGGTCGAGTATCTCGCCCATGTCAGGCTCGCCTTCGCCTCGATCTACGAATGCGCGGTCCCGGTGCTCGGCGCGATCAACGGCGCGGCGGTCGGCACCGGCATCGCGCTGGCGAGCTGCTGCGACGTGCGCATCGCCTCGGAGCGGGCGAAGTTCGCGCTGCCGGAGATCGATGTCGGCGTGCTCGGCGGCGCCAAGCATGTCAACCGGATCGCCACCCACGGCATGACCCGGCTGATGATGTACACCGCCCGCCGCCTCGACGCCGCCGAGGCGCAGCGCGTCGGCATCGCCGATCTCGTGGTGCCCCATGACGAGCTGACCGCCACGGTCGACGGCATCGCCGAGGAGATCGCGCGCAAGAGCCCGGCCGCGATCCGCCTCGCGAAATACGGCCTCAACCGCACCGAGACCATGGGGCTGAAGGAGGGCTACGAGTTCGAATGCACGCTGACCGCCGCGGTGCGCCGCACGCCCGAGGCGCGGGAGGGCGCGCTCGCCTTCCTGGAGAAGCGCGAGCCCAGCTACGCAGAGGACCGCTGAGCGATGTTCTCCCACGAGGTCGACGGCGGCGTCGCCGTGCTGCGGCTGGAAAACCCGCCGGTCAACGCCGTGAGCTTCGCGCAGTGGCGGGGCTTTCCCGCGCGCCTGCGCGAGATCGCGGCGATGCCGGAGGTCGGCGCCATCGTCTTCACCGGCCTGCCGGGGCGGCATTTCTGCGCTGGCAACGACCGGCGCGAGTTCGCGTCGCTCAGGCCGGAGGAGACCGACCGGGGCACCGCGGCGGTGCGCGATGCGATGCGCGCGGTGATCGAGTGCCCGCGCCCGACCATCGCCGCGATGCACGGCGCGGCGCTCGGCTCGGGCTTCATGCTCTGCTGCGCCTCCGACATCCGCATCGGGGCGGCGGGCGGGCAGCTCGGCCTGCCCGAGGTCAAGGCCGGCGCCTTTGGCGGCTATGCGCTGGCGCGGCGGGTCGCGCCGATCGGCGAGGCCCGCTACATGACCTGCCTCGGCGATGCGATCAGCGCCGAGCGCGCCTACCAGATCGGCATCCTGCAGGAGCTCTGCGAGACCCCCGAGGCGGCGCTGGCACGTGCCGTCGCGATCGGCGGGCAGATCGGCGGGCTGCTCACCGGCGGGCTGGCGGCGACGCCAGCGGCGCTCGAGGAGGCCGAGGGCCAGCCGCTCTGGGAGGCCTATGAGTGCGAGCGCCGCCTCGCCATCGCCAGCATGGGCGTGAACCGGCCGGGCTGACCGCGGCGGGGCCGGCGCGCAGGCCGGCCCCGGAACGCCATCGGCCTGCCCACCAGCTTCGCAAAGAAGGCGGGCATCCGGTTTCAG
>NZ_BSYI01000064.1 GCF_030270585.1 Paralimibaculum aggregatum
TCCTCCAGAGAGCGCGAGCCTACCCCGCTGCACGATCGCTCAAGACGCGTCCCTCAGTCCGAACTCCCCTGACCGGGAAGCCCGGAATCCGTGACCGGATCAAATCGGAATCGCTGACCGGATAGGCTCGGAATGCCTGACCGGATACGCCCGAAATGCGCACCTGTCAGAGCAACCCGGCTTGAGGCGAGCTGGTACCAGCTTGCGAAGAGGCCGACTCGCGAGAGGCAATCCCTCGGACGCCATTTTTTGACTCTCTGCCGAAGAAGGCAGGAGGCAGGCTTGGGGCGGACAGTTGCGCTTCGAGAAAACGCCTCCGCGGTCGATCTGAAACGGCTCGTGCGGGAGAGCCGGATGCGGACCGGATGCGCCGGCTGCTGGCGCAGGCGGTGATCCTTCATGGCGGCAGCCGGGCCAAGGCCGTCGAGACCGGCGGCGGCGGAGGCCAGATCGCTCGACGGCGTCGTGCACCTCGCGGTCCTCGATCGCGATCTGACAGCACCTCCAGCCAGCCCGGCGGATGGTGGCCGCCACATCGTCGTATCCGGCGCCACCGGCGACTGGGCGGACTGGGATCTGGATGTCGCGCCCTGGACCGGCGGCGCCTGCCTGACCATGACGTCACTCGCGATCGGCGACACCGTCGAGCCGCAGGGACTCTTGCGGGCGGCCGACGGCCATTTCGCCGCGGACCACACCATGTTCTGGGGCGCGAAGATCGGCTGATCCACGACCAGGGGAAATCACCATGACGCCGCCCCGCTCCGAACAGGGTTTCGTCCGCGTGCCGAAGGCCGAGTTCGAAGCCATCCGCACTGCCGCCGCCGAGGCCGGTGCCAGGCGGGCGCTGGCCGATGTCGGACAGAGGGTCCCGAGGCGGCGCTCGACATCCGGGATCTGCGCTCCCTCCTCGACTACCTGCGCTTCGTGCGCCGCACCGCCATGCAGGGTGGGCGCGGGGGGGTCGAGGTTGCGCAGGGCGTCCTGGCCGAGACGCAGACCGCCGTCCTGCCGCTTGTCCCGCACGCTGTCATGCGAGAGCGAGAGCAGGCGCGGGCATGTGGATCACCGCCGTGATTTCGGCTCAATGCGCAAGTTCCACGGGATGTCGACGATCTGTCACTGCCAATTCCGGCCTGGGCAGCATGGAGCAGGTCCCGCCGCGGTCGGCATTTCCTTCGTGAGCGCCGGAGCCTGACGGTGGTTGATAAGGATCAATGCGCATATGCGCTGCAACGCATAGTCATTCGACCATGCAGGACGTACTTGCCGCCATTTGCGACCCGACTCGCCGCGCCGCGCTCGCCCTGCTCTGGGATGGGGGTGAGCATTGCGTCTGCGAATTGATGGCACGGCTCGACGCGAGCCAGAGCCGGATGTCGCGGCACATGAAGGTGCTGCGCAAGGCCGGCCTCGTGCTCGACAGGCGCGACGCGCAATGGGTGCGCTACCGCCGGAACCCCAACCTCGCGCCGGAATTCGCGGCCGTGATCGACGCCGTGCTGAGCGCCGAACACAATCTTGAAAGGAAGGTCGCATGACCGTCGAAACACATGACCCCGCACCGCATCGCGGCACACCGGACTGGCTCTGGTATGTAGGCGTGCCCGCCGTCGGCGTGGTCCTCTACATGCTCTATGGCCAGCTGATCCCGATTTCGGAATGGGTGACGGCGCTGTTTCCGGTAGCGCGCGACAGCCACACAGGCGAGGCCATCGCCTTTTTCGTCTACGACGTGCCGAAGGTGCTGCTGCTGCTGACGGGCATCGTCTTCGTCACCGGCGTGCTGCGCAGCTGGTTCAGCCCGGAGAAGACCCGCGCGATCCTTGCGGGCAAACGCGAGATATGGGGCTATCCGCTGGCCTCGCTTCTGGGCGTGCTGACGCCGTTCTGCTCGTGCTCATCTGTGCCTCTCTTCATCGGCTTCGTCTCGGCGGGCATCCCGCTGGGGGTGACGTTTTCCTTCCTGATCGCAGGGCCGATGGTGGGGCCGGTGGGCCTCGGGCTGCTCTACGGCCTCGTCGGCTGGCAGATCGCCACGATCTACCTCGTCTTCGGCTTCACCATCGCCACCGTCGCGGGCTTCGTCCTCGGGCGCATGGGGCTGGAGCGGCACCTGCAGGACTGGGTGCGAGAACTGAACGCGGGCCCCGTCGGAGATCTGCCCGAGGTGCGGCTGACGCTTGTCGACCGGCTGAAGATCGGCGCCGAACAGGTGCGCGAGATCGTCGGCAAGGTCTGGATCTGGGTGCTGGTCGGCATTGGCATCGGCGCGACGATCCACGGCTATGTCCCCGAGGCGATGATGCTGCGGATCATGGGCGGCGAGGCCTGGTGGTCGGTCCCGGCCGCCGTCGTGGTCGGCGTGCCCATGTACACCAACGCCGCCGGCGTCATCCCGATCGTCGAGGCGCTGCTGGGCAAGGGGGCCGCGCTCGGCACGACGCTGGCCTTCATGATGTCGGTGATCGCGCTGTCGCTGCCCGAGATGATCATCCTGAAGCAGGTGCTGACCCTTCGCCTGATCGCGATATTCATCGCCGTCGTCGCGTCGGGGATCCTCGCCACCGGATTTCTGTTCAACTTCCTGCTGTGAGCGCCCCTTCTGTCCGGCGCCCTCCTCTGAAAGGACACGTCCATGAAAACCGTCAAGGTCTACGGCCCCGGCTGCAAGCGCTGCCAGACGACCGAAGCCATGGTCAGGGAGGCCGCCGCCAGGCTGGGCGTCGCGGTCGAGGTCGAAAAGGTGACGGATGCGCGGTCCATCGCCATGGCGGGCGTCATGTCCACGCCAGGGGTTTCTGTCGACGGCAAGCTGGTCCATGCCGGCGGCCTGCCGGATGCGGGGAACCTCGAAGGCTGGCTCCGCGCCTGATCCGCGCCCCGGGGTGCCGCCATCGTCCCTGTCGCCCCGACCTTCGCCCGCGCCGACGTCCTCGAAGTCCAACCTGTCACGGACGATGTCTCGGCCATCGCCGGCCCGTTGGAACGGCGCAGTCCGGAAAGCCGCGCCAACAATGCGACTTTCTGGCTGATCGTGACGCCCGAGGGGGGTGCTGATCGACCCCGGCGGGTCGTGGCGGGGTGCCGAGATGCTGCATGCGGCCATACGCACCGTCACCGATCAGCCGGTGGTCCATGTCATCGACACGGGCGGACAGGATCACCGCTGGCCGGGCAACGGCTGCTGGCAAGCGCAGGGCGCAACGGTGATCGCCCCGGAAACGCAAGCCAGACGACATCGGGCGCGACGGCCTCGACGTTGCGCTCCAGGAGGTTCGGCGCGATCGCTTGGGAATGCCGGCTGTCGGTGGTGATCGGCGCCGTTCGCTTTCTGCGCGGCCGGCGCATGCCGTTCGATGCTTCGCGCCCATCCCTGCGGGATGTCATAAGCTTGGCCACCATCCGCTTCGAGAGGCGATGGCCCCGGTTGCGCAGCTCCGCATGAACCCGGGGCGCTCCGTAGCGGCGCTTGCTGGCTTCGAAGGTCGTCCGGATCTCCTCCACCAGCTCCGCGCAGCACCGAGCGCCCGGCACAGGACGCGGATCGAATGCGTGCCCGCCCGGGCGGCGAGGACGTCGCGAAGCGGCGCGCGCGAAGCGTGGAGCTTCGCCCTCATTGGCTCAAGGCCCACCGAGCGAAAAAGCCGAGGCCTTGCGCAGAACCTCCACCTCCTCCTTCAGCCGCCTTTTGTGCGGCGAAGCTGCGCCAGTTCGGCCGCCTCCGCCCTCTGGGCGGCGATCGCCGCCGATGAGCCGGCCGCATCCAGCTCAAGCTTCCAGATCTTCAGCTGCGTCGTAGTCACACCCGGCTCCCCTGCCACGCTGGCCAAAGTCGCTCCAGGCTCAGACAGACGCCCGATCGCCTGTTCCTTGTACTCCCGCGTAAACCGTCACCTCACCCGCTTCGTCATTCTCGTCCTTCCAGGTCGGTTCGTACTTTACCGCCCGGTCCGGGATCAGGGAGCAAGGTCAGTCGAGCATGGACACGCCGTCAGTGCCGCCGCCCGCTGCTGCCAGGGCGTCGTCAGCCGTTGCCTAGGTGATCCTTCAGAACCACCTTGTCGAGCCCGGCCTCGGCAAGCAGGCGCTTCAGACCGGCGTTCTCCTGCTCGAGCGTCTTCAGCCGCCGGCGGGCCGGGGCGTCCATGCCGCCGGACTTCGACTTCCACTTGTAGAACGTCGCCGGATCGATCCCATGTCGACGGCACACCTCCGCCGTCGCCATGCCGCACTCCTGCTCCGCTAGGATCGCGATGATCCGTTCCTCGGGGAATCTGTTCTTGCGCAGCGTCCGTCTCCTTCTTGACGGAACCTCACATCAGCTGAGGAAACCAGCGGGGCTAAGGCCAACAGTCTTCCCGCACACTGAAGCCCCTCACAGGCGCTGCGGCGCCCTTTTGGCAGTGTGGCACATTTCACAAGAGCGGTCGTTCGGGTCTTGGCGGACAGGTGCCGCCGCACCCCTGGTCAAGGCTTCCCGATAGCTTCAGCTCGGCGCTGCATGCCTTTAGCCATGGCTTCTTCTACGTAGTCAATTCGTGCCGGCGCGGTCGACAAGGGCGCGTGAAGAGGGCCACGGAACCCTGGGGCCGCTACAGTGCGCGAGCTTGAATCCGGTCCGCAGATCTGGCTCTTGCCGATGAAGGTGAGCACCGCCTCGGCCTCGATCCGGTTGCCATTGACCACGGAGATGCCGTTCTCGATCGCCCGCGCAGGGACAAGGAAGTCCGCAACATCATGTTCGGGCGCCATCAGGGCTCTGGGAACCAGCACGGTATCGGCGCCCAGCATGGCAGCCTCGCGGACGAGCTCGGGAAACTCGATATCGAAGCAGATCAGGACGCCGAACCTGCGACCCCCATAGTCGAAGATCAGGGGGCCGGCGCCGGAGGAGAAAACCGAATTCTCGCAATCTCCGTATAGGGCGCGCTTGCGATAGGTCAGCGGTCCGGGCGATTCCGGCAGGAATAGATGCGCCGCGTTCGCCACCCAGTGCGCCGTGTGCTGATAGGACCCGATCACGAAGGCGACACCCGATCGGTCGGCAATCCGAGACAGGCGCGCCAGGTGGTCCTGGGTGACCGACCGGGCAATGCCGGGCACCTCAGCTGCGGGCCAGTGGTAGCCTGTCAGGTAGCATTCGGGGAACGCCAGAAGCGCGACACCCGCACCGCATGCCTTCGCCGCGACGCGACCAACCTGATCGATCACCTCGGAGATGGTGCCGGGAGGGGTCTCATCCTGCCATAGGCCGACGCGAAGGTCATGAGGCTGGGTCATGCGCCCTCGAAGGCTTGCAGCAGGTTCACGGCATCGATCCGAATTTCTACCGACGGCAAGGCCCCCTTTCATGACGAACGGCATTGGCGCCTTTGCCAAAGGCCTCGGTCAGGCTGGCATCGCCCTCAGATCCCGTTTCATTCCAGCGGCTCAAGGCGCTGCGCGGGAGAACGACGTGATGCTGCGGATGGATAGCGAGGATAGGACCCATGCCGAAATCCCCGGGTTCAGGAACCGGGGAGAGATCCTGTTCCCGGACCCGCGCGACCACGTACCCTGCTCGCGGCGGGCGTTCGAACGGCTGGACGGGCTCGCCGCCGAAGGGCGCGGTCCGCGCGTCGCGCCACCTGTGTCCCGTGATGTGGACCGCTTCCATGCGCTTCCCGTCCGACCCGCAACGAACCGCGCGCCGGCGGGCGGCGCGCGGTATCTCGGTTACTTCTTCAGCGCGGTCCAGATGCGATCGTAGACTTCCTGGGTCTGCTGGTCGCAGACCTCGATGAAGACGCCGGCGCCCGCAGTTTCCGGCGGGTTGGATTCCGGCTGGGTGGCCAGCTCCGGGTCCATGTGCTCGCCCGCGCCGGTCACGCCCGCGCCATAGCGCGCGTAGTTCGACACCGCGGCGATGTTTTCCGGCTCCAGCAAGAAATCCATGAATTTCAGCGCATTCTCCCGGTTCGGCGCGTCCTTCAGCAGGACGACATTGTCCATCCAGACCACGTAGCCCTGCGTCGGGAAGGCGTATTCGACGTTCGCGCCCTCGGCCCGGGCCTTGGCGCCGAAGCCGTCATAGATCTGGCCCACCGCCACGTCGCCGGAGACCAGCACCTCCTTGGCGGTGTCGGAGTTGAACGAGGCCCAATGCTGCTTGGCCTCCTGCAGCATGTCGTTCAGCGCCTTCAGCTGCTCGCGGTCGGTCGAACACTGGGGAATGCCCATGTGCAGCGAGGCCATCGCCAGAACCTCGCCCTGGCTGTCGAGCATGTTGATCTTGCCCGAGAGCTCGGCAGGCGGATTGAACAGGATATCGGTGGTGTTGATGTCGCCTTGATAGACGTCGCGGTTGACCATGAAACTGGTCGAACCCCACTGATAGGGGATCGAATGCCTACGGCCGGGGTCGAAGGCCGGGTCGGCCCATTTCGGCGCGATGTTGCCCTTGTTGGACAGTTCTCCCTCGCCGATGGTGTCGAGCAGCCCTTCGCCGGCCATGATCTTGACCATGTAGTCACCCGGCACCGCGACGTCATAGGTGCCCATCGCCCCGGCCTTGAGCGAGGCCAGCAGCGCCTCGTTGGAATCGTAGGTGTCCATGACGATCTCGACGTCGTGCTCTGCGGCGAACTTGTCGAGCAGCTCCTGGGGGATGTATTCGAACCAGTGATAGATCGCGAGCTTGCCTTCCGCCTGCGCGGCGCCGGCAGCGGCCAGTAGTGCCGAGGCGGCGATGGTCGATTTCAGGATGTTCTTCACATTGCTCTCCGTTGCTGGAACTCAGTTGTCTTTCTTGCCGACGAAATACGAGACCGTGACCATGATGATCGAAAAGCCGACGAGCATGGTCGAGATCGCCATGATGTTGGGCTTGAGGCCCTGTTTGACCGCACCGAAGATCGCAGTGGGCAGGGTTTCGACACCCGCGCCCTTGACGAAGTTGGTGATGATGAAATCGTCGAGCGAGATGATGAAGGCCAGGAGGTAGCCGGACACGATCCCGGGCATCATCAGGGGCAGCAGAACCCGGGTGAAGGCCTGCCGTTTGGTGGCGTAGAGGTCCAGCGCCGCCTGCTCATAGGTATCCTCGATCCCCTGCATCCGGGCCGAGATCGGCAGGTAGGCAAAGGGGATGCAGAACGCGATATGCGCGAGCAGGATGGTCAGTGTCCCGCGCTCGAAGCCGATGGTGTTGAAGAAGATCAACGTGGCCACCGCCGTGACGATCTCGGGCACCATCAGCGGCAGCGAGATCAGGCCGAGAGACAGGACCCGCAGGCGGAACCTGCCGCCCCGGATCATCGCCGTGGCGGCAAGGGTGGCGATCGCCGTGGCCACAGTGGCGGCGGTGATGGCGATGATGAAGCTGTTGCGCGCCGCGAGCTTGAACTTGGCGCTTTCCGGGCCGGTGAAGACATCGGCGTACCAGCGCAGCGAAAACCCTTCCCAGTTCACGATCGAGGCCGAGGCGTTGAAGCTGTAGACAGCGACGACCATGAGCGGCAGGTAGAGGATCAGCAGGCAGAGCACCGTCAGCTGCACGAAGCCGGGATAGGATTTCACATCGAACCTGGCCCTGGACATGTCAGCGCTCCTCGCCGCCGGCGCGCGCCTGCTGGCGCGCATAGATCATCAGGATGACCAGCACCATCGACAGCAGGATCATCGAGGCCGCCGCGCCGAACGGCCAGTTGCCGGCATTGCCCTTGAACTGCTCCTCGATCAGCGACCCGATCATGAAGTTCTTGGCCCCGCCCAGCAGGTCCGGCGCGAGGAAGGCGCCCAGCGACGGCACGAACACCAGGATGCAGCCCGCAATCACGCCGGGCCTGACGGCGGGCAGCACGATGCGGCGCAGCGTGGTCCATTTCGAGGCGTAGAGGTCGGCCGCCGCCTCGCTGAGCGAGAAGTTGTACCGTTCGACCGCGGCATAGATCGGCAGCACCATGAACGGCAGGTAGGAATAGAACAGGCCGATCTGCACCGCGAAGTTGGTGTTGATCATCTGCAACGGCGCGTCGGCGATCCCGGACCAGACCAGGAAATTGTTCAGCGGCCCTTCCTCGCGCAGCATGAAGCGCATGGACACGGTGCGGATCAGCAGGTTGACCCAGTAGGGGATGGTGATCAGGAACACCCAGAGCGGGCGGACGCGGGCGGGCCGCGTGGCGATGAAATAGGCGGTGGGAAAGCCGATGACGAGGCTCAGGATCGTCGCCAGCCCCGCCTGCCAGATCGACCGCCAGAAAATGTTGAGATAGGTCCACTCGATGCTGCAGGGCTCGTCGCCGAAAAGCCCGCGATCGCAGAAGAACTGGTCGTAGGCGGCAAAGGTGAATTCCCAGATCACGCCGCCGCGGAACTCCTTGGTCAGGAAGGAATAGACCAGCATGAGCAACACGGGCACCAGCACGAGAATGCTCAGCGTGACCCATGTCGGGAGCAGCAGCCAGGTGCGGGCCTCCTTGTAGGTGTCGCCCTGCGTGCCGCCGCCGCCTGCCGCGCCGCCCGCCATCAGTGGGCCAGAAGGCGTGCGGAGCCGAACTCGACATCGACGAACACGTCGCTGCCGGGCTCGAAAATTCTCGCCTTCCCCCTGTCGGAGTTCTGGGTCCGCACCGTGAGCCGCATGCCGCCGTCGAGGCCCAGGATGCTCTGGACATCGGTGCCGACATAGACGTTCTCGATGACCCTGGCGCGGAAGTTCTCGGCCTCGATCATCTCCTGGTGCAGCTTCATCCGCTCCGGCCGGATCGACATGTGCCCGGACTGGCCGACCCCGATCCCCGGCACGGCATCGCAGGTCAGGGTCAGCCCGTTATCAAAGGCGCACAGCACCCGGCTGCCGTCCTTTGCCTTGACTGTGACGTCGATGAGATTGGTCTCGCCGATGAAGTCGGCGACAAAGCGGTTTTCCGGGCGCTCGTAGATGTCGCGCGCCTCGCCCAGCTGCTGCACCTCGCCGGCGGACATCACCGCGATGCGGTCCGACATGGTCAGCGCTTCCTCCTGATCGTGGGTAACGAAGATGAAGGTGATCCCGGTCTCGCGCTGCAGGTGCTTCAGCTCCAGCTGCATCGCCTTGCGAAGCTTCAGATCCAGCGCCGAAAGCGGCTCGTCCAGAAGCAGCACCTTGGGCTGCGGTGCCAGCGCGCGGGCCAGCGCCACCCGCTGCTGCTGGCCGCCGGACAGCTGCGACGGCTTGCGCTCCGAAAACTGAGACAGCTGCACCATCTCGAGGATTTCGCCCGCGCGCCTGCGCGCCTCGGCCTTGCCGCGCCCGAGCATCTCCAGCCCGAAGCAGACGTTCTCCAGAACGTTCATGTGCGGAAACAGGGCATAGTTCTGAAAGACCGTGTTCACCGGGCGCTTGTTGGGCGGCAGGTTTTCGATCTCGTCCCCGAAGAGGAAGATCTCGCCCTCCGTGACATCCTCGAACCCGGCGATCATCCGCAATAGCGTGGTCTTGCCGCATCCCGAGGGCCCCAGCAGGGTGAAGAACTCGTTGTCCCGGATGGACAGGGTGATCGACTTGAGGGCGGTGAAGTCGCCGTACCTCTTGACGGCCTTGCGCACGTCGATCGCATGGTCGGTACCGTCGGACACTTGCATGTTCCCCCAAGGGCAGCTTGATGACCTGGCAACTATAGAAATCGCCGCTTCAGGCGTTGAGTCTTGACTCCCTCATCCTGAGTTAGCCTGCGCCTAAGCCAATTCGGCTTTTTTTGCCCAACAGTTAGGCAAAAGCGGCCGGATCAGCCGGGTTTTCCCTCAAGCGCGAGTATGGCGGCGTAGTGGTCCGGGCGCCGGTCGCGGAACAGGCCCCGGTTCGCCCGATACGAGCCTGTCCCTTTGGGATTGCCCCGAGCCTCCCTGCTCAGGCCGGGTGTCCGGTCGAAATGGAGGCCGGTTCTTGCGGGATGTGCTGTTACCGGTAGTGACCCACAATGTCGCCATCCGCATAGGGTTGAAGAAACCCTGCCTCGCACGCTCGCAGACCGAGACCGGCGGGACGACGCGCAGATCCCTGGCCAGGGCAGAGAAATGCCGAATGACGCAGGGGCCACCCGGGGCGCGTGCATGCCGGAAGGACGCCGGCGACCGGATTGCGCGGAATCAGGGCGTTTCGACAAGCTCTTCCAACAGGAAGACCTGTGCCCCGTCTTCGGCGGCGCGCTGCACCAGCGCCTCGGCCCGTGCGGCATTGTCGTCGATGTCCCGGCGGCCGGGCATCCGGGTGGCGGCCGCCGCAAGGTTCCTCATGTGCGGCCTCCTTCCCGGTCAGCCGCGCAGATCCTCCACAACGCGCTCCAGCATGGCCCGGCATGCCTCGAGCTGCGAGGTCTCGATGAACTCATCCGGCTTGTGGCCCTGACCCGACATGGAGCCGGGGCCGCAGACGAGCGTGGGCACGCCCATCTCCTGAAACACTCCGGCCTCTGTGCCGAAGGCGACCTTGGTGAGGTGTTCCGTCCGCGCGAACCGCCTGGCAAGCCCGACGGCCGGATCCTCCCCGGCAATGTCCAGGCCGGGATAGGCGGTCAGCGTTTCCAACCGGATACCGGCAGCAGCACCGTGGCGCGCGGCGATGCCTTCGGCCGAGGCCCGGATCCGCGCGAGAAGCTCCTGCGGCGCATCGGCGGCGAGGTGGCGCAGTTCGAAGGTCAGCTCCGCGTGATCGGGAACGATGTTCAGCGCCCGCCCGCCAGAGAGCAGGCCGACATGCACCGTGCTGTAGGGGATGGCGTAGGCGTCGTCTCGCGCGCCGCCATGCGCCAGGCTCGCCTGCAACGCGCGAATGGCGACCACCAGATCGGCGGCAAGGTCGAGCGCGTTGACGAAATTTGGCGCGAGGGCGGAATGGCCGGATTCGCCGCGGCAGACCGCCCTGAGCGCAACCTTGCCCTTGTGCCCGGTGGCGACGGCCATCTCGGTGGGCTCGCCCACGATGCAGAGCCGGGGCGCACCGAGCAGCGCGGGCAGCACAGGGCGCATCTCCTGGATGCCAACGCAGCCGATTTCCTCGTCATACGACAGCACAAGCATCAGCGGCGCCCGCAGGCGGGCCTGCGCGGCCCTGTTCGCGGCCTCCAGCATGCAGGCGACAAAGCCCTTCATGTCGGTGGTTCCGCGTCCGAACACCCGGCCTCCCTCACGGGTCAGCGCGAAGGGGCGGCGGCTCCAGTCCTGTCCCTCGACGGGCACCACATCGGTATGCGCCGAGAGCGCGATGCCGCCCTCCGTTTCGGGACCGATGACGGCGACAAGACCGCTCTTGCCCGGCTGACTGCCCGCTATCGGCGTCACCTTGGCGCCGCGCGTGGCCAGGAAATCCGAGATGTAGTCCATCATGTCCCGGTTGGGCCGCGCGCTGACCGTATCGAACCCGATCAGCCGGTCGAGGATGTCGAGAATGTCGCTCATTGCAAGGTGTCCGAGGTCCCGGCGGAGAAGGGGAAGGGCTCGCGAGTCACTCGGCGGCCAGCTCCGTGATTTCGCGGCGGAACGGCAAAGCGTCGCCGATATCCTCGCCATCCAGCTCGCGCGCATAGCGGTGGCCTGCATAGGTGGCCCAGGCAATCGGACCCGGCGCATTGGCGTCACCGATGATCCTGACCGACTTGATGCCGGCATCCGCCCAGTCCGCTTCGCGCGCCTTGAGGTCGAGATAGAGCCCGTTCGTCTCCAGCCGCGATGCCACCATGACCACGGCGTCGCAGGCGAAATCCTGCGTGCTGCCGGTATAGCTGCAGTCGGACACAACATGCCCCTCGCCGATCTCGACGACCCCGCGATTGAGCACGATGTTCACCCCCATCCGCGCGAGCTTCCGGTGGATCGCATGCTGTTCCAGCGTGTTCACCGTCCAGTCCGAGAGATAGGCCGAGGGCGTGATGATGGTGACGTCGCAGCCTTCCTGCACCAGAAGCTCGGCCAGGACGCCGCCCATGTAGTAGTGATCGTCGTCGTAGATCACGACGCGCCCGGTTGGCCTTTGCCCGGCCATGATATCGTCGGGCGTGCAGACCGGCATCGCCGCGTCGATCGGAAACGGCACCACGTGCTGGCGGCTCACCCCGTCCCTGCGCCATGTCGCGCCAGTGGCTATGCAGACGTTCTCGAAGCCGAACTCCAGGATCGCATCTGCATCCAGCTCGCTGTCGAAATAGGTCTCGACATTGGGTTTCTGGCTGATCTGGTATTCGCGGTAGTCCGCCACGCGCCCCCAGGCCGACAGCCCCGGCAACAGGCGTTCGCGCGCCACGCGCCCGCCCAGCACGGTGCCGGCCTCGGCCAGCGCCACGTCATAGCCGCGCTCGGACAGGGCCCGCGTCGCCTCCAGCCCCGCCGGGCCGGCGCCCACGACCAGCACGTTGGCGCTCTGGCCCCTGGCGTTCATCTTCTCGGGATGCCAGCCCTTGCGCCATTCCTCCATGAAGGTGGGGTTCTGGGTGCAGCGGCTGATCGACATCGTCATGTCGCCGGTGATGCAGATGTTGCAGCCGATGCATTCGCGGATGTCTTCGATCCGGCCTTCCTCGATCTTCTTGGGCAGGAAGGGATCGGCGATGGACGGCCGCGCGCAGCCGATGAAATCGAGCGTGCCGGTGCGGATCATCCTGGCCATCACATCGGGCGAGGTGAAGCGGCCGACGCCGACGATGGGCCTGTCGGTCAACTCGTGGATCCCGCGCACCAATTGCTCCTGCGCGGCTTCTTCCTTGAACCGGGACGGGCCCGAGCAATCCTCCCAGGTGCCCTGAGCCAGGTCCCAGAGATCCGGCAGGTCGCGGTTCATCTCGATGAAATCGCGGACCTCGGCGTTGGAGAAGCCCAGATCGCCGATGGTCTCGTCCAAGCTGACCCTGAGCGTCAGCGCCATCGTGTCGCCCACCGTATCGCGCAGGTCTGCGATCACCTCGCGCACGAAGCGCGAGCGGTTCTCCAGCGAGCCGCCGTATTCGTCGCTGCGCCGGTTGGTTGCGCGGCTCAGGAAGTGCTGGAAGATGCCGAAGCCATGCGCGCCGTAGAGGCAGATCACGTCGAAGCCTGCCTCACTGGAGCGCCTCGCGGCATTGACGAACCAGCGGCGCAGGTTGCGGATGTCGGTCTTGTCGAGCGCGCGGGCCTGCACGGGATCGTTGGTGAAGGTCCGGATCGGCATGGCCGAGACCGCCAGAGGCACCTCCTTGGAATAGAGGTTCGGCCCGTTGATGCCGGAATAGGCCAGCTGGATGCCCGCCAATGCACCATGCGCCTTCATCTTCTCCGCCATCTTGCGCAGTTGCGGGATGTCCTTGTCCTCCCACAGGCGCAACTCGATGAAGGGGGTGATCTCCGAGGTGTGGTGCATCTCGCATTGCTCGGTGAAGATCACGCCCCAACCGCCCTCGGCCTTGATGCCGCGCATCGCGGCGGCAGCCGAAGGGTCGCGATACCCGCCGCCATTGCAATGCGGCACCTGGTAGAACCGGTTCTTGGCGGTCACCGGCCCGATCTTCATCGGTTCGAACAGAATATCATAGCGTTGGTCGCGCACGTCTCGCTCCTGCATCTTGTTGGGCAGAAGGATATCGAGCCGCCTGGCAGGGAAAAGGTGGTGTTGCGGAAGCGGCGCTTAGGCGGAACCTAATCGGCCGCGGCGGGCGTAAGGCCGGGGAAGGCGCCGGTCTGGTACTGCTGCCGGCAGTGGCCGACAAAGGCGCGGATCACGCTCGACTGGTCGGCGTCGGTGGGCATGAGGAGCCCCATGCGCATCGGGCGGACCTTGCCGCGGATCGGGATATAGTGCAGCGGCTTGCCGTCGGGAGCGCGGTCGCTGAGGAACGGGACATTGGCGATGGAAAACCCGAAGCCATTGGCCACGAGGCTGCGCATGACCGCCATGTCCCGGGTCCGTTCCGCGACCACCGGCGGCACGCCGGCAGACACGAAGAACGACAGGAAATACTCCGAAGAATAAGGCAGATCGACCAGCACCATCGGATGTTCTGCCAACTCATCGACCGACACCCCGTCGGCACCGACAAGCGGATGCCCGTCGCCGATGATGGCATATGGCGGCAGTTCCAGCAGCGTTTCGAACACCAGATCGGCGGGCAGCTGCAGGTCATAGGTCAGCGCGACGTCGATTTCGGCCCGGCGCAGGGCGCTGAAGATCTCCGCCTGGTTCAGCTCGGTCTGGCGGCAGCGGACCTCGGCGTATTCCGCCTGAAAGCTCTGCCGCACCGAAGGCAGCACGAGCTGCGCAAAGGTGACAAGGCAGCCGATGTTGAGCTCCCCGCGCACAGCGCCCGAGATGTCGCCCGCCAGATCGACCAGCGCGTTCGCCTCGCGCAGCACCACCTGAACCCTTTCGAGCATCTGCTTGCCGGCCTGCGTAAGCGACAAGCCCTGCGCGTGCTGGCGCACGAACAGCGGGATGCCGAACTCCTTCTCGAGCTGCGAGATCGCGGCCGAGATCGACGGGGACGACACGTTGACCCTTTCCGAGGCCAGCGCGATCGAGCCCATCTCGCCGACGGCTACGAAGTATTCCAGTTGGCGCAGAGTGAAGCGTAAGGGCATTTGCACATTTTTACGCTGAACCTGCACGGTTTCAAGCCTTGTACTTGATCCAGGTGGTCTTGAGCGCCGTGTACTTGTCCAGCGAATGCAGCGACAGGTCGCGGCCGAAGCCGGACTGCTTCATGCCCCCGAAGGGCGTCATGGCCGAAAGCGCCTCGACGGTGTTGACCGACACGGTGCCCGCCATCAATGCGTCGGAGACCCGGAGCGCACGGCTCAGATTGCCGGTCCAGACCGAGACGGCACGGCCGTAGACCGAGTCGTTGGCCATGCGGATCGCCTCGTCCTCGGTGTCGAACGCGATGACGGCGAGCACCGGGCCGAAGATCTCGTCGCGCGCAAGCGGATCGTCGTGCGCCACCTCGTCGAAGATCGTCGGCTGCACGAAGCAGCCCCTGCCGTCGACCGTCACCCGCTCGCCGCCCGCGACCAGCTGGGCGCTCTTCTTTCCGGCCTCGACAAAGCGCATGATCCCATCGGTCTGCCGGGCGTCGACGATGGCGCCCATTTTCGACGCCGGGTCCAGCGGATCGCCGGGCTGGGTCGCGCGGGCGCGCTCGATCACCTTCTCGGCAAGCGCATCCTTCAACGAGCGCTCCACGTAGAGCCGCGAATTGGCCGAGCAGACCTCGCCCTGATTGAAGAAGATGCCGAATGCCGCCATATCCGCGACCGCGTCGAGATCCTCGCAATCGGCGAACACCAGGTTGGGGCTCTTGCCGCCGGTTTCGGGCCAGACCTGTTTCAGGTTGGACTGACCGGAATGTTCCATGAATTTCTTGCCGATGGCGGTGGAGCCGGTGAAGGCAAGGCAGTCGACATCCATGTGCAGCCCCGGCGCGCGGCCCGCGGTGGCTCCGTATCCCGGCACCACGTTGAACACGCCATCGGGCACCCCGGCCTCGCCGGCCAGTTCCGCCAGCCGCAGGGCCGAAAGGGGCAATTGCTCGGCCGGTTTCAGCATCACGGAACTGCCCGCCGCCAGCGCCGCCGCGCCTTTCCATGTTGCCAAGTCGAGCGGGAAGTTCCACGGCGTCACCGCGCCGACGACGCCCAGCGGCACCCGCCGCACCAGCGCCAGATCGCCCTTGCCGGTGGGGGCCACCTCGTCAAAGACCTTGTCGATGGTTTCCGCGTACCACTGGAAGAAATGCGCCGAGCCGGGCGCATCGACAGTGGCCGCGTCCGTGACCAGCTTGCCCATGTCGAGACTGTCGAGCAGGGCCATTTCCTCGAGGTTGTCGCGGATCAGATCGGCCAGCTCGAGCAGCACAGACTTGCGATGGCCGGGATCGGCACGCGACCAGCTGCCGGTTTCGAAGGCGCGGCGGGCGGCGGCGGCGACGCGGTCCACATCCTCGGCATCGCATTCGGCGACCTCGGCAAGCACCGCGTCGGTTGCCGGGTTGACCGACCGGAATTTCTTGCCGGACGCCGCATCGACGAACCGCCCGTCAATGAAGGCCTTGTCGCGAAACGTCAGCGCTTCGGCGCGGCTCTTCCAGTCGTCAAGGGTGTGGTCGAGCATGATCGGTCTCCGACTGTCAGTCGTCGCCGGGCACGCCGTAGGAGGGTGCTTCTCGCGGATCGAGCGCGCGCTGGATGTAGGCGTCAAGCTGCGGCTTGTAGACGTCCCAGGCGGTGGCGATGGCCTCGATCGGGCAATCCTCGGTCCAGTCGCAGCGCAGCTCGGCCACCGGCCAGCTGACCTTGTCGACGATCAGCATCCCCGCCGAATGCACCGGCCCGGCCTCGCCCCCGGCGGCGAGACCCGCGCGCATCGCCGCGATCAGCCGGTCGCCGATATGACCCGTCGCGGCCAGAAAACCGTCAACGATGGCCTGCGGCACGCCCTCATTGGCCAGAAGGTTGCCGCCCGAGGCCACGTTCTCGCCCTCGGCCTGGGTCCAGATGCCCAGCGAGTTCGGCCCGGAGTGGATGGCGGTCCGCCCCCGCGCGTCGATCGCAAGCACCTGCCGGTACTCGATGAACGCGGCCCTCGCCCTGACCTCCGCAATCGCCTCGGGCGCGCTCAGTCCGCCTTCCATGAGATCCAGCGCCAGCGGTCCCAGCGTCGGGTCGGTCACGTTCTGCGACGCCACCGCGCCGACACCCGCCCGGGCATAGGCGCAGCGCGCCGCAACGGCGGGCGAGGACGACGAGATCGCCATGCCGAACATGCCGGTCTCTTCGCAGCGGGCGACAAGGGAGAACGTCATCGGGTCACTCCGGGATGACGGCGGTGCCGTCGATCTCGACCAGCCATTCGGGCCGCGCCAGCGCCTGCACCACGAGGCCCGTCGAGACCGGATGCACGCCCCTGATGTATTCCCCCATGGTCCGGTACACCGCCTCGCGGTGGCGGACATCGGTGATGTAGACCACCACCTTGACCAGATGCTCCATGCTGCCGCCGGCCTCTTCGATCAGCTGGCGGATGTTCTGCATCACCTTGTGGGTCTGCTCGACCGGGTCGTGGCTGTCGATGTTCTTCGCATCGTCGAGGTTCTGCGGGCACTGGCCGCGCAGCCAGACGATCCTGCCGCCCTGCGTGACCACGGCCTGGCAGAGATCGTTGTCGAGGTTCTGCTCGGGATAAGTCTCGCGGGTGTTGAACTTGCGGATGCGGGTATGGGCCATGAGAGCTCCTGTCAGGGGATGGATGATGCCAGGGTGACCGGGCAGCGGGGATCAGGCGGAGCGCCCCTGTTCGAGTCTGGCCATCAGGTACTGGGCAAAGTCATAGTTCGGGCGTTCAAGGTGGCTCAGATGCCCCGGAACCGCGTGATCCGAGCACAGGCCCCTGTAGACCTTCTCGGTGCAACCGCGATCTTCGACGTTCACATCGTCAAGCAGCGTCTTGAGCGCCTCGAAATTGCTTTGTGCATCTTCGTCGCCCGCGTAATCGTCCGACATGCCGCCGCCGAAGCGAATATGAACCTGCCCGGGGCCTTTGGGATGAAGGCTCAGATACCAGAAATAGCCCGGCGTCAGCGTGATCAGCAGGCTAGGATAGATGGCGAGCAGGAAGGTCGTGCGGCGCTCGTCGCCCTTCAGCCGGTCATTCGACGGATGCGCCATGGCGATGCGCAACTGGTCGTCCTTGAGGATCGTGTGATAGTTGAAGGCAGGCCGGCCGGGCGGGCAGACCATGTCCTCCAGCTTGGACAGGCCGCCGATGGTGCCTGCGTGACAGACCGGCAGGTGATAGCTCTCCATGAAGTTCTCGGCCAGAACTTTCCAGTTGGTGTCCCAGACATGCTCTTCGTAGAAGGTCTCGGTGTAATTGGTCATGTCATACCCGGCGACAAGGTCTTCGACCTCGGCCAGTTGTTCCGCGACCGAGGGCGTGTCCTCGTTCAGGCAGATGAAGACCCAGCCCAGCCACTCCTCGCAGCGGATTTCGGGCAGTCGATACTGATCCTTGCAGAAGCCGGTGTTCCGCGTCATCGCCGGCGCGCCGCGCAGCGAGCCATCGAGATTGTAGGTCCAGGCGTGGTAGGGGCAGACGATGGCGCGGGTCGTCCCGCGGCCATGCAGCAATGTCGACATACGGTGCAGGCAGACGTTGGACATGGCCCGCAAGGCGCCGTCGCGGTGGCGAATGACGATGATCGGCTGACCTGCCAGCTCGCACGTGGTGTAATCGCCCGGATTGGCTAGGCTATCGGCCCGCCCGACACAGAACCATTCTCTGGAAAAGATGTGCGTCAGCTCTTCCTTCAGAAACGCATCGGACGTGTATACCGACGGCGGCATCGCGCGCGCCGTTTCGAACGGTTGCGCGGCGCTTCGGCGCAGGTCTCCAACCGGGTCGACATGATCTTTTGCCACGATTTCTACTCCTGTCAGCTTTCTACCATCTGGCGCACGGAGGGGCCGCGATAGGCACGGTACTTGCGCTGGATGGCAATCTGTTCGGCCACGTATTTGGCATCATGCCAAACGCCCCAAATGAAGGTCGAGCCTCGCCGCGACTGCCACGGCAGGCCGAGGAAATAGATCCCCGGTTCGGACGACACGCCGCGCTGATGCCGGGGCCGGCCCTTCTCGTCGAAGGCATCGACCTTCATCCAGCCGAAATCCTGCCGAAAGCCGGTGGCCCAGATGATGGTGGAAATGCCCGCTTCCTTCAGGTCCAGCTCCCGGATCGGATCGGTCAGGCAGTCCGGGTCCGGCAATACCGCGCGCGCCTCCGGCTCCTGCGGCAGATCGAGCCCGTTGCGCGCGGCATAGGCGTCGGCAAGGTCCAGCATCTCGGAATAGCTGGCATCGCCCGCCGCGATGTTGGTTCCCAGATCGTCGCGGAAACCGACGACACCTCGGGTGCAGGCCTCCGTCATGCCGAGCAGCGTCACCCCCTCCTGCGCGAGGCGGCGGAAATCCATGGTCTGGCCTCCATAGGCGCCGCTGACCGAGATCGTCACATGTTCCTTGCCGGGTTCTGCCGCTGCCGTGTCCCACAAGCCCAGCACGCCCAGCCACCAGCAGAAATCGCGTCCGCGATAGGCGCGCGGCGGGCGTTCGTGCGGGCCCACCGACAGATACACCTTCCGCCCGGCGCGATTGAGCTCGTCGGCGATCTGCGCGCCAGACGATCCGGCGCCAACCACCAGGACGGCGCCTCCGGGCAGCCGATCGGGCGTCTTGTAGTGGTACGAGTGAAGCTGCGTGACGGTTTCATCCTCCGGCACCACCGGCGGAATCACCGGATGCTGAAACGCGCCGGTTGCCGCAACCACGTTCAGGGCCTCGACCTTGCCCTGCGATGTCTCGACAGTGAACCCCGGGCGGCCCATGTTGCGCTCTGCCCTGAACACCTCGACCCCGGTGCGGATCGGCGCGTCGATCATGCGCGCGTAGTTCTCCAGGTAGGTGGCGACGGTCTCCTTGCCGGGGAATCCATCCGGGTCACAGCCTTCGAATTCCATGTTGGGAAAGCGGTCATGCCAGGCCGGCCCGTTGGCCACGAGCGAATCCCACCGTCCGGTCCGCCATGCCTCCGCGACGCGGTTCTTCTCGACGACGATGTGGGGAATGCCGTGCGACTTCAAATGCTCGCTCAACGCGATACCCGCCTGCCCGGCACCCACCACCAACGTATCCGTCTTCTCAGTCGACATTGCACATCCCTGATGCTTCGAAGTTTGAACCGATCGCCCGCGGCTCGCCGCGGCATCGTTTTGCCGAGCCCAAGGTTTCATCTTTGCTTTCGTCGGAAAATCATTGTCTGGCTCATCGTGACTTAGGGTTTGGCTAACCAGAATCGCGCTCTGC
>NZ_BSYI01000065.1 GCF_030270585.1 Paralimibaculum aggregatum
AGGCGCCGCGCCAGCGCCCGGGGGGCCAGCGCATAGACCACCGGTTTCAGGCTGTCGCGCCGCCAGGGCAGGTGGCGCAGCCCGAACAGCGCGGTGGCGAGCGCGCCGCGCCGGTCGCCCGCCATCATCTGCAGGAAGGCGCTGTCGGTGAAATGGGCGTGCAACTGGTTGTGCGGGTCGCGGGCGAGGGCGCCGACATTGGTGTCGAAGGCCTCCCAGCTGTAGAGCGCCAGGCCGCGCCGGGTCCGCGCCCGGTCATGGGCGAGCTTGATCATGCGGGCCCGCCGCTCGGCCTGGGCCCGGGTGTTGGAGGTCATCGAGATCCGGTAGTGCAGTAGGCAGCGGCCGATCACTTCCATCGGATGCGCCTCGCCAACACGCAGGATGAAATCCATCCCCTGGCAGGTGCGCAGCGCCGGCTCGAAGCCGAAACCGGCGGCGATCTCCCGGCGCACGGCGATGGTGGCATCGTGGCCGGGGCTGCGCATCTGCGCGATCTCGGCGGCACAGTCGGCCGGGGATTTCTCCTGCACCCGCGGCGCCACCACGTGCCCGTGCCAGAGCAGCGCATAGCCCGACAGCGCGAGGCCGAGCTCGGGCCGCGCGTCGAAACGCCCGGCCAGCACGGCGAGCCGCTCCGGCGGGCTGAGATCGTCGGCGTCCTGCATCACCAGGATCGCGCCGCGCGCTGCGGCGATCATCGCGTTCATCGCCACCGACTTGCCGGCGTTGTCCTGCGCCAGGACGCGGATCCGCGGATCGCCGGCCGCCAGCCGCCGGGCGAGCGCGAGGGTGCCGTCGGTGCTGCCGTCATCGGTGATCAGCAGCTCGAAATCGCCGCAGGACTGGGCGAGGACGCTCGCCACCGTCGCCTCGAGGGTCGCCTCGGCGTTGTAGGCCGAGCAGAGGACCGAGAAGCGCGGCGCGGCGCTCGTGCTCATGGTGCTGCTCCCTCCCGGCGATGGATCCCGGCCCAGTCCTTGTGCGATCCGGCGCCCCGGTCAAGGGCTCGCGGCGTATTTGGCGCCGCTGCATGGCGGTTTGCGGCGTGTTCGGGGCCGGCGCGCTGGGGCGCGACCGCAGGCGGGCAGAGGCGCGGCCCCGGCGGGCGGGCAGGCGCCGGCCCGCAGGCAGCGCAGCGGGAGGCGCGGCGGGACGCGGGCTGTGCGGCAGACGGCACCGGGGTGGTCATCAGCCGGAGCATCGGCCGAAATCCTTGCGATGTCCTTACCGTGACCGGAAAATCCCCCGCCGCGCCGGCGGCCCGGGCGGCTCCGCGGGCGCGGCCGGGCAGGGCGGCGGCCCGCGCCGCTGCGCTACCGCCGCCGCGCGAGAACGGGTTTTCGGCCCGATCCGTGCAAAATTTACGAAAATTCAAGACATTCCCGGCACAGTCGCCAGTCGCCACGCCCCGGCGGCCATCGCCGCCAGGCAGAGAGATCGCCCCAGAGCAGCAATCCTGTCCATCGCGCCGGCATGCGTGCGACGCTTGACAGCCGGAGCCCCGGCTGCCGACTAGGCGTCGCGCCCACTGCGCGGCCAAACAGACCAGAGGTCCCCGCCATGAGCTTGATACTGGGAATTGTCAGCGCGGCGACCCCGCCGCTCAACGGCTCCGGCCCGCATGTCGAGAGCGGCTCGCTCGCCATGCCCACCGGCAATCGCGGCGTCGTGCCGGGGGAGCATGCCTATCTCGAGGCGGCGACCGGGACGGACCCCTATCTCGCCGCCGATGGCGCGCTCGTCGCGGTGATCGAGGTGCCCTGGGCGGCCTATGGCTATGCGGCGGCGGAGCGCTTCACCATCTTCGGCAACACCGCCGACCCGGCGCCGGCCGAGGCCGGGGCCATCGCGCTCGACGGCGAGCGGCTGTTCGACGGCGCCGGCAACCGGCTCCATTTCACGCTGCGCAGCGCCGCCGGGACGGCAACGCTGCAATACGACCTGCCCGGCGACGAGCAGCGCCTGACGGTGGCGGTCCGGTCCTCGGGCGGGGCGCTCTCGATCGACGTCTTCTCCGAGGGCGTCAAGCTTGCGGGCGGCGCCACCGGCCCCGTCAGCCATGCCGGCGGAGCGATCGCGGCGGGGGGGCTGCTCGTCGGTCTGCCCGGTCTCGATGCGAGCATGACGCCGGACACCGCCGGCAACGGCTTCACCGGCAGCATCCGCTTTCTCGGCTATCACGACGGCGCGCTCGCGGATGGCGAACTTGCCGCGATCTCGGCCGGTGCCGGAGCGGACACGGCGGGGACGGCGGCAAGCTGGCGCTTCGCCCGCGAGCTGACCGACCACGAGGCGACGAGCTTTCCGGCGGCGTCCTGGGCCACCGGCGATGTCCTGCCGGACTGGACCAAGGGCGGCGCGGCGGCGTTCCGTCCGGGCTCCGACATCGTGCCGGCGCATGATGCGGGCAACACCTTCTCGCTCGCCACCATCCAGGACGGCACGGTCTGGGGCGCGCTGCCCGGCGAGGCGGTGGCCTTCGTCGCGCTGTCGGGCAGCGCCAGCGGGGTGAGCGGCCCGGTCGAGCTGCGCACCCTCAGGGCGGACGGCTCGGTGATCCAGGACTGGGCCGAGATCCCCGGCTCGACGATCTCCGGCGGTGCCTGGTCGGGCAGCATCCTGCGCATGCTGTTCACCGATGGCTGGGGCCATGTCGAGGTGCGGCCCCGCGACATGCCCGCCATGGTGCAGCGCAGCCGCGCCCGCTGCGGCGCCGGCCATGTCTTCACGCTGGTCGGGCAGTCCAATGTCGGCACCTCCTGGAACGGCAGCGCGGCGACCCGCCAGCCCGCCGGCGCCGGGCCGTTCTCGGTGGTGATGTCGCTCGTCGACTTCAACGAGCCGGGCTCCGGCAATGTCGTCGTGCGGGTGATCGACGATGCCGCGCCGTGCCCGGTCAACTGGGCCGGCGCCGCGGAGGAATGGGGCCTCTGGAGCAGCACGCCCTGCATGGTGATCGATGTCAGCGTCCACGGCGCCGGCCATACCGCGCTGCTCGACGATGCCAACACGCAGTGGCAATGGTCGGACGTGACGCGCAGCACCGATCTCGTCGGCGCCGCCGTCTCGGCGCATCTGATCAACTGGGAGGTCTCGGTCAACACCCGCGCGGATCTCGACCATCTGATCGACGGCCTCGGCAGCCCCTATGCCCGCTACCTGCGCGACGGCGACCCGTTCCCGCCCGGCGCCGGCATCATCCTCGCCCGCGCCGACGGCGCCGCGCTCAACTTCCCGAGCGCCACCTACCCGACCTGGACGCAGGATTTCGACGTCATCTTCGCCACGCCGATCGCCACCGGCGAGCGCCGCAGCGCGCCCTGGACGGCGGGCGAGCTCTGGCAGGACTATGCCGCCGAGAAGGGTTATCTGTTCGGCTCGATGCAGGGCGACCGCAAGCTCGACGGCGGCCATGCCGACGGCGACGCCTCGCAGGAGCGGGCCTGCCGGCGCAATGTCGTCACCCTGGCGCGCTGGGCCGGCGAGACGGTGCAGGCGGACCCGTATATCGGCACGGTCACGATGAGCGGCGACAACAGGACCATCATCGTCACGGTCGACAAGCAAGGCGCTGCCGGGGATCTCACCACCGAATGGATCGAGCGCGGCGAGACGCCCCATGCGAGCGAGAGCCCGGTGCAGGGCTTCCACACCTGGGAGCCCTCCGAGACCCATCCGAGCCGCAGCGCGGGCGTGGCCACCATTGCCGACGCCGCCGCCGGCATCATCCACATCACCAAGGCCGACGGCACCGAATGGGAGGCCGGCACCGAGCTGTTCTACTGGACCGGGGCGCAGCTCTGCTTCGGCCGCGCGCTGCGCAACGAGCGCGAGCTCTGGAAGGGCGCGCCGCGCATCAGGTCGGCGCATGAGGGCGGCATGGGCCTGCCGCTGGCGCAGCGCCCGCGCATCGACGATTTCATCATGGCCCGGCCCTGGACCCCGGCAGAGCGCTTCGCCAGCGGCGAGACCGGCGACTGGTGGATCATCGAGCCGGATGCTTGCGTCCGGCTCGGCGGCGGCACGCCCTCGGTGGGCGACCAGGTCGAGCGCATCAGCGGCCAGCGCGGGCAGATCGACTGGGTCCATGACGGCGCCCTCGGCACCGTCCATCCGGTGCTCCGGCAGAATGCGGCGGGGGCCTACTACCTCGAGATCCCGAGCGGCGGCGCCCTCGTCACCGACACCGGCCACAGCGCCGCCGGGCTGCTGTTCCAGTGGGCCGCCAGCGATCTCGCCCCGGTGCTCGGCAACACGCAGAGCTTCCTCTACCGCAGCAACGGCGCCGGGGTGGAGTGGGCGCTCAACATCTCGGGCGCCACCAGGAAGATCGCGGTCTATGCGAACGACGCGCCGCATTACGGGGTCTCGTCGATCGACAACATCTACCAGGCCGACTGGGCGGCGATGTGGGCCGATCCGCACCTGCACAGCCTGCGCTTCGGCGCCTCGGTTTCCGCCGGCGACCACGGCTACAGCTTCGACCGGCACAGCGGCACCTTCTCGCCCGGCACGCCGACCGATCTGGCCGATGCCACGAGCCATCCGGTGCAGATGTTCCGCGGCCTCTTCACCGGGCATTTCTATGGCGGGCTGATGGTCGATGACCCGGCGATCCTGCGCCGGCAGGAGATGGGCTATTTCGATGCCCGCTTCGGCGGCAACAGGCTGAAGATGCAGTTCTGAGCCGCGCGCGGGCGCCCGCCCGCCGGGGGCGCCCGTTCTTGCAAGCCCGGGCGATCTCTGCTTGGAAGGGGCGCCCCGCCCGCGAGAGGGCGCGCCTGACGAGGGACCGCCCAGGATGTCCGACGCTCCGCCCCCTGCCGCCGACGGTGCTCCGCAGACGGAGCCCCGGGTGGACATCCTGCTCGCCACCTACAACGGCGCCGCGCGGATCGGGCGCCAGCTCGCCTCGCTGGCGGCGCAGACCTATCCCGGCTGGCATCTCCTGGTGCGCGACGACGGCTCCACCGACGGGACCGTGGCGCTGGTCGAGGCCTTCGCCGCGGCGCATCCCGGCCGGGTGACGATCCTGCGCGACGACCGCGGCAACCTGCGCACCCTCGGCAATTTTGCCGCGCTGCTGGCGCAGTCCGACGCGCCCTATTGCGGCTTCTGCGACCAGGACGACATCTGGGACCCGGACAAGCTGGAGACCGCGATACGCGCCATGCAGGCGCTGGAGGCCGGGCACCCGCCCGGCCGGCCGGCGCTGGTGGTGACCGACCGGCGCGTCGTCGACGAGACCGGCCGCGCGCTCGCCGCCTCGTTCTGGGAGCATCAGGGGGTGCAGCCGCGGCGGGTGCGCGGCTTCGCCAGCTTCCTCGCCTATCCGGTGGCGGCCGGCAGCTCGATGCTGCTCAACGCGGCGCTGCGCGCGCGCGCGCTGCCGATCCCGGCGGAGGCGATCCAGTACGACTGCTGGGTCGAGCTGGTCGCCGCGCAGTTCGCCGCCACGCGCTATCTCGAGGGCGCGCGGCTCACCTATATCCGCCATTCCGGCAATGTCTCGGGCGGCGGGCGGGCCTATCCGGCCGGCCGCTACCTGCGCCGGGCCGGGGCGCTGGCCGGCAATCTCGGGCGCCAGCGCCGGGTCTACCGGCGCTACATCGCGCAGGCGCGGGCGTTTCTCGCGCTGCACGGCGACGCGATGCCGGAGCCGGAGCGGCGCCGGCTGGCGATGTTCGTCGCCATGGAGGGCGCGGTCTGGCCGCTGAAGCTCTGGCGCGGCCTGCGCTCGGGCGGGCTGCCGCCGACCCCCGAGCGCAAGCTCGCCTTCCTGCTGCTGGCCTGAGCCGCGGCAGGGCTAGCGGATGAACCGGTCCACGTAATCCGCGCCGAGGCCGACGCTCTCGTAGTGCGCGCGGCAGAGCTCGATCTTCGAGAACACGTCCTCGTAGCCGAGCGGCTTGCCCCAGGGGTCGACGTAGTACATCACGCCGTTCACCTGGAAGAAGGTGATCATCTCCTCGACATCCTCGGGCACCACCAGCGTGTGGGTCTCGCCCGGCGGCTCGTAGACATAGGAGCCGGTCTCGGCCACCCAGTCATGCTCGAGATAGCGCCAGCGCCCCTTGAGCACGAGCCCGTGCACCGCCTGCGGGTGGCGGTGGCGCGACAGCACCCCGGCCTTGCGCACGCGCAGGAGGTTCATCCAGTAGCCCTGGCTGCGGTTCAGGCAGAGCGGGCGGAACCAGACATTCTCCGCCTGCGGCACCCAGAGGCGCTCGTCCTCCGGCACCGCCTGCGGCACGACGATCTCCTCCAGCGCATCCGCCGGAAACGGCAGCTGGTAGGGCATCATCTTGTCGTCGTCCTTGGCTTCGAGTGGCATCTGCGCCTCCATCACATCGCGGCATAGCCGCC
The DNA here is from genome assembly GCF_030270585.1 of Paralimibaculum aggregatum. GTDB lineage: Bacteria > Pseudomonadota > Alphaproteobacteria > Rhodobacterales > Rhodobacteraceae > Thermohalobaculum > Thermohalobaculum aggregatum. Next base: position 6,370 of record NZ_BSYI01000065.1, read on the forward strand.
ATCGACCGGCATCACCGTGCCGGTCACGAACGTCGCCTTGTCGCCGAGCAGCCAGGCGACCAGCTCGCCGACCTCCGCCGGCTGGCCCCAGCGGCCCTGCGGGGTGCGCCCGAGGATCGCCGCCTCGCGCGCCCTGTCCTCGCGCAGGCCGGCGGTCATCCCGGTCTCGATCCAGCCCGGCGCGACGGCGTTGACGCGGATGCCGTCGGCCGCCCATTTCCCGGCCAGCGCCTTGGTGAGCTGCGCGACGCCGCCCTTCGAGGCGGAATAGGCCGGCACCAGCGGCCCGCCGAAGAAGCTCAGCATCGAGGCGGTGTTGACGATCGCGCCGCCGCTCGCGGCCAGCAGCGGATGGCAGGCGAGGCACATCCGCATGGTGCCGGTGAGGTTGACCGCGATCACCTTCTCGAACACCGCGAGGTCGTATTCCTGCCCGCGCAGCAGCGTGCCGGCGCAGTTGACCAGCCCGTCGAGCCGGTCGAGCCCGGCGACCAGCGCCGCCACCGCGCCGTCATCGGTCACGTCGAGCCGGCGCGGCTCGATGCCGGGGGCCCCGGGGCAGGCGGCGACCTCGGCCTCGGAGACCCCGGTGGCGATCACCGACCAGCCCGCCGCGGCGAGCACCGAGGCGACGCCGAAGCCGATGCCCCCGGTGCCGCCGGTGACCAGTGCGCGTTTCATCGTCATGCTCCTCCTTCCGGCCATGGATTGACCCAGTTCTGCGGCGTCTCGCCGGAGAGCGCCCGGCGCAGCCCCTCGGCGGCGTGCTGCTGCAGCGCCCGCACCGAGGCCTCGGAATACCAGCCGGCATGGTCCGTCAGCACGGTGTTCGGCGCGCCGAGCAGCGGGTTGTCCGGCGCCGGGGGCTCGGTCTCGAAGACGTCGATCCCGGCGCCGAAGAGCCGCCCCTCGTGCAGCGCCGCGGCCAGCGCCGGCTCGTCGATCAGCCCGCCGCGGCTGGCGTTCACCAGCACCGCGGTCGGCTTCATGCGGGCCAGCATCGCGGCATCGACGATGTGCCGCGTCGCCGCGGTGAGCGGGGCATGCAGGCTGACCGCGTCGGCCTCGGCGAAGATCCGCTCGAGCGGCGCGGGCTCCACGCCGTGCGCCGCCGCCTCCGCCGCGCCGAGTGCCGGGTCGGAGACCAGCGCCCGGGCGAAGCCGAGGGCGCGGAACCGCGCCCAGGCCGCCCGTGCGATCCGGCCGAAGCCGACCAGCCCCAGCACCGCGCCGCGATGGCCCGGCACCGGCTGCGCCTGGTCCACCCCCCAGATCCCGCGGCGCACCTCGCCGTCGCGGCTGACGATGCGCCGCGCCACCGCGAGATAGAGCGCCACCGCATGGTCGCTGACCTCCTGCGCGGCGCCGTAGTCGGGGATGTTGCAGACGGCGATGCGCCGCGCCGTGGCGGCGGGGAGATCGACATTGTCGACCCCCACGCCATAGCGCTGCACGCAGCGCAGCCCGGGGCAGGCATCCATCAGCCGCGCATCCACCCGGCGCTCGCGCACCAGGATCGCGCGCACCTCGCGCCCGGCCAGCACCGCCGCGGCATCCGCCGCCGCCGGCACCGGCAGCAGCGCCAGCCCGAGCGGGGCGATCGCCGCCCGCTCCGCCGCATGGTCGGCATAGCCGGGCTCGAGCAGCGCGACGACCGGCGGATTGCCTGCTTCGGTCATCGGCGCCGCCTCACTGGGCCCGGTAGGCGTCGACCGCGGCGTCGAGCCGGTCCGGCCATTCCTCGCCGATCTCGCCGACGATGAACTCCCGCACCGCCGGCTGCGCCAGCGCCCGGAAGGCGGCCTTCTGCTCGGGCGAGAGCGGCGTCACCGTCAGCCCCTTCTCGGCGAGCAGGGTGGTGGCGTTGGCGTCCTGCGCCGCGGTCATGCCGCGGTGGATGGTCTTGGCGATCACCACGCATTGCTCGATGGCAGTCTGCTCCGCCGGCTCCAGGCTCTCGAAGAAGGCGTCGTTCATCATGTAGGCGTGCCAGGAGAACACGTGGCCATCGAGGGTGACGTGGCTCTGGTGCTGGTAGAGCGAGGCGTTGAGGATGTTGGTGACGCCGTTCTCCTGGCCGTCGACCACGCCCTGCTGCAGCGCGCCGGGCAGCTCCGGCCAGGCCACCGGGGTCGCCGAGGCGCCGAGGCTCTCGACCAGCCTGACCCAGACCGGCGCGGTCATCACCCGCATCTTCAGCCCCTCCATGTCGTCCGGGCTGGCGATCGCGCGCTTCGAGTTGGTGAAGTTGCGCACGCCGTTGTCGGCGAGGGCGAAGACGCGGATCCCGGTCTGCGCGCGCATGTCCTCGAACAGCGCCTCGCCGAAGGGGCCGTCGACGATGCTCCAGGCCATGGCCTGGTCGTCGAAGAGATAGGGCAGGGCGAGCACCGAGAACGGCTTGTAGGTGGCCGAGATCGGCCCGTCATGCACCACCCCCATCTGCACCGAGCCGAGCTGCAGCCCCTCGAGGATCTCGGCGCCGTTGCCGAGCTGGCTGGCGGGGTAGATCTGGACATCGATGGCACCCGAGGTCTTGGCCTCGACGCAGCCCTCGAAGGCGAGCGCCGCGGCATGCTTGGGCGAGGAGAGATCGGCGGCCTGGAAATGCGCATAGCGCAGCTCCTTGGCGCCGGCGGCGCCGGCGGCGGAGAGCATCGCGGCGGCGGCGGCCGAGGCGAGCAGGGTCTTCAGGGTGTTCATCGTCTTCCTCCCGTTTGTTGTCAGTTTGCGTATCCGAAGATGCGCGGGACGGTCGTGCTCAGCTCCGGAAACAGGATGATGAGCAGCAGCACGAACAGCTCGGCCGCCAGCAGCGGCAGGATCGCCCGCGACAGCCGCTCGAGCCGCAGCCTGCCGACGGTCGCGATCACGAACAGCACCGGGCCCACCGGCGGCGTGACCAGCCCGATGGTGAGGTTGAGCACCAGCATCATCGCGAAATGCAGCGGGTCGATGCCGAACTGGTGCGCGATCGGCCCGAGCACCGGGGTCAGGATGATCAGCGCCGGCAGGGTGTCGATCACCAGCCCGCAGACCAGCGCGAAGCCGGCCAGCAGGAACAGCACCGTCAGCCGGTCGTCGGTCAGCCCGGCGAGCCAGGCGGCGAGCTCCTGCGGGATGCGCAGATAGGTCAGCAGCCAGCCGAACACCGAGGCCATGGCGACGATCAGCAGCACCGAGGAGGTGATCGTCGCCGCCCGCGCGAACACCGCCAGCAGCCGCGAGAGCCCCAGCGCCCGGCGCGCCAGCCCGAGCAGCAGCGCATAGGCCACCGCCACGGCGCCGGCCTCGGTGGCGGTGAAGACCCCGCCGAGGATGCCGCCGAGGATGATCCCCGGCATCAGCAGCGCCGGCAGCGCGCCGTAGAAGGCGGCGGCGATCTCCGGCCCGGCGGCGCGGCTCTCGCGGCCGCGATAGCCGTTGCGCACCGAGACGACGTGGTTGGTCAGCGCCAGCGCCAGGCCGAGCAGCAGCCCCGGCACCAGCCCGGCGAGGAACAGCCCGGCCACCGTCACCCGGTTGTCGGAGATCGCGTAGATCACCATCAGGATCGAGGGCGGCACGATCGGCCCGATGGTCGCCGTCGCCGCCGAGAGCGCCCCGGCATAGTTCTCGTCATAGCCGGCGCGGCGCATCATCCGCAGTACGATGGCGCCGGGCCCCGCCGCATCCGCCAGCGCCGAGCCGGAGATCCCGGCGAACAGCATCGAGACCAGCACGTTGACATGGCCGAGCCCGCCCTTGAGATGGCCGACCAGCGCATCGGCAAAGCGCAGCAGCGCCGCGGTCAGCCCGCAGGCGGTCATCAGCTCGGCGGCGAGCACGAAGAACGGCACCGCCATCAGCGGGAAGCTGTCGATCCCGCCGAACATCCGCTGCATCGCGATCAGCGGGTTCAGCGTGCCGTCGGCGAGGATCGCGGCGAGCCCGGCGATGCCCATGGTGAAGGCCACCGGCACGCCGAGCACCAGCGTCGCGACAAAGAGGATGACGAGGGTCTTGCCCATCATCTCAGTCGTCCCCCTCGGCATGGTCGGGGGCGAACTCGGCGCGCACGTAGCGCCGGGCGAACAGCGCGAGATGCACGAGGAACAGCGCCGCGCCGACCGGGATCGCGAGATAGGGGATGCCGCGGGGCATCTGGGTCGCCATGGTCTCCTTGTTCCAGCCGAACCCGACGAACATCGCGCCGTACCAGAGCAGCAGGCCCATGAAGGCGGCCATCAGCAGCACCGCGCCCCAGCGCAGCGGCCGGCGCAGCGCCGGCACCCGCTCCAGCAGCACGTCGATCGCCACCAGCTTGCCCTCGCGCAGCGCCAGCCCGGCCCCGGCGAAGGCGCCGAACACCATCAGGTGCCGCGCGACCTCCTCGGCCCAGGGGATCGAGGTGCCGAGCGCATAGCGCCCGAGCACGTTGGCGAAGACGATCAGGAACACGGCGGCGAGCACGAGCGCGATCAGCACCCGGTTCGCCTCGGTGAAGATCCGCTCGGCGCGGCTTTCGTCGCGGCTCTCTGGCACGCTTGTCCTCCCTCGTTTTGCGGAAGCTGGCATACTGGCATACAGAGTGTCAATAACTGACATTCAGTATGCCAGTGTGCTGGACCTTTGCGCGATCCCGCGCTAAACAGGAAGGCATGAAACGCCTCGCCCGACCGCGCTCGCTCACCGAACTCGTCGCCGACCAGCTGCGGCGGGAGATCATCTCCGGCGAGCTGGCCTTCGGCCAGGCGCTGTCCGAGGCGCTGATCGCGCAGAAGCTCGAGGTCAGCCGCACCCCGGTGCGCGAGGCCTTCGCGCGGCTCGAGCTCGAGGGGCTGGTGCGCAGCGAGCCGCAGCGCGGTACCTTCGTGTTCACCGTCTCGCTGGCCGAGCTCTCGGCGATCTGCGACGTGCGCGTGGTGCTCGAGACCGGCGGCCTGCGGCTCGCCTCCGAGCACGACCGGGCGGGCCTCGCGGCGGCGCTCGGCCGGATCGTGGCGAAGATGGCGGCGGCGCGCGCGGGCGGCGACGACCGGGGCTATCTCGGGCTCGACGCGGCCTTCCACCAGGCGCTGATCGACGGCGCCGGCAACGCCTATCTGGCGCAGGCCTACCAGACCATCGCGCCGCGCATGGCGGCGCTGCGCAACCGGCTCGGCGACCATCCGGACCACATGGCCAAGTCCTTCGACGAGCACGGGCGGATCACCGCGCTGATCGCCGAGGGGGATGTCGCCGCGGCCGAGGCGCTGCTGATCGCGCATATCGGCCGCAAGGAGGGCTCCTACTGGAGCCTCTCCTCGACCGCGACCGAAACCGCCGCCGGTCATGCGCCGGCCGCCCGGAGCAGAACGGCAAGAAGGGGACACTGATGGATATCGCAGGGAAGAAGGCCGTGGTTTTCGGCGGCACCTCGGGGATCGGGCTCGCGACCTGCCGGCGGCTCGCCGCCGGCGGGGCGGAGGTAATCGCCGTCAGCCGCAACCCGGAGAGGGCCGGGGCGCTGCCCGGGATCGCGCTGCGCAGATGCGACGTGCGCGACGAGGCGGCGCTGGCGGCGCTCCTCGCCGAGCTGGCGCCGATCGACATCCTGGTCAGCGCCGCGACCGGCGGCGACCGGGCGATCGGGCCCTTCCTCGAGATGGAGATGGACGGCTTCCGCGCCTCCTTCGACAAGCTCTGGGGCTATGCCAATGTCGTCCGCCACGGCGCCGCGCATCTCTCCGGCATCGGCAGCATCGTGCTGGTCAGCGGCGCCCCGGCGCGGCGCACCAAGCCGGGGCAGGTGGCGCTCGGCGCGGTCGGCGGCGCGGTCGAGCAGTTCGTCCGCGCGGTGGCGGCGGAGATCGCGCCGATCCGGCTCAACGCGGTCTCGCCCGGGATGATCGACACGCCGATGTCGCCGCTCGAGGGCGCGGCGCGGGAGGCCTTCTACCGCGAGCTGACCGCCGGGCACCTGATCCCGCGCGCCGGCACGGCGGACGAATGCGCCCAGGCGATCCAGTTCCTGATCGAGAACGATTTCGTCACCGGCACCACGGTGGATGTCGACGGCGGCTGGCTGCACGCCTGAGCCGCCTCAGCCCGGTTCCGGCCCCGGCTCCGGCGCCGGCGGGCAGTCGTGGAAGGCGCGCACGCTGCAGGTGGCGCAGATCCGGCGGTCGAGGCAGGTGATGGCATGGGCGATGGCGTCGCTCTTGTAGGGATGCACCCGGCCGCCGCCGACATGGTCGGTGACGCCGAAGCGCCGCAGCTGGGCGATGGTGCGGGGGATCTTGGTCTGCAGGTAGAGCGCGCCGCCGCGCGCCCGGCGGCGCTCCGCCTCCTCGATCAGCAGCTCGGCCGCCGGCAGGTCGATCTGGCCGACGCCGCGGATGTTGAAGATCAGGTGGGTCTGCCCCGGCAGCCGCGCCTCGATCTGGCGGAACTCGCGCCGCACCGCATCGACCGAGCCGAAGAACAGCGGCCCGTCGAGCCCGACGATGCCGAGCTGCGGGCAGACCGGCTGGCCGGTCTCGGCGACCGGGCGGAACGAGCGCGAGCGCCGCGCCGGGTCCGGCATCCCCATGCTCAGGCGCGGCTTCGAGGAGCGGTCGACGAACAGCAGGATCGACAGGATCACCCCGCAATAGATCGAGAACTCGAGCTCGATGAAGAGCGCCGCGAGGAAGGTGATCGCGGCGATCGCGGTCTCTCCCTTGGACTGCTTGAGGATGTGCAGCACCTCGCGGGTGTCGACCAGCCGCCAGGCCACCACCAGGATCACCCCGGCCATCGCCGGAATCGGCACCACCGCGAACCAGGGCGCCACCAGCAGCAGGATCAGGAACAGGAAGCCGGCGGCGAAGATCGCGGCGAGCGGCGTCTCGGCGCCGGCCTCGTAGTTGACGCCGCTGCGGGTGAAGGATGCCGAGCCCGGATAGCAGCTGAAGAAGCTGCCGGCGATGTTCGACATGCCCTGGCCGGTGAACTCGCGGTTGGCGTCGATGTCCTGGCCCGAGCGCAGCGCGATGGCGCGGCTGATCGACATCGCCTCGAGCAGCCCGACCAGCGCGATGGCGAAGGCCGGCGAGACCAGCGCGCCGATCCGCTCGGGGCTCACCGGGGGCAGCGCGAAGGCGGGGATCACGGTGTCGATGCGCCCGACCGTGGCGACCCCCGCCGCCGCCGGCCCGAGCGCGACATAGGCCCCGGTGCCGAGCGCCAGCGCGATCAGGTAGTTCGGCCAGCCGGGGCGCCAGCGCTTGATCAGCACGGCGCTGGCCAGCGACAGCGCGGCGATGGCGGCGGAGGCCGGGTCGGTCTCGCCGATGCCGCGGATCAGCGCGGGGAAGAAGGCGTCGAGATGCTCGGGCCGCGGCAGTTCCAGCCCGAGCGCGTGGCGCAGCTGGCTGAGCGCGATCAGCAGCGCCGCGGCGGTGACGAAGCCGATCATCACCGAATGCGAGACGAAGCTGACCAGCACCCCGAGCCGCGCCAGGCCGAGCATCAGCTGCATCAGCCCGACCAGCAGCGCCAGCGTGACCGCGGCCGAGAGGAATTCCGGGCTGCCGGGCGCGTAGAGCCCCGAGAGCGCGCCGAAGACCAGCGCCGAGATCGCCGTGGTCGGCCCCGAGACCGCGTGCCAGGAGGAGCCGAGCAGCCCCGCCACCACCGGCGTGATCAGCGCGGTGTAGAAGCCGTATTCCGGCGGCAGCCCGGCGATCGCTGCAAAGGCGACGCCCTGCGGCAGCACGATGGTGGCGCCGGTCAGCCCGGCCAGCAGGTCGCGGCGCAGGGTGACCGGGGTGACGCGGGAGAACCAGTCGGGGCGGGCGAAGACGGCGGCGAGGCTGTGCCGCGCGCCCGCGGCGATGGTGCGGAGCATGTCCATGGGTGCGATCCCCTGTCGGGAAGGCGATGCCGGCGCACGCGGGCGTGCACCGGCCGGGGCGGCGGCGGGCGTGTGCCGTCCGCCGGGGTCAGTCGCGGTTCAGGATGGTGACCTCGCCGGCCTCCGGATCGACGACGATGCGGTCGCCGGTGCGGATCAGGTCGGTCACGTCGCCGTCCTCGAAGCGGTCGCACATGGTCATGTCGGCCAGCGCCGCGCCCTGCGCCAGGATGGTGTTGGCGCGGTTGAACAGGATCGCCGCCGGGGCGATGCCGCGGCCCTTCATCTCGTGCAGCATCCAGGCCGAGGCGACGCCGCCCTTGGCGGTGTCGAAGACCAGGATCCTGCCGTCATAGCTCTGCCCGGCAAGAGCATGGTCGGGCCGCGAGAACACGCCCTTGATCCGGTCGAGATCGTAGCGCGCCGAGAAATTGTCCTTGGCCACCAGCGCCTCGGCCTCGACCTTCTGCCCGATGCCGACATGGCATTTCAGAACCTTCATCACAGGATCTCCCCCGCTTCGGCCGAAGCCACGCAGTCTTCCATGGAGGCGAGCGCCGGCTGGTAGCCGTAGCCGCCGAGAATGTTGACGATCTTCGCCGAGTTCGAGAGCAGGCGCGTCCAGCCGTTGGCCTCGCCGATCTCGCGGGCGAACTGCTGGTAGAAGCAGGTGCCGACCAGCACCTTGCCGCCGGCCGCCTCGATCTTCTCGACGAAGCCCATGCGCACCGCGTCGGGATAGACCTGCGGCGCGGTGCAGGCGAAGAGCGGCACCTTGAAGCGCCGGCCCTCGCAGAGCGCCGCCACCTGGCTCATCTCGACGATGCTGAGCTGCGGCGCGGCGAAGACCACCACGTCGGGCTTGTCGCCCCTGGCGCCGAAGCGCGAGCGCATGGCGTTCATCATGTCCTGGTCGAGATGCTCCACCGGCAGGGCCTCGCCGCCGACATCGGCCAGCTTCTGCGCCTCCGGGGTGATCCCGGCGAGATGGAACAGCGCGGTCGAGCCGTAGCTCGCCATCGCGGCGCCGAGATGCTTCATCTCGTCGGAGGTCGGCGTCACCTCCAGCCCCTCGATCACCGGCACCGCCCAGTAGGAGCCGGCGGTCTTGCCGGCGACGGCGCCGAGCAGGCCCCAGTCGGTCAGCCCCTTGGGCTGCTCGCTGACCCGGAAGCGGCGGGTGGCGCGGCGGTTCGCGTCGAGATGGAAGCCGTAGCGCGGGGTGCGCCCGGTCAGCCCCGCCGCCAGCGCCGAGGGGCCGCCCTCGAAGTTGGAGCGCGCGCCGCAGGCCGAGTTGGAATAGATCACCACGCCGGTATCGCCATAGGCGACGTGCTCGCCGCGCACCGGTGGCATGATGGTCTGGTAGTTGATGCAGGTGTCGGTGCTGAGGATGCCCATCCGGGTGTTGGCATCGATCAGCCGGCGCTGCAGGGCGGCCATCTCCTCGGTCTGGCCGAGCGGCATGTAATGCGTGAGATCGACGCCGCGCGGGTCGGTGATGGTGGGGACGGCGACCCGCGCGCCCTTGTCGGCCAGGCCCTCGAGGAAGGCCGCCCCGGCCTCGCCGGCGGCCTCCGGGTCGCACATCATGTGCGCCTGCGAGACCGGCACCAGGTCCTCGGCGTCGAACACCCGCCCGACCTTCATCTGGTGGTCGATGGCCCATTGCTTCGCGGGACCCATCTCACCCGCCAGCATGGCCTTTTCTTCATCGTTGAGTTTCATCTTTCTGCCTCTCTGGTGAGCGGGATCACTTCATCTGGTTGGGGAGCCAGGTGACGATCTCGGGGAAGAAGTAGACGACGTAGAGCATCGCGATCTGGATCAGCAGGAAGGGCAGGGCGCCGCGCGCCAGCTTCCAGAGATCGATCCGCGAGATCCCGTGGATGGTGAACAGGTTGACCCCGATCGGCGGCGAGATCTGCGCGATCTCCATGGCGATCGCCGCGAAGATGCCGAAGGCGATCGGGTCCATGCCGAGCTCCATCGCCACCGGGAAGAAGATCGGGATCGAGATCAGCAGCATCGCCGCGCTCTCGAGGAACATGCCGAGCACGACATAGGCCAGGATCATCAGCGTGACGGCATAGACCCCGCTGGCATTCTCGATGATCGCCTTGGCGATCGACTGCGGCACCTGCTCGAAGGTCAGGAAATGGGCGAAGTACTGCCCGAACACGATCAGCATGAAGAGCATGCTGGTGGTGGCGGTGGCGACATAGGCCGCGCCCTTGAGCTTGGCGAAGGTCAGCCGCCCCTGCACGAGGCCGAGCGCCACCACGTAGAGCACCGAGAGCGCGCCGACCTCGGTGGGGGTGAAGATGCCGGTATAGATCGCCGCGATGATCACCACCGGCAGCAGGACCACCCCGGCCGAGCGCAGCGTGATCGCCCAGCGCGCGCCCGGCGGGATGCTGTGCGCCACCTGCACCCGCGGCCGCGAGAACAGCACATAGGTGGTGAACAGGCCCATCATGATGATCCCCGGCACCACGCCGCCGATGAAGAGCTGGCCGATCGAGGTCTCGGTGATCACGCCGTAGAGGATCAGCGGGATCGAGGGCGGGATGATGATGCCGAGGGTGCCGCCGCCGGCAACGAAGCCGCCGGCGCGCGATTCGCCGTATTTCTCCTCCAGCAGCAGCGGGATCGCCACCAGCCCCACCGTCGCCGCGGTGGCCACCGAGGAGCCCGAGATCGCCGCGAAGATGCCGCAGGCGACGATGGTCGCGACGCCGAGCGAGTTGGGGATCGAGCCGGCCCAGGCCTTGGTCACCTCGAAGAGGTCGCGCCCGGCATCGGTGCGCTGCATGATCGTGCCGGTAAAGATGAACAGCGGCAGCGCCACCAGCTCGAAGATCGAGGCACCCTGCCAGGAGATGTTGATGAAGCTGCGGAAGGCGTGCAGCGGGTCCTCGATCAGCAGCGCCGCGACGAAGGCCGCGATCCCCATCGAGACGAAGACCGGGATCGACAGCGCCATGCACAGGAACAGCAGCGCGATGGCGATGTAGCCGGCATAGTCGTAGATGAAATCCTCCAGCATGGCTCAGTCCCCCACCACGCTGTGCGCCTCGTCGGCGATCTCGCCGGTGACGAGCTGCACGAGGGTCTGCAGGAAGAGGCCGATGCCGCCGAGCGGGATCGCCAGCGCCGGGATCCAGAGCGGCACCTCGAGCAGCGTCGCCGAGACGATCTCGTTCTCGATCTGGTACCAGACGAAATAGAAGCCCGAGGCGATGATCAGCACCGCGAAGAGCAGCGTCGCGACCTGCGACAGCCGGTCGAAGAAGGGGCGGGTTCCGGGGAACATGTCCGGCAGCAGCGTCACCCGGAAATGCGCGTTGGTCTGCACCGCCAGCGCATTGCCGAGAAAGCCGAGGAAGATGAAGGCATAGAGCGTCGTCTCGAAGACCCAGATCGTCGGGGCCCCGAAGGATCGGGCGATCGCCTCGTAGGCGACGGGCAGGCAGAGCAGGGCCATCAGCGCGATCGAGATCGCGGTCATCGCCTTGCCGATGAAGCGGGCGAGCGGAAGCATTGCGCACACCTCCTTGCGGCGGCTGGGGTTGGGCGGATCGGTGCTGCGGAGGAGGGGCCGGCGCGGGCCGGCCCACCGGGTCGTGCCGGGCTCAGTCGGCGGCGACCAGCGCCTGGACCTCCGGCGAATAGGCCGACTTGGCAGCCTCGGAGAGCGGCTCGAGCTTCTTGGCAAAGCTCTGCCAGAGCGGGCTGCCGGGCTCGACCACGACCACCTCGTTGCCGTTCTCGCGCACCACGTCGAGCAGCGTGCTGAGCTTGTCGATGGCAAACTGCTGCATGTGATCACGCGCCTCGCCGGCGGCCTCCATCAGCGCCGTCTGCAGCTCCGGCGAGAGCTTCTCGAAGCGCTCGAGGTTCATCACATAGGCATGGATCAGCGTGCCCATCACGCCGTTCGGCACGAACATCACGTCGGTCACCTCGTAGTGCTTGAGGCCGACCGCGCCGCCGAGCCCGCCGAGCGCGCCCTGCACCGTGCCGCGCTGCAGCGCCGAATAGACATCGCCCACGCCCATGATCGTCGGCGCCGCGCCTAGGGTCTGGATCACCTCGCCCGAGCCCTTGGAATAGACCCGGATCGCCTTGCCCTCGAAGCTCTCGGGGCCGGTCACCTGGAAGTTCGCCGAGACCACCGGCGGGCCGATGTCGAAGAGCGCGATCAGCATCGCCCCCTCCTCGCGCAGCCTGGCGTCGAAATACTCGAAGATCGGCGAGCCCGGGCGCAGGTTGTCCAGCGTCCACTCCATCGACTTGTTCCAGAGCGGGGTGGTGAGGATGCCGACATCGGCGATCCGGCCGGACCAGTTGTCTAGCGTGGTCAGCGAGATGTCGACGGTGCCCTGGGGCACGGCGCTGGAGACGAACTGCTGCTTGACCATCTCGCCGCCCTCGAAGCTGCGCAGCCGGAACTCGCCGCCCGACTTCTCCTTCAGCTTCTCCTCGAACAGCGGCACGAACTCGGCGACCTGGTAGTGCTTCGGGCTGCCCCAGGTCGAGAGCGACAGGCGTTCGGCGGCGCTGGCGGCGCCGGCGCAGGCGATCGCGATGACCCCCGCGGCGGCGAGCATCTTCCTCATCTTCATCGGTTTCCTCCCGTGGTGCCCGTGTCTGATATCCCGGGCCGATTGCTATATAGCAATTACATTATAGTAATCTTGCGCCGTCAAGCGGTTTCCGTGTTATTGTGATGCGTGCCACCCCGGGCGCGCGCAACGGATTGGAATGCAACGAAGATGGGAGATGCAGCAGACGAGCTCGCGGCCGAGTTCGTGCGGCGCTACTGGTCGGAGGAGGAGCATCTTCCGAAGCATGAGCGGCTGCGGCTGGCCTTCGCGGATTCGATATCCGACGGGTTCTGGAAGCCGGGCACCCGCCTGCCTACCGAGGCCGAGCTGGTGCAGGTCACCCCCTGCAGTCTCGGCACCGTGCAGCGCGCGCTGCGGGCGCTGTCCGACGAGGGGCTGATCGAGCGCCGGCGCGGCAGCGGCTCGGTGGTCGCCGATGTCGGCCCGCGCATCGCCGATCCCTGGCATATCCGCTATGTCGATCCGAGCGGGTCGGGCCTGCCCTATTACCCGGTCGAGACCCGGGTGGTGGCGCGCCGGCTGATCACCGATCGCGGGCCCTGGTCGGAGCCGCTGGGGCAGGGCGCGGGCCGCGTCGTCAAGATCGACCGGATCTTCACCGTCGACCAGCGCATCGAGATCTATTCCGAGTTCTACGCGCTCGAGGGCCGGTTCCCGGATCTCGAGCAGATCGCGCTCGCGCAGCTCGACGGCATCAACTTCAAGCGGATGCTGGCGAAGGCGCACCGGATCCCGTTCCACCGGATCCGCCAGCGGCTGCGCTTCGCGGTGCCGCCGCCGCATGTGGCGCCGCATGTCAGCAACGGGCCGGGCGGCGCGGTGCCGGTGCTCTCGGGGGTGGCGCTCGCGCTCAATGGCGAGGCGAACTACTATCAGGATTTCCACCTGCCGCTCGACGAGGGCGAGCTCGATCTCGGCTTCGCCACCAAGACCTGAGCGGGCGGCCTAGC
>NZ_BSYI01000066.1 GCF_030270585.1 Paralimibaculum aggregatum
GCCTCCGCCGCCGCCCGGCGCTTCATCTCGGCGAGGCGGAGATCGGTCGCCGCGCCGTCCCGCGCGGCCGCCTGCTCGCGCGCCTTCTGCTGGCGCTCCCGCGCCTCGGCAAGCGCCGCCTCGAGCCGGGCCCGCTCCTCCGGGTCCTCGGCCCGGGCCAGGCGCCGTTCGGCCCCGGCCAGCGCGTCGAGATCGGCCTGCAGCTCCTCGAGCCGGGCGGTCTCTGCCCCGAGCTCCGCCTCGAGCGCGGCGAGCGCCGCCTCGGCCTCGGCCAGCGGGCCGCCCTTCCGCGCCTGCCCCGTCGGCGTGACGAGCTGTTCCAGCCGGTCGCGCAGCCGCGCCTCGATCCGGGCCATGCGCCGCCCGCCGGTGAGCACCGCGAGTTCCTCGGCGACCACCGCCTCGAGCGCCTCCGCCCGCGCGCTGCCGCCGCCCTCGAGCTCGCCCGACGCGCCCTGGCGCACCCAGAGCAGCCCGGCGGGGCCGGCCTCCTGCCCGCCGGCGCCGATCACCTCGGCGATCCAGCCCTCCGCCTCGTCGGCGCGCAGCTCGCGTCCGCGGGCGAGATCGGTCACCCGCGCGAAGGCCCCCTTCAGGTAGCGCTTCTCGATCCGGAAGCGGCCCTCCGCGGTCTCGATCTCGGCCTCGATCCGCGGCGCGCCGCCGGCATAGGGCCGGAGCTCGCGCACCTCCTTGCGGCTCGAGCCATGCGGCAGGAAGACCAGCGCCTGCAGCGCGTCGAACAGGGTGGACTTGCCGGTCTCGTTGGGCTCGGCGAAGAGGTTGAGCCCGTCGGCGATGCCGTCGAGCGCGACGCCCCGGCCGGCGAAGCGGCGCAGATCGTGGACCCGCAGCGCACGCAGCCTCATCGCCCGCCTCCCGCAGCGCCCCCGGCGGTCTCCCCGGTGTCGGTTTCCCCGGTCGCGGTCTCCTCCTCGACGCACCAGCCATAGAGCATGTCGAGCGCCTCGCGCGCGGCCTGCCGGGCGGGCGCATCGAGCGCCGCATCCTCGGCCTCGGCACGCAGAGTCTCGGCCGCCGCGCGCAGCGCCCCGCCGCGGCCGATGCGGTCGAGATCCTCCGCCTCGACGGCGATCTCGAGGCCCGCGAGATCGAGCTCGAGCCGCGCCAGCGCCGGGGCGAGCCGCTCTGCCGCCGCCTCCCAGGCCGCGCGATCGGGCAGCCGCGCCCGGCCGGTCAGCGCGAGCCGCAGGAGGACGTCGCGCCGGGCCATGCCCTCCGGCAGATGGCGCAGGATCTCGGTCTCCGCCGCCGCGCCGGCACCGGGGGCGAGACGTTCCTCGGCCTCGATCCAGGCGAAGCGCGCGACCGGCACCCGCTCGACCTCCGGCACGCCGCCGCCGCCGGGCAGCGCCGCGGCGAGGCAGGAGCCGGCGCCGGGCAGGCCGAAGCGGTCGGGCTCGGGCGTGCCGCTGTACCAGACCCGCGGGCCGACCTGCAGCGCCGAGTGCCAGTCGCCCAGCGCCAGATAGTCGAGCCCGGCGCGGGCCGGGCGATCCGGCGCGATGGCGGCGCTGTGCACGCGCCCGGTGTCGAACTCGTGCACCGCGCCATGGGCGATGCCGACGCGCAGCGCGCCTTCGGGGGTCTCGGCCGTGTCCATCCAGAGCGTCGGGTCGCGGCCCGGATCGCGGCTGCCGAGCGGCGACGGCAGCAGCCAGAGCCCGGGCAGCGCCTCGACCGGCGCCGCCTCGGTCAGCGCGACGAGGTTGCCCGGACGGTCGGCGGCGATGCGCTCCCAGAGCCCGCCGGGGCGCGCCGGGTCGTGGTTGCCGGGCAGCAGCGCCCAGGTGAGGTCCGCCGCCTCCGCCATCGCGGCGAGCGCCTGGGCCGGAACCTGCGGCGCCGGGGTCTCGGCATCGAAGATGTCGCCGGCCACCAGCACGAGGCGCGCGCCGCTGCGGCGGGCCTCGGCGGCGAGCCGGCCGATCACCCCGTGGCGGGCCTCGCGCAGGCGCGAGGGCAGATCGCCCTCGAAGCCCGCGAAGGGCTTGCCGAGATGCCAGTCGGAGCTGTGGAGGATGCGCTGCATGCGGCTCTCCGGAGACGGGGGAGGAGAAGCAAGCACGGTTGCGGGCGCGGATCAACGGGGATGTCGGGGAAGCCGGCTTTCGCCCGGCCGCCAGCGGGGCTAGGCTGCGGCACCGGGCACCGGGCACCGGGCGGCGGGGTCAGGCTGCGGCAGCGAGCGGCAGGGCCAGCCTTCGGCGCCGGGCGGCGGAACCAGCCTGTGGCGCCGGGCGGCGGAACCAGCCTGCGGCGCTGGGCGACGGGGTCGACCTGCCGCGCCTGGCGGCGAGGCCAGCCTGCGGCGCCGGGCGGCAGGGCCAAGCTGCGACGCCGGGCGGCAGGGCCAGATTGCGACGCCGGGTGGCGGGGCCAGATTGCGACGCCGGGTGGCGGGACCAGGCTGCGGCGCCGGGCGGCGGGGCCGGCCTGTGGCGCCAGGCGGCGGGGCCGGCCTGTGGCGCCAGGCGGCGGGGCCAACATGCGGCGCCGGGCGGCAGGTCCAGCCTGCGGCGTCGGGCGGCGAGGCCAGCCTACGGCGCCGGGCGGCAGGGCCAGCCTGCGGCGCCGGGTGGCGGGCAAGGATGCGGGGGCAGCCTGCGGGCGCAACGAGGGGAGGCCGGGATGGAAACCGATCGCGGAGCCGGAGGCGTCGCCGCGCGCTGGGATGCCCGCTATGCCGCGGCCGGGCCGGAAGGGCCGTTCGGCGGCGCGCCCAATGCCTGGATGCAGATGGCGCTGGCGCGGCCGGGGGTCGCGCCGCGCAGCGCGCTGATGCTCGCCGATGGCGACGGGCGCAACGGCGCCTGGCTCGCCGGCCGCGGCCTCGCGGTGACAGCGCTGGACATCTCGGCGGAGGCGACCCGGCGGGCGGCGGCGCGCGACCGGGCGGCGGCGGCCGGCGGCGGCAGCGTCATGCGCATCGTCGCCGATCTCGAGACCTGGGCGCCGCCTGCGGGCGCGGCATGGGACCTCGCGACGCTGCTCTATCTCCAGGGGCCGGGGGCGCTGCGCCGGCGGGCGCTGGCGCTCGCGGCCGGGGCGCTGGCCCCCGGCGGCTGGCTGCTGGTGGAGGGCTTCGCCGCGGTGGCCGGCCGGCCGGCCATGGGGCCGGACGACCAGGACAAGCGCTACCGGCAGGAGGACCTCGCCGCGGCGGCGGCGGGGCTGGAGATCGTCGAGGCGCTCGCCGGCGCGGTGCTGCTCGACGAGGGCGCGCGCCACCAGGGCCCGGCCGAGGTGGTGCGGCTGCTGGCCCGCCGCCCCGGCTGATACCCTCAGCGGGCGTTGCGCCAGACCGCGAACCAGTGCTCCGGACAGTGCCCGACGAGGGCGCACGCCACCAGGGCCCGGCCGAGGTGGTGCGGCTGCTGGCCCGCCGCCCCGGCCGACGCCCTCAGCGGGCGTTGCGCCAGACCGCGAACCAGTGCTCCGGGCAGAGCCCGACGAGGGCGCACGCCACCAGGGCCCGGCCGAGGTGCTGCGGCTGCTGGCCCGATGCCCCGGCCGACGCCCTCAGCGGGCATGGCGCCAGACCGCGAGCCAAGGCTCCGGACAGTGCCCGACGAGGGCGCACGCCACCAGGACCCGGCCGAGGTGGTGCGGCTGCTGGCCCGCCGCCCCGGCCGACGCCCTCAGCGAGAATTGCGGTAGACCGCGAGCCAGTGCTCCGGGCAGAGCTCGGCGAGCGGTGCCGCGCGGCCGCCCGGCAGCAGGATCCGCGCTTCGGCATTGCCGGTGTCGAGCAGCATCATGAACTCGCGGCAGCGCCCGCAGGGTGGCAGCACGCCGCCGGCCTCGTCGAGCGCCACGGCGGCGAGGATGCGGGTCTCCCCCGCGGTGACCATGGCCGCGATCGCCGCATGCTCGGCGCAGAAGCCGACGCCGCAGGGCGCATCGATGCAGACCCCGGGATAGATCGTGCCCGAGGCGCCGCGCACCGCCGCGCCCACCTGCCCGATCTCGACCTTGTGGCTGAGCCGGCGGCGCACCACCGCCGCCGCGGCGGCAATCAGTTCGGCATCGCTCATCGCCGGCTCATCCGCGCAGCCGTTCGGCGTCGGGGTCGAAGAGCGGGCGCGAACGCAGCACCGCCGGGCGCCGCTGGCCGAGGATCTCGATGGCGACCTCGCGGCCCTCCGCGATCAGCCCGACCGGCAGGAAACCGATGGCCACCGAGGTCTCCGCCCAGTGCGCATAGCCGCCCGAGGTGACCGCGCCGACCACCGCCTCGCCCGCGAAGATCGGCTCGTCGCCATGCGCATCGGCATCCTCCGCCGCCACGTGGAACGTGCAGAGCCGACGCGCCGGCCCGCGCGCGCGCTCGTCCAGCGCCGCCGCCTTGCCGATGAAATCGGCCGCCTTGGCATAGGCGGTGAAGCGGTCGAGCCCGGTCTCGGCGGGCATGTAGTCGGGCCGGAACTCGCGCATCCAGGAGCCGAAGCCCTTCTCCAGCCGCAGCGACATCATCGCCCGCATGCCGAACGGGCGCAGGCCCAGATCCGCCCCCGCCTCGGCGAGCGCGTGATAGAGCCCGACCTGCTCCTCCGGCGCCACGTAGATCTCGTAGCCGAGATCGCCGGTATAGCTCACCCGCTGCACCAGCGCGCGGGCCAGCCCGATCTCGCGCTCCGCCACGCCGAGGAAGGGCAGCGCCGCGCTGGAGACATCGCCGCGCGCCACCCGCCCGAGCAGCTCCCTGGCCCGCGGCCCGGCGATCTGGAAGCCGAGGCGCCGGGTCGAGACGTTCTCGACCGCGACGCCCGCCTCGAGATGCGCCTCGAACCAGCGCATGTGGAAGGCCTGCGCGCCGAAGCTCGCGGTCAGCATGAAGCGCTCAGGGCCCTCGCCGGGCAGGCAGCTCACGGTGAAATCGCCGATGATCCGGCCCTTCGGCGACAGCATCGGGTTGAGCGCGAGGCGCCCGGGCGGGGGGATGCGCCCGGCCATGATCCGGTCGAGCCAGTCGCGCGCCCGCGGGCCGGTGACGAGGTACTTCCCGAAATTGTGGATCTCGTTGATCCCCACCGCCTCGCGCACCGCGCGGCACTCGGCGCCGATCGCCTCCCAGGCGTCGGAGCGGCGGAACGAGGGCGTCTCATGCCGCGGCCTGCCCGCCTCGGCGAAGTAGTTCACCGCCTCCATGCCATAGGCCACGCCGAAGACCGCGCGCTGCGCGTCCCAGATGCCGTAGGCCGGGGTGGTGTTGAGCCGCCGCGCCGCCGGCAGCTCCTCGTTGGGATAGGAGACCGAGAAGCGCCGCTGGTAGTTCTCCCGCACCTTGGCGCGGGTATAGGCCGGGCTCGCCCAGTCACCGAAGCGCGCGACATCCATGGCGAAGACGTCGCGCTCCGGCTCGCCCTCAACCATCCACTGCGCCAGCGCCAGGCCGACGCCGCCGCCCTGGGAGAAGCCCGCCATCACCCCGCAGGCGGACCAGTAGTTGCGCAGCCCCGGCACCGGGCCGATCAGCGGGTTGCCGTCGGGCGCGAAGGTGAAGGGGCCGTTGATCACCCGCTTGATCCCGGCCCGCTCGAGCACCGGATAGCGGCGGAAGGCCAGCGCGAGGCTCTCGCCGATGCGGTCGAGATTGTCCGGCAGCAGCTCGTGGCCGAAGCCGGACGGGGTGCCGTCCACCGCCCAGAGATCCATGTCCTGCTCGTAGAAGCCGATCACCAGCCCGCGGCCCTCCTGGCGCAGATAGCTCTCGCCCTCGGGGTCCATCACATGCGGCAGCTCGGCGTCGCGCTCGTAGACCTCCGGGGTCTCCTCGGTCACCAGATACTGGTGCTCCACCGGGTGCAGCGGCAGCTCGACGCCGGCGAGCCGGCCGACCTCGCGCGCCCAGAGCCCGGCGGCGTTGACCACGTGCTCGGCCACCACGGTGCCGGCATGGGTCACCACGTCCCAGCTCCCGTCGGCCCGCGGCCGGGTCTCCAGCACCGGCGTGCGCAGCACGATCTCGGCGCCCGCCGCCCGCGCCGCCGCGGCATAGGCCTGGGTGGTGCCGGAGGGGTCGAGATGCCCGTCGAGCGGGTCGTAGAGCGCGGCCAGCACGCCGGTGGTGTCGGTGATCGGCGAGAGCCGGGCGATCTCCTCCGGCCCGACGATCTCGGTCTCCAGCCCCATCACCCGGTGCTTGGCCCGCTCGGCGCGCAGGAAGTCGAGCCGGTCGCGGTCCGAGGCCAGCGTCAGCCCGCCGACATGGTGCAGCCCGCAGGAGAGCCCGGTCAGCGCCTCCAGCTCGCGGTAGAGCCGGATCGTGTAGCCCTGCAGCGCCGCCATGTTGGTGTCGGCGTTCAGCGTGTGAAAGCCCCCGGCGGCGTGCCAGGTGGAGCCCGAGGTCAGCTCCGAGCGCTCGATCAGCATCACGTCCGACCAGCCGAGCTTGGTCAGGTGATAGAGCACCGAGGCGCCGACCACGCCGCCCCCGATCACCGCAACCCGCACATGGCTCCGCATCGCCGCCTCCTGCCTTGCCTGCCTGTCGCGAGCTAAGCGGAGCCGGCCCGCCGCGCCAAGGGTTTTTCCCGCGCGCCGGCGGCGCGGCTGCTGCCATGGCGAGGGCGCGCCGCCGCCTGAACGTCTTTCCCGCGCGCCGGCGGCGCGGGTCAGGTGGTGCGCTCGGCCAGCGCCTTCAGCACCCGGTGCACGATGTGCGGCGGCACCACCGCCTCGCGCACCAGCTCGTCGAAATGCCGCGCCAGCCCGCGCACCTGCTCGGCCCCGGTCACCACGAGATAGCGCCGCCCGAGATAGAGCGCCGCCCGCTTCATCGCGAACACCGTGAAGGGCGGCGAATAGGTCCGGCGCCCGTCGAAGAGATGCAGCCGGATCGCCGGATAGAGCCGCTCGCTCTCCGCCGCCATGTGCAGCAGCTGGCGGCGCCGCCCCTCCGCCGGCACCAGCTCCCAGATGCCGAGGCCGGCCGCCAGGTTCTCCAGCGCCTGCCGCCCCATGCAGATCTCCACATCGGTGTCGCGCAGCCGCGCATCGGCCACCAGCCCGGCGGCATGGGCGGCGCGCGCCGTCGCCCGGGCCGGCTCCACCGCAGGGTCGGCAAGCCCCGGCAGGCGGAACAGGTCCGGCAGCGAGGAGGGCACGTAGCGGATCTTGCCGCCCTCGGCCTCGCGCTGCCAGCGCGCCAGCGGCGATTCGCCCACCTCGCCGAGCTCGGTCTCGATGGCGACGCTCGAGGCGATCTCCTGCCCGCCCTCCGGCACGTTGGCGAGGCCGAGCAGCCAGTCGGCCGAGACCCCCCGCGCCTCGGCAAGCTGGCGCAGCGTCTCGGCCCGCGGCAGCCGGTCGCGCCCGGGGTCGAGGAACTGCCCGAGCGCCGAGCGGTCGAGCCCGGTGGCCCGCGCAAAGCCCGAGAGCCCGTGGCCATGGGCCTCGATCAGCTCGCCGAGGCGGCGGCGGAAAAGCCCCGCGAGCGCGCGCTTGTCCATTCCCGGGCACTCCTTCCGTGAATTCACGCGGATATGGGTGAGTTCACTACACTTTCCGCATAACCGATGCAAATCATCGCATCCGCGTGCAATCTCTCGCACTGTCGCAGATCATGCTGCGGGCGCTAACTGATGGCATGACGCAGCCCCGCCTGCCCCGCCCCAGCGAGACCCCCGAATGGCCGACGATCCTCCTGATCCTCGGCGTCACCGGGCTCTGGTGCGGCGCCACGGCGCTGGCCGGCACGGCGCCGTGGGCCCCCTGGCTTGCCTGGCCGCTGGTGGTGCTCTGCATCGCCCTGCATTCCTCGCTGCAGCACGAGGTGCTGCACGGCCACCCCACCCCCTCTGCCGCGCTCAACGAGGCGCTGGTGTTTCCCGCCATCGGGCTCTTCATCCCCTATCGCCGGTTCCGCGACAGCCATCTCGCGCATCACGTCGACGAGCGGCTGACCGATCCCTATGACGACCCGGAGAGCAACTATCTCGCGCCGGCGGCCTGGGCGCGCCTGCCCTCGGCGCTGCGCCTGCTGCTGACCGCGAACAACACGCTGGCCGGGCGCATCCTGCTCGGCCCCGCGATCTCCCTCGCCTGCTTCCTGCACGGCGACATCCGCGCCGCGCTGGCCGGCGACCGCGGGGTGCTGCGGGCCTGGGCGCTGCATGGCGCCGCGCTCGTGCCGGTGGCGCTCTGGCTCGGGGCGGTCGGCACGATCCCGTGGCCGGCCTATCTCGCCCTCGCCTATCTCGGCCTCGGCATCCTGAAGATCCGCACCTTCCTCGAGCACCGGGCCCATCTCGCCGCGCGCGGCCGCTCGGTCATCATCGAGGATCGCGGGCCGCTGGCGTTCGTATTCCTGAACAACAATCTCCACGCTGTTCATCATGGCCATCCGGCACTTGCCTGGTATAAGCTTCCGGAACTGTATGAATCCCGGCGCGCGCGGTACCTCCAGATGAACGACGGCTACGTCTATCGCTCATACATGGACATCTTCAGACGGCATCTGTTCCGCCGCAAAGATCCCGTTGCGCATCCGCTCCATCCGCTCGAAGAATGAGGCGGGGGGCCGATCGGGGGCTCGCCATTCTCCCGATGTACGACCGGCGCGAGCTCGAGCCGGAGACCGACCGTCTCTGGCGGCTCCTGCGCGAGGCGATCCGCGACCGCGGCATCGATGCCCCCGAGGTGCTCACCCGCGACAAGCCGCTGCGCCTGGTCTGGAGCGCGCCGGAGCTGGTCTTCGGCCAGACCTGCGGCCTGCCCTATGCCAGCGCGCTGGCCCGCCGGGTCGGGCTGATCGGCACGCCCGCCTATGCCATCGACGGCGTCGCGCCGGGCGAGTACCGCAGCGCCCTAATCGTGCGCGCCGACAATCCGGCGGCGGATCTCGGCGCGCTGGCCGGCGCCCGGGTCGCGATCAACGCCCGCGACAGCCAGTCGGGCTATGGCGCGCTGATGCACGAGGTGGCGCCCCATGTGCGCGGCGGGCAGTTCTTTTCCGAGGCGATGATCACCGGCTCGCATGCCGCCTCGATGGAGGCGGTGGCGCGCGGCGGCGCCGATCTCGCGGCGATCGACGGGGTGACCTGGGCGCTGGCCGAGCGCTATGACCGGATCGTGTCGCGGCTCCGGGTGATCGCCTGGTCGGCGCCGATGCCGGGGCTGCCATACATCTCCGGCCAGCGGCGGCACCTGCCGGTGCTGCTCGCCGCCGCCGAGGCCGCCATCGCGGCGCTGCCGGCGCCGACCCGCGACGCGCTGCTGCTCACCGGCATCGTGCACACCCGGCCCGAGACCTATGACGTGATCCGCACCCGCCTCGCCGCCGCCCACGCCGTTCACCGCCTGCCGAGCCCGCCCCACTGAACGGCGGGCGGCGCGGGAGGACGGCACGGGAGGGCGGCGCGGGGGGGATGGCGCGGGAGGATTGCGGCGGAGCCGCGGAACGGTGGTGAGCCGGCCAAGGCGGGGTTGGGGGAAAACGCCTCGACCGGCTCTGGTCATCCGGGCCGCTTGTGGCGCAACGGACCGGATGTCTGGCTGGACCGACCGGGCGGGCGACAGTCCGCGTCCGACCTGGGGGAGGGACAACCCCGTCGGTCACGCGGCGCTGCGGCACGCGATGCGGACCCTGCCCCTACACACACACAGCGGGGCCCTGTCCTTGCCGGAGCTGCATCGCCCGCCTTGGGGCCGCCCGGTTTCCTGTCCAGCGCTTCATGTCCCATAAATAGGCATGTGCGGTGGAATCGTCTGTGCCGTTCGTCACAGGGGGGCTGCGTTTCGGCGCATTGCCGCGCGCGGCGCCGTGCGGGGCGGCGCCGAGGCAGTCCGATTCTGCATGGGTCCCATGTGAAACCGGCAATTCTCAACCGCCCGGGTCCTGCATAACTGGCGCCCAACGGAGCAATGCACCCTGTCGCCAGAGGAGACCCGACGATGATCCGCTACCTGTTCGATGCCCTTCGCCGGTCCGACGACCGCTCGGCCCTGATCGCCTTCCACCGCGCCGAGCTGCGCGATGCCGGCGTCACCGACGACGCGCTGCGCGCCTTCCTCGCCGGCCGCTAGCCAGCCTGTCCGCCGCGACGGGGAGAGCTCCGCAAGGGTCGCCGCAGGGCGGCCCTTTTGCGTTGCCGGCCGGCGCGCCATGCGGGTGCCGCCGCCACCCCGGAAGGAGCCCCCGATGCGATGCCGCGCCGCCCTGCCCCGCGCCCTGGCCCGAGCCCCGGCCCGTGCCCTGCCCCGTGCGCTGCTCCCTGCTTTGGCGCTGGTCCTCACCTTTCTTGCCGCCCTGCCGGGCCGCGCCGAGGTGGTCTGCACCGCCATCGCCGATGCCGCGAGCGGCGCGGTGCTGCGCGCGGCGGGCGACTGCGCCGCCCGCGTGACCCCCGCCTCCACCTTCAAGATCCCGCTCGCGGTGATGGGCTTCGAGGCCGGCATCCTCGCCGATGCCCAGCGCCCGGTCTGGCATCGCCGCCCGGGCGAGCCGGACCGGGGCGGCCCGGCCTGGCGCGCGCCGACCGACCTGGCGCACCGGATGCGCCATTCCGTGGTCTGGTACTCGCAGCGCATCGCCGCCCGGCTCGGCGCCGCCCGGCTGACCGAACGCGCCCGCGCCTTCGGCTATGGCAACGCCGACTTCACGGGCGATCCGGGGCGCCGCAACGGGCTCGGGCGGGCCTGGATCGCCTCCTCGCTCGCGGTCTCGCCGCTGGAGCAGGTCGGCTTTCTCGGAAGGCTCGCGACCGGGCGGCTGCCGGCGCCGGCGGCGGCGGCGGCGATGAGCCGGGCCGCCGCGCTCCTCGAGACCCATGCCGCGGCGGAGGGCTGGCTGATCCGCGGCAAGACCGGCGCGGCCTACCGGCGCCGCGGCGACGGCAGCGTCGACCGCGCCCGCGCCTGGGGCTGGTATGTCGGCCGGGCCGAGCGCGGCGGGCGCCGGCTGGCCTTTGCCCGGCTCGGGCGCGAAACCGGGCGCCGCCCGGGCGCGCCGGGCCGGCGCGTGCGCGCGGCCTGGCTCGCCGGCTTCCCGGCGCTGGCGGCCGGGCTCGGGGACTGAGCGGCGGCCGGGCAGCCGCGGCCTCCGGGCGCTACCGGAAGGCCGTGGGCATCCGGCAGGGGTTGTACTCCGTGCGGCCGTCCGCCGCGACGCGCATTTCCCAGTCCTGCCGGCAATAGGCGGCGAGCTGGTCCGCGGTGAAGGCATCGAGCGGCGCGCCCTCGGTGAGCGCCGGCCCGCCGTCCCGCGGCCGGTCCTGCGGTGCCGGCACCGCTTCGGCGACCGGCCCGGCCGGCCCGCCCGGCCCGGAAGCGGCGGCCGGACCCGGCGCCTCCGGCACGACGGGCGGGCGCAGCCCGGCAAAGGCCACGCGCACCGGATTGGGCACGTGGTCGAGCGCGGCGCCGGTGGCGGCATCGACGCCGATGCCGATCAGCCCGCCGAACAGGAGGTTTCCCGCCACCCCCGCCGCGCCGCCGCCGGCGACCACGGTATCGACGAAAACGCGCTCCTCCCGCCCCTCCATCCGGAAGGTGGCGGTGAAGGTCTCGCGCCGGGCGATGCTGATCTCGCAGGGCGTGGTGCAGCCGGCGCCGGTGGTGGTGGTGACCGCGGCCCCGGGCGGGTCGGAGACGAACCGGACATCCTCGCTCGCCCCGCGGGTGATGGTGGCGCAGCCGCCGAGCAGCGGCAGCGCGAGCGCCACCGGCAGAAATTTCCCGATCATGGAAATGCTATCCTGAATGAATGTGCGTGAAAGCTGCTCACGGTGCGCCGGCCGCGCCGTGCCGTCAATCCCGGACTGTTTCCGCAGAAAACGCTTCAGGCATGAAAAAAGGGGGCGCCGAAGCGCCCCCAGCTTGGATCCCGGTCAGGGGAGGTGTCGGACTGGGATCAGACCGAATAGTAGAGCTGGAACTCCACCGGGTGCGGGGTGTGCTCGTAGGCGTAGATCTCCTCCCATTTCAGCTCCATGTAGCCCTCGAGCTGGTCACGGGTGAAGACGTTGCCGGCGAGCAGGAAGTCGTGATCCGCCTCGAGCGCGCCGAGCGCCTCGCGCAGGCTGCCGCAGACGGTCGGGATGCCGGCGAGCTCCTCGGGCGGCAGGTCGTAGAGATCCTTGTCCGCCGCCTCGCCCGGGTGGATGCGGTTCTTGATGCCGTCGAGGCCGGCCATCAGCAGCGCCGCGAAGGCGAGATAGGGGTTGGAGGCCGGGTCCGGGAAGCGGGTCTCGACGCGCTTGGCCTTCGGGCTGTCGGTCCAGGGAATGCGCACCGAGGCCGAGCGGTTGGCCGCCGAATAGGCCAGCAGCACCGGCGCCTCGAAGCCCGGGATCAGCCGCTTGTAGGAGTTGGTCGAGGGGTTGGTGAAGGCGTTCAGCGCCTTGGCATGCTTCAGCACGCCGCCGATGTAGAACAGCGCCTCCTCGGAGAGATCGGCATACTGGTCGCCGGCGAAGAGCGGCTTGCCGTCCTTCCAGATCGACTGGTTGACATGCATGCCGGTGCCGTTGTCGCCCTTGATCGGCTTCGGCATGAAGGTGGCCGACTTGCCGTAGGCATGCGCCACGTTGTGGATCACGTACTTGTACTTCTGCAGCGCGTCGGCCTGCTCGGTCAGCGTGCCGAAGATCATCCCCAGCTCGTGCTGGCAGGAGGCCACCTCGTGGTGGTGCTTGTCGACCTTCATGCCGATGCGCTTCATCGTCGAGAGCATCTCGGAGCGGATGTCCTGGCCGGCATCGGTGGGGTTCACCGGGAAGTAGCCGCCCTTGAGCCCGGGCCGGTGGCCCATGTTGCCCATCTCGAACTCGGTGTCGGTGTTCCAGGAGGCGTCCTGCGCGTCGACCTCGTAGGCGACCTTGTTGATGCCGACCTGGAAGCGCACATCGTCGAACAGGAAGAACTCGGCCTCCGGGCCCCAGAACGAGGTGTCGCCGATGCCGCTGTTCTTGAGGTACTGCTCGGCCTTGATCGCGGTGGCGCGCGGGTCGCGGTCATAGAGCTCGCCGGTGTCGGGCTCGACCACGGTGCAGAAGATCGCCAGCGTCTTCTCGGCATAGAACGGATCGACATAGGCGGTGCTGACATCGGGCATCAGCTTCATGTCCGACTTGTCGATCGACTTCCAGCCGGCGATCGAGGAGCCGTCGAACATGTAGCCGTCTTCCAGCCAGTCCTCGTCGACGATGTCGGAGATCGCCGTCACATGCTGCATCTTGCCGCGCGGATCGGTGAAGCGGAGATCCACATAGGCAATGTCCTCTTCCTTGATCTTTGCGACGATATCGGCGTTGCTGGTCATTCTGGCGTCCCTTCTCACTGTCTGGGGTCGGTGTTCGGAGGATTTCGGGGGTATCCGGGGCCCGGCGCGCGGCTGCGGCCGGGAAATCTCAGAGGGCGTCCGAGCCGGTCTCGCCGGTGCGGATGCGCACCGCCTGCTCGACGCTCGAGACGAAGATCTTGCCATCGCCGATCTTGCCGGTGCGTGCGGCGGAGGTGATCGCCTCGAGGGTCTGGTCGAGCAGCCCGTCGTCGACGACCACCTCGATCTTCACCTTGGGCAGGAAGTCGACGACGTATTCGGCGCCGCGATAGAGTTCGGTATGGCCCTTCTGGCGCCCGAAGCCCTTGGCCTCGAGGACGCTCAGCCCCTGGATGCCGATCTCCTGCAGCGCCTCCTTCACCTCGTCGAGCTTGAAGGGCTTGATGACGGCTTCGACTTTTTTCACCTGATGGTCTCCCTATCACCTGCGGCGCTGTCGTTCGGCCCGCGCTCCGGCGGGAGGCGGCTCGAAGCGCTGATGCATGCACCGTGCCAAAGCGGGGCGCGCCGGAAACTCCCCGTCGGGCCGGGGCGTCCGCCAGCGAACGCCCCCGATTGCACCGCCCATCTGAACACGGAATGGGCATCTTGCCCAAGAACTGTGCGCAGCCTGCGCTGCAACGCCGCCCTGCCCCGCTCCGGCGCCGGCGCCGGGCCTGCTCCGGCGCCGGCAGCTCGTCGCCACCGGGGCCGGCCGCGATGCCGCGTTCCCGCAGGCGGCGGGTCGCGCTAGAAAACCCGGAGCCTTGGGAGTCCCGCCATGACCGAGCTACTCACCGCCGCCCGGATGCGCAGCATCGAAGCGGCCGCGATCGCCAGCGGCGCGGTCACCGGCCTCGAGCTGATGGAGCGCGCCGGCGCCGGCGTGGTCGCGGCGATCGAGGAGCGGCTCGCCGCGGGCTTCTCCCCCGAGGGCGCCGACGACCCGGACTTCCCGGCCTTCTTCCGGGCCGAGACGGCGCGGGTCGCGGTGCTCGCCGGCCCCGGCAACAATGGTGGCGACGGTTTCGTGATCGCCCGGCTGCTCGCCGAGGCCGGCTCGGATGTCGTCGTGCTCACCGTGGCGCTCGACCCGGAGGCGCTCGACCGCCTGCCGCCCGATGCCGCCGCCAATGCCCGGCGCTGGCGCGCGGCGGGCGGCGCGGTGCGGGCCTGCCCGGCCGCGCCGGAGGCCTGGTTCGCCGAATTCGCCCCGGATCTCGTGATCGACGCGATCTTCGGCACCGGGCTCAGCCGCCCGGTGGACGGGCCGCTGGCGGCGCTCTTCGGCGCGCTCGACGCGGCGCTCGCGGGCACGCGGGTGGTCGCCGTCGACATCCCGAGCGGGATCTGCGCCGACAGCGGGCGCGTGCTCGGCGCGGCGCTGCATGCCGATCTCGCGGTCAGCTTCCACCTGCCGAAATGCGGGCATCACCTGGCCGAGGGGCCGGCGCATTGCGGCCGGCTCGCGGTGGCGGATATCGGCCTGCCCGAGGCGAAGGCGGGGGCGGGGGCCGAACCGGAGACGCTGCTCTTCGATCTCGGCGAGGGCGCGGAGCCGGCGCTGCTGGCGGCGGAGCACGCGCTCGCCAAGCGCCCGGGGCACAAATACGACCACGGCCATGCGCTGGTGCTCTCCGGTGGCGTCGGCCGCGGCGGGGCTGCCCGGCTGGCGGCGCGGGCGGCGCTGCGGGCCGGCGCCGGGCTGGTGACGCTGGGCTGCCCGCCGGCGGCGCTGATCGAGAACGCCGCCCGGCTCGATGCGGTGATGCTGCGCCCCGTCGCCGACCCGGCGGCGCTGGCGGCGGCGCTGGAGGATGCGCGGATCAACGTGCTCTGCCTCGGGCCGGGGCTCGGGGTCGAGCGGGCCCGGGGGTTCGTCGCGGCGCTTCTCGGCGATGCCGGGCGCCCGGCGGCGGGAACCGCGACAGAAACCGCGGCGGAAACCGTGGCAGGCCCGGCGACGGGCCGCCCCGCCATCGTGCTCGATGCCGATGCGCTGACCGCCCTCGGCCCGGTCACGGCGGCGCTGCCGGGCGGGCGCGACATCGTCCTGACCCCCCATGAGGGCGAGTTTGCCCGGCTGTTCCCGGACCTGCACCGCGACTGGCGGGCGCCGGCGGCGCGCGGGCCGGCCCGCTCGAAGCTCGACGCCGCCCGCGCCGCGGCGGCGCGCGCCGGCGCGGTGCTGCTGCTCAAGGGGCCGGACACCGTTGTCGCCGCGCCGGACGGCCGGGCCGCGCTGCATTCCGCCGCCTATCGCCGCGCCATGCCCTGGCTCGCCACGGCCGGGGCCGGCGATGTGCTGGCCGGGATCGTCGCCGGCCTGATGGCCCGCGGGATGGCGGCCCATGCCGCCGCCGCCGCCGCCGCCTGGCTGCACACCGAGGCGGCGCTGACCGTCGGCCCGGGGCTGATCGCCGAGGACCTGCCGGAGGCGCTGCCGGCGGTGTTCCGGCGCCTCGGCCTCTGAGTCGGACGCGGCGCGAATCAGCCCGCGGCCGGGCGCCGCCGGAGCCGCCGCGATCACCGCGCCGGGGCCCGCCGGCCGCCGCGCGAGGGCCAAGACTGCGTTACGCTGGGGCGGAAAGTCGATCTGCCCCTTGCGCTACCCTTGTGCGATTTGCTCTATCGGGAGCGAAAACGCGCTGGTATAGGGGCGGCGGCTTCGCGGCGCTGCCGCCGATTTGCGGGCGTGGTGGAACTGGTAGACACGTCAGATTTAGGTTCTGATGCCGCAAGGCGTGGGGGTTCAAGTCCCTCCGCCCGCACCAGCGGAGGCCGGGCCGCGAGCCCCGGGGGCCTTTCGCGACGGGCGCCGGCAGGACGACCATAGGACGGACGACGCAATGTCCCGGCGGATCGGGCAGACGGGGAACGGAATGCAGGTAACGGAAACCAAATCGGAAGGCTTGCGGCGGGAATACTCGGTCGTGGTCAGCGCCGAAGCGCTCGAGGCGAAGACCAACGAGAAGCTCGAGACCGTGCGGGCCGATTTCCACATGAAGGGTTTTCGGAAGGGCAAGGCGCCGCTGCCGCTGCTGAAGCGGATGTTCGGCAAGTCGGTGCTGGGCGAGGTGGTGCAGGAGACCGTCGAGCAGACGGTGCAGACGCATCTGACCGAGACCGGCCATCGCCCGGCGCAGCAGCCCGACATCAAGATCGCCAACGAGAACTTCCAGGAGGGCGACGATCTCACGGTCGAGATCGCCTATGACTGCCTGCCGGAGGTGCCGGAGGTCGACTATGCCGCGATCGCGCTCGAGCGCCACGTGGTCGAGGTCGACGAGGATGCGGTCGAGGACGGGCTGAAGCGCCTTGCCGAGAGCGCCACCGGCTACGAGCCGAAGGAAGGCGCGGCCGAGAACGGCGACCAGGCGGTGATCGATTTCGTCGGCAAGGTCGATGGCGAGGCCTTCGAGGGCGGCACCGCGGAGGACTACCCGCTGGTGCTCGGCTCGAACTCCTTCATCCCGGGCTTCGAGGAGCAGCTCGTCGGGCTCGAGGCCGGCGCCGAGAAGGCGGTCGAGGTCAAGTTCCCCGAGGAATACGGCGCGCCGCATCTGGCGGGCAAGGACGCGGTCTTCGATGTCACCGTCAAGGAGGTCCGCGGGCCGGTGCCGGCGGAGATCGACGACGCGCTGGCCGAGCGCTACGGCGCGGAGAACCTCGAGGCGCTGAAGACCCAGCTGCGCGAGCGGATCGGCGACGAGTTCGCCGGCGCCTCGCGCCAGCTGGTGAAGCGCCGCCTGCTCGACAAGCTCGACGAGCTGGTCAGCTTCGAGCTGCCGCCGACGCTGGTCGAGGCCGAGGCGAAATCCATCGCGCACCAGCTCTGGCACGACGAGAACCCGGACGTGCATGGCCACGACCATCCGGCGATCGAGGCCACCGAGGAGCACACCCGCCTCGCCGAGCGCCGCGTGCGCCTCGGCCTGCTGCTCGCCGATATCGGCACCAAGGAGGCCGTCGAGGTCACCGAGCAGGAGATCGGCCAGGCGGTGATGCAGCAGGCGCGGCAGTATCCCGGCCAGGAGCGCGAGTTCTTCGAGTTCGTGAAGAGCAACCGCCAGGCCATGGAGCAGATCCGCGCGCCGCTGTTCGAGGACAAGGTCGTCGACCTGATCCTCGAGAAGGTGACGATCACCGATGTCTCGGTCTCCAAGGACGCGCTGCAGGCCGAGCTCGAGGCGCTGGACGAGGAGGACGGCGAGGCCGTCAAGGGCGAGGCGAAGGCCGAGGCCTGACGCGCCGCGCGGCGCCGGACCCGCACCCCGCGGGTCCGTGCCCTCCCGCCGGCGCCGCCCTGGTGGCGCCGTTCCGATGATGCGAGACGCCTGGGGGCGCGGCGATCTGCGGCGCCCCTTTTCCTGTCTTGCGGGAAGATCGCGCTGGCGGCGGCGCCTGCCACCGCCCCGCCGCCTCCCGCCTCCGCCGCCCCCGGCCCCGCTCCGCGCTTCCCGATCCGCGAGATCGCACTCCGGGACGCCGCACCAGGCAGTGCCGCAAAGGGCATCCCTCCCGCCCGCACCGATCCCCCGACACACCCCCGAGCATCGTGCCGACAGCCCCTGACAGCGCGCCAGCCACGCGCGCGCCCTGCCCCCCCGCCGACGGCAACGGCCGACACGAGCAGGCGGCCGGCCCCAAGCCCCCCCGACAAGAACCGCATCGCCATCCCGATCCATGACGCCTCCCGCGACGTGTTCCCCGCCCTCTGCGGCAGCAGCGGCGAGCCGGTGCGCTGCCGCGACCACCGCGCCGCCGGGCATCGCGCTGCCCGCCCGGAACAACCCGGTGGCGACGCTCGCCCCCTTCAGCACCGGCGACCGCTCCGGGCGGCTCGACCTGGCGGCCGACCCCGAAGACCCCGGCGAGGCCGCATCGCCGTCCCGATCCAGGACGCCCTCCCGCCACGTGCTTCCTGCTATCGGCGACGGCAACCGCGAGCCGGTGCGCTGCCGAGACCACAGCGACGCCGGGCTTCGCGCGGCCCCCGTAGCTGCGCGGCGGCCACGCTCGCAGCCCGCGGCCCCGCCGACCGCTGCGGCCGACACGAGCTGCGGCCGGCCTTGAGCGCCGCAGCCAGAACCGCATCGCCATCCCGATCCGTGGCGCCTCCCCGGACGTGTCCTCCGCCCTCGGCGGCGGCAGCGGCGAGCCGATGCGCTGCCGCGGCGACCGCGGCGGCGGGCATCGAGCTGGCCGCTTGGGCCAGTTCGGCGGCCATGCTCCCTGCACTGCGGACCCGCCGGCGGCTTGGACCGGCTCGAGCTGCGGCCGGCCTTGAGCGCCTTGGCGAGAACGGCATGGCCATCCGGGTCCGTGGCGCCTCGTCGGACGTGGTCCGCGCTCTCGTTGGCGGCAATGGCGGGCCAGTGAACGGCGGCGGCGGCGGGCAGGTGCCGTTCTCCATCCGGTCCGGGCGCGGGGTCGGCCTCGCCGGGCGGCTCGGCGGCGCGATGGGATCGGATTTCGGAACCGGGGCGCCGGGCCGATCCCGGACCTGGTTGCCATCGAGCCAGACGCGCCCTCCGGGCAGCGGCTGCGACTGTCTGCCGCCACCGGACCGTCAGCACTGGGCCGCAGGGGCCGGACTGCCAACGCCGGGCCGATAGCATCGAACTGCGAGCGTGGGGCCGATGGCGCGGGGCCGCTGGCGACTGGCTGCGGGCGGCTGGCCGCGAGAACCGGACCGCTGCCACTGGCTTGCCGGGACCGGGCTGTTGGCACCAGGCAGCCGGCGACTGGCCGCGAGCACCGGGCGGCGAGCACCGGGCCGCAGACGCCCGGCCGCAGGCGCCGGGCCGCAGACGCCGGGCCGCAGGCGCCGGGCCGCAGGTGCCGGGCCGCCGGCAACGGGCCGTCGGCGCCGGGATGCGGGCGGCTGGCTGCAGGTGCGGGGCCTTGCCGGGTAGCTGGCTGCGGGCGGCTGGTTGCGGGCGCGGGACCTAACCGGGTGGAGGGCCTCGCCGGGCGGCACCGGGCCGCCGGCACCGGGGCACAGGCGCCGGGATGCGGGTGGCGGGCTGC
>NZ_BSYI01000067.1 GCF_030270585.1 Paralimibaculum aggregatum
CTGGCGCTGCGCGGAGAGGACGCCGCCGCCCGCGCCGCGCTCGATGCCGAGCTCGCCCGGCTCGAGGCCGCGCTCGCCGCCGCCGGCGGGATCTGAGCGCGACGCCGACCAATCGCCGATTTGCCCTCACGGTTCAGGCAGCTCGCGCGGAACTTCACCTGACAAATCGCCGCCGGCAGCCTATGATCGGGGCATTGTTAAGGATTTGTCCGGAGTTTCGCGCTGTTGGGGGATTTGCTGGAATGACTCAGGCGTCGCGTCCGTCGATGGCGCTCATCCTTGGTGTGCTGCTGCTGATCGGAGCCGCAGTGGCCGCCTATTTCGCGCTGTTCGAGGAGGGCTCGCTGGCCCCGGGGCGCCCCGGGGCGGTGCAGGCGGAGACCGGAGACCGGATCGAGGCGGAACTCGAGGCCGAGCTCGAGGCGCTGGAGCGCGCCTCCGACTGACCGCCCCGGGTGACGGCCGCGGGTCGGGGGGCTTTCCGTGCGCCGATGCCGCGGCTATAGAGGCCCGGCAATAGCGGAGGCACCCATGGCGCGCATCCTCATCACCTCGGCCCTGCCCTATATCAACGGCATCAAGCATCTCGGGAACCTCGTCGGCTCCCAGCTGCCCGCCGACGCCTATGCCCGCTTCATGCGCGCGCGCGGCCACGAGGTGCTGCTGATCTGCGCCACCGACGAGCATGGCACACCGGCCGAGCTGGCCGCCGCCGCCGCCGGGCGCGAGGTCGCCGACTACTGCGCCGAGATGTGGACCCTGCAGAAGACCGTGGCGGACGGCTTCCGCCTCTCCTTCGACCATTTCGGCCGCTCCTCCTCGGCGCGCAACCACCGGCTCACCCAGCATTTCGCCGGGCGCCTCGCCGAGGCCGGGCTGATCGAGGAGGTCACCACCCGGCAGGTCTATTCCCCGACCGACGGGCGCTTCCTGCCGGATCGCTACGTGATCGGCACCTGCCCGAACTGCGGCTATGACCGGGCGCGCGGCGACCAGTGCGAGAACTGCACCAAGCAGCTCGACCCGGTGGACCTGATCGCGCCGCGCTCGGCGATCTCCGGCTCTCCGGATGTCGAGCTGCGCGAGACCAAGCATCTCTATCTGCGCCAGTCGAAGATGCGCAGCCGCCTGCGCGACTGGATCGACGGCAAGGCCGACTGGCCGGTGCTCACCACCTCGATCGCGCGGAAATGGCTCGACGACGGTGACGGGCTGCAGGATCGCGGCATCACCCGCGATCTCGACTGGGGCATCCCGGTGAAGCGCGGCGAGGCCGACTGGCCGGGCATGGAGGGCAAGGTCTTCTATGTCTGGTTCGACGCGCCGATCGAGTACATCGCCGCCACCGCCGAATGGGCCGATGCGCACGGGCTCGGCGAGGAGGCCTGGCTGCGCTGGTGGCGCGAGGATCACGGCGCCGGGGATGTCCGCTACGTGCAGGTGATGGGCAAGGACAACGTGCCGTTCCACACCCTCTCCTTCCCGGCGACGCTGATGGGCGCGAATTTCGACGGCAAGGAGCCGTGGAAGCTGGTGGACTTCATCAAGTCGACCAACTGGCTGACCTATGAGGGCGGCAAGTTCTCCACCTCGCAGGGCCGCGGCGTGTTCATGGACCAGGCGCTGGAGATCCTGCCGTCGGACTACTGGCGCTGGTGGCTGCTGGCCAATGCGCCGGAGAGCGCCGACAGCGACTTCACCTGGGAGGGCTTCCAGGGCCAGGTCAACAAGGACCTTGCGGATGTTCTCGGGAACTTCGTCTCCCGCGTGACAAAGTTCTGCCGGTCGAAGTTCGGCGAGAACGTTCCCGAGGGCGGTTCCTATGGCGAGGCCGAGGCGGCGGTGACGGCGGAGATCGACCGGCGGCTGGCGGCGCTGGCCGGGCACTGGGAGGCGATCGAGCTGCGCAAGGCCGCGGCCGAGACCCGGGCGATCTGGGTTGCCGGCAACGAGTACCTGCAGGCGGCGGCGCCCTGGGCGGCGTTCAAGACCGATCCGGGCCGCGCCGCGGCGGCGGTGCGCTTCGGGCTCAACCTCTGCCGGCTCTACGGCATCGTGTCGCGCCCCTTCCTGCCGGATGCCTCGGACGCGATTCTGCGCGCCTTCGGCGTGGAGGACGCCGCCGAAGCCTGGCCCGAAAGCGCCGGGGCGGCCCTCGCGGCACTGCCCGGCGGGCATGGATTTGCCGTGCCCGACAACCTCTTCGCGAAGATAACTGACGAGGCGCGCGACGAGATGGCGGCACGTTTCTCGGGCAGTTGAGAAACCGCGCGGGCGGCGCCGTTTCCGGCTCCGCCGTCAACGCGAATTCATGCGCAATTTTAACGGCATATTAACCAAAACGCGGGTAGTTTCCGAGCCCGCCCGGCAGCCGCGGACCGGCCCCGACATGGCCCCTTGACGCGGGTATAGCGAATAACATACCCGTTATGCGCCGTGGTGCCGGGCTGACGTTGTTTTCGACCTTCTGCGGATTTATGGTCCGCGCGATTCGAGCTCCCGAGCCGCAACTGCACCGGCGTCCGAGGTAGCCCCCGGCGCACCCGCGCCGTGTCTCCGATCCTAGAGGACCGACCAGCATGGCAACTTACTTCGTCACCACCAACCTCGATGTCATCGACGCCAATGACGGCGTCCGATCACTGCGCGAGGCGATCATCGACGCCAACGCGAACGAGGGTGACGATCTGATCGTCTTCAACTTCGCGGGGGACGAGGTCTTCTACCCCATCGAGCTGAACAGCGCGCTGCAGATCACCGACGGGCTGCGCATCTCCGGCAACCTGACCACCCGGCTGGTCGCCGCCGAGGGCCAGCGCATCATCGAGTTCTCCAGCAGCGACTCGCTGGAGCTGCGCGGCCTGATCCTCGAGGGCGGCACCGCGACCAGCGGCGGCGGCGGCGCGATCCAGGCCTTCGGCGACCTCTCGCTCGACAGCGTCACGGTCCGGAACGCGTCGACCAGCGGCGGCGGCTCCAGCGGCGGCGCGGTCTCGGTCTCGGGCAATCTCGAGATCACCAACTCGATCTTCCAGAACAACCAGACCACCGGCGACGCCGCGCATGGCGGCGCGGTCTATGCCACCGGCACCGTCACCATCGACGACGGCCCGATGATCGGCGAGGACCCGACCGTCACGCAGTTCATCGACAACGGCACCGAGGGCAGCTCGGCGCAGGGCGGCGCGGTCTATGCGCTCGGCGCGATCGAGCTGACCAATGTCGAGTTCTCCGGCAACGCCACCCTGGGGCTGAGCGCCTCGGGCGGGGCGGTGTTCACCCCCTCCACGCTGACCATCGAGGACGGCCGCTTCGAGGACAACACCACCTCCGGCGATGGCGCCAGCGGCGGCGCGGTCTATGCCGGCGGCGATCTCACGGTCGACGGCACGGTGTTCGAGAACAACGCCACCGGCGCCGCGCCCGGGGCGGGCCAGCAGGCCGGCGGCGACGGCGACACCGCCTCGGGCGGCGCGGCCTATTCCGGCGCCGTGGCGACCCTCGTCAACGCGCTCTTCTCCGGCAACGGCACCGCCGGCGAGAACAGCCCGGGCGGCGCGCTCAAGGCGACCTCGGCGGAGATCACCAACAGCACCTTCACCGGCAACGGCACCACCGGCGACGGCTCCGGCGGCGGCGCGATCGAGACCACCAACGCCGTCGAGATCACCAGCAGCACGCTCACCGGCAACACCACCACCGGCGCGGACAGCGCCGGCGGCGCGGTGCTCGGCAGCGAGGTCACGCTGGCCAACACCGCCGCGCCGGTCAGCGGCAACTCGACCAGCGGCGACAATTCCGGCGGCGGCGCGCTGGCGGCGCGGGTCGTCGCCACGGTCACCGACAGCGAGATCGACGGCAACACCACCACCGGCGCGGGCTCGGCGGGCGGCGGGGTCTATTCCGCGGGGCTGGCCAGCATCGCCACCTCGGTGCTGAGCGACAACACCACCGTGGGCACCGGCGCCTCCGGCGGCGGCCTCGCGGCGGATGCCGACATCACCGTGACCGACAGCACCTTCCTCGACAACGCGACCGTCAACACCGACGCGCTCGGCGGCGGCATCTTCGGCCTCGGCGCGGTGACGCTCTCGGGCAGCAACATCCAGGACAACAGCACCTCCGGCGGCAATGCCGCGGGCGGCGGCGTCGCGGCGCTCGGCAAGCTGATCGCCACCGCCACCACGATCACCGGCAACAGCACGATCGGCACCGGCGCCACCGGCGGCGGCATCCATGCCGGCGACGACGTGTTCCTCGTCAACTCCACCGTCAGCGGCAACAGCACCGACGGCCAGGACGCGCAGGGCGGCGGCATCCATGCCGTCGGCACCGCGACGCTGACCAACACCACCGTCGCGGCCAACGCCACCGACGGCACCGGCTCGGCCGGCGGCGGCATCTACGCCGCCGCGGAGGCGGTGCTGTTCAAGTCCACCGTCACCGGCAACCGCACCGACGGCGGCGACAGCGCCGGCGGCGGCCTGTTCCATGCCGGCAACGCGCTGTTCGGCGACAGCATCGTGATCGGCAACGCGGCGACCGGCGGCGTCGGCGCCAACGATGTCGCGGCCGGCGAGCTCGCCGGGCAGGAGATCCGCGGCAGCGCGATCCTCGACACCGGCACCTACACCGCCGAGGACCTCTTCGAGATCACCTACCAGCTGGTGCAGGGCGTCACCGCCGGCCAGCTCGCCGACAATGGCGGCCCGGTGGCCACCGTGAAGCTCTCGGAGATCAGCTCCAACCCGGCGCTCGACAGCGGCCGGCTCGACCTGCTGAGCGAGTCGACCCAGGGCATCGATCTCGACGGCGACGGCGAGCAGCTCACGCTGATCTCCACCGATGCCCGCGGCGAGGGCAACCCGCGCAACGTCGATCTGCCCCTCCTCGGCAACGACGGCATCACCTATGGCGATCTCGGTGCCGTCGAGTCGACCCAGGCCAACCGCCCCCCGGAGGTCGAGACCAACGCGCTCAGCATCGACGAGGACGCCGCGGAGGTGCAGGTCGACGTCACCGACAACGCCTCCGACCCGGATGGCGACGCCTTCCAGCTCAACGGCCTCGGCGACACCTCGGCGCTGCTCGGCACCGCCGGCTACGACCCGCTGACCGGCATCGTCAGCTATGACCCGGGCGATGCGCTGCAGTTCCTCGGCGCCGGCGAGACCCGGCTCGAGGTGGTCAACTACACGCTGGTCGATGTCCGCGGCGGCGTCGCCACCGGCACCGTCGACATCACCGTGACCGGCGTCAACGACGCGCCGGAGGCCGAGGACGCGCTCCGCACCATCTCGGAGAATGCCGGCAGCACCGCCTTCGGCATCGTCGCCACGTCGGTCACCGATGCCGATGCCAGCGACAGCCCGAGCATCACCGGGCTCAGCGGCCTGACCCTGGTCGAGAACGACCGCGAGGATTTCGGCACCGTCAGCATCTCGGGCGACGGCCAGTCGGTGATCTACGACCCGAACGGCGACTTCTTCGACCTCGAGCTCGGCGACACCCGCACCGTCGAGGTGGCCTACACCGTCTCCGACGGCAATGGCGGCACCGACACCGCGACGCTGAGCATCGTGATCCAGGGCTCGGACAGCGACAACATCCCGCCGCGCGCCATCGACGACAGCGCCACCGTGGCCTCGAGCTCCGGCCCGGCCGCGCTCGACGTGCTGGCCAATGACAGCGACCAGGACGGCGACCCGCTCACCATCACCGGGATCGGCGCGCTCACCCTGATCGACGGCGACCAAGAGGCGCTCGGCACCGCCGCGATCTCCGGCGACGGCAGCCGCATCCTCTACGACCCGGCCGGCGCCTTCGACGGGCTCGAGATCGGCGAGACCCGGATGCTCGAGCTCGACTACACGATCTCCGACGGCCAGGACGGCACCGACACCGCGACGCTGACCATCACCGTGCAGGGCACCGGGCCCAACAAGGTGCCGGTGGCCGAGGACGACAGCGGCGCCACCGAGACCGGCGCGAGCATCCTGATCGACGTGCTGGCCAACGATGTCGACCCGGACGGCGACCCGCTCTCGATCACCATCGTCAGCGAGCCCGACCCCAGCGAGGGCCGCGTGGTGCTGACCGAGGACAACCAGCTGATCTTCCGCGCCGGGCCCAATTTCGTCGG
Organism: Paralimibaculum aggregatum; assembly: GCF_030270585.1. Classification (GTDB taxonomy): domain Bacteria; phylum Pseudomonadota; class Alphaproteobacteria; order Rhodobacterales; family Rhodobacteraceae; genus Thermohalobaculum; species Thermohalobaculum aggregatum. The sequence continues at coordinate 6,143 of NZ_BSYI01000067.1, forward strand.
CCAGACCAGCTTCGAGTACCAGGCCACCGACGGCATCGGCGGCATCGTCACCTCGGCCAGCGCCGGCGCGATGGTCACCGTCGAGGTCGCCGAGGCCGCGGTCAGCTCGGACGGCATCGCGCTCGCCGATGCCCAGCGCATCGCCTACATCTACGAGGCCGGGCTAGACCGCGACGGCAACATCGACACCGAGGGGCTCAACTTCTGGATCGACGCGCTGGCCACCGGCTTCTCGGAGACCGAGATCGCGCAGTTCTTCCTCGACAGCCCGGAGTTCGAGGAGAGCTTCGGCGATGTCGACGAGATGTCGGACCGCGAGTTCGTCGACCAGATGTTCATCAACGTGCTCGGCCGCGAGGGCGACGACATCGGCACCGGCTTCTGGCTCGGCCGCCTCGCCAGCCCGGATTTCACCCGCGCCGACATGCTGGTGGAGTTCTCGGTCTCGCCGGAGAACATCGCCGCCTCGCCGGAGGTCACCACCCTCGAGGAGGTCGAGCCCGGCACCTGGGATTTCGCCTGACCGGCGTATTGACCCAGCGGCAGCCTGCGGGGCAGGCTTCCATGATCCGGATGCAGGGGGGCGCTTCGGCGCCCCCTTTGTCGTATCCGGACCCGCGCTTGACAAACCGAAACTGTTCGACAATATTGGAAACATGGAAAACACGGTCACCAATCCCGAATCCGACGCTGCGCCCGAGGCGACGATCCTCGCCGAGGATTGCGAGACCGCCGAGGCGATGACCCGCGCCTTCGCGGCGCTCGGCTCGGTGCCGCGGCTGATGATCCTGCGCATCCTGGTGCGCGCCGGCGAGGGCGGCCTCGCGGTCGGCGCGCTGGGCGAGCGGCTGGGCATCACCGGCTCGACCCTCAGCCACCACATCGCGGCGCTGGTGCGCGCCGGGCTGATCGAGCAGATCCGCCACGGCCGCAGCCTGATCTGCCGCGCGCGCTTCGACGAGGTGCGCGACCTGGCCGACTACCTGATCAGCGAATGCTGCCGCGACGAGGCCGGGGGCGCCGCCTGCGCCCATGGCGCGCCCGCGGCGGCCGCGACCCGCGACTAGCCGGGCGCCGGGGAGGGAAGGCGATGCAGCGCCGTGTCCGCGTGCAGATCGAGGAAGCGGCGCCGCCCGGCGCCTGGGCGATCCTGCCCCGGCCGATCGCCTTCTGGGGCCAGCGCTTCACCGGCTTCGCCGCCGCGGGCGTGGCCGAGATCCGCGAGATCGGCGCCACCAATGCCGGCCAGCGGGCCTATCTGCTGCGCCCCGCCGGCGGCGCCGGCGCCCCGCTCGCCATCGAGTATGGCTTCGACATGCCGGCGAACGGCGCCGCGACGCTGGCCCCCGCCGAGCCCTGGATCTGGGCGCTGCCGGAGAGCCGCCACGTGATCGCCGATGCCGGGCTGCGCGCCCAGGCGGCGGACTGCACCGCCGGCGCCGCCGACGGGCCGGCGAAGCTGCGCGCGATCATCGCCGAGGCGGCGCGGCTCTTCGCCTACGACCACCCGGAGGCGCGCTTCACCGATGGCCACGCCGCGGTGCCCGCGCTCTGCGGCACCACCCGCGGGAGCTGCGTCGACATCAACACCTTCGTGCTCGCCGCGGCGCTGTCGCAGGGCATCGAGGGGCAGTATTTCGCCGGCTACTGGTTCGGCCCGGGGCGCAGCACCACGCCCGACATGCATTGCTGGCTCGGCTTCCGCGCGGCGGGCGGGGCCGATTCTCCGCCCGAATTCTGGGACGTGGCGCATCACCTGAAATGGGGCGTGCCGGCGCTCGGCCCGGGGCTCAACCCGGCCGGCGGGCGCCGCGTCGCGCTGAGCTGCGGGCGCGGGCTGGCCTTCGACACCCCGCTCGGCCGCGCCGAGATCAGCCATTTTTCCGAACCGCTCTGGGTGCTGCCCGGGGGCACGCTGCGCACGGCGCCGGTTCGCATTTCACTCGAGGAGGAACACGCATGACCGAGCTTGTCCTGCAGCGCGCGCAGCTCGCCCTGGGGCGCCTGCGCCGGGCCGACGCGGTCTGGCTGCTGGTGCTGGCGATCCCGCTGGCGGTGGCGCTGCTCGATCCGGTGCGGGCGCCGACGGTGCTTGAGACCGCGATCGGCGCCTTCGCCGGCACCGCGCCCTACATCACCCTGGCGGTGCTGCTGATCGGCTATCTCAAGGCCTCCGGTGCCGAGGGCGTGCTGGCCGAGGCGTTCAGGGGCCGCGAATCGCGCATGATCCTGGTCGCCGCGCTGGTCGGCGGCGTCGCGCCGTTCTGCTCCTGCGAGGTGATCCCCTTCGTCGCGGCGCTGCTGGCGGCCGGGGCGCCGCTCTCGGCGGTGATGGCGTTCTGGCTGTCCTCGCCGCTGATGGACCCGCCGCAGTTCTTCATCACCATGGGCGCGCTGGGGCCGGAATTCGCCGTCGGCAAGGTGCTCTTCGCGGTGCTGGTCGGGCTGATGGGCGGCTTCGTGATGCAGGCCATGGTGCGCGCCGGCGCCTTTGCCGACCCGCTGCGCGCGCGCAAGACCTGCGGCAGCTGCTGCGGCACCGGGATCGACGGCCGGCAGCGCCCGGTCTGGCGCTTCTGGCACGAGGCGCCGCGGCGCCGGCTGTTCGGCGAGGCGGCGCTGGAGAACGCACTGTTCCTGGTGAAGTGGATGAGCCTCGCCTATCTGCTCGAGGGGCTGCTGATCCACTACGTGCCGGCGGAGATGATCGCCGGCGTGGTCGGCGGCGAGGGCGTGCTGCCGGTGATCACCGGGGCGCTGGTCGGCGCGCCGGCCTATCTCAACGGCTATGCCGCGCCGGCGCTGGTCTCCGGGCTGATCGAGCAGGGCATGAGCCCCGGCGCGGCGATGGCCTTCATGATGGCCGGCTCGGTGAGCTGCATTCCGGCGATGGCGGCGGTGTTCGCGCTGGTGAAGCGGCCGGTGTTCGGGATGTATGTCGGCCTCGGCATCGGCGGCGCGATCCTGTTCGGCCTGGTGTTCGGCGCCTATATGGGCTGACCGGGCAGGGATCGGGGAGCGGGGGCCCGGCGGGCCGCCGCGGGCGCTGAAGAAGGCCGGCCTGCATCATGCGGGCCGGCCTTTTCGATGCTGTCCGGTCGAGATCCGGCTGGAGGGGGCGCGCGGTCCGGAGGGGGTGACGGACGGCGGGCCGGCCGGCGGATCGGCGCCGCGGGGGGGAGAGACCGCGGCGCCGCCCGGTCTCAGTACCGGTCGCGGCTCCAGACTTGCAGGTGCCGGCCGGTGATCCAGACAGCCATCATGAAACCCGCGGCAAGCAGCACGGGGAGGTTGGCAGGATCGAGCCCGTTCTGGGCAATGTCGGCGATGAATTTTTCCACCGTTCCCGGTTCGGCCCCGGGGGCGAACCGGTGCCCAGGCCCGAGATCACGCAAAGCATCGTTCCACATCACACAACACCCTTGGTTACTCACACAGCAAGGATTATTGGCTTGCCGGGGCCAAGTCTTCTCCGAACTTGGTTAACAAAACGCAAAAAAGCTCCGGCTTCGACGCGAAATACCTGCGGATTTTCGGAGAATGCCCGGCAGGCCGGCGCCGGCGCCCTGTCCGCGGCCCTGCCGCTGCCACGAAAGCGTCACGCAACGGCGCTGGACCCGGCCCACGGATCCTGTATCTTTTCGTCTTTAAAAGCTACATATTCACGGCCTTGCGGCAGCGGAGTGGATCGCGATGCGGGGACTGTTTCCGACACTGGCACTGGCTCTGGCACTGGCGCCGGGCCTCGCGGTGCAGCCCGCCGCGGCGGCGGTGCGCACGCTCGAGATCCAGATCGCCAACCTGGCGGAGACCGGCGCCTTCTACGAGGCGATCGGCGGCACCGGCCCGGCGCCGAGCACCGCCACCGCAAGGGTCAGCTTCGACACCGGGGCGGCGGCCTACAGCGAACTGCAGCACGACTCCACGCTGTACCGCTTCGACGGCGCGTTCCGCCCCTATCTCGGCTTCGAGGTGACGATCGGGGATGTCGTGCTCGCCACCGCGCCGAGCCTGAACGCCAACGAGAGCCTCTACGTGGCCGACGGCATCGCCGACCGCAGCTCCGACTTCATCGACCTCTTTCGCGTCGGCAGCCAGACGCCCGTGGATCTCGGCGGCGGCGCCACGCTGGGCCTGATCGAGCTGACGGCCTACGACTACGACCACACGATCTTCTCCGGCACCGAGCCTCCCGACCTGGCGGCGCTGCTGGCGCTCGACGACTACGGGTACTTCCAGATCCGGGTCGGCACCCCCTCGGGCGAGGTCCGCCTCGAGACCCCGGACACCGCGGATCGCGGCAACCTCTCCTTCTCCGAGATCACCTCGGAGGTGCCGCTGCCGGCGGGCCTGCCGCTGCTGCTCGCCGGGCTCGGCGGGCTTGGCTGGATCGCGGGGAGGCGCCGGGGCGCCGCCTAGACCAGCGTCTCCTTGGTGGCGGAGAGGGTGAGGTCGGGCCAGTCGCGCCCGACGCGGTCGATGTCCCATTGCAGGCGCGTGAGATAGACCGGGTCGCCGTCGTGGTCGGTGGCCATGTGGCCCTTGTTCTGCGCGGCGAAGCGCTCCAGCGCCTCCTTCGGCCCGGTGATCCAGCGCGCGCCGGAGAACTGGGTCTGCTCTAAGCGCACCGGCAGGCCGTATTCGCCCTCGATGCGGCTGGCCAGCACGTCGAACTGCAGCGCCCCGACCACGCCGACGATCCAGGCCCCGCCGATGGTCGGCTTGAACACCTTGGCGGCGCCCTCCTCGGCGAACTGCATCAGCGCCTTGTCGAGATGCTTGGCCTTCATCGGGTCGCCCGCGCGCACCGCCTGCAGCAGCTCCGGCGCGAAGGCCGGGATGCCGGCAAAGCGCAGGTCCTCGCCCTCGGTCAGCGCATCGCCGATGCGCAGCTGGCCGTGGTTGGGGATGCCGATGATGTCGCCGGCCCAGGCGTCCTCGGCGGTCTCGCGCTCGGCGGCCAGGAACAGCACCGGCGAGGAGATCGCCATCTGCTTGGCGGTGCGCACGTGGCGCAGCTTCATGCCGCGCTGGAAATGGCCCGAGCAGAGCCGCAGGAAGGCGACCCGGTCGCGGTGCTTGGGGTCCATGTTGGCCTGCACCTTGAAGACGAAGCCCGAGACCTTGTCCTCGTCGGCGGTGACCTGGCGCGACAGCGTGCGGCGCGGCTGCGGCGGCGGCGCCAGGCGGCCGATCCCGGCCAGCAGCTCGGAGACGCCGAAGGAGTTGATCGCCGAGCCGAACCAGATCGGCGTCATGTGCCCCTCGAGCACCGCGCGCGGGTCGAGCGCCGGCAGCAGCCCGCGGGCCATCTCGACCTCCTCGCGCAGGGTCTCGAGCTGGTCCGCGGGGACATGCCCGGCCAGCGCCGGGTCCTCGAGCCCCTGGATCGCCAGGCTTTCGGCCTTGCGGTTGCGGTCGGCGCGCGACATCAGCTCGAGCCGGTCGCCGATCAGGTCATAGGCGCCGAGGAAGTCGCGCCCCATGCCGATCGGCCAGGAGGCCGGGGTGACGTCGAGCGCCAGCATCTCCTGGATCTCGTCGATGATCTCGAAGGTGTCGCGGCTCTCCCGGTCCATCTTGTTGCAGAAGGTGAGGATCGGCAGGTCGCGCAGGCGGCAGACCTCGAACAGCTTGCGGGTCTGGCTCTCGACGCCCTTGGCGCCGTCGATCACCATGATTGCGGCATCCACCGCGGTGAGCGTGCGGTAGGTGTCCTCCGAGAAGTCCTCGTGGCCCGGCGTGTCGACGAGGTTGAGCCAGTAGCCGCCCCATTCGAACGACATCGCCGAGGCCGAGACCGAGATCCCGCGCTCCTGCTCGAGCTTCATGAAGTCCGAGCGCGTGCGCCGCGCCTCGCCCTTGGCACGCACCTGCCCGGCGGCCTGGATCGCGCCGCCATAGAGCAGCAGCTTCTCGGTCAGCGTGGTCTTGCCGGCATCCGGGTGCGAGATGATCGCGAAGGTCCGCCGGCGGGCGATCTCCGGGGGCAGCGGGGCGGCATTGCGGCCGCGGGTGTTCTCTTCGTCGAGCATGGGGGGCGTATAGCCGAGCGGCCCGCGGCTGGAAAGGCCGCGCGCCTCCCGAGGCCCCACCCACCCATGCCGGGACGGCGCCAGGCCGCACCCTGACGGGCCCCCACCGGCCTCGGGAGGCGCGCGGGGCGCTCAGCCACCGATGAAGGGCTCGAGGATCTTCCAGAGCTCGAGCACCTTCTCGTAGGTCGCGATCCAGCTGTGCGTGTTGTTCACGCCCTTCTGGACAAGTGCCGCATAGCGGGACATCTCCCGCCACATCTCTCCGACGATGCCGGCGAAGCGGGCGAACCTGGTCCGCTCCGCATCGGCCCCGGGCGGGACCGGGGCCGCGGCCTCGGTCGCGACCAGATCGCGCGTGTTCTCGGAGAAGACCTCCCGGCCCGCCTCCGATCCGACAAGCTCCTCGATCCGCGCGATCAGTTCCGAGGTGCCGAGCGGCAGCTCGTCGGGGAAGAAGCGCTGGTTGGTCGGGTCGAGGATCTCGGCGATCTCGGGATACTGAGCATAGAGGCCGCGCCCGCGGCGGATCAGGAGCGGCAGTGCCGAGGCGTCGCTGGTTTCGAGCGCCGGGAAGTCCTCTGCCGAGGCGGCGAGGATCTCGATGTTGTCGTAGAGCACCATCGGCAGGAACTCCGCCTCCGGGGCACGGAGCGCCTTCTCCAGCTTCTCGGCATAGCGGAGCATCTGGCCGGCGGGGCCGACGCGGTTCGACGAGGCCGCATCCTCCTGCCGCCTGTATGTCGCCAGCGCATTCTTGACCGAGTTTGCCGTGTCGGCCAGCGCGTGGCGGGCGCGCTCCCGCGCGGCAGCGTCGAGCGGCGTGGCACTGGCCCTCTGCGGCTCCGACCGGGTCGCGAAATGCTCGACATGGAGCCGGTCTTCCCGGGTCTCGAACGCGGCCGGCGGGGTGAACCGGATGCGGGGCGGCTTCGGCGGCAGCGGCTCGATGCGCCCATCGTGATCTGCATCGGGGCCGCCCTCCTCCAGCCAGCGGGCGGGGCGCTGGAGGCGGGCGGGGATCTTCGTCCAGCGGTCGCCGTGCATGGTGTCGAGCTGGCCTTGCGTGAGGTTCAGCGCGGTGGAAAGGTCGGTCCTATACTCCGGGGCGCTGCCATCGCTTGTGCCCGCCCCGGAGTATACGATCCGATCGTCGGCGACATCGAAGGATCGGACATCCACTCCCCCGAGGTCCGCCTCCCCGAGGTTCGCCCGCCCGAGGTCCGCCCCCCCGAGGTTCGCCCCCCCGAGGTCCGCCCCCCTGAGGATCGCCCGCCCGAGGTCCGCCCGTACGAGGTTCGCCTCCCTGAGGTCCGCCTCCCCGAGGATCGCCCGCCTGAGGTTCGCCCCCCCGAGGTCCGCTCCCCCGAGGATCGCCCGCCCGAGGATCGCCTCCCTGAGGTCCGCCCCCCTGAGGATCGCCCCCCTGAGGTCCGCCCGCCCGAGGTCCGCCTGTACGAGGTTCGCCTCCCTGAGGTCCGCCTCCCCGAGGACCGCCCCCCCGAGGTTCGCCCGCCCGAGGTTCGCCCGCCCGAGGTTCGCCCCCCCGAGGTTCGCCCCCCCCAGGTCCTCCCCCCAGAGGTCCGCCCCCCCGAGGTCCGGTCTGAAACGGTGTTCCTTGCGGCGGCTGTTCCAGGCTTCGGTGCCTTCGCGGAGCCATTCCAAATGCTGTTCGTCTGCCATCTGTGTTCCCCGGAAATGCCGGGACCAGACTAGCCGGGCGGGGCGGGGGTGCAAGGCCGGGCCGGCGGCGGCGGGGCGTCGGCGGCCGGCGGGTGCGGGGCCTGCGCGGTGATGCCGGCTTGCCAGACATTCACGCATGGGCAATTTTCCGCATTCCGTGCGGATCGGGCGCGGTGCATGCACTATTGCTATGCAGCGGGGAACGGTCCGCTTAGAAATGCCTCCGTGCGCGCCCGCTGAAGGCGGGGGGAGAGCCGCGCCGGCGCCAAGGACACTGACCGGAGGGACAGACAGAGATGAAGATAGGGGCACTCAGAGAGGTCTTCGAGGGCGAACGCCGTGTCGCGCTCACACCGGAAAGCGCGGGACGGCTCCAGAAGCTCGGCTACGACTGCGTGATCGAGGCGGGCGCCGGCGCTGCGGCCTCGTTCTCCGACGAGGCCTATCGTGCCGCCGGGGTCGAGGTGGTCGAGGGGCCGGCGGCGCTCTGGGCGGCGGCGGATGTCGTGGTCAAGGTGCGCGGGCCGAGCCTCGAGGAGGTCGCCGCGGCGCCCGAGGGCAAGACGCTGATCTCGTTCGTCTGGCCGGCGCAGAACGAGGATCTGCTGAAGGCGATGAACGAGAAGCGCCTGACCGTGCTGGCGATGGACATGGTGCCGCGCATCAGCCGGGCGCAGAAGATGGACGCGCTGTCCTCGATGGCCAACATCGCCGGCTACCGCGCGGTGATCGAGGCGGGCGCCAGTTTCGGCCGCTTCTTCACCGGGCAGGTGACCGCGGCGGGCAAGGTGCCGCCGGCGAAGGTGCTGGTGGTGGGCGCCGGCGTCGCCGGGCTGGCGGCGATCGGCACCAGCGTCTCGCTCGGCGCGATCACGCTGGCCTTCGACGTGCGCCCCGAGGTGGCGGAGCAGATCGAGTCGATGGGCGCCGAGTTCGTCTATCTCGACTTCGAGGAGGAGCTGACCGACGGCGCCGAGAGCGGCGGCTATGCCAAGCCGTCCTCGCCGGAGTTCCGCGAGAAGCAGCTCGAGAAGTTCCGCGAGCTGGCGCCCGAGATCGACATCGTGATCACCACCGCGCTGATCCCCGGCCGGCCGGCGCCGAAGCTCTGGACCGAGGACATGGTCAGGGCGATGAAGCCGGGCTCGGTGGTGGTGGACCTCGCCGCCGAGCGCGGCGGCAACTGCGACCTGACGGTGCCGGACGAGAAGATCGTCTCGGAGAACGGCGTCACCGTGGTCGGCTATACCGACTTCCCCTCGCGCATGGCGACGCAGGCCTCCAACCTCTATGCCACCAACATCCGGCACATGATGGACGACCTGACGCCGGAGAAGGACGGCACGCCCGACGTGAACATGGAGGACGACGTGATCCGCGGCGCCCTGGTGTGCCACGAGGGCGAGATCACCTTCCCGCCGCCGCCGCCCAAGGTGAAGGCGATCGCGGCGCAGAAGCCGAAGAAGAAGGAGCCGGAGGAGACCGCCGAGCAGAAGGCGGCGCGCGAGCTCGCCGAGGTGAAGCGCGCGGCCAACCGCTCGACCGCGATGCTGGCGATCGGCGGCGGGCTGCTGCTGGCGGTCGGCACCGTGGCGCCGGCCAGCTTCATGCAGCACTTCATCGTCTTCGTGCTGGCCTGCTTCGTCGGCTTCCACGTGATCTGGAACGTCGCGCATTCGCTGCACACGCCGCTGATGGCGCTGACCAACGCGATCTCCTCGATCATCATCCTCGGCGCCCTGCTTCAGGTGGGCTCGGCGAGCGTGATCGTGACGATCCTCGCGGGGCTGTCGATCCTGATGGCCTCGGTGAACATCTTCGGCGGCTTCCTGGTGACGCGCCGGATGCTCGCCATGTTCCAGAAAAGCTGATCGGGGGGAACCATGCTGAGCACAGGTCTCGTGACGGCCGCCTATGTGGTGGCGGCCATTCTGTTCATTCTCGCCCTCGGCGGCCTCTCCAACCAGGAGAAGGCGAAGCGGGCGATCTGGTACGGCATCGTCGGCATGGCCCTCGCGGTGGGGGCGACGGTGCTGAGCCCCGGCGTCGGCGGCTACGTGATCATCCTGGCGGCGATCGTGATCGGCGGCGCCGGCGGCGCCTTCGTCGCCGGCAAGGTGCAGATGACGCAGATGCCCGAGCTGGTGGCGGGCTTTCACAGCCTCGTCGGGCTCGCCGCGGTGTTCATCGGGCTGAACGCCGATATCGAGATGGGCCGGGCGCTGGCGGCGAAGGCCGACGGCACGGTCGACCAGCTCGCCGGCTTCGCGGCGACCATCGCCAAGAAGTCGCCGGTGGAGCTCAACATCCTGAAGGTCGAGCTGTTCCTCGGCATCTTCATCGGCGCGATCACCTTCACCGGCTCGATCGTCGCCTATGGCAAGCTGGCCGGGAAGATCTCCTCCTCGGCGCTGACGCTGCCGTTCCGCCACCAGATCAACCTGCTCGCGGTGGTGCTCTGCCTGGCGCTGGGTTGGCTCTATCTCGGCGGCGCCGGGATCTGGACCATGCTGCTCGTCACGGTGATCGCCGGCGCCATCGGCTGGCACCTGATCATGGCGATCGGCGGGGCCGACATGCCGGTGGTGGTCTCGATGCTCAACAGCTATTCCGGCTGGGCGGCGGCGGCGATCGGCTTCACCCTCGGCAACGACCTGCTGATCGTCACCGGCGCGCTGGTCGGCGCCTCGGGTGCGATCCTGTCCTACATCATGTGCAAGGGCATGAACCGCAGCTTCGTCAGCGTCATCCTCGGCGGCTGGGGCGGCGAGGCGCAGGCCTCGTCCGAGGGGCCGGAGGGCGAGATGATCGCGATCGACGCCGACGGCGTCGCCTCGGCGCTCAACGATGCCGACAGCGTGGTGATCGTGCCGGGCTACGGCATGGCGGTGGCGCAGGCGCAGGGCTCGGTCTCCGAGCTCACCCGCAAGCTGCGCGCGGCCGGCAAGACCGTGCGCTTCGCCATCCACCCGGTGGCGGGCCGGCTGCCCGGGCACATGAACGTGCTGCTGGCCGAGGCCAAGGTGCCCTATGACATCGTGCTCGAGATGGAGGAGATCAACGACGACTTCCCCCAGACCGACGTGGTGATCGTGATCGGCGCCAACGACATCGTGAACCCGGCGGCACAGGAGGACCCGGGCAGCCCGATCGCCGGCATGCCGGTGCTCGAGGTCTGGAAGGCGCGGCAGGTGTTCATCTGCAAGCGTGGCCGCGGCACCGGCTATTCCGGCATCGAGAACCCGCTGTTCTTCCGCGAGAACAGCCGGATGTTCTATGGCGACGCCAAGGCCTCGATGGACGCGCTGCTGCCGCATCTCGGCTGAGCCGTACCGGAGCAGGGCGGACAGGGGCGGTGCCGGCCGGCGCCGCCCCTGTGCCGTCTGCGGGGGCGCCGGCACGCGGTCCTTGACGCGCGGGGCCGCGATGGCCGAAGCCGGTGGGAGGCATCCGGCAGGGAGGAGAGCACCCGTGGCAACACTCGGCGCAACACTCGGCGAGGCGCTGGCGGCGCGGCTCGGGGCGCATGGCGTCGACACCGTCTTCGGCATCCCCGGCGTGCACACGGTGGGGCTCTATCGCGGCCTCGCCGCGGCGGGCCTGCGCCATGTCACGCCGCGCCACGAGCAGGGCGCCGGCTTCATGGCCGACGGCTATGCCCGCGCCTCCGGCCGCCCCGGGGTGGCCTTCGTGATCACCGGGCCGGGGATCGCCAACACCCTCACCCCGATGGCGCAGGCGCGGGCCGACAGCGTGCCGATGCTGGTGGTCTCCGGCGCCAACCCGGCGGCGAGCCAGGGCCGCGGGCTGGGCCTGCTGCACGAGATGCCGGACCAGCAGGGCACGGTGGCCGGGGTCGCCTGGGAATCGCACCGGGCCGAGACCGCCGAGGCCGCGGTGGCGGCGGTGGATGCCGCCTTCGCGCGCTTTGCCGCCGGGCGCCCGGGGCCGGTGCATGTCGAGGTGCCGACCGATGCGGTGGG
>NZ_BSYI01000068.1 GCF_030270585.1 Paralimibaculum aggregatum
GTGGTGGTCGAGGCGCTGCCGCATACCGCGACCGGCAAGATCTCCAAGCTGTCCCTCAGGGCACAGCTCGAGGCCGACGGCTACCGCCTGCCCGACCTGCGCTGAAGCCGGCGCCGCGGCCGAGGCGCGGGCCGGCGCGGAGGCCGAGCGCAACGGCGCCGCGGCCCGGGCCGAGGAGGCCGCGGAGGCGATCCGCGCCGGCCAGGGCGGCGATCCCGAGACCCTGCCCGAACGGTTCGGCTTCCCGGCCGAGGGCGGCGACGCCGCGGCCGCCGAGGCCGAGGTGCAGACGCTCGCGCGCCAGCGCGATGCGCTCGGCGCGGTCAACCTCCGCGCCGAGCAGGATGCCGAGGAGCTCACCGCCGAGCGCGACACGCTGGCCACCGAGCAGGCCGATCTGGAGGCCGCGGTGGAGAAGCTCCGCGGCGGCGTGCGCAACCTCAACCGCGAGGGGCGGGAGCGGCTGCTGGCCGCCTTCGAGATGGTCAACGCGAAGTTCGGCGAGCTGTTCCGCCACCTCTTCGGCGGCGGCGAGGCGCGGCTGATCCTGGTCGATTCGGAGGACCCGCTGGAGGCCGGGCTGGAGATCCTCTGCCAGCCGCCGGGCAAGAAGCTCTCGACGCTCTCGCTGCTGTCCGGCGGCGAGCAGACGCTGACCGCGCTCAGCCTGATCTTCGCGGTGTTCCTGTGCCAGCCGGCGCCGGTCTGCGTGCTCGACGAGGTCGACGCCCCGCTCGACGACGCCAACGTGCTGCGCTTCTGCGCGCTGCTCGACGAGATGGTCGGGCGGACCTCGACGCGGTTCCTGATCATCACCCACCACGCGATCACCATGAGCCGGATGGACCGGCTGTTCGGCGTCACCATGGCCGAGCGCGGGGTCAGCCGGCTGGTCTCGGTGGACCTCGCCGAGAGCGTCGCGCTGGTCGACGGCTGAAGCGGCTCATTTCAGCGCGCAGGGCAGGCCGCGGCCGGCAAAGGTCGTCGAGCAGGCGAAATCGCCGATGATCTGGGCCGCCTCGTCGGAGACCCTCTCGCCGCGCGCGGTGGCCGAGAGCACGAAGAGCATCGCCTCCGTCTCGGCCGTGATCAGGAACTGGTAGCGCCCGACCCCGAGGCCGCGGTCGATGCCGGTGCTGACCCGGGAATCGGCGAAATCCCGGGCATAGCTCACCGCCACCGAGCCGGTGGCCAGCCCGAAGCGCCGCGCGCCCTCCTCCGGGCTCAGCCGCGAGACCCAGAGCGTGACCGGGCCGATGCGGTAGGTCGCCTCCTGCGCGGTGACGCCGAGCGGCCGCGCGCCCTCCAGCATCGGCGCGACCAGCCGGTCCGTGCTCGGCTGCGCCGCCGCGGCGCCGGCAAGCCCGAGCGCAAGGCAGAACGCCGCGGCCCTGGCGGCGGAGCTTCTCGGGCGTCTGGGCATGGCGGTCCTCCCCGGCTGTCGCTCCAGGATAGCGCCGCCGCGGCGCCCGCGCCCAGCCCCCGGCGGACCGAATGCCGCAAGCCCCGGACAAGCCGCCCATTGACACCCCACACCCCCCTCCGTATGCATCACGCGGACACGGGCGGGGCGATCCGGCCCGCCTCGCGGCACGCCTGCCGCGGGGCGTCTCAAACGGGGACGCAATGAACACCGACGGGGGCAGGGAAGGCAGGAACGCCGACGATCCCAACCCGCTGGGGCGCCTCGGAGAGCGGATCGCCGCGGCCAGAGAGGCACAATCTCCCAAGCGCGGTCGCGCGGGGGAGGAGTACAAGGCAGGCTCCCTGGCCTGGCGCATGGTGACCGAGCTGGTCGCGGGCGTCCTTGTCGGCGGGGCCATTGGATGGGGGCTTGATGGTCTCTTCGGCACGCTGCCGGTCTTTCTGATCCTCTTCGGGATTCTGGGCCTCATCGCCGGGATAAAGGTGATGATACGCTCGGCGAAGGAGATCGAGGCGCGCGCGGCCGAGGAGCGGCAGGCCGGGAACGGCTCCGGCGGGAGCGGCTGAACGGGCCGGACCGCGGGGCGAACGGCGCGCAAGCGCCGGGAACGAGCGGGCGCGCAAGCGCCGAGGGCAGACCGGCGCGATGGCGCCGAACGGGCGAGAGAGGCGGATATGGCGTCGAACGGCAACGGCGGAGAGAGCTTCATCCACCCCATGGACCAGTTCGTGGTCGGGCCGATCTTCGGCGGCCACATCACGCCGCTGTCAGTGACCAACTCGACGATCTGGATGGCGATCTCGGTGCTGGCGATCTGCGCGCTGACGATCCTCGGCACCCGCGGGCGCGCCCTGGTGCCCTCGCGGGTCCAGTCGATCGCCGAGCTGCTCTACGGCTTCGTGCGCCAGACCCTGCACGAGGTGGCCGGCGACGAGGGGCTCAAGTATTTCCCCTATATCTTCACGCTGTTCACCTTCATCCTGTTCTGCAACATGCTCGGCATGCTGCCCTACAGCTTCACGCCGACGAGCCACATCGCGGTGACCGGCGTCATGGCGCTGGCGGTGTTCGTCTCCGTCACCGTGATCGCCTTCCGCAAGCACGGCACGCATTTCCTGATGTTCTTCTGGCCGATGGAGGCGCCCGGCTGGCTGCGCCCGGTGCTCTGCGTGATCGAGCTGATCTCCTACTTCGTGCGGCCCGTGAGCCACTCCGTCCGTCTCGGCGCCAACATGCTGGCGGGCCACGCGGTGCTCAAGGTCTTCGCCGGCCTCTTCGCGATGATGATCGCCGGCGGCCTCGGCGCGCTCGCCATCCTGCCGCTGGCCGGCATGATCGGGCTGACCGCCCTCGAGTTCCTGGTGGCCTTCATCCAGGCCTATGTCTTCATGATCCTCACCTGCGTCTATCTCAACGACGCGCTGCACATGCACTGAGGATCGACGTTCGAACCAACACCATCAGACCATCCAGAGGAGTGTGAGAGATGGAAGCTGAAGCTGCGGCCCTCCTGGGCAAATACATCGGTGCGGGTCTGGCCTGTCTGGCCATGGCGGGTGCCGGCATCGGTGTGGGCCACGTGGCCGGCAACTTCCTCGCCGGCGCGCTGCGCAACCCGGCGGCGGCCAAGGAGCAGACCGCGACGCTCTTCATCGGCATGGCCTTTGCCGAGGCGCTCGGCATCTTCGGCCTCGTCGTCGCGATGCTGCTGCTCTTCGCGGTCTGATCCGCAAGACGGCGCAAGACCGGTGGCGGGAGGCCCGCGGGCAGCCCCGCCACCGCGTGACCCCGAGCGAGACCCGGCCCGCCGGTCGCGGCGGGCGGTGAGCCATTTCCGGAGGGCGTGATGGCAAGTGAAACCGCCGGAGAACTGCTGCACGAAGCGGCCGAGCCCCATGGCTCGGGCGGCCTGCCGCAGCTCGACTTCGATACCTGGCCCAGCCAGATCTTCTGGCTCGCGGTGGCGCTGATCGCGCTCTACCAGCTGATGTCGAAGATCGCCCTGCCGCGCATCTCGAGCGTTCTCGAGGAGCGGGCGGACGCGATCGCCGACGATCTCGACCGTGCCGAGGAGTTCAAGCGCAAGGCCGAGGAGGCGCAGGCCGCCTATGACCGCGCGCTCGCCGAGGCGCGGGGCAAGGCGCAGGCGATCGCCGCCGAGACCCGGGCGCAGATCCAGGCCGAGGTGGATACCGAGATGGCCCGTGCCGATGCCGAGATCTCGGCCCGCGCGGCCGAATCGGAGAAGCGCATCCGCGAGATCCGCGACAGCGCGATGGCCAGCGTCGAGGCCGTGGCGACCGAGACCGCCGGCGCGGTGATCGAGGCCGTGCTGCCGGACCTGTCGGACCCGCAGGCGGTCGAGGCCGCCGTCAAGGCCGAGCTGGGCTGAGGAGCGCATCATGGAATTCCTCTACGACAGCAACGTCGTCGTCACGATCAGCTTCACCGTCTTCGTGGGCATCCTGGCCTATGTCGGGGTGCACAAGCTGCTGCTGAAGGCGCTCGACGACCGGGCCGACCGGATCCGCCGCGAGCTCGACGAGGCACGGCGGCTCCGCGAGGAGGCGCAGGCCACCTTCGCCGAGTTCGAGCGCAAGCAGCGCGAGGTCTCGGCCCAGGCCGAGGACATCGTGAGCCATGCCCGCGAGGAGGCCGAGGCCGCCGCGGTGCGCGCCAAGGAGGACGTCAAGGCCTCCATCGCGCGCCGCCTGAAGGCCGCCGACGAGCAGATCGCCCAGGCCGAGCAGTCGGCCGTGCGCGAGGTCCGCGACCGTGCCGTCGAGGTGGCGGTCGCCGCCGCCCGCCGGGTGATCACCGAGCGGCTGGGCGACGACAAGGCCTCCCAGCTGATCGACGACTCGATCGAGAGCGTGGGCCAGCGGCTGCACTGACGGCCCGCCGAAGGCACGGCGGCAAGACACGGAAGAAGGCGCGGCGCCCCGGGGGCCGCGCCTTCTTCATGTCCGGCGACGTGAGGATGACCGGCGCCGCTGCCCTATTGCGCCGCGCGGCGCTCCGTCGCCTCGGGGCAGAGCGCCCAGGGCTGCGCCGAGCCGGTCCAGTATTCCACCCGCGGCGGCAGGGCGCCGCGCTGGCGGCAGGTGCCGAGCCGCAGCCGCAGCACCCCCTCCCCCGCACCGGGAGAGACGGCATAGATCGGTGCCGCGCAGCAGCCGCAGAAATGCTGGTGATTCTCGGTGCCGCGGGCCGAGCGCTTGACATAGACGGCGGTCTCGCCGCGCAGCAGCCGGAAGGCCGCACGCGCAACCGGCACCGCCCACCGGGCAGTGCCGCCTGATATCGCCTGACAGTCGGAGCAATGGCAGAGATAGACCGCGCCCGGGTCCACCTCGGCGGCATAGGCGATGGCGCCGCAGTGGCACTGGCCGTCGATCCGCATCGACGGCCCCTGCCCGCGCGGCGCCGGCGCCGTCACTCGGCCGCGGCCTCGGCGCCCTTGGCGGGCTTGCCGCGATAGTTGGTCTTCTCGACGATGCGGGCCGACTTGCCGCGCCGCGAGCGGAGATAGTAGAGCTTCGCCCGGCGCACCTTGCCGCGGCGCACCACCTCGATCTTGTCGATCTGCGGCGAATACAGCGGGAAGACGCGCTCGACGCCCTCGCCGAAGCTGATCTTGCGCACGGTGAAGGAGGCGCCCAGCGTCTCGCCGCCGCGGCGGCTGATGCAGACGCCCTCGAAGGCCTGCACGCGGGTGCGGCTGCCCTCGGTCACCTTCACGCCGACGCGCACGGTGTCGCCCGGGGCGAAATCCGGAATGGTCGCGCCGAGATCCTTGATGTGCTCGGCCTCGAGCTGCTGCAGCAGGTTCATGGTCTCAATCCTTCTCTGTCCCGCCTTTGCCGGCGGTGGGTGTCGCGTCCGAGAGCTCTCGGTCTCCATCGGTGCCACCACCCGGCTTGCTTGCGCCGCGATAGGCCCGCCAGAGGTCGGGACGTCTTGCTTGCGTCAGGGCCTCGGCCCGGGCGAGCCGCCATTCGGCGATTCGCGCGTGATGCCCGGAGAGGAGAATCTCCGGGATCGCGCGCCCCTCCCAGACCGTGGGCCGTGTGTATTGCGGATGCTCGAGGAGCCCCCGCGAGAAACTTTCCTCCACCGCGCTCGCCTCGTTCCCCAGCACGCCGGGGATCAGCCGCAGCACGGCGTCCAGCACCGTCATCGCGGCGATCTCGCCCCCGGTGAGGACGAAGTCGCCGACCGAGAGCTCCTCGATGCGCCGCGCTTCCAGCACGCGCTCGTCGATGCCCTCGAAGCGCCCGCAGAGGAGGGTCACCCCCTCGGCCCGCGCGATCGCCTGAGCCAGGCCCTGGTCGAAGCGCCGCCCCCGCGGGGACAACGCGAACACGGGCCAGCGCGTCCGGTCGTCCGGGATGCCGCGCTGCGCCTCGTCGATGGCCGCGGCGACGATCTCGGGCTTGAGGACCATGCCTGGCCCGCCGCCCGCCGGACGGTCGTCCACGGTGCGGTGCTTATCGCGCGCGAACCGCCGGATGTCCAGAGCGTCAAGCGCCCAGAGCCCGGCCTGCAGGGCCTTTCCGGTGAGGCTGTGGCCGAGCGCGCCGGGGAACATCTCCGGATAGAGCGTCAGCACCTTCGCGGTGAAGGCGCCGGCGCGGGGCTTGTCCTCCATCAGCGGCCGCGGGCCGGCCGAGACGACCGGCTTCAGCATGCCGTGGGAGCGGGGTTTCGGCGGGTCCGCGGTCACGGCGCCTCCTCCCCTTCCGGGCCGTCGGCGGCGCGGCGCGCGGCGCGGTCGAGCAGCCCCTCGGGCGGGTCGACCACCACCAGGCCGGCGGCCAGATCCACCGTCGGCACCGCGGCGCGGGTGAACGGGATCAGCAGCTCGGTGCCGCCGGGCTGCGCCACCTCCAGCATGTCGCCGGCGCCGTGGTCGTGCACCGCGCGGATGCGGCCGAGCTCGGCGCCGCCGGTGTCGCGCACGCCGAGCCCGACGAGATCGGCGTGGTAGAACTCGTCATCCGGCAGCGCCGGCAGCCGGTCGCGCGGGGCGAAGAGCCGGGTGCCCCTGAGCGCCTCGGCCTGCTCGCGGGTCGCGACGCCGGTGAGGCGGGCGGCGAAGCCCCCCTTCACCGCCCGCGTGATCTCGAGCCCGTAGGACCGCCCCGCCGGATCGGCGAGCGGCGCATACTCGGCGATCGCCGCCGGCTCGGCGCAGAAGCTCTTCAGCCGCACCTCGCCGTGCACGCCGAAGGCCCCGGCCACCGCGCCGACGCAGATCATCCCCTCGGGATCCGACCGCTCCATGCGCCCGCCTTTCCGCGCTGGCCGCGCAGCGATCGCCGCCCGTCCGGGTCGCGCAGGACCCGCAACGGCGCCGCGCGATCAGCTGGCCGCGGCTTCCTCGCCGCCGGTGGCGTTCTCGGCAGCGGCACCCTTGGCCGCGGCCTCGGCCTCCTTGGCGGCCTCCTCGGCAGCCAGGCGCTTCTTCTCGCGCTCCTTGGCGCGCTCGGCCATCTTCTTGCCCGGCTTGGACTTCTCCGGGTTGTTGCGGGTCGCCTTCTCGCGCAGGCCGGCGGCCTCGAGCATCCGCGCGATGCGGTCGGTCGGCTGCGCGCCCTGGCCGAGCCAGTGCTGGATGCGCTCGACATCCATCTTCACGCGGTCCTCGGAATCCTTCGGCAGCAGCGGGTTGTAGGTGCCGAGCTTCTCGATGTAGCGGCCGTCGCGGGGCATGCGGCTGTCCGCGGCGACGATGCGGTAGAAGGGGCGTTTCTTGGAGCCGCCCCGGGCCAGACGGATCTTGATGGCCATGTCTTGGTCCTCGTTTCTCTGCGTAGGGTTTCGGTATGGGTTCGGTAGGGTTTCGGTATGGCTGCCGGTCCGGGCTCAGCTGCCGGGGCCGTCGGCCTGGATCTGCCGGTGATGGCGGATCACCTCGTCGATGACGAAGCGGAGGAACTTCTTCGCGAAATCCGGGTCCAGCCCGCTCTCGGCGGCGAGCCGCTCGAGCCGCTCGATCTGGCGCGCCTCGCGGGCCGGGTCGGCCGGGGGCAGCGCATGGCTGGCCTTCAGCCGGCCCACCGCCTGGGTGCAGCGGAAACGCTCGGCCAGGGTGTGGACCAGCACCGCGTCGAGATTGTCGATCGAGTGGCGCAGCTCGGCCAGCACGGCCTCGGCGCGCGCGGTGTCCTCGGTATCGGCGGTGTCGCTCATGCCGCGGCCTCCCTTGCCGGGTCGGGGTGACGGAACGGGGTGCGGAACGGGGCGCGCACGGCGCCGGCCGCGATCCTGGCGGTGCGGGGGATCATGCGGCGGCCTCCGGGTCCGGGTGGCGCCAGACCTCTTCGGCATGGCGGCCGCCAAGGCCGAAATCCAGCGTGACCGCGCCCTCGTGGACGGCGCCGAGGCGCCGCGCCACCGCCTGCGAGCGCCGGTTGCCGGCCGCGATGTAGGAGACCAGCCGGCGCGCGCCGAGCGTCGCGGCGGCGTGGCGCCGGACCGCGCGGGCCGCCTCGGTGGCATAGCCCCGGCCCTGCGCCGCCGGCGCGAGATGCCAGCCGAGCTCGATCTCGGGCCAGCCATCGGGCTGCCAGAGGCCGACCGTCCCGGCAAAGCGGTCCCCGTCGCGGGCGATCACGCTGTAGGGCCCGAAGCCGCGAATCATCCAGTGGCCGAGCAGCGCCGCGAAGCCGCGCCAGGAGGTGCCGCGGCTGCTGCCGTCATTGGCCTCCTTCATCTGCTGGAAGGCCGGCGCGTCGGCCGCGGCCGGCATCCGCAGCACCAGCCGCCCGGTCTCCAGCACCGCGGCCGCGGGGGCGATGCAGGCGCTCATGCCGCGTCCTCCGCGCGGGCCGGATGCGGCAGGGCGAAGACGTCGCGGGCGCGCCCGTCGGGGAAGGTCTCGCGCGCGATCACGCGGCCGCCGAGGCGCGCGGCGAGGCGCCGGGCGGGGAGGTTGTCGTCCTGCATGTGGGTCTCGACCGGGTCGAGTCCGAGCCGGTCGTAGCCGAAGCCGATGGCGGCGCGGCTCGCCTCGGTGGCGAAGCCCTGGCCGCGCGCCTCCGGCAGCAGCCACCAGGTCAGCTCGTGCCGCGGCCAGCCGGCCGGATGCCAGAGCCCGCAGGCGCCGAGGACCCGGCCGCCGGCCGCCTCCGTCACCGCCCAGATGCCGAAGCCGCGCAGCGCCCAGTGGCCGATATCGGCCGCCAGCAGCATCCAGGCGTCGCGCTCGGATTTCGGCGTGCCGCCGCGCCGGGCGGTGCCCTCGGCGCTGGTGTAGAAGGCCCGCCAGGCAGGGAAATGCGCCGCGGCGGGCGGCTCCAGGCGGAGCCGCCCGGTCTCCAGCACGGGGATCGCGGGGGCGGTCATTTCTTGCGGCCCCTGGTTTTCGGCTTGCCGCCCCGCCCGCCGAGGCCGAGCCCCGGAGGCATCGGCAGCCCGCCGGGCCCGCCGCCGAGGCCGGGCAGCCCCGGCAGGCCGGGCGCACCGCCGCTGCCGCCCGCCGGCGCGCCGGGGCCGGGCAGGCCGGGCGCCGCGCCGGAGGCGCCGCCGGGGCCGGGCAGGCCGGGCATCCCGCCGGGCATGCCCATGCCCGGCATGCCGCCGCCCTTGCCCATCATCTGGCCCATCAGCCCGCGCAGGCCGCCTTTGCCCATGCGGCCCATCTTCTTCATCATGTCGGCCATCTGCCGGTGCATCTTGAGCAGGCGGTTGACGTCCTGCACCTCGAGGCCGGAGCCCCTGGCGATGCGCTCCTTGCGGCTGGCCTTGAGGATATCGGGCTTCTTGCGCTCCTCCCTGGTCATCGACTGGATGATCGCCATCTGGCGGCGGATCATCTTGTCGTCGACCCCGGCATCGCCCATCTGCCGGGCGATCTTGCCCATGCCGGGGAGCATCGACATGATCCCGTCCATGCCGCCCATCTTCTGCATCTGCTCGAGCTGGGAGCGCAGGTCGTTCATGTCGAAGCGGCCCTTCTGGAAGCGCTTCATCATGCGCTCCGCCTCGGCCTGCTCGATCTGCTCCTGGGCCTTCTCCACCAGCGAGACGATGTCGCCCATGCCGAGGATCCGGCCGGCGACGCGCTCGGCGTGGAACTCCTCGAGCGCGTCCATCTTCTCGCCGATGCCGACGAACTTGATCGGCTTGCCGGTGACCGCGCGCATCGAGAGCGCCGCGCCGCCGCGGCCGTCGCCGTCCATCCGGGTCAGCACGACGCCGGAGATGCCGATCTGGCCGTCGAAGTTCTCGGCGGTGTGTACCGCGTCCTGGCCGGTGAGGCCGTCGACCACCAGCAGCGTCTCGTTCGGGCTGGCGGCATCGCGCACCGCGGCAACCTCGGCCATCAGCTCGGCATCGATCGAGAGCCGGCCGGCGGTGTCGAGCATCACCACGTCGTAGCCGGCGAGCATCGCCTGCTGCCTGGCGCGCCTGGCGATCGCCACCGCGTCCTGGCCCCTGACGATCGGCAGGGTGTCGATCCCGGTCTGCTGGCCGAGGGTGGCGAGCTGCTCCATCGCGGCCGGGCGGCGGGTGTCGAGCGAGGCCATCAGCACCCGCTTGTGGTCGCGCTCCTTCAGCCGGCGGGCCAGCTTGGCGGCGGTGGTGGTCTTGCCCGAGCCCTGCAGGCCGACCATCAGGATGGTGGCCGGCGGGCTGTCGATGCGCAGCCTGGCGCCGGCCTCGCCGTCGCCCTCGCCGGCGAGCATGGCGACCATCTCGTCATGGACGATCTTGACCACCATCTGGCCCGGCGTGACCGATTTCAGCACCGCCTGGCCGGTGGCCTTGTCCTGCACCTGCTTGATGAACCGGCGCGCGACCGGGAGCGAGACATCCGCCTCGAGCAGCGCCACCCGCACCTCGCGCAGCGCCGTGGCGACATCCGCCTCCGTCAGCGCGCCCTTGGCGGTGAGCTTCTCCAGCGCGCCGGACAGGCGTTCCGACAGGCTCTCGAACATCTCGCATCTCCTTTCGCGGCCCGGTTCCCTGCCCCCGATCTGGGGCGCGCATGGCCGGACCACAACGAAAAACGCGCCGGTGGGCGCACTGCGCTGACCGACGGCGATCCCCGCAACGACGGGGACCGGAAGCGCGGGCACTTCCGGGGTGCGGGTGAATTACCCGCTCCGGGACACGCGGTCAAGATGCCCCGGCCGGGCGCCGCCGGGCCGGCCGGCGATGCCTGCCCCGCGGGGCAGGCGCCCCGGCGCGCCCACCCCTGCATCGTCGCGGCGGCTCAGGCCGCATCGCGGCCCACCCATGCGCGCCGGGGCGTTTCGCCCTTGATCCCCGGCCGCGCCCTGCGTTCACTGGGGTGCGGGGCCGGCAGGCGCGCCGCCAGAAGGGGAGAACGGGATGTTCAGCAAGATCCTGGTGCCGGTGGATCTCGACGCGCCGGAGGTCGCCGCCAAGGCGATGGCGACGGCCAGGCGCATCGCGGCGACGGAGGGGGCGGGGATCCTGGTGATCTCGGTCACCCCGGACCCGAAGGACCCGGAGAAGGAGGCGGCGCTGGAGGCCCGGCTCAAGGCCTATATCGACGGCGAGCGGGGCGAGCTGGAGATGGACGGCATCCTCAATCTCGGCGGCTCGGTGGCCCGCGAGGTGCGCGCCGTGGCCGAGGAGATGGGGGTGGACCTCGTGGTGATGGCGAGCCACTGGCCGCGGCTCGACGACCACCTGTTCGGCTCGCGCTCGGCCAGCGTGGCGCTGCACAGCCACTGCTCGGTGCTGGTGGTGCGCTGAGGCGCCGCGCCGCGATTGCCCGGGGCGGCAGGGCGGCGCTATAGGGCGGGGATGACCGGACCCGTGGAGATCGCCGCCTTCTACCGCTTCGCGCCGCTGCCCGAGCCGGCGGCGCACCGCGCCGCGCTCGCCCGCATCGCCTGCGCCGGCGGCCTGCGCGGCACCGTGCTGCTGGCGCCCGAGGGGGTGAACGGCACCGTCGCCGGCCCGGCCGGGGCGGTCGCGGCGCTGCTCGCGGCGCTGCGCGCGCTGCCCGGTTTCGCCGGGATGCCGGCGCGGCGCTCGCAGGCCGCCGAGATGCCGTTCCGCCGCATGAAGGTCCGGCTGAAGCGGGAGATCGTGACGCTGGGCCAGCCCGGGCTCGCGCCCGCCGCCCGCACCGGCACCCGCGTGCCGCCGGCGGACTGGGACGCGCTGCTCGACGCCCCGGACGTCGCGGTGATCGACACGCGCAACGCCTACGAGGTGGCGATCGGGCGCTTCGACGGGGCGATCGACCCCGGCACCGGGAGCTTTCGCGACTTTCCCGCCTGGTGGGCGGCCAACCGGGCGCGGCTCGCCGGCAGGCGCATCGCGATGTACTGCACCGGCGGGATCCGCTGCGAGAAGGCCTCGGCCTATCTGCTCGGCCAGGGGGTCGCGGAGGTGCTGCAGCTCGACGGCGGCATCCTCGGCTATCTCGAGACGGTGCCGGCGGCACGCAGCCGCTGGCAGGGCGAGTGCTTCGTCTTCGACGGGCGGGTCGCGGTCGGGCACGGGCTCGCCGAGGGCAGCCACGGGCTCTGCCATGCCTGCGGCCGGGCGGTGAGCCCCGCGGGCCGCGCCCACGAAGCCTTCCGCGAGGGCGTCTCCTGCCCCGCCTGCATCGGCGAATACACCGATGCCGACCGCGCCCGCTTCGCCGAGCGCGAGCGCCAGGCCCGGCTCGCCGCCGCCCGCGGCGGGGCGCATCTGGCGGAGGACTGAGCCCGGCTCAGCCGGCGCCGCCGCCCGGCAGGTCCGGCGGCGGCTCGGCGCGGGCGGTGGCGACGCGCGGATCGGCGCCGGCGGTCACGGTCCTGCGCCGCGCGCCGGACCACACCGCGAGCGCCCCGGCGCCGACGATCAGCGCCATGCCGAGCGCGGTCTGCGGCGCCAGCGCGCTGCCCCAGATCGCCCAGGCGAACAGCGGCGCCCAGAGCAGGAAGCTGAAATCGAAGAGCGCCATCAGGCTGGCCTCGCCCATCTTGTAGCCCTGCGCGAGGCAGATGCTCGCGGTCATGCCGCCGAGCCCGATCACCGCGATCCAGCCCAGCGTCGCGGCGTCGAGCCCGTCCCAGGGCCGGGTGGCGAAGCCGGTGCCGGGCACCCCGGCCAGCGCCTCGGCCAGCCAGGGCCGCGCCGCGATGCCGAGCAGCCCCGCCGCGCCGAGCCCGACGAACAGCCAGATCGAGAGCGCCACGGCGGATTCGGCGCGGCAGTACCGGCCGGTCCAGATCAGGCCGAGCGCATAGGCCGCGCCGCTCGCCACCGCCACCAGCGCCATCGGCCCGCCCGGCCCGGTGCCGGGGTCGAGCACCAGCCAGACCCCGCCCGCCCCGAGCGCCAGCGCGCCGAGCCGGCGCGGCCCCATGCGCTCGCCATGCAGCACCCATTCGAAGATCACCACCCAGATCGGCGAGGTGAACAGCCCGGCCGAGGCCTGCGCGATGCCCACCGCCGGCAGCGCCGCGAAATAGAGCAGCATGGCCAGCACCGCGAAGCCGGTGCGCTCGGCCAGCCGCCGCGGCGCCTGCGGGCGCAGCCGCGCCAGATGCCCGTTGAACGCCGCCAGCGCCAGCACCGCGGGCAGCACCAGCGCGGCGCGCAGCGCGTGGAAATGCCAGAGGCTGAGGCGCTCGGCGACCAGCGGCATCAGGTTGTCGGTGAGCGCGATCGCCGCCATGCCGCCGGTGATCCAGATCGCTCCCGCGCCGCTGCCCGTCATTGCCCGCTCCCCTGCCCCCGGTGACCGGCCAGATGTCGCCCCCGCGGCGGCGGCGCGCAAGCCCGTCACCGACGCTTCACAGCCCGCCCCGGCCTGCTAGGGTCGGGACAGGGGGGGCGCGAACACCCCCGACGAGGAACGACAAGACCGGGAGGACCGCCCATGCTGGGGCAGATGCAGGACTGGCCGCTCAGGATCGGCCGGATCATCGACCATGCCGCGCGCTATCACGGCAAGCGGCGGATCCTGTCGCGCGCGCCGAACGGCGGCATCGTGCTGACCGATTACGAGGGCATCCGCCACGACGCGCTCCGCATCGTGCAGGGGCTGCGCCGGCTCGGCGCCCGGCCCGGCGCGGTGATCGGCGCCATGGCCTGGAACAGCGAGCGCCATCTCGCGGTGTGGTACGGCGTGCCGGGCGCCGGCTGCGCGCTGCATTCGCTCAACCCGCGGCTCGGCGCGGCGCAGCTGACCTACATCATCAACCATGCCGAGGATGCCTGGATCTTCGTCGATCCCGATCTCGTCGGGGTGCTCGAGCCGCTGGCCGCCGCGCTGACCGGCGTGCGCGGCTACATCGTGATGGGCGCGGCCGAGACCACGCTGCCGAACGCGATCACGCTCGACGAGCTGATGTCCGGCGACGGCGATGCCGGCTGGGAGCCGGTCGACGAGCGCGCCGCCTGCGGCATCTGCTACACCTCCGGCACCACCGGCGAGCCGAAGGGGGTGGTCTATTCGCACCGCTCCAACACGCTGCACGCCATGGCGGTGATCCAGCCCGACACGCTGGGCCTCTCGTCGCGCGACGTGGTGATGCCGGTGGTGCCGCTGTTCCACGCCAATGGCTGGTCGCTCGGCTTCTCCGGGCCGATGTCGGGCGCGGCGATGGTGATGCCGGGGCGCCAGCTCGACCCGGCGGGGCTGATGGAGATGCTCGGCCACGGCGTGACGATCTCCGCCGCGGTGCCGACGATCTGGCTGCCGCTGCTCGACCATCTGCGCGAGACCGGCGGCAGCCTGCCGGATCTCTCGCGCGTGGTGATCGGCGGCTCGGCCTGCCCGCGGGCGGTGATCGAGGCCTTCCAGAACGATTACGGCGTGCGGGTGATCCATGCCTGGGGGATGACCGAGACCTCGCCGCTCGGCACGCTCTGCACCGAGAAGCCGGAGATCGCGGCGATGGCGCCGGGGCGCCGGCTCGACCAGCAGGAAACCGTCGGCCACCCGCATTTCACGGTGGATTTCGCGATCCGCGACGAGGCCGGCCGCGACATGCCCTGGGACGGCCGGACCCAGGGCCGGCTGATGGTGCGCGGGCCCTGCGTGGTGCAGCGCTACCACAAGGCGGAGACCGCGGCGGCCGACGGCGAGGGCTGGTTCGACACCGGCGATGCGGCGGTGATGGACCCCTACGGCTATGTCCGCATCACCGACCGGTTCAAGGATCTGATCAAATCCGGCGGCGAGTGGATCAGCTCGATCGATCTCGAGAATGCCGCGGTCGGGCATCCCGACGTGGCGGAGGCCGCCGCGGTGGCGATGCCGCATCCGAAATGGGCCGAGCGCCCGGTGCTGGTGGTGGTGCCGCGGGCCGGGCGCCGCCCCGACCGGACGGCGATGCTGGCGCATCTCGGGCGGCAGTTCGCGAAATGGCAGCTGCCGGACGACGTCGTGGTGGTCGAGGCGCTGCCGCATACCGCGACCGGCAAGATCTCCAAGCTGACCCTCAGGGCACAGCTCGAGGCCGACGGCTACCGCCTGCCCGACCT
This sequence comes from Paralimibaculum aggregatum, assembly GCF_030270585.1. GTDB lineage: Bacteria > Pseudomonadota > Alphaproteobacteria > Rhodobacterales > Rhodobacteraceae > Thermohalobaculum > Thermohalobaculum aggregatum. The sequence continues at coordinate 14,897 of NZ_BSYI01000068.1, forward strand.
GCGCTGAAGCCGGCGCCGCGGGCGCCGAGACCGCGCCGCAGTTGCCGGGGTCACACCACGGCCGCCGAGATCACACGACGGCCGCAGGGGCACACCACGTCCTCCGGCGTCACACCACGGGTGCCGGGGTCACACGACGGCCGCAGGGGCACACCACGGGTGCCGGCGCAACGCCGCGAGCACAGGGGTCGCGCCGCGGGCACAGCGGTCGAGCGGCGGGTACCGGGGCCGCATCACGGGAGCCGGGGTCACACCACGGGTGCCGAGGTCACGCCACCGGCGCCATGGCCGCGCCACAGTTGCCGGGGTCACGCCGCGGGTGCCGGGGCAGCGCTGCGGGTGCCGGGGCCGCACCGCGGGTGCCGGGGCCGCACCACGAGTGCCGGGGCCGCACCACGGTTGCCGGGGCCGCACCACGGTTGCCGGGGCCGCACCACGGTTGCCGGGGCCGCACCACGGTTGCCGGGGCCGCACCGCGGGTGCCGGG
>NZ_BSYI01000069.1 GCF_030270585.1 Paralimibaculum aggregatum
AGGCAGAGCCAGATCTTCGGCCGCGAGGGCATCGATCTCGACCGGTCCACCCTGGCCGATTGGGTGGGCCGCTCGGCGGCGCTGCTCGAACCGCTGGCCGAGGCCATCGGGCGGCATGTGCTGGGTGGGCCGGCGATCCTTGCCGATGATACGCCGATCAAGATGCAGGCGCCGGGCAACGGGCGCACCAGGACCGCGCGGATCTGGACCTATCTGCGCGACGAGCGCCCCTGGCTCGGCCCGGCACCGCCGGCAGCCTGGTATCGCTTCACGATGGACCGGAAGGGCGCGCATCCCGCAGATCACTTGAAGGACTTCAAGGGCTGGATGCATGCCGACGGCCATGCCGGCTTCAACGAGCTTTGCCGCTCGGGCGGGATCTCCGAGTTTGCCTGCCTCGCGCATAGTCGGCGCAGGTTCACGGACATCTTCCAGGCGGATCGCTCGCCAATCGCGGAGGAGGCGATCCGGCGCATCGCCGAGCTCTACGGCGTCGAGAAGCAGGCCCGCGGCCGACCGCCCGACGAGCGCGTGCGATTGCGCCAGGCCGACGCCGCGCCGATGTTCGACGACCTCGAGGCATGGCTCCACGCGCAGCTGCCCCGGATCTCGGGCAAGTCCGAACCCGCCAGGGCGATACGCTACGCCCTCACCCGCATGAAGCGGCTCCGGCCCTATCTCGAGCACGGTGTCCTTGAGGCCGATAACAATTCTGCCGAGCGCGCAATGAAGCCGGTGGCGATCGGCCGGAAGAACTTCCTCTTCGTCGGCTCCGAATGCGGCGGCAGGTCAGCGGCAATCGCTTACACGCTGATCGAGACCGCAAAGCTGAACGACGTAGATCCCCAAGCCTGGCTCACCAAGATCCTCGACCGTATCGCCGATCACAAGATCACCCGCCTCGACGAGTTGCTTCCTTGGCGCTACGCTGCCGCGACAGCGTAACAGGGACCGGCTTCACCGCTCCAGAGCGCCCAGACCGGACGGTCACCCGGAGGGGAGCGATATGGGAAATGCCGGTTGGGGGGTAACTGATGGATTCGATGAGACTATGTGCTGTCGCGGCGCTCCTCGCGCTGTCGGGCGAGGCCACCGCCGCGACGCTGTTCGAGAACTCGGCACTGAACTCGAGCAGCCAGAACTGTGCGTTCGAATGTGCCGAAGGCCTCAGTGCGCCCGACGTCACCGGCGCCCAGAGCTTCGCGCTCTCCGGGAAGTCGTTCGTGGAGCGCCTGATCGTGCCTTACGACAGATCGGGCTCGGGATCGCTGAGCTTCGGCACGGACAATGTCGACTGGGAGATCCGCGCCAGCTCGGGGGGCACGCCCGGCGCCATTCTGGCGTCCGGGACCATCGTGCTTGAGGCCGCGGACATCGAGGCCGTGACGATCGCCGGCAACACCGACGAGGAGATGGCGCTCGAGATCGGCTCCGTGATGCTGGACGCGGGCACCTACTTCGCGACCTTCGATGTCAATCTGGCCGACATGTTCGCGATGTTCTGGTCCGTGTCGCCGACCGGCACGGGAACCTCGTTCGACAGCCCCGACGACGGCGCGACCTGGACGCCGGGCTATGCCGGCACGATCTCGACACCCCGCGGCGCGATGTCGCTGCGCGTCGAGGGGACCAGCGCGGATGCGGCGGTGCCGGTGCCGGCGCCGGCGATCCTGCTGCTGAGCGGCCTCGCCGGGCTTGCCTGGACCGGGCGGCGCCGCACCTGAGCGGCGATCCGGGCGAACGCGCGGAGGGGCGGCGCCGTGGGGGGCCGCCCATTCTTTTCCGCGGCCCCTACTTTTTCAAGGCCGGGGGCGACGTAGGGGTCAGATGTGCATGGGTGCGTGTAGATCCGCTAAGGAATCGCCGCCACCGAGACCTACCACCGCGCGCTCGCTCTGCGCCTCGCTGAACCTTGATTTCTTCATCACGTCTCTCCGTCTCCAGGCCCGATCCCAAACTTGAGAATTCCAGCTCGGCGCGGTCCAGGAAACGGGAAGCAGGTCAGGACGGCGATCGGCAGAGATGGTCGAGATCCTCAGCGCTGCGCTTTCAGATGGCCTGCCAGCCGTCGAGGCCGCGTGCGCCGAGGCGCTCGCCGACGGCGTCCATTCGGCGGCCGTGATCCTGAACATCCTGGCCCGCCGGCGTGAGCCCGAACCCCTGGCGCCGGTCGCGACACCCGAGGCCCTGCGCCTCGTCATGAGCCGGTTGCCGACTGCGCCCGGTACGACACTCCGAGGAGGGCAGCCCGATGATGGAGCGCACCGAGATCCTGACGACCATGAAGGCCCTGAAGCTCTTCGGCATGAGCGCGGGCTACGACGAGATCGTCGCCACCGCCGTGAAGCGCCAGCACGAGCCACAGCGCGTTGTCGGCGACCTGCTGACCGCCGAGCTGAGCGAGAAGCAGGCACGTTCGATCAAGTACCAGATGGCCATCGCGCGGATGCCGTTTGCCAAGGAGATCGACGAATTCACCCTTGAGGACACGCCCGTCAACGAGACGCTGGTGCGCGACCTGGCCGCCGGCGCTTTCCTCGAGCAGCAGCGCAACCTCGTGCTCGTCGGCGGGACGGGCACGGGCAAGACGCACCTCGCCGTAGGGATCGTCCGCGCCGGCATCCGGAACGGCGCGAGGGGTCGCTTCTTCAACGTCGTCGACCTCGTGAACAGGCTCGACGCGGAGGCCCGCGGCGGCAAGCAGGGCCGCACCGCCGATCTTCTCGGCCGTCTCGACTTCCTCGTGCTCGACGAACTCGGCTACCTGCCGTTCGTCCAGACCGGCGGCCAGTTGCTCTTCCACCTGATCAGCCGGCTCTACGAGCAGACCTCCGTGATCGTCACCACCAACCTTGCCTTCGGGGAATGGCCGAGCGTCTTCGGCGACGCGAAGATGACCACGGCGCTCCTCGACCGCCTCACCCATCACTGCGAGATCGTCGAGACCGGCAATAGGAGCTGGCGCTTCAAGAACCGCGCCTGACCCGCATCTCCCGACCCCCCCTCGCAGCCCTGATCGCCCCTCCGCCTACGGCTCCGGAGCGATCAGGGCTGCGTGCAAACTCGCTCCGAAGGGGGGGCCTCTTTCGACGCCGATAGGGGGGCCGTTTCAATGCCGTTTGACAGGCAAGAACTTGCATGGGGACCGTTCCCAACGTGTTTCTGATCGGCGCAAGGAAAACGGCGACGGTGGTCGGGCCCTGTCCGTATGATGCGGATCACGCGATTGCACGCGGGCAGACCAGGGGCTGACATCCGGACCGGCCGCCACAGGCTGCAGATTGGGCGCCGAGCGGCGCTTCGGCGCGCCGCACTCAGGTCGCGGCATCATGTGCCAGCAAACGTCGGGCTGGCGATCTCGGAAGCGGTCGAGATCTGATGCCGATGGTCCGCGCCGCGTGGGCGGCGCTAGGCGCGCCATTCCGGCCACGCCGGGCCGCTCGTCGCTCTCGGTCCAGATCTTGATCGCATGGAGTCGCGCACATACGATCAGGCTCTTGTGTAACGTTATAACATAACATACTTTGTGTGCGACCAGATGGAACGGCAGGCCGATGCGCGAGAAGGGCAAGATGATGCAAACTGCAGTGCTCGCCGTGCTGAGGAACCATCGCAGGGCCGTTTCAGCCTACGAGCTGCTCCGGAAGTTTCGCCGCACCCGTCCCGCCCTCGCGCCGACAACGATCTATCGGGCTCTCGCGGCACTCGCCGAGCGAGGGCAGGTCCACCGCGTCGAATCCCTGAACGCCTTCGTCGCCTGCCGGCAGGAGGAAGAAGATCACGTTTCCATTCTTTCGATCTGCGATGATTGCGGCGCGGTGGAAGAGAGTGTCGCGCCCGATCTTCTGGCCGAGCTATCCAGGGTTGCCGGCCAGTCCGGCTTCGCAGTCCGGCGCCATGTGGTCGAAATCCACGGTAGGTGCGCGTCATGCAGCCGCGAGGTGCATCCATGAGGACGCGTTCGGGACAGCATCTAGGGCTGCTCATGCTCGGAGCGAGGTCGCGCCTCCTGCTTGCCACACTTGTCGTTGCAGCGATTTGGGCAGGCTTTCTCTGGGCGACCGCAGCCCCGGGGGCATCATGAGCCCCGCATTCTCGTTTCAGGGTCTAACCCTAGGCTACGACCGGACTCCGGCGGTGCGGGATCTTCGGGCCGAGATCGCAGAGGGGAGCCTGACCGCCATCGTCGGGCCGAACGGGGCCGGCAAATCGACGCTGCTGAAGGGGGTGACCGGCATTCTCAAGCCCCTCGGGGGCCGGGTGTGTTTCGGGTCGGCGGACCGAAGTGGCATCGGCTATCTGCCGCAACATTCCGAAATCGACCGCTCCTTTCCGATCTCGGTCGTCGACTTGGTCGCCATGGGGCTCTGGCGCGAGATCGGCCCGTTCGGGCGCGTCGACGGCGCTCGGCGGGCACGCGTGGCCGAAACCATCGCGGCGGTCGGGCTGACAGGGCTCGAGGCGCGGCCGATCGCGACGCTCTCCGGCGGGCAGATGCAGCGCACGCTTTTCGCCCGGCTGCTCGTGCAGGATGCCAAGGTGGTCCTGCTGGATGAACCCTTCGCTGCGGTTGACAGCGGTACGCTCGTCTATCTCCTGAAGATCATCGACCGATGGCACGTCGAGCGGCGGACCGTGCTGGCCGTGCTGCACGACCACGATACGGTTCGCGCCCATTTTCCCGACACACTGATGCTCGCTCGCGATCTGGTCGCCCATGGGCCCACGCCCGAGGTGCTGACGGCTGAGAACCAGTTTCGCGCGCGCCAGATGTGCGAGGCCTGTGCCGAGACGCCGCACACCTGCATCCGGGGCGCGGCATGATCTGGGAGACCCTCGTCGAGCCCTTCGCGGCCTACGGCTTCATGCGCCGCGCGCTCGTCGGGTGCATCGCCGTCTCACTCGGCGCGACGCCCATCGGCGTGTTCCTGTTGCTGCGCCGGATGAGCCTGACGGGTGATGCGATGGCCCATGCCATTCTGCCGGGAGCGGCTGTGGGCTATCTGATCGCCGGCCTGTCGCTCACCGCGATGACGGTTGGAGGGTTGATCGCTGGGATGGCCGTGGCGCTGTTCTCCGGCTTCGTCTCTCGGGTCACGCCGCTGCGCGAGGACGCCTCGCTCGCCGCCTTCTATCTGATCTCGCTCGCGGCGGGTGTGCTGATCGTCTCCATACGCGGCAGCAATGTCGATCTGATGCATGTGCTGTTCGGGACGGTGTTGGCGCTCGATGACGCGGCACTGATCCTTCTCTGCGTCGTAGCGAGCATCACGGTCATTGCGGTGGCCTTGCTCTTCCGTCCGCTGGTGCTCGAATGCGCCGATCCGCAGTTCCTGCGCACGGTGAGCGGGCTGAGTGCGGTCACGCATTTCACCTTTCTTGCGCTTGCGGTCCTCAATCTCGTGGGCGGCTTTCATGCGTTCGGCACGCTTATGATTGTCGGCATCATGATCTTGCCCGCTGCCGCCGCGCGCTTCTGGTCTGTGAGCGTGGGCGGCATGATCGTGGTAGCGGCCCATATCGCCGTCAGCGCAAGCGTCGCGGGGCTGCTCTTCTCCTATCACCACAGTCTGCCTTCGGGGCCGGCGATCATCCTCGCTGCCGGTGTTGCCTATGCCCTCTCGCTCGTCATCGGGCCGGTTGGCGGCCTCGCCAGGCAAATCCCATCACGCCCGCGAACTCAGCTTTGAAAGGATCCACATGCAGACCCGCCGAACCCTCCTCAAGTCCGGTGTCGCCGCCCTCGGCGTGACCCTGGCGATGCCCGCATCGGCGCGGGCGAACGATCCGATCCCCGTGGTCGCCACCTTCTCGATCCTCGGCGACATGGTTGCTCGGATCGGAGGCGAGCACGTGGCCCTAACCACGCTGGTCGGGCCGAACGGCGACACGCATGTCTTTCAGCCCACGCCGGCGGATGCCCAGGCAGTGGCCGATGCGAAGATCCTCTTCGTCAACGGGCTCGAGTTCGAGGGTTGGCTCGACCGGCTGGTCGACGCCTCTGGTTTCCAGGGAACCCGCGTCGTGGCCACCGACGGCATAGAGCCGATCCCTTTCGATGCGGGCGGGCACGACGAGCACGAGCATGACGAACGTGGCGAGAACGACGTTCACGCCGAAAGTGAACACGGCCACGGCGATGATCGTGGTGAGGATCACGGCGAGGAGCGCGCGGAAGCAGACGGCCGCGATCATCACGACCACGGCGTCTTCGATCCCCATGCCTGGCAGAGCCTCAGAAATGCGGCGATCTACGCGGCCAACATCGCCAAGGCGCTGGCCGAGGCCGATCCCCAGAACGCCGCCGCGTATGAGCAGAACCGGGCTGCCTATGTGGCGGAGATCGAGGCGCTTGATGCCGAGATCCGCACGACCCTCGCGGCTTTGCCCGCGGATCGGCGCACGATCGTCACCTCGCATGACGCCTTCCAGTATTTCGGTCACGACTATGGTCTCACCTTCCTCGCGCCGCAGGGTCTGAGCACTGAGTCCGAAGCCTCTGCCAAGGATGTCGCGCGCCTGATCGAGCGGATCCGGAAGGAGAAGATCTCAGCCGTCTTCGTCGAGAACATCACCGACCGGCGCCTCCTCGAGCAGATCGCGCGCGAGACCGGCGCGAGTATCGGCGGCACGCTCTATCCGGGCGCGCTCTCCGGCCCGGACGGTCCTTCACCCACCTATCTCGACATGATGCGCCACAACGCCGCGACGCTCGCGCAGGCGTTGAGTTCGTAGGCGAAGGAGGCTGACATAGTGAACGCTCCCGACACCCGCCTTCCCGTCACCGTGCTCTCCGGCTTCCTCGGCGCCGGCAAGACGACGCTCCTGAACCGCGTGCTCAACAACCGCGAGGGGCGTCGCGTCGCGGTGATCGTCAACGATATGTCCGAGTTGAACATCGACGCCGATCTCGTGCGCGCGGACACCGAGCTTAGCCGCACCGACGAGACGCTCGTGGAGATGTCGAACGGCTGCATCTGCTGCACGCTGCGCGACGATCTCTTGGCCGAGGTGCGCCGGCTCGCGGCGGAAAGACGGTTCGACTACCTGCTGATCGAGTCCACCGGCATCTCCGAGCCCTTGCCCGTCGCCGCGACCTTCGAGTTCCGAGATGCCGAGGGGGCGAGCCTCGCGGATGTCGCCCGTCTCGACACCATGGTCACGGTGGTGGACGCGGTGAACCTGCTCCGCGACTACTCCAGCCACGACTCCCTGCGCGAGCGCGGTGAGACCCTGGGCGAGGAGGATGAGCGCACGCTGGTGCATCTCTTGACCGACCAGATCGAGTTCGCCGATGTGGTGGTGCTCAACAAGGTGGCCGATGCCGGCCCCGAGCGCACCGATGCGGCGCGCAAGATCATCCGCAGCCTCAATGCCGATGCCCGGATCATCGAGACCAATCACTCCGAAGTCCCTTCGCGGACGATCCTCGATACCGGCCTGTTCGATTTCGAGCGTGCGCATGAGCACCCGATGTGGGCCAAAGAGCTCTATGGCTTTGCCGACCATGTGCCGGAGACCGAGGAATACGGCGTCGCAAGCTTCGTCTATCGGGCGCGCCAGCCCTTCCTGCCGGAAGAGATCATGGCTGTGCTTAACGGCGAGATGCCTGGCGTCATCCGGGCCAAGGGGCATTTCTGGCTCGCCACGCGGCCTGACTGGGTGGCCGAGTTCTCGCTCGCCGGCGCGCTCTCCTCGATCAAGCCGCTCGGCACTTGGTGGGCCGCGGTGCCGAAACAGCACTGGCCGGATCATGAGGGCGCACGCGCCTACATGCAGCAGCACTGGCAGGAGCCATGGGGAGACCGGCGCCAAGAGATCGTGTTCATCGGCGTGGGCATCGACTGGCCAAGCTTGAAATCACGGCTCGACGCGGCGCTGCTACCGGAAGTTGTCGCTGACCGGCTCGAGGACTTGCCGGAACTGCCGGATCCATTCCCGCTTTGGCGGCGGGCAGAGCCTTCCGGTGAGCCAGCATGAGCTTGGTTCGCGAGACCGTGACCGATGCCGCGGTAGGCGTCGGTGTGGCGGAGACGCCCGAGGGCCTGTCCGCCATCCACCATCCAGGCTGTGCCGCTGTCATTTGGCGCCGCCAACCGATGCCGAGCTTTCAGGCTTGGGTGGATCGCCTCGATCCTGCAGTGCTGCCACATGCGCGAATGATCCTGCGCCCCGACGCCGTGCGCGATGCCGTCGCCGAGACGTGCGAGTCGGCCGGGACCCCGGTGGGGCCCGAACGAGCCATGCTGATCGACGACGTCGCGGCTTTGGCCAATCTCTTCGCCGGGGTGACGAAGGCGCCGTATATGAGGCTCCGCTTCGATGTCGTGACGGGCAATGCCTGTCGAAAGTTCCACATCGATGCGGTCTCGTCGCGCCTCGTATGCACCTATCGCGGGCCGGGCACGCAATATGGCATCTCACCGGACGGCGCCGATCCGCGGCGGGTCTTCACCGTTCCAACGGGCGCACCGATGCTTCTGCGCGGTACGCTCTGGCCAGAGCGCCCGCGCTCGGGCCTCCTGCACCGCTCACCGCCCATCGAGGGAACGGGCGAGACTCGTCTGGTCCTGGTCCTCGATCCGATCGCCGATACGGCAGAGGAGCCGGATTTTGAGCACATGCACTGAAAACGCCAGTAGAGAGAACCAATCATGAAGACCCGTGCCGCCATTGCCTGGGAGCCGAACCAGCCATTGGAGATAGAGGAGATCGATCTCGAAGGGCCGAAGGACGGCGAAGTTCTCGTTCGTATCGTGACGACCAGCCTCTGCCACACCGACGTCTTTACCCTGTCGGGCGAGGACCCCGAGGGCCTCTTCCCCTGCATCCTCGGCCATGAGGGTTGCGGTGTGGTCGAAGAAGTAGGCAAGGGCGTGACCTCGGTCGTCCCCGGTGACCACGTGATCCCGCTCTATGTCCCCGAGGACCCGGACTGCCCCTATATCAAATCGGGCAAGACCAATCTCTGCCAGACCATCCGAAAGACCCAAGGCGCCGGTGTGATGCCCGACGGGACCTCGCGCTTCTCCTACAAGGGCAAGCAGATCCTGCACTACATGGGCACCAGCACCTTCAGCGAGTACACGGTGCTTCCGGAAATCTCGGTCGCCAAGATTATCAAGGAAGTGCCCCTTTCCAAAGCCTCCGTCATGGGCTGCGCTGTGCCGACCGGTATCGGCGCGGTGCGCAACACCGCCAAGGTCGAGGCGGGCGCGACGGTTGCGGTCTTCGGGCTCGGCGCGGTCGGCATGGCGGTGATCCAGGGCGCGGTGCTGAACGGAGCGTCGCGGATCATCGGGATCGACATCAACCCGTCCAAGTTCCTGCTGGCCAGATCTCTAGGCGCGACCGAGTGCATCAATCCGAAGGACTATGACGCGCCGATCCAGGATGTGCTCGTCGAGATGACCGGCGGCGGATTGGACTACACCTTCGAGGCGGTCGGGAATGTGGGCCTGATGCGCGCTGCCTTGGAAGCCTGTCACAAGGGCTGGGGCGAATGCACCGTGATCGGCGTCGCCGGCGCGGGCCAGGAGATCGCAACACGGCCCTTCCAGCTCGTCACCGGCCGCGTCTGGCGCGGAACCGCCTTCGGCGGTGTGCGGGGCCGGAGCGAGCTTCCGGGCATGGTCGACGAATGGATGCGCGGCGAGTTCAGCGTGGATCCCTACATCACGCACCACATGACCCATGGCCAGATCAACACCGCTTTCGATCTCCTCAAGGCGGGCAAGTCGATCCGCTCGGTGATCCACTTCCAGCCGAGCGAGACCATGACGATGAACACGCTGCCCGGAGAATTGGTGCCGGAGTGAGGGAGCATCGCATCGCCAAGGCGCGCGCGCAGGCAGCCCAGCCTGCCCGCGCACAGGGCAAGAACCGCGGAGCGACGAGTCTGAAGCGCCGCCGCCGCAACGAGGATCCGATGCGCGAATACGATCGCTTGCCTGCGGATCTGCGCGCGTGGCTCGCCTCGGCGGTCTTGCCCTGGCGACCACGCTCCGTCAGCCGCAGCTTCAGCCGCACGCTCGCAAGGACAGGTGATCGGAACCTCGCCCTCGCCGAGCTGGATCGATTGCAGCTGCGGCTGATCGCCCGGGATGCAGCGCATGTCTGGGGCACCGATCACCCGTATGCCATGGCCGATCTCGACCGATGAAGCGGATACCCATCACCATCCTCACGGGCTTTCTCGGGGCCGGAAAGACGACGCTCCTGAACCGCCTGATCTCGGGGTCGGAATTTCGCGACACGGCCGTGATCGTCAACGAGTTCGGCGAGGTCGGGATCGACAGTCTGCTCATCGCTCAGGCGGATGAGCGGGCCTTCGCAATGTCGGTCGGGTGCCTCTGCTGCACGGTATCGGGCGATGTCCGGCTGACGCTGCTACGATTGCTTGAGGCGGCCGAGAGCAGCACCGGCCCGGCCTTCGACCGTGTGGTGATCGAGACCACGGGGATCGCCGATCCGCTCCCGCTGCTGCAGGCCTTCATGACAAACGACTTCATGCTGAGCCACTTCGCGCTGAACGGTGTGGTGACGCTGGTTGATGCAGTGAACGGTGCGGATGCGATTGGGCGCTTTCCAGAGGCGCAGCGACAGGTCGCGGTCGCCGATCTGGTGCTCGTCACCAAAGGCGATCTGGCGCGCGACCCCGCTTCGCAGCGTGATCTCGATGCCCTCATCCGCCAGCTCCGGCACGCCAACCCGAACGCCGCCGTTGTCCCGGTACGGGAGGCAACGGCCGAGATGGTCTTTTCACGTGCCGCCGCGGACCCACTCGCCAAGCCGCCGGATGTGCGCGAATGGCTGCGCTTCGACGGCGGCGCACCTCCCGCACAAGAGCCTTTCACACGGCCACACCCACTCGCATGATGTGAACCGGCACGGCGACACGGCCTCTGCCTTCTGCTTCTCGGCGCAACAGCCCTTCGACCCATGGGCCCTGGAGAATGCCATCGGTGCGCTCCAGGCATCGTTCGGTCGTGACCTCTTGCGGATGAAAGGGCTTGTCGAGATCCAGGGGCACCCGTCCTCGCCGCGCGTGCTCCATGTGGTCGGCCATGTTGCGAGCCCTCCGCGCCTGCTCGACGGCTGGCCCGAGGGCATCAACCAAAGCCGGCTTATCCTGATCGTCGCCGGTCCGGGGCGCGCCGCTGCCGCTACCATGGTCCAGACTTTCCTGCCGGACCTCATCGCTTTCATCCCCGGGAGCGCAGGGAGGGAAGCGATCGCATGACAGGCGCCGCCCATCGGATCCGCCTCGCGGCTGCAGCTCTCGCGGCCTGCCTCGCCGCGGCGCCGCCGCGGGCAGTGGCCCATCCCCACATCTTCGTGGATGGCGGGGTGGATTTCGTGATCGGCGATGGCTCGCAGCTGACGGCGCTTGAGGTGACCTGGATCTTCGACGCATTCGAGACGCTCTACATGTTGGCCGCCGCAGGCCACGCCCCGACTACCGTGGGCGCTCTCGCAGACGCCGCACAGCGCGATCTCATCCAAGAGCTTGGCGATTGGCCGGAGGACTTCGCAGGTTCCGCGCATCTCTCAATCGATGGGCAGCCGATCTCGCTGGACCGGCCAACAGGCTTCGCCGTGGACCTAATCGACGGCCGCCTCCGATTGACATTTCTGCGCCGGCTCGCGAACCCGCGCGAGATCAAGGCTCGGCGTGTGGAGGTCGGGTTCTACGAAGCCACCTATTTCTATGCGTTCACCGTTACCAACCCGCCTCGCATCCGTGGGAGCAGCGATCATTGCATGGCGGAGGTTAAACGGTTCAATCCGGACACTGGGCTCGTGGTATTGCAGTCCACTCTGTTCGATCTCGACCGTGAAGAGACACCCGAGATCGCGAATGTCGGGGCGCTCTTCGCCGACAGGGTCGTGCTGCAATGCGGGTGATCGCCTCCATCGCGATCCTCGCGGGTCTCGTTCTGACTGCCATTCTGCTCGAGGATGCCGCGGGCATCGCGCGGTGGGCTTCCGGGTGGCAACGTACTTTGCAGAACGAGATGGCATCGGCCGTGCAGGCCCTGCGCTCTGGCGCGCCCGGCGCCACGATCGGGCTCATCGCGGCAGCGGGCGCCTATGGCTTCGTCCATGCCGCGGGTCCAGGGCATGGGAAGTTTCTGATCGGGGGCGTCGGGCTCGGCTCGTCCATTGCACCCGCGCGCCTCGTCGGCCTTGCGGTGGCGTCGAGCCTCGCGCAAGCGCTCTGGGCCATCCTTCTTGTCTATGGCGGCTTCCTTCTGCTCGAGGCCGCGGTGCCACGGATGACGACCCTCGCCGAGAACTACTTGGCGCCGGCGAGCTATCTCGCGATCGCCGCAATTGGAGCAGTGCTCATCTGGCGGGGTGCACGTAGGCTCGCAGCGCATCAAAGATCGCAGCGCCGCAATCGGGCACTCCATCATCACAGCGCGTGCGGTTGCCATGCACATGGTCCGTCGCCCGATCAGGTCGCAGCGGTGAGGTCGACGCGCGATGCAATTGCCCTCATCGTCAGCATCGCCATGCGGCCATGTACCGGCGCCATCTTCCTCTTGATCATCGCGTGGCAGATGGAGATCGCCGTTGCCGGCGCGTTTGCGGTAGTGGTGATGGGGCTCGGCACCGCTGCATTGACCAGTCTCGTCGCCGTGTCGAGCATCGCGGCCCGCGGCATCGCGCTGGCTTCGGTTCGAGAATCCGGCGACAACGCGCTCGTGTTCCCTGTGCTTCAAATCCTTGCCGGCGTTCTGATTGTCTCGATGAGCTTGGCCTTGCTCGGGAACGTGATCTCCTGATCGCGATCAGTCGCTTTGACAGCTCTCCGAGTGCGGTTGCTCCCGCTGAAGAAGCCGCCATCGAGCTCTACGCCAAGAGACTACTAGGGTTCTCAATCATGATTGCTGCCTCGCAGCACATCCTGCCGGTTTTCGGCCGCGTGAAAGTCCGCTTTCGCCAGCCGGCGCATTCGCGTCGCACTTGCGGCGAACGACCGCACCCCACCCTATACGGATCTCACACCTAAAGTCGTCTGGCCACGAAAGCGTTAACGGAATCTGTTCGGCAAAGGCCAAATCCTGCCCCCGCAACCAGCGATATCTGTCGCGCCCCCGCGCCGCCCGGCCGGGGGCGCGCGTCGTTCGTGAGCGCCAGGATACCCGCCAGCGCCCCGACCAGCTCGATCTCAAGCGCATCGCCCGCCGGCACCAGCACGATCCCCTCGATCAGGTCGCGCAGCGCCGCCGCCGCCTCGGCGCGGGTCTCCGTCCCGTTCAGCGCCTCGGCGAGGCCCGCGACCTTGCGGCGGTAGAGTTCGGCAATGCCCGGATGGAGCGCCGGGGGCTCCGTGGCCGGGGCCGCGGCAAGCGCCGCCTCCAGCGCGGC
>NZ_BSYI01000070.1 GCF_030270585.1 Paralimibaculum aggregatum
CACGGCTTGACCTTGCTCTCTGATCCCGGACCAGGCGGTAAAGTATGAACCGACCTGGAGGGACGAGAATGGCAAATCGAACGAGACGGCGGTTTTCGCCGGAGTTCAAGGAGCTGGCTGTTGCGCGGCTGTCGGAGGCCGGCGCCTATGGCATCGTGGCGGCAGAGCTGGGTGTCACGGTGACGCAGCTGAAGACCTGGAAGCTCGAGCTCGATGCTGCCGGCTCAGCGGCAGCGATTGCAGCTCGAAGCGCAAAGGCGGCCGAATTGGTGCAGCTTCGCCGCGATAACAAGCGGTTGAAGGAGGAGGTGGAGATTCTTCGCAAGGCCTCGGCTTTTTCGCTCAGTGGGCGGCGAAACCGTCAAGGCCAAGCTCGCCTTTATCGTCGCCCATGCCGCTGAACACGCCGTCCGCCTTCTCTGTCGGGTGCTCGGCGTTGCGCGGAGCTGGTACCACGCTTGGCAGCGTGCCGGCCCTCAAAGAGCCGAGCGCGCTGCAAGGCGTGCGGAGTTGGTACAGGAGATCCGTGGGATCTTCGAGGCCAGCAAGCGCCGCTACGGGGCGCCGCGGATCCATGCCGAGCTGCGCGATCGCGGCCATCACCTCTCGAAGCGGATGGTGGCCAAGCTGGATACCCGCAAGAACCCTGCTTTGACGCTGAACTGGCCCCCATTTCGACCGGACACCCGGCGTGAGCAGGGAGGCTTGGGGATATCCCCAGGCACAGGCTGATGTCGTAGAACGACCCACGCATTGAGGTGATCAGCGGGGCGGGCCGCCGCCGCCACTGGCCGATCGAGGAGAAGCTGCGCCTTGTCGAGGAGACGCTCCAGCCCGGCGCGACGATCTCGGCTGTGGCACGGCGCAATGGCGTCGCGCCGAACCTGCTGTATCGCTGGCGCCGTCTGATGACGGAGGGCGGCGCGGTGGCGGTTCAGGCAGACGACGGGGTGACGGGCAACGCGGAGGTCCGCAAGCTCGAGGAGCGGGTGCGCGAGCTCGAACGCCAGCTTGGCCGCAAGACCCTCGAGGTTGAAATCCTCAAGGAAGCCCTGGCGAAGCGCCGGGCATAGAAACCGACCTTGCTCGCGCGGTCGCCGCTGCCCGGACTGAACGAGGCCGGTTCGCTGTGAAGGCCGTCGCTGACACCCTCGGCGTCTCCCGGTCGAACCTGGCGGAGCGGTTGAAGCGAGGCGCAAAGCCGCGGAGCGCCTATCAGAAGGCTGGCGACGCGGCGGTCCTGCCGCGTATCCAGCGGCTTGTGGGCGCCCGCCCGACCGACGGCTATCGCCGCATCACGGCCCTCTTGAACCGGGAGCTGGCGGCGGCGGGCGAGCCGCCTGCCAACCACAAGCGGGTCTACCGGCTCATGACGTCGCGCAGGGGCGGGCGCGCAGCGTCGCACGGGCTGCTGCTCGAGCGGCATTCCGGCGACCGCCCGGGCCGCACGCACGACGGCAAGGTCGTTGTCATGCGCTCCAATCTGCGCTGGTGCTCGGACGGCTTCGAATTCGCCTGCTGGAACGGCGAGATCGTCCGCGGGGCCTTCGTCATCGACGCCCACGACCGCGAGGTCATCGCCTGGCGGGCCGTCATAGGCGGAGGGATCAGCGGCTCCGACGTCCGGGACATGATGCTCGAGGCCGTTAAGGCCCGCTTCGGCACGACCCGTGCGCCCTCGCCGATCGAATGGCTGTCGGACAACGGTTCGCCATACACCGCGAAGGACACGCGCCGCTTCGCTGGCCAGCTGAACGCCTCTATCAACCTCGCGCCCTGGCCAGTTCCGTGATTCACTGAGCCATCGGAGCGGATGCAGGCGGGTATGGCGCGGCAGCCGGGACTGTTCGACATGGATGAGCGGCTGCGGCGGCTGCGCGACATCGGTGACCAACTCGAGGCATTCTCGGTGGCGGTCGACTTCGAGATCTTCCGTCCCGGGCGCGATGCGGCGCTCGCCTGCGGCGACGGCGCGAAGGGGGGCCGGCCGCCGTTCGATCCGGTGATGATGTTCAAGATCCTCGTCATCCAGGCGCAGAACAATCTCAGCGACGACCGCGCCGAATTCCTGATCAATGACCGGCTGTCGTTCATGCGCTTCCTCGGGCTCGGTCTGACCGACAAGGTGCCCGACGCGAAGACCATCTGGGCCTTTCGCGAGCGGCTGATCCGGGCCGGCGCGATCGAGCGGCTCTTCGCCCGCTTCGACGCCGCGATCCGCGAGGCCGGTTACATCCCGATGGCGGGCCAGATCGTCGACGCGAGCCTCGTCTCGGCGCCGAAGCAATGCAACCCCGAGGCCGAGAAGGCCGAGATCAAGGTGGGCCGCATCCCCGAGGACTGGCAGGACAAGCCGGCGACGCTCCGCCAGAAGGACCGGGATGCCCGCTGGACACTGGTCTTCGGAAAGGCGCGCGAGCGCGCCGACGGGACCCGCCACGCCGACATCGCGATCCCGGTGTTCGGCTACAAGAGCCACGCCAGCATCGACCGCCGCCACGGCTTTATCCGCCGCCGGGACGTCACCGACGCCGCGGCGCATGACGGGCGCATGCTCCGCCGGGGGCTCCTCGATCGGAGCAACACCGGCGCCACGGTCTGGGCCGACAGCGCCTACCGATCGAAGGCGAGCGAGGCGTTCATGGAGAAGCACGGCTTTCGCAGCCAGGTCCACCACCGCAAGCCGCGGGGCCGGCCGATGGCGCCTCACATCCGGCGCGGAAACGCCGCGCGCTCGGCGGTCCGGGCCGCCATCGAGCACGTCTTCGCCCACCAGAAGGGGCCCATGGACCTCTGCATCCGCACCGTCGGCATCGCACGGGCAAAGGCGAAGATCGGCCTCGCCAACCTCACCTGCAACATCCGCCGGCTGGTCTTCCTCGACCGGCGACACGGCCACGCCTGACGGCACCGAGCCGGAAAGCAGCACGCGACGAAGAACCGCCCGCTGCCGTGCGACGGCGCCCACCCAAGGACCGCACAAATGACCTTTCCCCTCGATCAGGGCCGCGCATAACTGGGATTCTCCGGTTGATTGGTTGCGGTGAGCGTCGGCGCGGAGCGCACAAGAGGCTCAGGCGACGGCGCGGCGTTGGTTGCCAGGAACTCCTTGGGTGACAAATGGCCGGGCGCCGAGTGGGGGCGCTCGGTGTTGTGGTGGTGGCGCCATGCCGTGATTTCCTCTCGGGCATGACGGAGCGAGCGAAACCAGTGCAGGTTGAGGCACTTGTCGCGGAGCTTGCCGTTGAAACGCTCCGCGAAGGCGTGCTGGACAGGCTTGCCGGGCCCGGTGAAGCGGAGCCGGGCACCGGAGCGCTCCGACCACTCGAACATCGCCCGGCTGGTGCCCTCGGGGCCGTTGTCGAGGACGATCTCCCCGGGCAGCCCGAAGCGCCTGCCCGGCTCGTCGAGATATCGCGCCGCGCGTGCGCCGGAGATCGAGAGGTCAATGATCTGACCAGGGCAGACACGGCTGTGGTCGTCGACGATGTCGAGCACCCGGAGCCGACGATGATCGGCGAGCTGGTCGCTCATGACGTCGGGAGACCAGCGCTGCATCGGCCGTTCCGGCACCCGGGGCGCAATCCGGTCGCGACGGGGAAGCTTGCGCCGCGTCTTCGTCCTGACCTGCAGGCCTTCGGCGCAGCGGAGGCGCCAGGTCCGTTTGCGGTTCGTCGCAAGCCCTTCCCGGCGCAGCATGGCGTGTGGGCGCAGAGAGCCATAGCGCCGGTTCTCCGAGGCCAAGGTCCGCATTCGCTCGAGGACATCACCGTCGTCGCGGGCGCCGGGGCGATACTGCTGCACGGAGCGCGAGAGCCCCACGATCCGGCAACTCCGCCGCTCGCTCAGGCCCAGTTCGTCCATCAGGAAGCCCCCGGCTTTGCGCCTGGCCATGGGCGTCACAAGCTTTTTGCCAGGAGCCCTTTCATGGCGGACATGCCGAGCACCTGGTCGGCGACGATCCGCTTCAGCCGGGCATTCTCGGCTTCGAGGACATTGAGCTACTTCGCATCTGACGCCGCCATCCCGCCGAACGTCTTCCGCCAGGAACAGACCGTCGCCGTGCCGATGTCGTGCCGGCGGCACGGCTCATCGACCTTCGCCCCCGCCTCGTTCTCCTTGATGACCGCGATGATCTGTTCATCGCCGACCCGGCTGCGCTTCATCGGGCATCCTCCTTCGTCCATTCAAAGGTAGAAAATCCCAGCTAGACACCTGCAAGAACTCTGCTTTGGCGCTCGGGTTGAGTGCGTTGGGACCGCTATCCGGCATGGAATGCACCGGACTGGCGTGAGCCCGGGCGGGTTTTCTCGCCACCGAGCGGACTCATCCCATGGCGTGCCGGCGTTCGTGGAAGATCAGGCGGCCCATGTTGTAGGCGATGTTGGCGAGGGTCAGTTTCGCCTCGGCGCGCGCGAGGCCGATGGTGCGGATGAAGAGGCCGTAGCGGGGTTTCTGATGGGCGAAGGCGTGCTCGACGGCAGCGCGGATCGTGAACTTCCTGGCGTTGGCCCGCGCCATGTGCCTGGGCATCGGTTTGCCCGCAGGCTTGCGCCGGTGGATGCGGCTGGTGATCATCCGCTTCGCGAGCCATGCCTCGTTTCGCTATAACCGGCAGGCACTGTCCGCCCAGACCTCCGAGCCGGTGTTCTACCGGCTGACCAGACGCCGGAGCTGCCGGCCGTCGGCGGCCGAGGCCGCGGTGACGGCGCTTTCCCGGATGAAGCCGCAGCGCCGGTCGATCGAGATGTGGGACTTGTACCCGAACACCGCCGCCGCGATCATCGGCAGGGGGGTCCCGTCCAGGCGGTACCGGACCTTTCCGCCGATCTTCAGCGTCCAGCGCGCGTTCGTGTCTTTCTGGGCGGCCTTGTTGGGCTCGTCGGGCCAGATCTCGGCGGCCGTCTTGCGGTCCTTGATCGCCGCCTTCTCGGCTTCGGTGTTGCGCCGCTTCGGCGCCGGCACGAGTGAGGCATCGACGATCTGCCCGGCCATCGGGATGTATCCGTTCTTCCGAAGCTGACAGTCGAAGGCCTTCATCACGCGCTTCAATGTGCCGGTCTCGGTCAAGCGGTTGCGGACGTCCCGCAGGGGCGCGCGCGAAGCGTGAGAGGATGGTGTTCTCGTCCGGCGTGGGCGCACCGAGATCGAAGCCCAGAAACCGCATCCACGAGAGCCGGTCGCAGATCATGAACTCCATCCGGGCGTCGCTGAAATTGTGCTGCGCCTGCAGGATCAGCGCCTTGAACATCGAGGCCGGATCGAACGGGGGGCGGCCACCCTACGAGCCGTCGCCATGGCCGAGCCCTTCGACCAGCCGGGGCCGAAAATGCTCAAAATCGACAGTTGCCTCAAGCACCTCCAGCGGATCGCCGTCCTTGCTCAGCCGCTCCAGATGCTCCGAGAGCCCGAACGGTCCCGTCTGCCGCATGATGATCCCTCCCGATCCGTCGGGATCAGTGAACCACACCGCGCCAACGGCCGGTAGGTACTTGCGGGCGTCCACTTGATGACGATCTCTTCCGGCTTGTGTCGCTTGCGAATTCTCGGGTCCTACCTTTCTCCAATCACAAAGGTGGAGCAATCCGGATGGGGCCGATCAATCCTGATCACCATTAAAGGGAGCATCCGCGACTTGACCGAGCTGCTCGCCTGCGACGAAGCGCTGGCAGCGGCCATCCTCGATCGGCTACTGAACCGTTCGAACCTGCTCGAAATCAAGGGCCGCTCATAACGGCTCAGGGACCCCGAGGGCATCCTGAAAAAGAAAGCGCCTGAGCCACGCGGTGCGCTGAAGGTCGGGCGTGCGCAGACCCTTGCGGTCCGCGCGCTCGGTCGGCCACTGTTGCGCGACAGCGTCCGCAAGACTGGATGTCGCCTCAAACCGCGAGTCTGGATGTCGCCTGACAGATGTCATGGCAGGTCATTTCCCGAGCCAGCCTTCGTCCAACCTGAACGAACTGCCGAACCGCCCTCGCTGGCGAGCTTCCGGTTGAGCATGCCCGCGATCATGACGACATCGCTCAGTGACTGGCCCTGCACGTTGACATGGCCCTTCATCTCGGCACTGGCCCGGTCGGGGTCCCGGTCACGGATCGCCTGGAGGATACGGCCATGCTCAGCATAGGAGTCGGATATCCGGCGTGCCTGATGAAGCTGAATGCGCCGATACGGGCTAAGCCTGCGCCGCAGAAAGCGCGTCTGTCCTTCCAGATAGGAATTGTGGCTGCCCATGTAGATCGCGTCGTGGAAGGTGACGTTGGCATCGTAGTATGCGTCAGGATCGACACTTTCGACATATTCGAGGCAGCGGGCGTGAAATCGCTCGAGATCCGTCAGTTCCTCCGCGCTCATTCTGCGGGCCGCAAGCCCGGCGCACATGCCTTCAAGCTCAGCCATGACCTCGAACATCTCGACGATTTCGGTGACGGCAATCTGGGCCACCTCGGCCCCGCGATTGGCCACGGTCGCGACCAACCCCCGCGCGACCAGAATGCGGATCGCTTCGCGCACGGGCGTACGCGAGGATCCGAAGCGCTCCGCCAGCCCCCGTTCGTCCAGCTTCTGACCCGGAAGAAGAACGCCGGTGACGATATCATGCTCCAGATCGCGGGCGATCTGTTCGCAATGCGTGCGGCGCGATGGATCGGTTTTGTGGATCATGCCTGATATCGTCCAATTGTCTCTGCAGGGCTTTTCGATCGACTGGGTGCCGGTCGCATGGCCTAGAGCGTCTCCTTGGCCCGGCGCAGTTGCCGCACGGTGGCATAGACCGTGCCGATGACGAGAATGGCGCATATTGCGATGAAGGTCGCAGAGACCGGACGCGTCACGAAGGTGCTGAAATCCCCCCCGGCAATCAGGAGCGAGCGACGAAAATATTCCTCCAGAAGGGGGCCCAGCACAAAACCGAGAACGACAGGGGCCAACGGGAACGCGAAATAGCGGCACATCAGTCCGAACAGTCCGAAGCCGGCCACGAAGAAGATGTCGAATATATTGTTGTTGACGCTGTAGGTGCCAAGACAGACCAGGACTACAATGCAGGGCACCAGAACATTGAAGGGGATCGAGAGAATCCGCACCCAGAGCCCGATAAACGGGATGTTCAGAACAAGCAGAAACAGGTTGCCGACCCAGAAGCTCATGATGAGCCCCCAGAACAGCTCCGGTTCGTTGACGACAAGCCGCGGTCCCGGTGCGATACCGTGCACGATCAGGACCGTCAGCATGATTGCCATGGCGGGGCTGCCTGGAATGCCGAGCGTCAGGGTCGGGATGAAGGCGGTCTGATCGGCGGCATTGTTTGCCGACTCGGGGGCGACCAGTCCCTCAACTGCGCCCTTGCCGAACCTCTCGGGTTCGCGGGAAAATTTCTTTTCGGTGGCATAGGCCATGAAGGAGGCGATCAACCCGCCGGTTCCCGGCAGGGTGCCGAAGAAGGCCCCGACACCCGCCCCGCGCAGCAGCGGCATGCGCGAGCGCTTCATGTCATTGCGGCTGGGCAACATGCTACGCAAGGAGATCTTCTCGATCTGGCGGGAATGATCGACCGAGCCCGGGATCTTGCGGATAATCTCGGCGATGCCGAACAATCCCATGGTCAGAGCCACCAGACTGAGGCCGCTGAACAGCTCGAGAACGCCGAAGGTGTAGCGCTGCACACCCGAGTTGACGTCCATACCGACAAGCCCGAGCATCACGCCGACGACCACCATCGCCACACCCTTCATCGGTGTGGAATCCGAAATGACCGAGGCCGCCAGCATTCCCAGGATCATCAGCGAGAAATATTCCTGCGGCCCGAACTGCAAGGCAAAGGATACGATCAGCGGAGAGAAGGCCATCATCAGGGTGATCCCCACGGTGGCCCCGAAGAAGGAGGCTATGGTCGTCAGAAACAGCGCCGCGCCCGCGCGTCCCTGCTGCGCCATCGGATAGCCTTCGATCGCGGCTACGGCATTGGCCGGGGTGCCAGGCAGATTCAAGAGGATCGACGCGGTCGAGCCTCCGTAGGTCGTGCCGTAGAAGATGCCGGCCAGCATCACCAGGCCCGGCAGGGGGTCGAGGTGATAGGTGAACGGAAAGAGCAGTGACAAGGCGACCAGGGTTCCGACACCGGGGATCAGCCCTAGAACCGTACCCAGAAGTACGCCAATGAAGCAGTAGACCAGCCCCTCCAATGTGAGAGCATTGGCAAGCCCGATGGATATATTTGCAAACAGCTCCGACATCAGGACAACATCGGCAATTTGAACAGGGGCAGGTTGCTGCCCAGCATCACGTCGAACACCAGGACCGCAAAGACGCTGAGAGCGACCGAGACAGCCAGATACCGCGCCGGGGCGAAGCGGCCGTCGGCCAGGCTGGTGAGCAGCACCGACACGAAGATCGCGGGCAGAAGTCCAAGCATTGCGAAGCTGACCGCGAAGGCGATGATGGATGCCAGCACCAGGGCCGCAGAGCGCAGAAGACCCTGCTCCGAGGCTATTTCGCGCGTGCCATCGCGGAAGTCGGCAACCGTGATCACGAACCCGAGCAGCATCAGCGTCCCCCCTGCCATCACGGGAAACATGCCCGGACCCATGCTGCGGATCGAACCCATGCGGTAGTTAAGATACGCGTAGAGGGCATAGGACAGCCCGAACATGACAAGGACCGGCCCTCCCAGCTTGTGCATATGCGGCCATGCTCGTTTCATGGGTCTCACGTCGCCTCCAGAGCTGAAAGGATCCTGTCCCGCGTGATCGGCAGCGACCGGATGGGAACGCCTAGTGCAATAGAGGCCGCATTGCCGAGGGCTGCGGCCACCGGTCCCTGAGCCGCCTCGCCAGCGCCGGATGGCGCAGCGTCGCTGTCGAAGATGTGAACCTCGATCTCCGGAACTTCGCTGAACTTCAGAATCGGATAGGATTCCCAGTCGTTATTCTCAATCGTTTCGGGACCGAAGATCACTTGTTCTTTCAGCGCCCAGCTCGTCGCCTGAACCGCGCCGCCCTCGATCTGGTTGAGCGCGCCGTCCCGGTCGATCACGCGACCCATGTCCACGCCGATATGCAGACGCTTTACAGAAACCTCGAAATCGATTTCCACCTCCGCCACGCAAGCGCAGTAGGCGCCGAGGTTCTTGTAGCGGGCGACCCCGCACCCCACGGCCCGCCCGCTTCTCCTCGCGGCACGATAATCCGATCGCTCCAGCACGTCTTCCAGAACGGCGCGCGCACGGTCGTCCGACAGGTTGCGCAGCCGAAACTCCGCCGGGCAGATACCTGCCTCCACGCTGATCTCATCCATGAATCTCTCGATGGCAAAGACATTGCCAAAGGCCCCAAGCGACCGCAGCGATGAGGTGCGCACCGGATTGGCGAGGATCCTATTGCTGGAGACTTTCACGCTAGGAAAGTCGTAGATTGGAACCGAATTGCGTTCGGCTGCCCCGCCCGTCCGAACCGGCGTGTTGATCGAGACGTAAGGCCGATGGTCCGGCGACAACTCCGGGCCGGCCCGCAGGGTCGGCTCCGGGGTCCGGCCTGGACGAGCGACATGGCCGTTGCTCCAGATCTCGTGCGACCACCATGTGATCCGGTTGTCGTCGTCGACCGTGGCCTCGAGATCAATCAGCATGGCTGCACCAAGGGGCCCGTTGGTCAGTTCGTCTTCCCGCGTCCATTGCACGCGGATCGGTAGACCCGGCCGCATGGTGGCAAGAACCGCGGCGTCCAACGCCGCGTCATCGGCCCCATTGTGCCCGTAGCAGCCCGCCATTTCGACATGTTGGACTTCGATGGCACTCTCATCCATTCCAACGATGGTGGCAATTTCGCGTCGCAGGTGAAAGATGCCCTGCGAATGAGACCAAACCCGCAATCTGTCCTCTTTCAGCCATGCGAGCGCACAGGACAGCCCGATCGAGGCATGGGCGATGAACGGTTTGGTATAGCGCGCCGAAACCTGCCGGCCGTTTCCACGCGTGCCGACGCCCTTGGCTAGAACGGTGCTGCGTTCAGCCTCGCTTTTCGGGTAAAGGGTTTCGATGTCGTTCAAGATCCGAAGATCGGTCTCGAAATCGCGATCGACACGTTCGGCCAGCCTGCGGGCGAATGCGTGGGCCAGATCTTCGGTTTCGGCGATCACGGCAAGAAAATTGTGCCGTTGGACTATCTCGATCAATCCCGGCGCCATCATCTCCGACAGATCTTCGGGAAGAACCAGCCTATTGTGCTGAGCGGGGTGGCGCACGACCGTTGCGTGGCGCATCCCCGGCAGAACCATGTCCGGCAGGTATGATTTCCGGCCGGTGAACTTGTCGCTTGAATCCGCCTTTTTCGCGCTGAAGCGCCCTGTCCCGGGCCAGGGAGAATGGAGATCCACCATATCGACATCGAGGTCGACATCGCCGCGCGCGCTCCAATAGCTGCCGAGCGGCCTGCCGCCGGCAAGAAAGTGCCCGTCTTCCACCGTGATGGCGTCCGGTTCGCATCCCGCCGCTTCGGCGAACCACGCGCGATGAATCTCGCGCAGCTGCGAACAGGCCCGCATCAGAGTGGTGCCCGCCTGGCTGATTGAGTTGCTGCCCGAGGTAATTCCCTCGTTGCGGCTCGTGGTGGTGTTCGGGGCTGCGATCCGGACCGCGTCCAGGGAAATGCCAAGCTCTTCAGCCGCTATCACGCGCAGCGCGTGATGCAGCCCCTGGCCGATCTCGACCTTGCCGGTCAGGACCCGAACCACGCCGTCGCCAGACAGGTCAATCAGCGACGACAATGCGTCTGGATTGCGGTTGTCGGCTGTTTTCGTCATGCCATCGTCTTGCCTGAGTGCGATAGCCGATCGAGCGCGCGGATCACTCGAACATGTGCCCCGCAGCGGCACAGGTTGCTATCAAGCGCCGCGATCAACTTCTCTGTCGAAGCTTGCGGATCGGCTTCCAGTTCGGCCGTGACCGTCACGACAATCCCCGACATGCAATAGCCGCATTGAGCCGCGTTCTCGGCCGACAGTGCCTGTTGCACAGGGTTCAACCCGTCATTCGGCGTCAACCCCTCGACAGTCCTGACGTCCGCCCCCTCGAGAGACCAAAGCGGCGTGTCGCAGGAATTGACGGCCCTTCCGTTCACGATCACGCGGCAGGCGCCGCAGATGCCCTGTCCACAGCCATATTTTGAGCCTGTCAGGGCGAGCTCATCGCGTAGATAGAAGAGCAATGCCCGCTTGAGATCGCCCTCCGCCTCGCGCGTCTGTCCATTGACGGTAAAGTTGACGCGGTCGGTCATGGCCCTTGGATTTCCTCGATGAACTCGGCGAAGATTCGCGCCATCTGCGGTTCGGCGGCGACCCATTCCGCCTCGTCCCAGCTGTCCAGCAGGTCGTCGTCGGGCCGCTGCGGCACGACCCCTTCATGCAGATCGCAACGAGGCAGGATCTTCGAGACAGCACGGGCCGATGCCGGGGCATGAACCACATCGTTGCCGGCAACCAGGCAAACCGGCAGATCAAGACTGCGCAGCTGAGCCTCGCTTGCGCCCAGCATGGGCGCGTCGGCATCCTTCGCAAGGGACGCGCTCCACCTGTCCATGATCGCCAAGAACGCATCGCGGTCGAAAGTCTCGATATACGTACGGTTGGCCGGTTCCGCCGCGATCGCCTCGGCGAAATCCTCGGCCCTGGCAACTGCGGCCATCCCTTCCTCGCGGGCCAGTGTCGCCAGGTCGGTGAAGTATTTCTTGACCAGCCGTTTGGCCGCCACCGCGCCGCCCGTCAGCCGCCAGAGCAGCACAGCGCGCACCGTTTCAGGATATTTCAGGGCGAAGGCCACGGCCATCCGCGCGCCCGAGGACGACCCGCCCACGACCAGCGGTCCGGTGCCAAGCTTATCGGCCAACAACTTGAGATCGTCGGCCCAAAGATCATGTTCGTTCTGGGTTTGGGCGAACCAGACGCTGGTCCGCCCGCAATTCGCGCGGTCATGCAACAGAACGCGGAACCCCCGCTCTGCCAGGTCCCTGGACAGGTTGACCAGTTCCTGGAAGTTGCGCCGGCTGCCCGGGCTCAGCGCGATCCAGGGGCCGCTGTCGCCAATGACCTCATAGTGAAACCTGCGCTCTCCGAGTTCTATAAAGGACATTCACCTGCCTCCGGAAATGGCCGGCGCCGGCGCGCCCGACCCTTCATTCAATCGGTCACTGAACTTCCAGCGTTCCGCTGTCGATAAGTCGCTGCACGCGCGCTTCCTCGTCAGCCATGTAGGCCTCGAACTCCGCCACGGTGCCGCCCAGGGGGTTGAGCTTGCTGAAGATCGTGCCCTGAAGGTCGGGCGCTGCGATGGCGTCGTTCATGTCCGCGTTGATCTTCTGCACGATCGCGTCCGGCGTTCCCTGCGGAACCACGATCGCCAGCCAGACCGAGGCATTCGCGCCCATGATGCCCTGCTCCTCAAGCGTCGGCACGTCCGGGAGGGCCTTGTGGCGCTTCGCACCGGCGACGCCGAGAACCTTGACATCTCCGCTCTCGATCAGACCGGCCGCCGTAACGGGGGTGCTGTACATCCCCTGGATGCTGCCGCCCAGAAGGTCGGTGATGGCCGCGCCCGAGCCGCTATAGGGCACGTGCGTGATGTCTATGCCAGCAGATTCCTTGAGCAGTTCCAGCGTCACATGCGGGCTGCTGTTGACGCCCGACGAGCCCCACAGCACGGCGCCAGGGTTTTCCTTGGCATAGGCCACAAGCCCGGCCATGTCGTCCGCCGGGAAATCGGAGCGAACGATGGCGATCTGCGGCATCTCGCCAATCAGGACGACAGGCTTCAGATCGCTCGGCTCGTATTCCACGCTGGCGGAGAGCATGGGCGCGAGGATTGCCGGGCCAGGGTTCACCACGAGCATGGTGTATCCATCCGGCTCCGACGTCACCAGCGCCGTGCCGCCTACGGACCCGCCGGCCCCAGGCCGGTTCTCGGCGATCACCTGCTCGCCCCAGGCCGCTGAAAGCTTTTCTGCGAAGGCACGGGCCACGGGGTCGGTCGATCCGCCGGGCCCGAACGGGATGATCATCGTGACAGCGCGGCTCGGATAGTCGGTGGCGTCCTGGGCGGTCGCGACGCCGGGCGCGATGGCGACGGCGCCGGCCAGAGTGAGGCCAAGGGCCCCGGATTTCAGGATGCTGCGGAGCATTGTTTTTTTCCTCCCTTGAATTGCACCCAATTGCGAGCAATTTGGCATGCACATAAGTGCTTACAAAAAACTTTCTGTCAACGATTTCGTTTCGATGGCCAACTCCGCGCTGAAAGAGAGAGGCGCGTCGCTTCCAACACGATTGAGGCGACATGCGAGTGACGAGCCAGGGCGACACCCAGTTTTGCGGGCTGCCGCCTCCGGCG
>NZ_BSYI01000071.1 GCF_030270585.1 Paralimibaculum aggregatum
GATTCCATCCTCCATCCGCCAGAAGGAGCACTACCCATGACCGATCGCAGCGACGACCTCGATCCGGTGGAGACCCGCGAATGGCTCGACAGCGTTGAAGACGTGATCGAGCGGGATGGCGCGGACCGCGCGCATTTCCTGCTCGATCGCGCCGTCAGCGCGGTCCGGGAACATGGCGCCAACCTGCCCTTCGGCGCGACCACCGCCTATGTCAACACGATCCCGCCGCAGCTCGAGCCGGACTATCCGGGCGATCTCGAGATGGAGTGGCGCATCCGCTGCGTGAACCGCTGGAATGCCATGGCGACCGTGGTGCGCCGCAACAAGAAGAGCAGCGAATACGGCGGGCACATCGCGTCCTTCGCCTCCTCGGCGGTGATGTATGACGTCGGCCTGAACCATTTCTGGCGGCCGCGCACGCCCGAACACGGGGGCGATCTCGTGTTCTTCCAGGGCCATGCGGTGCCGGGGATCTATGCCCGCGCCTTCATGGAGGGCCGGCTCCCGGCAGCGGCGCTCGACAATTTCCGCTCCGAAACCGGGAGCGAGGGCCTGTCGTCCTATCCGCACCCCTGGCTGATGCCGAACTTCTGGCAGTTCCCCACGGTGTCCATGGGGCTCGGGCCGCTGATGGCGATCTACCAGGCCCGCTTCATGAAGTATCTGCACAACCGCAAGCTCATCGACATGAGCGACCGGCAGATCTGGGCCTTCCTCGGCGATGGCGAGATGGACGAGCCGGAGAGCCTCGGCGCGATCTCGCTCGCGGCGCGGGAGAATCTCGGCAACCTCAACTTCGTCGTCAACTGCAACCTGCAACGGCTCGACGGGCCGGTGCGCGGCAACAGCAAGATCATCCAGGAGCTCGAGGGCGAGTTCCGCGGCGCCGGCTGGAACGTCATCAAGTGCATCTGGGGCTCGGGCTGGGACGCGCTGCTCGAGAAGGACACCACCGGCAAGCTCCGGCAGCTGATGGACGAGACCCTCGACGGCGACTACCAGACCTTCAAGTCGAAGGGCGGCGCCTATACCCGCGAGAACTTCTTCGGCCGCTATCCCGAGACCAAGGCGCTGGTCGCCGACATGACCGACGAGGAGATCTGGCAGCTGCAGCGCGGCGGGCACGATCCGCTGAAGGTCTATGCCGCGTACCGCTCCGCCATCGCCAATACCGAGCAGCCGACCGCGATCCTGATCAAGACGGTCAAGGGCTATGGCATGGGCGAGGCCGGCGAGGGCCAGAACATCACCCACCAGCAGAAGAAGATGGCGGAGGATCAGCTCCGCGCCTTCCGGGACCGGTTCCAGATCCCGGTGAAGGACGAGGAGCTGGCCGAGGCGCCCTATGTGACGCTGTCCAACGAGCAGAAATCCTATCTGCTCGACCGGCGGTCGTCGCTCGGCGGCGCGTTCCCGCAGCGCATCTGGAAGGATGCGCCGAAGCTCGAGATCCCCGAGCTCGGCGCCTTCTCGGCGCAGCTCAAGGGCACCGGCGAGCGCGAGATCTCGACCACGATGGCCTTCGTGCGGATCATGACCACGCTCTGCCGCGACAAGAAGGTCGGCCGGCAGGTGGTGCCGATCGTGCCGGACGAGAGCCGCACCTTCGGCATGGAGGGGATGTTCCGGCAGCTCGGCATCTACAATCCCAAGGGTCAGCTCTACAAGCCCGAGGATGCCGACCAGCTGATGTACTACAAGGAGACGAAGGACGGGCAGGTGCTCCAGGAGGGCATCAACGAGGCCGGCGCGATGGCGGACTGGATCGCCGCCGCGACGAGCTATTCGGTGCACGGCGTGCCGATGATCCCGTTCTTCATCTTCTATTCGATGTTCGGCTTCCAGCGCGTCGGCGACCTGTGCTGGGCGGCCGGCGATGCCCGTGCGCGCGGCTTCCTGATCGGCGGCACCGCGGGGCGTACCACGCTGAACGGCGAGGGCCTGCAGCACCAGGACGGGCACAGCCACATCCTCGCCGGCACGGTGCCGAACTGCATCAGCTACGATCCGAGCTTCAGCTTCGAGATCGCCTGCATCGTGCATGACGGCCTGCGCCGGATGTTCGTCGAGCAGGAGGACATCTACTACTACCTGACGGTGGAAAACGAGAACTACCGGCATCCGGACATGCCGGAGGGCGTCGAGGAGGGCATCGTCAAGGGGCTCTACCGCTTCCGCGAGACCGAGCCGGGCAAGGCCCATGTCAACCTGATGTCCTGCGGCTCGATCATGAACCAGGCGCTGACGGCGGCGGCGATGCTGGAGAAGGATTTCGGGATCACCTCCGACATCTGGTCCTGCACCTCGCTCAACGAGATCGCACGCGAGGCGCAGGACTGCGAGCGCCTGAACCGGCTCGACCCGCTCGGCGAGGCCCGCGTGCCCTACGTGACGCAGCAGTTCGAGCAGGCCACCGGCCCGGTGATCGCGGCGACCGACTACATGAAGAACTTCGCCGAGCAGATCCGCGCCTTCGTGCCCCGCCCCTACCACACCCTCGGCACCGACGGCTTCGGCCGCTCGGACAGCCGGGTCAACCTGCGCCGGCATTTCGAGGTCGACGCCAACCACATCGCCGCTGCGGCGGTCGTTGCGCTCTATCGCGAGGGTGCGGCGACGCGCGAACAGGTCGAGACCGCGATCTCGAAATACGGGATCGACGCCAAGAAACCCAATCCGCGCACCGCGTGACGCTCAAGGGGACGAGGAGACAGCCATGTCCATTATCGAAGTGAAGGTGCCGGATATCGGCGATTTCTCGGAAGTGCCGGTGATCAGCATTCTGGTCAGCCCGGGCGACCATGTTGCCGAGGAAGATGCGCTGATCGAGCTCGAGAGCGACAAGGCCACCATGGAGGTGCCGAGCCCCTCCGTCGGCGACGTGGTGGAGGTGCTGGTCAAGGAGGGCGACACGGTCTCGGAGGGGACGCCGATCCTCAGGCTCGAGGTGGTGGATGCCAAGGCGCCGGTCGATCCGCCGCATCCCGAGGGGGTGCAGGAGCACGAGCCGACCGCGCCCGAGCGGCCGAGCCCGGCCCGGGCCGATGCGCCGGCCCCGGCGGGCACGCCCGCGGCGGTGGACGAGGCGGGCTTCGGCAAGGCGCATGCCTCGCCCTCGGTGCGCGCCTTCGCCCGGGAACTCGGCGTCGATCTCGCCAGGATCGCCGGGTCGGGCCGCAAGGGCCGGATCCTGCGCGAGGACGTGACGGCGCATTTCAAGGGCGCGGTCGAGGCGGCGGCGCCGAAGGGCGCGGCGCCGGCGGCCGCCGGCGGAATGGGCATTCCGCCGATCCCGGCCGTGGATTTCACCAAGTTCGGCTCGGTGGAAGACGTCGAGATGAGCCGGATCAAGAAGATCTCCGGGCCGGCGCTGCACCGGGCCTGGCTCAACATCCCGCATGTCACGCACCAGGAGGAGGCCGACATCACGGAGCTCGACCTCTACCGCAAGGAGCTCGACACCGCCGCCAAGGCCGAGGGCTACCGCGTGACCCTGCTGTCCTTCGTCATCAAGGCCTGCGTCAGCGCGCTGAAGACCCATTGGGAGGTGAACAGCTCGATCCACCCCGATGGCGACAAGCTGATCCGCAAGCACTACTACCATATCGGCTTCGCGGCCGACACGCCGCAGGGGCTGGTGGTTCCGGTGATCCGCGATGCCGACCGCAAGGGCATCGTCGAGGTTTCCAGGGAACTCGGCGAGCTTTCCAAGAAGGCGCGCGACGGGGCGCTCAAGGGCCCGGACATGCAGGGTGCGAGCTTCACGATCTCCTCGCTCGGCGGCATCGGCGGCACCGGCTTCACGCCGATCGTCAACGCGCCGGAGGTGGCGATCCTCGGCCTGACGCGCTCGAAGATGGCGCCGGTCTGGGATGCCGGGAAGGGTGAGTTCGTGCCGCGCAACATGCTGCCGATGTCGCTGTCCTACGATCACCGCGCGATCGACGGGGCGCTTGCCGCGCGGTTCTGTGCCACGCTGAAACATATCCTGGCGGATGTCCGCCGGATCATGCTCTGAGGGGGAACCGATGGCCGTGATAGAGGTTAAGGTCCCCGATATCGGGGATTTCAGCGATGTGCCGGTGATCTCGGTGATGGTCGCTCCGGGCGATGTGGTCGCCGTCGAGGACCCGCTGGTCGAACTCGAGAGCGACAAGGCCACCATGGAGGTGCCGAGCCCGGCCGCCGGCAAGGTCGTCGAGATCAAGGTGGCCGAGGGTGACAAGGTCTCCGAGGGCTCGCTGATCCTGACGCTGGAGGCCGAGGCCGCGCTGCCGAGTGGCGGGCCGGCCGGCAAGGTCTCCGGCGGCGGCGCGCCGGGGGTGGCGGACAGCTCTGGCGGCGATGTCGTCGCGGTACGCGTGCCCGATATCGGCGATTTCTCCGACGTGCCGGTGATCTCGGTGATGGTGAAGCCGGGCGACGAGGTTGCGGTCGAGGATGCGCTGGTCGAGCTCGAGAGCGACAAGGCCACCATGGAGGTGCCTGCGCCGGTCGCCGGCACCGTGGTCGAGATCACGGTTTCGGAGGGCGACAAGGTCTCCGAGGGTTCGCAGATCCTGACCCTGCGGACCGGGGTCGGCGCCCCGGCGCAGAAGGCGCCCGAAGCCGCGCCGCGCGCAGCGCCGCAGACCGGCGACGTGCATGCCGAGGTCGTGGTTCTCGGCTCCGGCCCCGGTGGCTATACGGCGGCGTTCCGGGCCGCGGATCTCGGCAAGCAGGTGGTGCTGATCGAGCGCAATCAGCGGCTCGGCGGCGTCTGCCTCAATGTCGGCTGCATTCCGTCGAAGGCGCTGCTGCATGCCGCCAAGGTCATCACCGAGACCGAGGAGATGGCGGCCCATGGCGTCTCGTTCGGGGCGCCGAAGGTGGATCTCGACGCGCTGCGGAGCTGGAAGGACGGTGTCGTCGGCAAGCTGACCGGCGGGCTGGACGGGCTGGCCAAGGGGCGCAAGGTGAAGGTGGTCCGCGGCGAGGGGGTCTTCGACGGCCCCAACATGCTGCGGGTGACGGGCGCGGAGGGCGAGACCACGGTCTCCTTCGACCAGGCGATCATCGCTGCCGGTTCGGAGCCGGTGACGCTGCCCTTCATCCCGCATGACGACCCGCGCGTGATCGATTCCACCGGCGCGCTCGAGCTTGCCGACATTCCGAAGCGGATGCTGGTGCTCGGCGGCGGCATCATCGGGCTCGAGATGGCCTGCGTCTATGACGCGCTCGGCACCAGGGTCACGGTCTGCGAACTGATGGACCAGATCATCCCCGGCGCCGACAAGGACATCGTCAAGCCGCTGATGACCCGGATCTCCAAGCGCTACGAGGCGATCCACCTGAAGACCAAGGTGACTGCTGTCGAGGCGATGGACACCGGCCTGAAGGTCACCTTCGAGGGGCCGGACGGCACCACCACGGACGTGTTCGACAAGCTGCTGGTCTCGGTCGGCCGGCGGCCCAACGGCAAGGCCATCGGGCTCGATCGTGCCGGCGTCACGGTGGACGAACGCGGTTTCGTGCCGGTCGACAACCAGCAGCGGACCAACCAGGGCCACATCTTCGCCATCGGCGACGTGGTCGGCCAGCCGATGCTCGCGCACAAGGCGGTGCACGAGGGCAAGGTTGCCGCGGAGGTCGCCGCCGGCCATCGCCGCGCCTTCGATGCGCGGGTGATCCCCTCGGTCGCCTATACCGACCCGGAGGTTGCCTGGGCCGGCATCACCGAGAGCGAGGCCAAGGCGAAGGGTCTGAAGTTTGGCAAGGGCGCCTTCCCCTGGGCCGCCTCCGGCCGCTCGCTCTCGCTCGGGCGGGACGAGGGCATCACCAAGCTGATCTTCGACGAGGAGACCGACCGTGTGATCGGTGCCGCGATCGTCGGGCCGAATGCCGGGGATCTCATCGCCGAGGTTGCGCTGGCCATTGAGATGGGGGCGGATGCGACCGATATCGGGCACACGATCCACCCGCATCCGACGCTGTCGGAGACGGTGAACTTCGCGGCCGAGATGTTCGAGGGCACCATCACCGACCTGATGCCGCCGAAGAAGAAGAAGAAGCACTAGGCGCAGGGCCCGCGCCCCGCGCGAAGGAGATCGCGAATGGAGACGCCTCGCATCCGCCACCCCGAGAAGGCTCATCGGGCGGACAATCCGAGCCCGTCCAAGCCGCCCTGGATCCGGGTGCGGGCGCCCTCGGGCGGCGGCTATGCCGCGACCCGCCGGGTGATCGAGGAGCACGGGCTGTCGACGGTGTGCCAGGAGGCCGGCTGCCCGAATGTGGGCGAGTGCTGGGCGCAGGGCCACGCCACGATGATGGTGATGGGCGAGATCTGCACCCGCGGCTGCAGTTTCTGCAACGTGGCCACCGGCCGGCCCGATGCGCTCGATCCGTTCGAGCCGGTGAAGGTGGCCGATGCGGTGGCCAAGCTCGGTCTCGCGCATGTGGTGATCACCTCGGTGGACCGGGACGATCTCGCGGACGGGGGCGCGGGGCATATCGCGCAGACCATCCGCGCGGTGCGCCGCAAGCGGCCGGAGACCACGATCGAGGTGCTGACGCCGGATTTCCTGCGCTGCCCGGACTCGGCCCTCGAGGCGGTGATCGAGGCGGCGCCGGACGTCTTCAACCACAACCTGGAGACCGTGCCGGGGCTCTACACCGCGATCCGCCCCGGGGCGCGATACTATCACTCGATCCGGCTGCTCGAGCGGGCCAAGGAGCTGTCCGGCGTGGTCTTCACCAAGTCCGGCATCATGGTCGGGCTTGGCGAGCGGCGCGAGGAGGTGCTGCAGGTGATGGACGATCTGCGCTGCGCGGGCGTCGATTTCCTCACCATCGGGCAGTATCTGCAGCCCACGCGAAAGCATGCGGCGGTGGACCGCTACGTGACCCCGGAGGAGTTCGCCAGCCTCGAGGAGGCGGCCTATGCCAAGGGGTTCCTGATGGTTTCCGCCTCGCCGCTGACCCGGTCGTCCTACCATGCGGGGGACGATTTCGCGCGGCTGCGCGCGGCGCGGGCGGCGAAGGGCGCCTGACCGGGCGCGCGCGTCAGCCCGCCTCTTCCAGCCGGTCGGTCGCCGGCGGCGGCGCCGGGGAGAGCGCGGCGATCTCGGCATAGAGCTCGGCATTCATCTCGAGATCGGCTGCGGCCAGCGCGGGGCGCAGCTGCTCGACCGAACGCGCCCCGACGATCGGCGCGGTGATCGCCGGATGCGCCGCGACCCAGGCGACAGCGAGGGTGACGGGCGAGACATCCCGTGCCCGGGCCAGCGCCGTCAGCCCCTCGGCGGCGGCATGCATCCAGTCGGGCCCGTAGCGCTTGCCATAGCGCGCATTGGTCGTGAGCCGCCCGGTTGCGCCCTCGAGATACTTCCCGGTGAGCAGGCCGCCGCCGAGCGGGCTGTAGGAGATCACGCCCAGCCCCTCGGCCGCCGCCATCGGCAGGATCTCGACCTCGGCCTGGCGCTTCACGAGGTTGTACATCGGCTGCACCGCGTCGAAGCGCGCCCAGCCCTCGCGGGCCTGCAGCCCGAGCGCCTTCATCACCTGCCAGGCGGCATAGTTCGACGCGCCGAGATGCAGCACCTTGCCGCTGCTTACCAGATCCTCGAGCGCGCGAAGGGTCTCCTCGAGCCGCGTCTCCGCATCGAACCGGTGCAGGAAGAGGATATCGAGACGATCCGTGCCGAGCCGACGCAGGCTCTGCTCGACGCCCGCGAGGATGTCGCGCCGCCCGCAGCGCCCGCCCGGATCGCCCTCCTGGCCATAGCCGGCCTTGGAGATGATCGTCACGGCGCTCCGCTCATGCGCCGCAAGGCGGCCGAGGATCTCCTCCGCGCGCCCGCCATTGTAGAGATTGGCGCAGTCGAAGCAGTCGATCCCGGCGTCGCGGCAGGCGGCATAGAGCCGGCCGGCCTCGGCCTCGTCGGCATCGCCGCCGAAGGACATCGTGCCGTAGCAGAGCGCCGAGACCCGCAGCCCCGTCCGCCCGAGCCGAACCGTTTTCATGTGCCTGCTCCTCCGCGTTGCGCCATCAGGACTAGGCAAGCCGTCTGGCAAGGGCAAGCCCGGGGCTTTGGCACGCCGATTGCATTGGTGCGATCAGTCAGTGAAGTGCTTTCGTTCATAGCTTGCGTAAGATGCCGTTCAACGCGTTGTGTGTGTAAGGGCATAGGCCGGTGGCGTGGTGACTAACAGGCGGCGGAAACGCCGCCTGCTATTTTTTGTGCCCGGACCATGCCGAACCCGGGCGGCCCATCTTCCTGAATTGCGAATCGCAATTTCGCGTTATGCAAAGTTCATTTGCGCTTTTAGATTGTATCGCGTGAGAAGCGTTTCCCCGGACGCGTGCAGGCGATGCAGCGCATGCGTTCCGGCCGGATACATGGTATCAATTCCCTCGGCTGTGCGGCAGCGCAGACGGATCCGACGAGATAGTGAACGGGGAGTGAGGGAATGCGTCCAGGAAACTGTTCTGCACTGATCGCGATCGCCACGATCGCCGCCCAGATGGCCGTGGCAGGTGCCCCGGCCAGCGCACAGGATGCCCGCCTGGTTGTGGAGCTGAACAAGTTCGAGGACGTGGAGAGCGGCTGTCGCAGCTTCTTCCTGTTCCGGAACCAGACCGAGACCGTCTTCGCCGCCTTCGAGATGTCGCTCGCCATCCTCGACAAGGGCGGGGTGATCGACCGGCTGCTGACCATCGACGCCGCGCCCCTGCCGGCCGAGCGGACGACGCTGAAGCTGTTCGAGATCCCCGAGATCGGCTGCGCGGATATCGGCGAGGTGCTGCTGCACGACATCACCGCCTGCGCGCCGCAGAACGAGGCGGAGCTGGACTGCTTCCCGCTGATCGACCTGTCGTCCAAGACCTCCGCCCCTCTGGTCAAGTAAGGGGCGGCCATGCTTGAGCAAGTGCTCGGCTGGGCCAGGGATGGAGGGCCGATCGTCTGGCTGCTTGCGGTCGCGTCGGTCTATTCGCTCGCCCTGATCATCGTGAAGGTCATCGATCTCGGGGGCGTGCTGGGGGGCGCCGCCGCCCGGTCCGCCGCCCTCGCCGACTGGCGCGGCGGCAAGCTCGCCGAGGCCCAGGCGCAGGTCACCGAAGGCCGGTATCCGGCGGATCGCGTGCTGGCCCATGGCATGACCGCCCTCGCCGCGCGGGAGAATGCCGAGGTGGTCGAGCGCGAGCTCGAGCGCCGCGGCAACGAGGAGCTGGAGCGGATGCGGCGCTGGTTGCGCACGCTCGAGGTGATCGCCATGGTCAGCCCGCTGCTCGGCCTGCTCGGGACGGTGCTGGGCATGATCCAGTCGTTCCAGGAGCTGGAGCTGGCCGGCGGCTCGGCCAATGCCGCGGTGCTGGCGGGCGGCATCTGGCAGGCGCTGCTGACCACCGCGGCGGGCCTGATCGTGGCCATCCCGGCGGCGATCGCGGCCAATCTCCTGTCGGCGAAGGTCGACCGGGCGGCCCACATGATCGAGGATGCGGTGTCGGCGCTCTTCGCCGCAGAACATGCGCGGTCGGGCTGATGCAGCTCGCCCGTCAGCGCGGAGGCTCGGCCGTGATCCCGCTCACGCCGCTTGTCGACGTGATGCTGATCCTGCTCGTGTTCTTCATGGTGACATCGACCTATCTCGACCTGCGGATGATCCCCACCGGTCCCGGGGGGGAGGCCGAGAGCGCCGGCGCGGCGAGCACCGGTGCCGGTGCCGGCGCGGCGCCGGTGACCCTGCTGCTGCGGCTCGACGGGTCGGGGGCGGTGGTGCACCGCGGGCGCGCGCTCTCGGCCGGTGAGCTCGAGAGCCAGCTGGCATCGGCGGGCCGGGTGCTGATCCTTCCCTCCGGAACGGCAACGGCGCAGGACCTCGTGGGCCTGCTCGAGGCGGTGACCGGGGCCGGCGTCGCGGATGT
Source organism: Paralimibaculum aggregatum (assembly GCF_030270585.1). GTDB lineage: Bacteria > Pseudomonadota > Alphaproteobacteria > Rhodobacterales > Rhodobacteraceae > Thermohalobaculum > Thermohalobaculum aggregatum. The sequence continues at coordinate 9,905 of NZ_BSYI01000071.1, forward strand.
GCGGATCGTGCGGCTGGAGGCGAGGCCGTGAAGCTGAAGCGGGCGGAGAAGCGGGCGCCGTCGGAAACCATCGTGGCGCTGATCGACGTGATCTTCTTCCTGCTGGTCTTCTTCATGCTGGTCGGCCGGATGGATGCGACGGCGCCCTTCGAGGTGTTTCCGCCGATCGCGACGCTCGGCACGCCGATGCCGAAGGGCGGCACGACCGTCAGCGTCTCGGCGGATGGCCGCCTGGCGGTGGACGGTGTGGAGCGGACCGAGGCGGATCTCCTGCGGGTGCTGGAGAGCGCCGGTCCCGGGTTCATCAGGGTCAACGCCCATGCCGATGCGGAGCTGCGCCATCTGCTGCCGCTGGTCGCACGGCTCGAGGCGCTCGAACTGGGCGAGGTGATGCTGGTGGTCACCCCGAATTCGCGATGATCCGGGCCGGCGGCAGCATCCGCTGGGGAGCGGGGATCGCGGTCTCCGCGCTGGTCCATCTCGGGCTGGCCCTGGGGCTGGTCCTGGTCCTCGAGCCGGAGCCGGTTCCGCCGCCGGAGCGGATCGAGATGGCGATGCGCATGGAGGCCGCGGAGGTGCGCCAGTCCCGCGCCGAACCGGCCGAGGCGGAGGCCGAGCGCGCGCCGGAGCATGCCGGCGAGGGGCAGGCGGTCGGCACCGCCGCGGTCCGCGCCGAGCGGGCGGAAGCGCTGACCGGGCAGGATCTCGCGGCGCCGGCCTCCGGCATCGAGGTGCCATCGGCGGCCGCCGCCGCGGCGGATCCGCAGGCGGCGCCGGCGGGTGCGGTCGATCCGGGCGCCGAGGGAGAGGCGCTCGCGCCGGCCGATCCGAAGGGCGCCGATATCGCGCAGCTCGCGCCGCAGGCCGAGACGGTTTCGGCGGCGGCGGCGGACGCAACCCGGGTCGCGCGGGCGACACCCCCGGATGCGGGGCGCATCGCGGCGGCAACGCCGACGCCATCGGCGGCCAGACCGGCCGACCTCCCGGCGCGGCCGAGCGCCAGCCTGCGTCCCGAGCCGGACCGGCTCGCCGCCGGGGCGACGGATGCGGAACCGGCCCGCGCCCGGGCGCCCGAGGCTCGGCTGGCCGTGCAGGCGGCCCTGGCTGCGGATGTCGCGGCGGCGAGCCCGCCAGAGGCCGAACCCGTGGCGACACTGGGCGTTCAGGCCGAGCCGGCGGTGCCGGCGCGGGCCGAAGGCGCCGCGCTGTCGGCGGGGCGCGTGGCGGCCCGGCAGGTCCGCCCGCAACCGCCCGACACGCCGGAGCTGGCACCGCTGGCCGCCGATGCCGAGGCGCAGCCGCTCCTGGCCGGGGCGCCGCCGGCAGAGGCCATGCTCCGCCAGGCCCGGATCGAGAGCGGCGCTGCCCGCCAGGCGCGCCCGGAGCCGGTTCTCGCAATGCTCGCGCGGGCCGAGCCGGAGCGGACGGAGGAGACGCCTCCACCAGCCCCGGCGGCGCCGGCGGTTGCCGCGCCGGCACGGCGGGCCGCCGCCGCCGCGCCGGCCGGAATCCCCGCCGCGGCGCGGGAGACCCGCGGCGCCGAACCGCCGCGCCTGCTGGCCGCGGCCTTCGCCACCCAGCCGGCCACGCGCCCGGCGGCGGATCTCGCGGTCCGGGCCCGGGCCGGGCTGGCCTGGACCGGCGGCGCCGAAGCGCGGTTCGACCCGGTTTCCCTGTCGACGGTGCAGTCCTTCATGGCGCCGCGCGCGGCGCGCGACAGCGCCGCCCATGCCGGCGATGCGCGGGACGGAATCGCCAGCTTCCTCGCGCGGTTTGCCTGCAGCCGGCTGCAGGCGGCCTTCGTGCCGGAAACCGGCGCGCTCGAGATCCGCGGGCATGTGCCCGATCCGGCGCTCCGCGCCGAGGTCGAGGCGCAGCTGCAGGGGATGATCGGCGACGCGATCGGCGTCGGCAACGATCTGGCGGTGCTGCCGAAGCCGCAATGCGGCGTGCTCGCCGGCATCGAGGCGCTCGGCCTGCCGCAATCGACCGATCAGGCGGACGACCCGCTGGTCGTCGGCAAGGCGGCGCAGGCACGGGTCTTCGCGCTGGCCGGCGGCAGCCAGTTCCGGCTGGATCTTGGCGGCGCCGACTACCCCGCCTTCGTCTATGTCGATTATTTCGATGGCGACGGCAATGTCCTGCACCTCGTGCCCAACGAGTATGTGCCGCTGCGTCAAGTTGCCCCGAAGGCGGCGATGCGCATCGGCGCCGGCAACCCCGATTTCGCCAATCTCGCCCTGACCGTGGAGCCGCCCTTCGGACGCGACATCGTGGTGGCGCTGGCCAGCACGGCGGAGATCTACGAGGGCCTGCGGCCCATCGTCGAGCCCGCCGGACCCTATCTCGACTGGCTGCGCGAGCGCATCGAAACCGCGGCCCGGGCGCCGGATTTCAAGGGCGAATGGGTCTATTTCTTCGTCGACACCTACGCTGCGTCAGGTACCGCGGCGCAATAGTCCAGCCCTGCCTATTCATGGCCTCTTCGATTGGTGTGCACATGAACTTGACGGCTCACGGCGGGATCTGTTGAGCCGATGCCACAGTCCAGTCCTGCAGTGACTGTCGGGCGCCGCAGCCTTGCTTGATGACAGCAAATTGCATACTGTGCGGACAGCTCGCGAGATC
>NZ_BSYI01000072.1 GCF_030270585.1 Paralimibaculum aggregatum
CGCAGCCGCACCGCCGCGCGGGGATGGCCGAGCACCGCCCGCAGCACCGATGCCGTCCGCGCCCGGCCGAGCGGCGCCGCCGGCCCCGGCGCATAGGCGAAGGGGGTGCCGAGGCGGACCCGGGCGGTCACCGCCGCCGCCGGGCAGGGCAGGGTGACCAGCGCCACCGGCCCGGCCTCGCCGAGCCGTCCCTGCAGGAACTCGCCGAAATGGCCCGCCACCCGGGCGCCCGCCCAGCCCATGCTCAGAACGCCGCGCGGATGCCGGCGAAGGCCGCGACCCCCGGCGTCTCGTAGCCGGTCACGCGCACATAGTCCTGGTCGAGCGCGTTCTCGACGCGGGCGAAGAGCTCGACCGCGTCGGTCACCGCCCAGGCCGCGGTGAGGTCGAGCCTGAGGAACGGCGCGAGCCGCTCGCCATCGTCCTCGACGCCGGCCAGATAGCTCGCCCGCAACCCGAGGCGCAGGCTCTCCGCCGGCCGCACCGTGAGCGCCGCGGTGAGATCGTGGCGCGGGGCATAGTCGAGCGGCGCGCCGTCCGGGTTCTCGGTGTCGAGGAAGGTGTAGTCGAGCCCGATCTCGGCCCAGGGCAGCGGCCGCGCGGCGAGCGAGACCTCGACCCCCTGGCGCCGCGTGGTGCCGGGGATCTGCGCATAGCCGGTGCCGAAGACGAAGGCGATCAGCTCCTCGGTGCGGCTGCCGAAATAGGTGGCGGAGGCGGTCAGGCGGCCGTCCAGCGCGGTCTGCGTGATCCCGGCCTCCCAGGTCAGGCTCTCCTCAGGCCGGAGATCGGCATTGCCGACCGGGCCGAAGGGCCCCTCCGGGGTGAACAGCTCGCGGTTCGACGGCGCGCGGAAGCCCGAGCCGCCGGCGGCGCGCAGCACCGTGCCGGGCAGCGCCTCCCAGGCCGCGGTGGCGCGCCAGGTGGTGAAGCCGCCGAAATCCGAGTGCTGGTCCTGCCGCAGCGCGCCGGTCAGGGTCAGCGGCGCCAGCGGCGACCAGACCGCCTGCACGAAGCCGCCGGTGATGTGCGAGGCGGTGTCGAGCCCGTCCGAGGTCTCCACCGCCTCGCGGGTCCAGTCCGCCCCGGCCAGCAGGTCGAGCTCGGGCAGCGCGGCGAAGGTCGCGAGATAGTCGAGCTTGGTGCGCCCGCCGTCATAGCGGCTGAAGCCGGAGACCGCCTGGTCGAACTCCCGGCGCGAGGCGAACTGCTGGATCGCCAGCTCCTGGGTCAGGCGCTCGTCGAAGGCCCGGTGGCCGAGGAAGGCCCGCCCCGCCACCACCCGGCTCGCGGCGCTGTCGCCGATCGCGTCGATCACCTGGCCGCGCGAGGTGCGGTCGATATCGGTCTCGCGGTCGTAGAAGCGGAAGGCGGCGCCGGCGGTCAGGCTCTCGGTGAGATCCGCCGAGCCGGTGGCGGCGAGGGTGATGTTGGCGGCGCCGTCGGGCTCGCTGCCGGCGCGCGCGGCGGAATAGCCGTCGGTGCGCAGCGCCTGGGCGGAGACCGCGATGTCCCAGCCCGCGGCGCCCATGCCGAGGCTGGCCAGCGCGCTCACCGTGCCGAAGCTGCCGGTCTCGATCTGGCCGGTGGCGCCGAAGCCGGAGCCGCGGGCGCGGGCGGTGGTCATGTCGATCACGCCGCCCACCGCCTCGCCGCCATAGAGCGCGCTCTGGGCGCCCTTGACCGCCTCGATGCGCTGGGCGTCGCCGGCCAGCACCTGGCCGAGATCGGGCTGGGTGCGCAGCTCGCCCGGATCGGCGAACTCGATGCCGTCGATGCGCAGCAGGATGTCCTCGGCGCCGAAGCCGCGGACCGAGACCTCGCCGGCCGAGCCCGGCACGCCGCGGCTGGCGACGGCGAAGCCCGGCAGGCGCTCGAGCACGCGGTCGAGCGTCGGCTGCGGCTCGGCGGCGAGCTCGGCGGCGGTGAGCACGCTGACCGAGGCGCCGCTGCGCGCGGCCTGCAGCGGCGTGCGGGTGGGGGCGGAGACCACGAGCTCCGGCAGGGCCAGGGCGGCCGGGGTCTCGCGCTCCTCGGCCAGCGGCGCGGCGGGCACGAGGAGCAGCGCGAGCAGCGCCCCCGAAGCGGGGCGGGCGCCCTCGGGAAACGCTGGGCGGACAGGCAGGTCGGGCATGGAACGGCCCCTTGGTACCGGCACGCGGGCCGGGCGGCGGTTGGTGTCCGGCACCGACGGGGAAGGACCCTGCCCGGCGCGAACGGCGACAGAGGTCACCGGCGCGGGCAATCCGCCGCTCCCCGCAAGCCCTCCGCAGGCGGGAGTGGTGACGGGGGCGGCAGGTCTCCTGGCTCGCGGGTCGTGGCGCCACGTCCGGCCTTCCCGCCCGGTGGCCGCAGGGGCCGGGGGCAGTGGCGCGGATGGACGGGCGCTCGCCGCTCACAGTTGCGGGGGCAGCCGCGGCTTGGGCCCCCGATCGGGTAGGCCGCACCGCGTTCCCATTTCATCCGCCGCCGTCGCGGGCGGCGGAACCGTCCCGCTCCCCCTCTGCCGCATCCCGGCGGGCGCTGTCAAAGGCAAATTCGGGGCGGCGCCGGCGCGTCTTTGCGATTGACAGGCCGGCGCCGGCCATGGCCCTAATGCGGCTGCGACGGTGCCTGCCGCGGATCTGCGGGGCAGGCGAAAAGGGAAGTCGGGCCGGGCCTATCCACGCAGGAGCCCCGGGACCCCGCGCCGCCCCCGCGACCGTAAGCGGCGAGCCGGCTCTCCACGATGCCACTGGGGCGGAAGACCCCGGGAAGGCGGAGAGACACGGCGACGACCCGCGAGCCGGGAGACCTGCCCTCGCCCCGCCGGCGGTGCCGGCGGAGAACGCATGCGGGCGGGGTGCTCCGTGGCGGTCAGAGACCGGTCCGGGCCGTTGCCCCCGTCTCGCCGCAGACCCCCGTGCCCAACGAGAGTCGGAACGGGACATGACACGCAAGACCTTCACCCTCGCGGCGCTGCTCGCGCTGGCCACCACCCCGGCGCTCGCCCATCACCCGCTGGGCGGCATGCCGATGACCACCTTCGCCCAGGGCATGCTCTCCGGCATCGGGCACCCGATCCTCGGCTTCGACCACCTGTTCTTCATCCTCGCCGTCGGCGTCGCCTCGGTGCTGGCCGGCGCGCGCTGGCTGGCGCCGCTGGCCTATCTGGCGGCGATGCTGGCCGGGGTCGGGCTGGTGCTGGCCGGTGTCGCGCTGCCGCTGGTCGAGCCGGCGATCGCGCTCTCGCTGCTGCTGCTTGGCGGGCTCGTGGCGGCCGGACGCGGGCTTGCGCTGCCGGTTCTGGCGGGGCTCTTCGCGGTGGCCGGGCTGTTCCACGGCTGGGCCTTCGGCGAGACCCTCGCGGGGCAGGAGGGCGGCGCCCCGGCGGCGGTCACCCAGGGCTACCTGATCGGCCTCGCGGCGGTGCAATACGTCCTCGCGGCAGCGGCCGGGATCGCGGTTGCCGGCCTCGGCCGGCGCGCGGCGGGCGCCGCCATGCCCGCGCGGCTGACCGGCGCGGCGGTGCTCGGCGTCGGCGCCTTCCTCGCGCTCGAGCTGGTCGAGGGCGCGGCCTTCGCCGCCCTCGGCCTCGGCTGAGCCACCGGTCCGGCGGCAGCAGGGGTCCGGGCCGCGCGCCCGGGCCCGCCGCCGCCCTGCGAGTTCCGCCCCGCCGGTACCGCCCTGCCAGTACCGCCCAGCCCCTTCCCGCTCCCGCCACCGGAGGCCCCATGCCCGCGCAGAAGCCCGCCAGAATTCCCGCAACCGTCGTCACCGGCTTTCTCGGCGCCGGCAAGACCACGCTGATCCGCCACCTGCTGGAGAACGCCCGCGGCCGGCGCATCGCGCTGGTGATCAACGAGTTCGGCGATCTCGGCGTTGATGGCGAGATCCTCCGGGGCTGCGGCATCGAGGGCTGCGGCGCGGGCGGCGTGGTGGAGCTCTCCAACGGCTGCATCTGCTGCGCCGTGGCGGATGATTTCGTGCCGGCGATCGAGGCGCTGCTGGCGCTCGACCCGGTGCCCGACCATATCGTGATCGAGACCTCGGGTCTGGCGCTGCCGCAGCCGCTGGTGCGCGCCTTCGACTGGCCCGACATCCGCACCCGCGTCACCGTGGACGGCGTCGTCGCGGTGGTCGACGGCAAGGCGCTGGCCGAGGGCCGCTTCGCCGCCGACGAGGGCGCGGTCGACCGCCAGCGCGCCGCCGACGACCGGCTGTCCCACGCCACCCCGCTCTCGGCGCTCTTCGAGGACCAGCTGGCCTGCGCCGATCTCGTGCTGGTGAACAAGACCGACCTTCTCGCCGCTGCCGAGGCCGGGGCCGTGGCGGCCCGGCTCGCGGCCGCCGCCCGGCCCGGCGTGCGGGTGGTGCAGGCGCGCCACGGCGCGGCGGCGCCGGAGGTGGTGCTCGGCCTCGGCATCGGCGCCGAGGACGATCTCGCGGCCCGCCGGGCGCCGCATCACGACCGCCACCACCATCACGACGACCACGACGATCACCACGACGGGCACGGCGGGCATGGCGAGCACGGCGGGCACCATCACTACCACGACGATCACGGCCACGACGCCTTCGAGAGCGTGGTGCTGGAGCTGCCCGAGATCGCCGACCCGGCGGCGCTGGCGGCCCGCGTCGAGGCGGCGATCCGCGCCCATGCACTGCTGCGGGTGAAGGGCTTCGCGGCGGTCGCGGGCAAGCCGATGCGCCTCGTGCTGCAGGCCGTGGGGCCGCGGGTCGCGACCCATTACGACCGCCCCTTCGCCCCGGGCGAGGCCCGTGCCACGCGCCTTGTCGCGATTGCCGAGGCCGGGATCGACGCCGCCGCGCTGGCCGCGATGCTGACCGCCGCGCCGGCCCCGGCGCCGGCCGAGACCGCCTGAGCCGCGGATGCATCTCCTCCTCGCGCAGCAGGGCGAGGTCGGCGACGGCACCGAGCCGGTCGATCCCGGCCAGTCCCCCGCCGATATCGTGGTGATCTCGGCCAATGACAGCGAGCTCGCGGCGCTGGCCGAGGCGCAGGCGCGGCTGGGGCCGGGCGCGCCCTCGCTTCGCCTCGCCCGGCTCGACTGGCTGCGCCACCCCTATTCGGTGGACCTCTATCTCGATGCGACGCTTTCGAAGGCGCGGCTGGTGGTGGCGCGCATCCTCGGCGGCGAGGGCTACTGGGCCTATGGCATCGAGCAGTGCTGCGCCCGGCTCGGCCCCGCCGGCGTGCGCTTCGTGGCGCTGCCGGGCGATGACCGGCCTGACCCGGACCTGGCGCGGCTATCGGCGGCGGGCGCCGGGGACTGGGAGGCGCTCAGGACCTGCCTCGTCGAGGGCGGGCCGGGCAATGCCGAGACGTTTCTGCGCCACTGCGCGCATCTGATCGGCGCCGGCCCGCGCCCGCCGGCGGCGGCGCCCTTGCTGCGCGCCGGGGTCTATCTGCCCGCGGCCTGGCTGGGCGGCGGCCGCGTCGGCGATCTCGACGGCCTGCGCGCGCGCTGGGTGCCGGGGCGGCCGGTGGCGGCGGTGGTGTTCTACCGCGCGCTGCTGCAGGGCGGCGGGCTCGCGCCGGTGGATGCGCTGGCCGATGCGCTCGCGGCGGAGGGCCTGAACCCGCTGCCGGTCTTCGTCGCCTCGCTCAAGGAGGCGGTCTCGGCGGCGACCCTCGCGGCGCTGTTCGCCGAGGCGCCGCCCGCGGTGGTGCTGAACGCGACGAGCTTCGCCGTCGGCGCGGTGGAGGCCGGGCCGGAGGGGCGCACGCCCACCCCGCTCGACGCCCCCGGCGCGCCGGTGCTGCAGGTGGTGTTCTCCGGCGCCGACCGTGCCGCCTGGGCGGCGGCAGACCGCGGGCTCGGCGCGCGCGACATCGCGATGAACGTGGCGCTGCCGGAGGTCGACGGGCGCATTCTTGCCCGCGCCGTGGCCTTCAAGGGCGAGCTGCGCCGCGACGTCGCCACCGAGTGCCCGATCCTCGGCTATCGCCCGGAGCCCGGCCGCATCGCCTTCGCGGCGAGGCTGGCGGCGGGCTGGGTGCGGCTGGCCGCCACGCCGCGGGCCGAGCGGCGGCTGGCGCTGGTGCTGGCCAACTATCCGAACCGCGACGGGCGGCTCGGCAACGGCGTCGGGCTCGACACGCCGGCCTCGGCGGCGGGGGTGCTGCAGGCGCTGGCGGCGGCGGGCTACGGCATCGCGGGCGCGCCGGCGGACGGCGCCGCGCTGATGGCGCAGGTCACCGCCGGGCCGACCAATGCCGCCGGCCCGCGGACCGGCGGCGAGGCGCTGGCGCTGGCCGATTACCGCGCGGCCTTCGCCTGGCTGCCGGAGCCGGTGCGGCAGGCGGTGACCGGGCGCTGGGGGCCGCCGGAGGCTGATCCCTTCGTCGCGGAGGGCGCCTTCCGCCTCGCGCTGCACCGCTTCGGCAATGCGGTGCTCGGGGTGCAGCCGGCGCGCGGCTACAACATCGCCCCGGCGGAGACCTATCACAGCCCCGACCTGGTGCCGCCGCACGGCTATTTCGCCTTCTACATCTGGCTCCGCGAGCAGTTCGGCGCGCAGGCGGTGGTGCATCTCGGCAAGCATGGCAATCTCGAATGGCTGCCGGGCAAGGCGGTGTCGCTCTCGGAGGCGTGCTTTCCCGAGGCGGTGCTCGGGCCGATGCCGCATCTCTATCCCTTCATCGTCAACGATCCGGGCGAGGGCACGCAGGCCAAGCGCCGCGCGCAGGCGGTGATCCTCGATCACCTGACCCCGCCGCTGACCCGGGCCGAGACCTATGGCCCGCTGCGCGATCTCGAGGCGCTGGTGGACGAGTATTACGAGGCGGCCGGGGTCGATGCCCGGCGGCTCGCGCATCTGCGCCGCGAGATCCTGGCGCTGACCGAACGGGCCGGGATCGACCGCGATGCCGGGATTGCGGCGGAGGACGATGCCGACAGCCGGCTGCGCAAGCTCGACGAGTTCCTCTGCGAGCTGAAGGAGAGCCAGATCCGCGACGGGCTGCATGTCTTCGGCGAGGCCCCGGCGGGGCGGCTCGAGACCGATCTGCTGGCGGCGCTGGCGCGGCTGCCGCGCGGGCGCGACCGCGGCGCGAGCGCCTCGCTGATCCGGGCGCTGGCCCGCGATCTCGGGCTCTGGGGCGAGGAGTTCGACCCGCTGGACTGCGCGATGTCCGCGCCCTGGGAGGGGCCGCGGCCGGCGGTGCTGGCGGGGCTCACCGGCGATGCCTGGCGCTCGGCCGGCGACACGGTGGAGCGGCTGGAGCTTCTCGCCGCCCGGCTGCTGGCCGGGCAGGCCCCGCCGCCGGGCGCGCATTCGGCGGCGGTGATCGGCGAGGTCGAGGCGCGGCTGCGGCCCGCCCTGCGCGCCTCCGGCCCGGCCGAGATGGCGGGGCTGCTGGCCGGGCTCGACGGGCGCTTCGTGCCGCCGGGGCCGTCCGGCGCGCCGACCCGCGGGCGGCCCGACGTGCTGCCGACCGGGCGCAACTTCTACTCGGTGGACACCCGCGCGGTGCCGACCCCGGCGGCCTGGGCGCTCGGCTGGGCCTCGGCGCAGCGCCTCACCGAGCGCCATGCCCAGGAGCAGGGCGACTGGCCGCGCGCCATCGCGCTCACCGCCTGGGGCACCGCCAACATGCGCACCGGCGGCGACGACATCGCCCAGGCGCTGGCGCTGATGGGGGTGCGGCCGCGCTGGGACGGCGCCTCGCGGCGGGTGACCGGCTTCGAGATCCTGCCGCTCGAGGTGCTGGGCCGGCCGCGGGTGGATGTCACGCTGCGCATCTCCGGCTTCTTCCGCGACGCCTTCCCGGGGCAGATCGACCTGCTCGACAGCGCCGCCCGGGCGGTAATGGCGCTCGACGAGCCGGCGGCGGAGAACCCCGCTGCCGCGCGCTACCGGGCCGAGCGGGCACGGCTCGCCGCCGAGGGCGCGGCCGATCCGGAGGCGCGCGCCGGCTACCGCGTCTTCGGCGCGAAGCCGGGGGCCTACGGCGCCGGGCTGCAGGCGCTGATCGACGAGCGGCTCTGGGAATCGCGCGCCGATCTCGCCGAGACCTGGCTCGACTGGGGCGGCCATGCCTATGGCCAGGGCGCCGAGGGCACCCCGGCGCGGGACCGGCTGGCGGCAAGGCTCGCCGAGGCCGAGGCGGTGGTGCAGAACCAGGACAACCGCGAGCACGACCTGCTGGACAGCGACGACTACTACCAGTTCGAGGGCGGCATGGCGGCCACCGTCGAGCATCTCAGCGGCGCCGCGCCGGCGGTCTATCACGCCGACCATTCGCGCCCCGAGCGCCCGGTGATCCGCACCCTGGCCGAGGAGGTCGGCCGCGTCGTCCGCGCCCGGGTGGTCAACCCGAAATGGATCGCCGGGGTCAGGCGCCACGGCTACAAGGGCGCCTTCGAGATGGCCGCGACGGTGGACTATCTCTTCGCCTTCGCCGCCACCACCCATGCCGTCGCCGACCACCATTTCGAGCTGGTGCACGATGCCTATCTGGCCGACGACGACACCCGCGCCTTCCTCGCCGAGGCCAACCCGGCGGCGCTGCGCGAGATCGCGGCGCGGCTCGGCGAGGCGATCGAGCGCGGGCTCTGGCGGCCGCGCGCGAACTCCGTCCGCGACCGGCTCGCCGCCCTCGCCGCCCCCCACACCGACACAAGGAGCCCCAGCCGATGACCGAGGATCTCGAGGCCCATGCGCGGAAGATGGCCAAGAAGGCCGCCGCGCGGGAGAAGATCATGGCCACCAAGACCGAGGAGCGCGGGCTGGTGATCGTCCATACCGGCAAGGGCAAGGGCAAGTCCTCCGCCGCCTTCGGGATGATCTTCCGCTGCATCGCGCAGGACATGCGCTGCGCCGTGGTGCAGTTCATCAAGGGCGGCATGGAGACCGGCGAGCGGCGGCTGATCGCGGCGCATTTCGCCGATCTCTGCGCCTTCCACACCATGGGCGAGGGCTTCACCTGGGTCACCCAGGACAAGGCCCGCGACATGGCGATGGCCGCCGCCGGCTGGGAGACTGCCAAGCGGCTGATCCGCGACCCGGAGATCCGCATGGTGCTGCTCGACGAGATCAACATCGCGCTGCGCTACGGCTATCTCGACCTCGACGAGGTGCTGGCCTTCCTGCGCGCCGAGAAGCCGCCGACGACGCATGTCGTGCTGACCGGGCGCAACGCCGCCGAGGCGCTGGTCGAGGCCGCCGATCTGGTGACCGAGATGACGCTGGTCAAGCATCCCTTCCGCTCCGGCGTGAAGGCGCAGCCCGGCGTGGAGTTCTGAGATGACCGCCTCCGACGCCGCCGCGCCCCCGCGCCAGCCGCTGCCCGCCAGCCCCTGCATCGGGATCTGCGAGATGGATGCGGAGACCGGGCTCTGCCGCGGCTGCGCCCGCTCCGGCGACGAGGTCGCCGCCTGGCGCGACGCGCCGGAGGCCTGGCGGCAGGAGATCTGGGGGCGCCTGCCGGTGCGCGCCGACGCGCTCGGCCTGGCGCTGCGCCGCCTGCCCTGGGAGCCGGTGGAGATCCTCGGCTTCATCGCCGGGACGCTGGAGCGCGCCCGCGGGGTCTGGTCGCTCGGCCTGCACGGCGCGGCGGCGGCGGTGGGCCGCGCGCCGGGCGCGGCGCTGGAGCTGCGCCGGGGCGCCGACCGCATCGAGGCGATCCTGCCGGGCGCCGCGCTGCGGCTGGCCGTGCCGAAGGGCACCCGCGCCTTCGCCTGGGCCCCGGCGGACGGGCCGGAGCGCATCCTGCTGGTGCTGCCGCGGGTGCGGCTCGGCGCGCCGGGGCCGGCGGCGGTGACCCCGCTCGGGCCGGACACCGAGGCGCTGCTGCCGGGCGGCGCCGGCCAGCCGCGGCACGATCTCGGCTTCGGCCGGGCGGAGGCGCGCGTCACGCTGCGCGGCACCGATCCCGCGCTGGCCGCTGCGGCGGGGCAGGGCTGGGCCACCGCCCATGCCGCCATCGCCGGCGCCCGGCCGGGGGCGGCGCGGCATCTGGTGGTCGAGACCGCGCTCGGCCGCGCCGAGCTCGCCGCAGCGGGCAACCTGCCGGGCGCGCGGGCCGGCGCGCGCGCCGATCCGCCGGGGCTGGAGATGCCGCCGGCCTTCGCGACGGGGGCGATCTTCACCCCGGGGCTCCGGTGAGCACGCGAGACGCCCGCGCCCTGATGCTGCAGGGCACCGGCTCCAATGTCGGCAAGTCGCTGCTGGTCGCCGGGCTCTGCCGGGCGGCGCGGCGGCGCGGCCTCTCGGTCGCCCCCTTCAAGCCGCAGAACATGTCGAACAATGCCGCCGTCACCGCGGATGGCGGCGAGATCGGCCGGGCGCAGGCGCTGCAGGCCCGCGCCGCGGGGCTGGCGCCCTCGGTGCACATGAACCCGGTGCTGCTGAAGCCCGAGAGCGAGACCGGTGCGCAGGTGATCGTGCAGGGCCGCCGCCTCGGGGCGCTCGGCGCCGGGGCCTATGGCGCGGAGAAGCCGCGGCTGCTGGCGCCGGTGCTGGAGAGCTTCGGCCGGCTGGCGGCCACGGCCGATCTCGTGCTGGTGGAGGGCGCGGGCTCGCCGGCGGAGATCAACCTGCGCGCCGGAGACATCGCCAACATGGGCTTTGCGCGGGCCGCGGCGGTGCCGGTGGTGCTGGCCGGCGATATCGACCGCGGCGGCGTGATCGCGCAGCTCGTCGGCACCGCGGCGGTGCTGGATGCGGCCGACCGGGCGATGATCCGCGGCTTCCTGGTGAACCGCTTCCGCGGCGATCCGCGGCTCTTCGACGGCGGCTACCGGGAGATCGCCGCGCGCACCGGCTGGCCGGGCTTCGGCGTCGTGCCCTGGTTCGCCGGCGCCGCGCGCCTGCCGGCCGAGGATGCGCTCGACCTCGCCGCCGCGCCGCGCCCCGGCGGTCTGCGTATCGCGGTGCCGATGCTCGCGCGCATCGCCAATTTCGACGATCTCGACCCGCTGAAGCTGGAACCGGGCGTGAGCCTCGAGCTGGTGCCGCCGGGCCGCGCGATCCCGGCGGCGGATCTGGTGATCCTCGCCGGCACCAAGTCGACTCGCGGCGATCTCGCGCAGCTCCGCGCCGAGGGCTGGGACATCGACATCGCCGCCCACTGGCGCCGCGGCGGGCGGGTGCTCGGGCTCTGCGGCGGCTACCAGATGCTCGGCCGGCGGGTGGCCGATCCGGCGGGCATCGAGGGCGCGCCCGGGGTCTCGGAGGGGCTGGGCCTGCTTGATGTCGAGACGGTGATGACCCCGGAGAAGCGGCTCGCCGAGGTCTGCGGCCGCCACCCCGCGAGCGGCACCGCGGTGCGGGGCTACGAGATCCATATCGGGCGGACCGAGGGACCGGACCGCGCCCGGCCCTTCCTCGAGATCGCCGGCGCGCCGGAGGGCGCGGTCTCGCCCTGCGGCCGGGCGATGGGGAGCTACCTGCACGGGCTCTTCGCCGCCGACGGCTTCCGGGGCGCCTTCCTCGCGGCGCTGGGCGGGGCGGCGTCGGGGCTCGCCTACGAGCGGGAGGTGGAGACGACGCTCGATGCGCTCGCCGATCATCTCGAGGCGCATCTCGACGTCACCGGGCTATTCGCCCTCGCCGCCCCCGCCGCGCTCCCCGCCTGAGCCCTCGCGCGCCGCGAGCAGGGCCGCGATGGCCCGCGTCACGAAGGGCGTGCCGCAGACCTGCCAGCGCTCCGCCAGCACCGCGCCGCCGGCCGCCGCCGCCACCTCGGCGAGGGCGGGATGGCGCGCCGGCTCGTAGGAGCGCCCGGTGGCGGCGCCGGAGAGCGTCTCGGTGCGGATCAGGAAGGGCCGCAGCATCACCAGCCGCTCGAGCCCGAGGCGCGCGACGCCGGCCAGCCCGAGCCTGGCGGCGGCGTTGTCGAGCCCGGCGCTCTCCATGATCTCGTGCGCCAGCGTGTCGGTACCGGAGGTGTAGCTGTTGGGGTAGTGGAAGGCGGCGCCGCGCCGCGCGAGGCGGCCGGCGCGGGCGCGCAGCGCGGCGAGCTCGGCCAGGAAGGCGGCGTCGAGCGCGGCGGCGGCGTCCTCGCGCCCGAGCAGCCGGCCCATCCGCGCGATGCTCTCGCGCAGCTCGGCGAAGGAGCGCGCCGGCGGGAACACCTCGACGCGCAGCCCCAGCCGGCGCAGCAGCGCCACCGAGGCGCGGTTGGTGAAGGCGCCGGCCAGCACGAGATCCGGGCGCAGGGTATAGACCTGCTCGGCGCCGCCGCGGTTGAGCGGCAGGCGCGCGGCCTGCTCGGCCAGGTCGGAGGCGCTCGGCCGCGCCGACCAGGCCGAGACCGAGACCAGCTGCCCCGGAGCGCCGAGCATCAGCGCCAGCTGGTCGGTGCAGAGGTTCATCGAGACGACCCGCTGCGGCGCCGCGCCCGCCGGGGCGGCGAGGGCGATGAGCGCG
>NZ_BSYI01000073.1 GCF_030270585.1 Paralimibaculum aggregatum
CAGGAGCCGGAGGTGCGCCGCGCCGGCATCGGCATGCTGCGCCCGCGCCTGCCCGGCCAGGGCCTCGACCGGGTCTCCGAGCTCGCCGCGGCGCCGATCGGCGAATCCGACCCGGTGCACCGCGCCGGCCCCGGCGGCTTCCGCCCGGCGGCGAGCTTCGGCCTCGCCCAGGTCAACCGCAACCCGGACAGCTTCGACAGCCCCGGCCTGCCGCAGTTCGGCGGCGACCCGTCCGGGCTCGACAGCCGCATCGCCCGCGCCCCGGCGCCCAGCATGGCCTTCGAGGAGAGCGGCCGCATCGCGCTGGTGACGCCGGAGAGCGGCCTCGGCAATGTCCGCAGCCTCGGCAGCGGCGCGCTGGTGATCGTGCCGGCGGCGACCCGCGCCGCGCCCTCGCCGATCGCCCCGCGCAGCGAGGAGGACACCGCGCTGACCCTGCCCGGCGGCGTGCGCTTCGACCCGGACGCCCCGGCGGTCGACCCGGAGACCGGCCTGCCGGCCACCGTCGCGCCCGAGGAGGGCCCCGCTTTCGCCGGCCTGACCCCGGCCAGCGACGAGTGCACCGTGCCGCCGATGCTCAACATCCATCCGAAGCCGAGCGCGGTGACCACGGTGACCGTGGACGCGCCCTGCTATGTCGGCGATATCGTGGTGCTCGAGCTGCAGGGCATCGCCTTCGCCGCCCGCGTCGGCGACGACCACAAGGCGCTGATCGACGTGCCGGGCTTCACCTCCTCGATGCCGGCGACGCTCCGCTTCCCGGACGGCAAGAGCCAGAACCTCGACATCCAGTTCTCCGACACCAACCGCATCGTCCGCGTCGCGCTCGCCTGGGACAGCCCGGTGACGCTGGAGCTGCACGCGATCCGCTCGGGCCAGAGCTTCTGGTCCGACGATCACCTGCGCCCGGAGAACCCCGGCAGCCAGGGCGAGGCGCGGCGCCATGCCGGCGGCTACCTGATGCAGCACGACCCGGTCGACGGTGTCGGCTCGGCGGTGCGGATCTACACCCATTACGTGCGCGGCTCGACCGCGCCGGAAGTCATCAACCTGCTGGTCGACTTCACCTCGCGCCGCCGCATCGGCGCCACCGAGACCTGCGGCAACGGTCGCTGGGCCGCCCCCGTCTACCGGGTGATCCGCAGCACGCGCGGGGTCATGGCGCGCGAACGCAGGGGGCTGATCGGCGCCCTCGCCTGCGACGAGGTGAAGGATTACGGCAACCGGCTGGACGATACCGTTGTGCGCGACATCGTGCTGTCGAGCAGATAAGAACGTCAGACGCGGCGACGGTTGAAGAGACGCGAACGAGGGGAGTAGCAATGCGGATCACGCGGTTTGGTATCGGGGGGGCCGTCGCGGCGGCGCTTATGTTCGGCGGGCTCGCGCACGCCCAGGATCAGGGCGACAAAACCATCGTTCTGAAATCCTTCGACGGGTTCACGCAGCTGCGCGGCGAGCTGGTCGATTTCGACGGCGAACGCTACGTGCTCGAGACCCGGCTGGGCCGGCTCGAGATCGACGTCTTCCAGGTCACCTGCGAGGGCGAGGCCTGCCCGGCCAACCTGCTCTTCGGGGCGGAGTTCGGCATCTACGGCTCCAACGCCATCGGCTCGGCGCTGATGCCGGCGCTGGTCGAGGGCTACACCTACACGCTCGACGCCGACCTCGTGCGCGAGCCGGGCGACGAGGAGAACCGCTCGACGCTGCGCATCGTCCACCCGAACGGCGAGGAGATGGCCGCCATCGAGCTCGCCGCGCTGGGCTCGGGCACCGCCTATGCCGCGCTGGCCGACGGCACCGCCGCGATCGGCATGTCCTCGCGCCCGATCCAGGACGACGAGGTGGCGCTGCTCGGCGCCGCCGGCATCCCCGATCCGCGCAACTCCGAGCGCGAGAACGTGGTGGCGCTGGACGGCGTGATCATCATCACCCACCAGGACAACCCGCTGTCCTCGATCTCGCTGGCCGAGATCGCCGGGGTGTTCTCCGGCCAGATCACCAACTGGTCCGAGCTCGGCGGCAGCGACCGGCCGATCAACGTCTATGCCCGCGACGCCGGCTCCGGCACCTTCGACACCTTCCGCAGCCTGGTGCTGGCGCCGAACGGCGCCGAGATCGGCGCCGACGCGCTCAGCTTCGCGGACCCCAACGAGCTTTCCGACAGCGTCGCGCAGGACCCGGACGGCATCGGCTTCGTCGGCTTCGCCTATGCCCGCGCCAGCCGCGTGGTGCCGGTGCGCCTCGAATGCGGCCTGCTCTCCTACCCGACCACCTTCGCCATCAAGGCCGAGGAATACCCCCTCGCCCGCCGGCTCTACCTCTACACCACCGACCGGCAGAGCACGATCCACGCCGAGAACCTGGTGAAGTTCGCGCTGTCGGACAATGCCGCGCCCTTCGTCGAGGATGCCGGCTTCATCAGCCTGGTGCCCGAGGGCCAGAGCCTGCGCGAGCAGGGCCTGCGCCTGACCCATGCGATCGTCGCCGAGGACGAGTTCTCGCTGCCGCTGATGCGGGAGATGCTCACCGAGTTCCGCGATGCCGAGCGGCTCTCCACCACCTTCCGCTTCACGCCGGGCTCGTCGCAGCTCACCGCCCAGTCGCAGCGCGATGCCGAGCGCTTCGCCCGCGACATCATCGCCGGCAAGTATGACGGCAAGGAGATCATCCTGGTCGGCTTCACCGACTCGATCGGCCAGTTCGAACTGAACCGGGCGCTCGCCACCCGCCGCGCCCAGGGCGTGCTCTTCACCATGAACGAGGCGGTGATCAACGAGGCCGGCTCGGCCGACTTCTCCGGCGCCAACATCACGGTGCAGGGCTATGGCGAGCTGACCCCGGTGGGCTGCAACACCACCTTCGCCGGCCGCGTCGCCAACCGCCGCGTCGAGGTCTGGATCCGCTGATCCGGCCGCCCCGGGCCGCGGCCCCGGCAGCGAAACCCCGAGCCCCGCGCGGACCGCCCGCGCGGGGCTTTCTTCTGCCCGCCCCCGGCCCGCGGATCCCGCCGCCCCCCGCGCCGGCGCCCGACCCGGCCCCGCCCCTGCGCCGGGCCAAGCCCCTGCGCCCGGCCCGTCCCGCTCCAGCGCCCGGCCCGCCCCCGGCCTGCTAGCCGCGCCGCTGCGCTCCGGCCCCGCTCCAGCGCCCGGCCCGACCCCGGCCCGCCAGCCGCGCCGCTCCGCTCCGGCCCCACTCCGTCGCCAGGCCCGACCCCGCGCCGGCCACTGTTCCAGCCGGCTCCAGCCTTTGTGCCCGCCTGGGACGCGGCTCCCGTCCCCGCTCCGACCTCTGCTCCAGCCCCGCCGGTCCTCTTGCCTACCCGCGGCCCGGCTCCCGTACCGGCTTCCCTTCGGCCCGTTCCGGCCCTTGTGCCTGCCGACGACGCGGCTCCCATACCGGCCCCGCACAGGGCTCTGTTCCGGCCTGCTCCGGCCCTTGAACCTTCCCGCGGTCCGCCTCCAGTCCCGGCCACCGATCCGATCCTTTTCCGGCCCCTGTGGCTGTCTCTGTTCCGGCCCCGCGAGGCCCGCTTCGGTGCCTGCCATCGTGCCCGCTCCGGCCCCGCTCCGGCGCGCGGTCCGGCCGCGACACCCCGCTCCGGCGCGCGGCCGGGCCGCGACACCCCGCTCCGGCGCGCGGCCGGGCCGCGACACCCCGGCCGCTTGTGCAGCGCGGCGCCGGCGCCTAGCCTTGCCGCCAAACAAGACGGAGGAGCCCCCTAATGTCCCGAGACGTCGTGATCCTCGATGGTGCCCGCACCGCCATCGGCACCTTCGGCGGCAGCCTTGCCGGCACGCCGCCCACCGCCACCGCCGCCCATGTGGCGCGCGCCGCGCTCGCCCGCAGCGGCGTCGATGGCGCCGAGATCGGCCATGTCGTCTTCGGCCACGTGATCAACACCGAGCCGCGGGACATGTATCTCTCCCGCGTCGCGGCGATCGAGGCCGGCGTGCCCGACACCGCCCCGGCGATGAACGTCAACCGGCTCTGCGGCTCCGGCGCGCAGGCCATCGTCTCGGCCTTCCAGGCGGTCACCCTCGGCGATGCCGACTATGCGCTGGCCGGCGGCGCCGAGGCGATGTCGCGCAGCCCGCATGCCATGCAGTCCGCCCGCTTCGGCCAGAAGATGGGCGACACCGCGATGACCGACATGATGATCGGCGCGCTCTCCTGCCCGTTCGGCACCGGGCATATGGGCGTCACCGCCGAGAACGTCGCCGCCGAGCACCAGATCAGCCGCGAGGAGCAGGACGCCTTCGCAGTGGAGAGCCAGAAGCGCGCCGGCGCCGCCATCGCCGGGGGCCGCTTCAAGAGCCAGATCGAGCCCTTCACGATCAAGACCCGCAAGGGCGAGATCGTCTTCGACACCGACGAGCACGCCAAGCCCGACACCACCGTCGAGGCCCTCGCCAAGCTGCGCGCGGCGTTCCGCAAGGACGGCAGCGTGACGCCGGGCAACGCCTCCGGCATCAATGACGGCGCCGCGGCGCTGATCCTCGCCGATGCCGGGAGCGCCGAGAAGGCCGGGCGCAAGGCGCGGGCGCGGATCCTCGGCTATGCCCATGCCGGGGTGCGGCCGGAGGTGATGGGCATCGGCCCGGTGCCGGCGGTGACCCGGCTGTTCGAGCGCACCGGGCTCGGCAAGGACGATTTCGACGTGATCGAGTCGAACGAGGCCTTCGCGGCGCAGGCCTGCGCGGTCAACAAGGGGCTCGGGCTCGACACCGCCAGGGTCAACCCCAATGGCGGCGCCATCGCCCTCGGCCACCCGATCGGCGCGACCGGCGCGATCCTGGTGCTGAAGGCGCTGGCCGAGCTCGAGCGCACCGGCGGGCGCAGGGGCCTCATCACCATGTGCATCGGCGGCGGCCAGGGCATCGCCCTCGCCATCGAGCGGCTCTGAGCCGCCCCGGGCGCGCCCGCCGCGGCGCGCCCTCTCCGGCCCCGGCCCCAGGCCCCGTCTGCTAGGCTTCGGCCTCCACGCTTCGCCCCCCTCCTACGACCACCTGCGCCAGGGCGACCGGCCCCCGTCGCCCCGCCGAGGTGCGCGGCACCGGCGCCGCCAGCAGCGGCACGCCGCCACCCCGGCCCCGGCCGGCCGCCGACCCGGCCCCGGCGACGGGCCCCGAGGCACCGCCCTCTCCCCGCCCCGCGCACGAAGACCCCATCCGGACCACGCCGCCACGGGATCGCCGGTCCGCAGGGCGCGATCCTCCGCTTGCGTGGCGCGATCCTCCGCCTGCCGGGCGACCGCACCGGCATCGCCCGAGCCGGGCGGCCCATCTCCCGACCTCTCCGCACCGCAAGGGCAGTCACAGGCCAGCCCGGCCCGAGCCGGCAACCGAGTCGGGCCGCGCGACGCCGGAAGTCTCCCCGCTCACCCCCACGGCACCGCCGTACGTGACCCCGAACGCCCCCATCAACAGCTCGGCCGCCGCCGGGCCTGCACGAAGCCCGCCCACAAATGCCGCCGCGCCAGACGAGAGCCGGCGCGGCGGCTCCGGCAACGGAACCCGCCGCGAGACGCCCACAGGGTCTGCTCGAGGCCATCACCTACCCGCGTTGCGGCCGAGACGGACCGGGCGGCATGCCTCCATCGCGCACCCCCGCGCTCACTTCGAGTGGCCGAGGGTACCCCGCCCGCCTCCGAATGCCACGATCACTCTGAGCGCCCTACGCGCCTGTCCGCCTCAATGCCACCGCAGTGATCCGAGCTTCCCTGCGCGCGTTACCACCCCGAGCGCCCCACGCGCTTTGCCCGCCTCGAGCGCCACGAACGCACCGGGCACCGCGGCGGCGGGAACTCGGCGCTGTCCATCGGGCGGATGCGCGCGTTCCAGCCTCTTCCGAACATTGGCTCGAATGCCGCCAAGACGGGATCGTCCAGCGCAGGGCCTGCGCGGTACTCGCCCGGGAATGCCGCCGTACCGGACGAGGGCCAGCGAAAGGGCTGCGGCGACAGGACCGGCCGCGCGAGAGCCACGGGGTCAGCAGATCGCCATCACCTCCCCGCGCTGCGGCCGGGGCAGGCCGGGCGGTAAGCCGCCGTCGCGCACCCCCGCGCTCGCCTCGAGCGGCCACGGGTACCCGTCCGCCTCCGAACGCCCCGTTCACTCTGTGCGCCCTACGCGCCCGTCCGCCTCATTTCCCCCCCGAGTGATCCGATCTGCCCTGCGCGCGTTGCCACCCCGAGTGCCCCTTGCGCTCTGCCCGCGCCGGGTGCACCCAACCCTCCGAATGCTCCGGGCGGCGGGGCGGCGGGACCGGCTGCGCAGCGGGAGCGGGATCGGCCGTGCGGCGGCGGCGGCGGGACCGGCCGTGCGGCAGAGGCGGCGGGAGCGGCTGTGCGGCGGAGGCGGCGGGACCGGCTGTGCGGCGGAGGCGGCGAGACCGGCCGTGCGGCAGAGGCGGCGGGACCGGCTGTGCGGCGGCGGTGGCGGGACCGGCCGTGCGGCGGCGGTGGCGGGACCGGCTGTACGGCGGCGGTGGCGGGACCGGCTGTACGGCGGCGAGGCGGCGGCGCGCCGGTGTGTGGCGCGCCGGGCGCTCGAGCCGTGGGCTGCGGCCGGATCGGGCGGCCGCCGGGCGGTGGCCGGGGGGCTTGACCGCCGGGGGCCGGAACTGTCCTTCTGGGGCGCGCATCCTGGGAGGCCCGCATGATCGACCCCGCAACGCTGCTTGCCTATCTCGCCATCCTGACCGGCTTCGTCTTCCTGCCCGGCCCGGCGACGCTGCTGACCCTGGCCCGCGCCGCCGGCTCCGGCACCCGGGCCGGGATGACCACGGCGCTCGGCATCGCGGTCGGCGATCTCGTGCACACGGTCTTCGCCGTGGTGGGGATCTCGGCGGTGGTGCTGGCCTCGGCGACGCTGTTCGCGGTGGTGAAGTATCTCGGCGCCGCCTATCTCGTCTATCTCGGGATCCGGGCGTTCCGCGAGCGCGCCGGGGCCGCGCTGCCCGGCGCCGCGGGCGGCCTCGCGCCCGGGCGGGCGTTCCGGCAGGCGGTGCTGGCGGAGGTGCTGAACCCGAAATCGGCGCTGTTCTTCCTCGCCTTCCTGCCGCAATTCGTCGATCCCGCGGCGGGCGCGGTGGCGCTGCAACTGCTGGTGCTGGGGATGCTCTTCGTCGCCATGGGGCTGGTGAGCACGCTGGCGGTGGCGCTCTCGGCCGGCGGCATCGGCGGGCTGCTGCGGCGCAACCCGGCGGTGCTGCGCTGGCAGGGCCGGGTCGCCGGCGCGATCTTCTGCGGCCTCGGCCTGCGCCTCGCCTTCGAGGAGCGCTGAGATGGCCGGGCATGGCTACGAGAGCGGGCGGCTGGATCTGCCCTTCGTCGGCATCGCGACCTTCGCCAAGCGGCCCTGGCAGCCGGACTGGTCGGCGATCGACGCCGATGTGGCGATCCTCGGCGCGCCCTTCGACGCCGGCACGCAGTGGCGCGCCGGGGCGCGGCAGGGCCCGCGCGGGGTGCGCGAGGCCTCGACCCTCTTCGCCTTCGGCCATGCCGGGGCCTATGACCACGAGGACGACCGGGTCTATCTCGGCCCCGAGGTGCGCATCGTCGATATCGGCGATGCCGACATCGTGCATACCGACACGCTGGCGAGCCATGCCAACATCCGCGCCGGGGTCGAGGCGATCCGCGGCGCCGGCGCGCTGCCGGTGGTGATCGGCGGCGACCATTCGGTCAACATCCCCTGCATCGAGGCCTTCGAGGGCACCGAGCCCTTCCACCTGCTGCAGATCGACGCGCATCTCGATTTCGTCGACAGCCGCCACGGCGTCACCCGCGGCCATGGCAACCCGATGCGCCGCGCCGCCGAGAAGCCCTGGGTGAGCGGGCTGACGCAGCTCGGCATCCGCAACGTCTCCTCCACCGCGCGGGAGGGCTATGCGGATGCCCGGGCGCGCGGCGCCGACATCCTCTCGGTGCGCCAGGCGCGGCGCCTCGGGGCCGAGGGCGTGGCGGCGCGGATCCCCGAGGGGCGGCTCTACATCACCATCGACATCGACGCCTTCTGCCCCTCGATCGCGCCGGGCACCGGCACCCCCAGCCATGGCGGCTTCCTCTATTACGAGGTGCTCGAGGTGCTGCAGCTCGCGGCCCGGCGCTGCGACGTGGTGGGGATCGACCTCGTCGAGGTGGCGCCGGACCACGACCCCACCGGCTCGACCCAGATCCTCGCGGCGCAGCTCCTGCTCAACCTGCTCGGCTTCGTCTTCGATGCCAGGGAGAAACCGTTGCGATAAGCGCCTTTCAGTGCCGGTTTTCCGCCCTTCATCGGCAGCTCGGGCGGGAGGGCGACATGGCACGGTTTCACATCATCGGGGCGGCGGCGCTGATCGCGGCGGCCGGACAGGCGGGGGCGGAGATCGTCCTGCTCGAGGATTTCGAGGATGCCGCGATCGGCTATGTCGCCAGCCCGGCGGACGATCTCGGCGACATCGCGACCTACGACTATTTCGGCCGCATCGCGCCGGACACCGCGAGCCCGCCCGCCGGCGTCGCCTATGGCAACCGCCAGGGCGAGGGCTATTTCGGCGTGCAGGACAGCGACAGCGTCCCCGGCGGCCCGGACAGCGTGCAGCTCGACTGGACCGGCATCGACATCGCCGGCTTCACCGGGCTCACGCTCTCCTGGTATGTCGCCGAGGCCGATGCCATCAACGGCGACGAGGACTGGGACGGCGACACCGCCTTCCGCATCGAGGCGCAGCTCGATGGCGGCGGCTTCGTGCCGATCTTCGGCATCGCCGGCACCGGGCCCGACACCGCGCCCCGGGTCGACACCGATCTCGACGGCATCGGCGACGGCGCCGAGATCACCGCCCTGTTCACGCAATACAGTGCCAGCATCGCCGATGGCGCGCTGCTCGACATCCGGGTGCGGTTCGACAACCTGGATGCGGGCGACGAGGACCTCGCCTTCGATTCGCTGCGGCTCGAGGGCGATCTCCCCACCGCCGCGGTGCCGCTGCCGGCCAGCCTGCCGCTCGCCGGGCTCGGGCTGCTGGCACTCGGCGCGCTCGCGCGGCGGCGGCGGCGGAGACAGGCGGAAAACGCATAAAATTCTCGTAAACCTGATCCTAACCTTGGCCGGCTAGGCTCGCCGCACTCCCCCCAGAGAGCTGCGACGAGGTGCGCCCATGGCTGCGACCACGATCTATTTCGGCACCAACCGCCGGGTGCTGGCCGAAAGCCCGGCCCGCTTCGGCAACGATTTCAACGCCGAGAAACCCTATTGCTACCGCGTCGGCGAGGTGCGCGTGACCCGCCGCGGCCATCCCTGGCGCGACGGCGACGCGGCCTACGAGACCGGGCCGGCAAGGCTCTATCCCGAGACCGCGCCGACCCCGGCGGCGCCGCGGGGCATCCCCGGCTCGACCCGGCTGTTCGACGCCATGCGCCGCGAGATGCGGGGCAATCCGCGCGATGCGCTGGTCTATCTCCACGGCTTCGCCAACAGCTTCGAGAGCGCCATGGCGCGCGCCGCCGAGCTGAGCGATGCCTATCTCTCGCCAATCACCGAGCCCGAGACCGGCAGCCTCGCGCGCCGCGGCCGGGCGCCGCTGGTCTTCGCCTTCGCCTGGCCCTCGGATGCCCGCACGGTGCTGGATGACGGGCTCGGCTGGGCCTATGCCGGCGACCGCGAGGAGGCCCGCGCCTCGGGCCAGGCGATGGCGCGCTGCGCGCTCCGGCTGTTCGACTGGCTCGACCGGCTGGCGCGCGCCGAGCGCTGCCTGCAGCGGGTGCACCTGGTGGCCCACAGCATGGGCAACTGGGCGCTGCGCAACGCGCTGCAGGCGCTGGTCGAGATGGCGGCGGCGGCGGACCGGCCGCTGCGCCGGGTCTTCGACACCGCCTTCCTGATGGCCTCCGACATCGAGGACCGGGCGCTGGAGCGCGCGACCTGGCTGGCGCCGCTGTTCGACCTGGCGCGCGGGGTCGCGGTCTATCACGCGGGCAACGACCGGCCGCTGACGCTCTCCGACATCAAGCCGAACCAGGGCGACCGGCTCGGCCATCTCGGGCCGCGCAGCATGCAGGCGCTGCCCGACCGGGTGCAGGCGATCGACTGCGCCGCGGTCTCGCGCACGCCGGGGGACGGCATCCTGCGCCACCAGTACTACCGCCTGGCGCCCGAGGTGCTGCGCGACGTGCGCGCGGTGCTGGCGGGGCGGCTGCCGGGCGAGATCCCGGGGCGGGTGCCGGTCTCCGAACGGCGCTGGCGGCTGCGCCGCGACGATGCCGCCCGCGCCCGGCTCGGGAGTGGCTGACGGAGCGCCCGCCTCCGGGCTCCGACCTTGCGGCGGCGGGCCTTGCGGCCCGCCATTCCTCCTGCCCGATCCCTCCGGGATCGAGCGGTCCGCCAGCGGCGGGGCCAGCGCCCTTGCGGCGGCCAGCCGCCTGCTGCATCGCCCGCGCGGTGCGCGGTGCGGGACGGCTCGCATCGGTTTCCCGGGCGATGCCTCGGGGCTCGGGCTGGGGAGTGAAACCCGTTCCATCGCCGAGCGGCACTGGACGCTGCCGGACCGGCCTGTGCCGGCGGTCCTGCCGGCCGGACAGCCGGCCCGGATGGGGCGGATCGGGCGTCCGGTCGGGCCGCCCGATCCGCGCGCCGGAATGGATGATGGGCAGGGACCCGAAGACTGCCGCCGGTGCCCGCGCGCGTTCACCGCACGGCCCCGCGCCCTCTCCGAGCGGCCGATGCCGGTGGATGCCGAGCCGCGGGCATCCCCTGCGCCGGAAGCCGCGGGCGGCCGGCGCCTTCGCGCGGGCCCGGACGGGACGCGATGCCATCCGGCGCTAGCCCGGCGGTGAGCGCGTCCAAGGCGCGGAGCATGCCTCGCGGAGCGCGGGACGGGCCTGCCACTCCGCAGGAGCGCGCTCCATGCCGTTCCCGGCGTATCGCGGGATCGCGCGGCAATCGCCGGCGGCGGCGCGATCACGCGGGACCGTCTCGGCGAGGCGCGCCACATCCTCGCCGGCGCCGGCATCTCCGAAGGCTGCGCCGGGGCGGGGCAGCGGGGCCGCTGGACGCCATCGGCAGTGGGTTTCGGGTGCTCCCAGACCCAAGCCTGGCGCAGGCTTGGGAGGTCAGCGCGGCGGGGCCCCGCGGGCGTGACCGCCCGGAGCGAGCGGCCAGGGGGCTCCCGGCTCCGCGGACGCCTCCGGGGGCCGAGATGGCAATGCAGCATCGAGCCACAGGGGTCGCCGGCAACGGCAGTCAATCGGCCGTGCGATCGACGGTCCCGCGGCCAAGTGCGCCCCTGCCGGCGCGGGTGCGCGCCGAGCGCCGCGGGAGCCACGGACTGCGCGACCCGTCCCGATGCCCTCCGGCTGCCCCCTTGCCTCAACCGGCCTGCGAATTTTTGGGGGCCGGTACCGCGCCACGAGTTCCGCGGCGCGCCCCGTTGCCCCGGCTGCCCCATGCCCCGTCCGGCCCGCGGATCTTTGGGGAGCGGTCCCCGGGCCAAGTGCGCGCCTGCCAGTGCCGGCGCGAGCCGAACGCCGCGGGCGTAGCGGACTGTACGGCGCGCCCCGGTTCCCGTGGCTGCCCCCATGCCGCAACCAGCCTGCGAGGTTTCGGGAGGCAGTCCCGCGGCCCGGTGCACGCCTGCCGGCGCCGGTGCGAGCCGAGCGCCGCGGGCGCAGCGGATTGCTCGGAGTCCCCGACACCCGCGGCTGCCCGCTTGCCACAACCGGCATGCGAGGTCTCGGGTGGTGGTCCCCGGACAGGCGCGCGCCTGCCGGCACCGGCGCAACCCGGGCGCCTCGGGTGCCACGAGTTGCACGGCGTCTCTCGATACCCGCGGCTGCTCCCTCGCCCCGACCGGCCTGCGAGATTTCCGGGGGCGGTACCGCGGCACGAGGCGCGCCCTCCGCGCCGGTGCCAGCCGAGCGCCG
The DNA here is from genome assembly GCF_030270585.1 of Paralimibaculum aggregatum. GTDB lineage: Bacteria > Pseudomonadota > Alphaproteobacteria > Rhodobacterales > Rhodobacteraceae > Thermohalobaculum > Thermohalobaculum aggregatum. The sequence continues at coordinate 11,909 of NZ_BSYI01000073.1, forward strand.
CAGGCGCCATGGGCTGCGCGGCGCGCGCCGTTGCTTCGGCTGCTCCCTTTTCCTGTCCGGCCTGCGAGGTTTCGCGGGGCGTTTCCGCGGCCCGGTGCAGGCCTGCCGGCACCGGAGCGAGCCGGGCGCCTCTGGCGCCGCGGGTTGCGCGGCGCGCCCCGATACCCTCGGCTGCCCCCTTGCCCCGAGTCGGCCCGCGAGGTTCCGGGGGGCGGTACCGCGGCCCGGTGCGCGCCTGCTGGCACCGGCGCGAGGCGGGCGCCTCTGGCGCCGCGGGTTGCGCGGCGCGCGCCGTTGTCCACGGTTGCCCCCTTCCCCGTCCGGCCTGCGGGGTTTCGGGGGGCGGCTCCGGGACCGGCGGGGGCGGCGCTATTCCGCCGCGAGGCTTTCGCGAAA
>NZ_BSYI01000074.1 GCF_030270585.1 Paralimibaculum aggregatum
CGACAATCAGTATCGCCGACCGATCTCCCCCCCGGCTCGGGATCACGAGGAACGGTCAGGGGCGGTTCTGCCGGCGGTTCAGGACAGCTTTGCCAGGAGGTCCCCGAAGCTGTCGGCGACGGGGAGCAATGCCTTGTCGTAGTCCGGGTCCTCGTACTTGTCGGCGAAGGTCATCTTCGGCGGGCCTACCTCGCGATAGTCGAGGCAGAAGACGCCGGCGGCGCTGTTCGATCCGATCGGCAGCATGCGTTCGGCCCAGGGCTGGCCGTCGGCCCAGTCGCGGAACGAGCGGAGCGCGCCGAAGACGTTGTCGGGATCGAAGAGGAATTCCCGTTCGGTCGAGACGAAGAAGAGCGCGACGAATGTCGATCCGCCCTGCGCGCCCTCGCCGAAGCTGACGCGGCCGTGCCGCGGCGCCTGCCCGGCATGCTGGCGGACCACGCGGCGGTAATCCTCGGGCAGTTCGAGGCCGGTGTGGCGTTCGAGCTGCGCGAGATCATCCTCGGTCGGAGCCGGCCTGCCGGACAGATAGCTCATCCATTCGATCTCGATCATCGCTCCCAGCCTCAATCCTTGCTGCGCCCGCCGGCCCAGGTCCGCATGCCGCCATAATGCTTGAACGCGTCGTGAATCTCACGGTCGACGAGCTGCATCTTCCCGACATCCTGGTGGTGGTGCCAGGTCAGGCCCGGCGGCGAGCCGCCGGAGGTGTCGGTGCGGATATAGGCGACCTGCGCATCGGTCAGCCCCATCCGGGCCTGCAGACCGGGATCCTTGTCGAGCGCCTCGGCGAGCATCGCGTTGCAGCGCTTGAAGTGATCGGTGTCGTTCTGCCGCAGCATCGCCGGCTCGAGGAAGATGTCGGCCTTCGAGTCGAGGATCGGGAAGCCGGTCTCGTCGTATTCGAGCTCGAAGCGGCGGATCTCCGTCGTGTCCCCGACCGTGGTCTCCACCTCCCGGACATAGGTCACGCGGCCATCCGGGTGGACCTGCACATCGACGACATCCTTCACCGGCCCTGTCAGGGTGCGCATCTCGTCTCCGACCTGAAGCTGGTTCTTCGGCAGCTTTATCTCCCGTCCATCGGGCAGCGTGAAGGTGAATTCCTCGTCCGGATGCGCCCGGATGTTCGGCGGATCGCCGATCTTCGCCGGCCTGCCATCGACCTGCGCGGCGGCGCCGGCGCCGCCCAGCGTCACCTTCTGCGGGCCGTCGGGCACCATGCCGGAGCCGTCGAAGCGCATCTTCGGATGACGCCGGTCATAATGGCGCAGATGCGGCGGGCCGCCCTCGGCATCGGCCACCCAGCAATGCCCCCTCGGGACATGCCGCTTCGGATCGAACTGGGCGGGGTCGGCCGGCGCCGCCTCGTGCGGCCAACCCCGGGCCTCGGCATCGCCGGCCCCCTTGCTGGCCGTGCCGATCCAGCCGCGCCCCGGTCCCGAGGCCAGGGTCTCGAGGCGCCCCCGTTCGAGGAGGATCGCGTTGTTCAGCTCCTCGATCCGCAGGCGCACCCGGGCCGCACCGTCGGCATCCAGCGTCCCGGAATTGAGCAGGCGGAGGTTCAGATCGATCTCCGAGCCGAGCTTCTGGATCTCGAGCTTCACCTCCCAGCCGGTCGATCCGATCGGCGGCGCCTCGTCGGAGCCGAGGAGCGCCTTCAGCCGGGCCTTCAGGCCGCCGGCCGCCTCCACCTGGTTCGCCACCTGGGCGTGCAGGTCGAGGATCTCGCGCGGCACGGTGCCGTTCTGCTCGATCCTGATGTTGCGGACCGGGCCGCCCGGCTTCTCCGGCGGGTCGAAGGCGACGCGCATCCGGCCCGGCGGCAGCTCGGGATCGTTTGCCACCGTGACGAGGTTGAACGGCGAGCCGTGCTCCAGCTGGTTGCGCGTGCGGGTGAAGCTGAAACCATCGGTGAAGCGCCCGCCGCCGGCCTTGGCCGAGGCGCCGGTCATGCCCGCGGTGAAGCCGAGCTGGAGCAGCGCCATGGTCTTCTGCTCGTCGGTCATCTTGTCCCAGTTCACCGAGAGCTGGGCGATCTGGTCGGCCATCGAGGCGGCGTCGACGATCGAGCCGGAAACCGTCAGGCAGGCCACGAGGTTGGACCCGAAGCGGCTCATCTTCGAGCCTTGCTGGAGCAGCCTGGCGGCGCGCATGCCGCCGCCGATCGCCGTGACCGAGAGCACGCTGGTGGCGGTTTCCAGCAGCAGGCCGCGGGTCGTCGGGTCGGTCACGTCGGAGATGTCGTATCCCTTGCCGGCGCGGTCGGCGAGCTTGGCCCCGCCGCGGCCCGCGGAATAGGCTGCCGCCACCCCGACCACCAGCGGCGCCGCCGTGCCGCCCGAGCCGACGAGGATCACGATGCCCGCGACCGTGCCGGCGACCATGGCCGCGACGTCGAGCGCATCCCAGACCCATTTGCCGTTCGACGGGCTGGCGCTCGTCACGAGCGCGCCGCCGAGCTCCAGCCCCGTCGGATAGGTGAGCTTGCCGGGCGGCAGCTCGTTGTCGTCCTTCCAGTGCTTGGCATCGGTGTAGCGCGTCCTGCCGCGGTGGCCGACGAAGATCACGCCGCCATTGTCGGACTCGATGCGCAGCACCTTGAAGACCGCGGCGCCCTTCTCGTTGGAGGTCCAGATCACCGGGATCGGGGTGATCGTGGGGCTGCCGCCCAGGGTCTTGATATGGCCCTGGATGAACTGGATCGGGCCCTCCGCGGTGTCGGAATAGTAGGCGTGCTCGAAGCCCGCCGCGAGGCGCTCGGCCCGGGCTGCCGGGTCCTCGTCCGGCCCGGGCAGGTTGTTCGGCGGAATGCCGAGCAGCTGGCCGATGGCATTGTGCATCGCCGCCTTGTCCTTGACCGGGTCGAAGGTCAGCGGCCGCGTGGCCCTGGCCTCGGCGATGGCCTTCTCGCCAAAGGCCGCGGCGACCTTCTCGCTCTCCCAGCCATCGGCGATGTCGGCGGCGCTCCAGCCCTTGCCGCCGGGCGGCGGCGCCATCTGCGTCAGCGCCCAGGTCCGGAGGGCAGGGGCGATCTCCTCGCCGAACAGCAGCTCGCGCCCGCCCTCCTCGGCGAGCGCCGCGCCGATCCGTCGCTTCAGCGCGTCGCGGTCGATGCTCTGGCCCTCGGCCTCCGGGATCATGTGCGCGAGCGCCTCGGCCCAGATCTGCCGGCGCCGGTCGGTATCGACATGCTCCGCGGTGGTCGCGGCAAAGACCTCGCGCAGGAAGGGCAGGGTCTCCCGGTTCACCACGTCATCCTTCAGCGCGACATCGACGAGCGCCGCCTGCTGGTCCCGCGTGATGCCGGGGTGGAACGGGTTGCGCCGGTCGTAGTCGCTCGACAGCGAGGTGATCTCCTTGCGCAGGCCGCCGGTCAGGAACTGGCCCGCCTTGGCGCCGCCCATGAGCGGGATCACCGCCTGCATGAAGTGTTCCGGCGAGACGATGGCCGCCTGGTGGTAGAGCTCGGTGTGCAGGTTGCGCGCCTCGGTCGAGCGGAACGCGCCGGAGCCTCCCCTGAGTTCCTGCTGGGTCTGGAAGATGCTGCCGGCGGCCTCGACATAGCTTTCCGACAGCCAGCGCGACATCTCCCGGTCGTCCCTGAACGCGGCCGAGAGCTCGGCCATGTTCTCCGCCGCGCCGTCTTCCCCCGCATGGGGCGAGTAGACCCAGACCCGCATTGCGCGCTGGACGAGATAGTGCTTTTCGTCGTCGCTCAGCCGGCCGAGATAGCTCTCCCCGCGCAGCGCGGCGGCAAGGCGCGTGCCGCCGACCTCGTTCTTGCCGATATCGGTGTCGAGGAAGCCGCTTTCCTCGGCCATCGCCTGCGACTGGATCCAGTATTCCAGCCGCGCCGCATCCGCGCCGCGCTCTGGGAGCCCTTCGGCCAGCAGGTCCGCGCCCTTGTTCTGCTGCGCATCGAGATCGACGATGTCCTCGAGCTTCCCGCCAAGCTCGGAGGCCATGAGGGTGCGGACCAGATCGGCGCCGCCTTGCCCGCCGATCGCCGTTCGCAGCCGCTCGATCAGCTTGTCGAGCGCGTCGGTTCCCTGCGTCTCCAGCACCCGGCCGAGCTTGTAGCGGAAACCCGCGAGCATGCGGGCGAGCTGCGGGTCGTCGGCCCGGCCGAGGAACTGCTTGACCTCCTCGTCGTAGAACGCCGCGATCTTCGCCCGCGCCTCCGCCTTGGGGTCCTGCCCGGCGATCTCGTCGTCTCCGGCGCCGCCGGCGATCCGGTCCGCATCCGGCGCCCCGGCAAGCTGATCCCGGCCATCCTGCGGCGGCGCCATGCCGAGCGCGGCGCGCAGTTCGGCCAGCCCGGTCTCGGCCACCGGGCGCTCGCCGCCCTTGATCGCCGCGCCGATGGACCTGCCCAGGGCCTTGAGCTCAGCCAGCCGTTCCGGGGCGAACGCGTCCTTCCGCCGTGCCAGCTCCGCGTTCAGCGCGCGGTACTCGTCGAGCAGCCCCGCCGTCCAGTCCTGCAGGCTGACCGCGGGCTGCGCCGGGTCGGAGCCGGCCGGCGCCGCGGCCGGAGGCGGGTCGCCTCCGTCGCCGGGCCCGGGCGCCGGCGTGCCGGGCGTCGCTCCGGCCGCGTCGCCCTCGTCATCGGGTGCATCGAGATCGAGGCCGTCGAGCTGCTCGTCCTCGGGCGTGTCCTCGTCCGCGCCGTCGATCTCCTCGCCGCCCGCGAGGATCTTCACCTTGGAGAACTGGGTGACGCCCAGCTTCTTCAGCATCAGCCGGACGCGCTTGGCCAGCGACGGGATCCGCCGGCCCTCCACATGCAGGCAGAGCGTGCGCGTGCCGACCCCCTCGTCGTCATCCATCTCGCCGGCAAGCTCGAGCGTCCCGGCCCGGCCGAAGGTGAACTTCTTAGCGCCCGCAGCCTTCTTCAGCACGTTGGCGAGGCCGCGCGGGTCCTTCGTCATGTGGAAGTTGAACCGCATCTCCTCGGGCAGGTTGCTCGGCAGCCCCAGCGCGAAGCTGACCTGGCCGCGCTTGATCCGCGGCGCCCATTTCCGGAGGAAGGCGGCATGCGCGGCCGCATCGCCGAAATCGCCCGCTGCCACCACCTCCTCGAGCGGCTCGAGCTTCTTGCGCGCGGCATCGATCTCGCGCGCCAGCGGCTTGCCCATGACCGCGACGGTGTTCGAGAGGTCGGCCTTGCGCTTCTTGTCCTTCTCGGATTTCTCGAGCGCCTTGGCCTCGGTGGCGACCGCCTTGCCCGCCGCGGCAAGCGCCGCGAGCGCGCTCTCCATCGCCTTGATCGCAGCCTCGGGCTTCTCCTTGCGCAGGCCCGCCTCGGCCTTCGCATAGTCGTCGAGGGCCTTCTCGAAGGCGGCGGCAGACTTCTTCAGCCCGTCAGGGGCTTCCTTCTTCCACCAGGCCTTCGTCAGGGTGATCGAGGATCCGCTCTTCACACCGAGCCTCCGCGACTGCGGTGCACGACAGTGTCATCCGAGCCCGCGCAACGCCCCACGCAGAATGGCTTCCCCAAGGAAAGGCTGGTCCGAATCGTGACGCAGTGTCAATCCACGATGCTTGACCGACCCTCCGGGCTGCCGCCGCGCCCGCGGCCGTGCGGCCGGGCCGGCCAGCGTCAGGCGAGAAGCAGCAGGCCGTCGTCGATGGCGTTCGCATGCAGGTCCCGGACCTCGTCCGAGCAGGCGAAGGCGATCAGGAGATCGCCGCGGTCGAGCGCGCCGGAACCGATGGCGTCGGTCCAGAACGCAATCCCCGGCTCGTCCCCCTCGCGATCCGTCGCGTTGCGGTAGACCGAGCGGACATAGTCCTCATCGTCCAGAAGTCCGCCATGGATCGCGGCGAACTCGTCAGCCGAGGCAAAGGCATCGGCAATCGGGTCGATCCCGACGCCGGCGGCGATCTGCGCGTTCCAGAAGGTGAGGCCCAGGATGTCGGGCATCCGGTCGAAGGCCGCGAGATAGATCAGCGCGAGCTTGGTCAGAGTCTCGCCGGTGTCGACCACGATGGTCGCGTCGGTGAGCTCGATCTGTTCCACGGAGACGAGATCGATCGGTTCGCCGTCCACCGGCAGCAGGCGGAAACCGCCGTCGATCGGCTCGATGGCGATCTCCGCGAGGGTGACCGGAAGCACGGCCGTGTCCTCCCCCGCGCCGCCCTCGACGCGCCGCGCCGTGTCGAGATCGTCGAACTCGAAGCGGTCGTCGTCCTCGGTGCCGGGGACGCGCTCGACCTCGGCAGGCAGCTCGAACAGGATCGTCACGCTCGCCGTGTCGGTGCCGCCTTGCCCGTCCGACAGGACATAGGAGAACCCGTCGCTCACGGTCGTGCCGGGCGCCGCGCCGTCGAAGGCGTCGCCGGGATCGTAGGAGAAGCCGCCCGATGCCTGAACCGTGAGCATCGCACCCGAGGCGAGCGCGATGGCGGTGCCCGGAGGCTCGCCCCCGGCCGATGCGATGGCGAGCGGGTCGCCATCGGCATCGCGATCCGGGCCGGTACCGTTGTCGGCCAGCAGATCGCCGGCGACAGGCGCGATGGCGGATCGCAGGAACCGGTCATCGGCCGCGAGGGGAGGGGAGTTGGCCCCGCCCGGCGGCGTGTCGGGATCATCCGGGTTGTCCGGATCGCCGGGGTCGCCCGGATCGCCGGGGTCCGGGTCGTCCGGCCCAACCGGGGGCGGCGTATCGCTGCCGGTGACCGTGATGGTCAGCATCGCCGTCGTCTTCGCGCCGAACGGATCGGCGACGGTGTAGATCAGGGTTTCGGTCGCCGTCTCCCCGGCGCCGAGATCGCCGAACGCGCCCCCGATGGTGTAGCGTACGGCAGAGTCGGCCAGGATGTCGGCCGAGCCGCGCAGGCCCGCCGTGTCGAGCGAGACCACCGTCAGCCGGTCGCCCTCCGGGTCGCTGTCATTGTCGAGCACCGGCACGAGCAGCGCCGTGTCGGGCAGCAGCAGCGCGGCGCTGTCGTCCCCGGCCGATGGCGGATCGTTCACGGGCTCGACCGTGACGCGCGAGCTGATCGAGGGCGTCGCGCGCGCGCCGGCGTCGTCCTCGACCTCGTCGAGCCGGACCTGCCGCACCCCCGCGCTCGGGTTCTCGCCGGCCACGCTGAAGCCGATCCCGTCGAGCAGGGCGGCCGCCTCGCCCGGATTCAGCCCGAGCCCCGAGAGCGTCACGCTCACCCGGTCGGCATTGCCCGAGACCGTGGCCGTGCCGCCGCCCGGAAGCGATATCGTGGTGCCATCCGTGAGCGCCAGCGCCGCGCCGTCGATGGTCAGCATCTCAAGCGCGCCATCCAGAAGCCCGGAGATATCGAGGCCGATGCCGTCGATCCGCTGGCCCGCCTCGACCGGATCGAGGATGGCGCCGGAGAACACCGCCACCGGATCGGCGTTCTCGATATAGGTCGGGTCGGTGCCATCGGCCTCGATCTCGGGCGCGTCCTCGACCGATCCGACGGTGATCGCGACGGTGTCGGTATCGCTGTCCATGCCGCCATTGGCCGTGCCGCCGTCGTCCTGGGTCGCGACGGTCAGCGTGTCGGCGCCGAAGAAGTCGGCATCCGGCTGATAGCCGAGCGTGGCCAGCGTCGCGTTCACATCGGCGAGGCTGCCCGCCAGGGTCACCGCGTCGGTGCCGTTCTGCGAAACCGTCGCCGGCCCCGACACCGAGAGCGTGCCATGCCCGACCGAGAGCATCGTCGTGACCGCATCGCCCTCGACATCGGCGATCGAGACGGAGGGGATCGCGAGGGCGGTGTCCTCGTCGGTCTCCTGCGGCCCGGGCACCGAGTTCACCGGCGCATCGTTCACGCTGAGCACCGTGATCGCGACGGTGTCGGTATCGCTGTCCATGCCGCCGTCTGCCGTGCCGCCGTCGTCCTGGGTCGCGACGGTCAGCGTGTCGGGCCCGAAATAATCGGCATCCGGCTGGTAGCCGAGCGTGGCCAGCGTCGCGTTCACATCGGCGAGGCTGCCCGCCATGGTCACCGCGTCGCTCCCGCCCCCGGATATCGCTGCCGGCCCGGATGCCGAGAGCGTGCCATGCTCGACCGAGAGCATCGTCGTGATCGCATCGCCCTCGACATCGGTGATCGAGACGGAGGGGATCGCGAGGGCGGTGTCCTCGTCGGTCTCTTGCGCGCCCGGGACGGTGTTTTCCGGCGCGTTGTTCAGGCCGGTCACCGTCACCGTGACCGCGGCGGTGTCGAAGCCGCCGCTGCCATCGCCGATCTGATAGGTGAAGCCGTCGGTGTCCTCTTCTCCGGCGCTCAATGCGTCGAATGCCCCGGCGGCGTCATAGATGAAGCTGCCATCCGCATTCAGGGTCAGGCTGGCGCCGGAGGCGAGCGTGACGGTCTCGCCGACATCCGCCGCCGCGCCGTTGACCTCGGTCACCGTGAGCGTCGGGCTGTCCACGTCGCTGTCGGCGCCGCTGCCGTTGTCGGAGAGGACATTGCCCCCGCTCAGCACAATGTTCGCGGGGGTCTCGAAGGCGTCGTCCTCGGCCACCGGCGGATCGTTGACCGGATCGACCATGATCGCGAAGCTCTGGTCGGCAAGCGTGTTGAGCCCGTCGGAGACCGAGAAGCCGAAGCCGTCCTCCGTGGTCTCGCCGCCATCGTGCTGGTAGTGCAGGAGCCCCGCGTCGATATCCGCCTGGGTGAAGCTCGCGCCGAAGCCGAGCACGGTCTCCCCCGCGGTGAAGAGCCCGTCCGGCGTGGTGTCGAGGAACAGCGTGCCGTTGGCGACCGCCGTCGTGACCTCGTAGATCACCCCCCCGGCGGCCGCCCTCCCATCGGTGCTCGCCAGCGCCGCGGCGCCGATCTCGGCGGCCGTGCCCTCGTCGAGCGTCGCGCCCGCGTTGGTGTCGACCGCAGGCGCGGTGTTGTCGAGCGTGAAGGTCTCGGAAACCGGCGCCGTGGTGACAAGAAGCGGCTGGCCGCCGGCGACCGACGTGATGTCCTGCGTTGCGGCGAGCTCGAGCCCCACCGTGCCGTCGAAGCCCGCGAGATCGCCGCCGATCACCCGGAATGTCCACTCCGCGCCGCTGCCGGAGAAGTAATCGACCGATGCGGTGCTGCCGCCGGTGATGGCGAGGTCGGCCGCATCGACGGTCACCGCCTCGCTGAAGGTCAGGGTGAAGGCGAGGATGTCGGCATTGGTCAGCTCGATCAGGCCGAGTCCGCGGGTGATCGAGACGATCCCCGGCACGTCGCCGGGCTGGATCTCGTAGGCGCCGAGATCGTCGAGCCCGCCATTGGCGACGCCGGCGATATCGATGCCGCGGAGCAGGCCGCGCGCATCGCTCGCCAGGCCGGAGGTTGCGGCATCGATCGCCGGATTGTCCGCCGCGGCGCGCAGCGTGACCGTCTCGACATCGCCGGCGGTCAGCGCCAGCGCGCCGCCGGTGCCGTCGAGATTGGCGAAGACGGTGGCGGGCGCCTCGGTGCCGGTGATGCTGTTGGAAACGACGGTGCGCGGGCCGGAGGTCTCGGCATCGGTGCCGGCGGTGTTGCCGAGCACGATGCTGTTGGCGATGGTGACGTCGCCGCCGGCATTGCCGGTGCCGATGGCACCGGGCGTGTTGAAGAAGCCGCCGCCGGAATCCGCGGCGCTGTTGCCCGTGATCGTCGTGCTGTCGAGATCGACCCGCCCGCCGGTGGAGTTGCGGATGCCCCCGCCATCGCCGACCCCGCCCGCGCCCGCCGTGTTGCCGGCGACGGTGGCGTTCGCGAGGGAGAGCGTGCCGAAGGCGGTGTCGATGCCGCCGCCCGAGGCCTGGGCCGTGTTGCCCGAGATCGTGCTTGCGGAGATGTCGGCAAAGCCGAGATTGCTGATGCCTCCGCCGGCGCCGAGCTCCGTGGCATTGCCGGCGACGGTGCTGTTGGTCACCGTCAGGATCGAGGCGATCTCGGTGCGGATGCCGCCGCCGAAGCGCTCCGCGACGTTCCCCGATATGCTGCTGTTCGCGATCGCCAGCTCGGCGCCGAACGCCACGTGGATGCCGCCGCCGCGCTCCGCGGCGCTGCCGACCGAGCCTTCCGCATAGCCGCCGGTGACCACGAGGCCGTCGATCTCCACCGTGCCGTCGGTGATCTCGAAGACCCGCGCGTTGTCCGAGAGCCGGTCCGCCACGTCGCCGTTGCTCGCGGTGTCGGTGATCGTGTTGCCAAGCGCATCGGTGGTGGTGAGGTCGTCGCCATCCGCATCGCCCGAGACGGTCACGTCCGGCCGGCCGTCATCGTCGAGGTCGGCGTCGATCTCGACATCGTCCGAGATCGTCAGGGTGCCGAGCCCCAGCCGGATCAGGCTCGCCGCCCCGCCGGTGAACACCGTCTCGTCGAACAGGATGCGGCTCGGCCCGACGGCGTTGTTGGCCAGATGCAGCGCCTCGCGCAGGCTGAGATCGCCCGCGCCGCCCATGTCGGCGATGTTCGCCCCGGCCGAGGCGTCGTCGAGCTCGTCGTCGGCCGTGGTGACGATCAGCGGGTCCGGGATGCGCATCTCCACCGCGCCGGCATCGGCGGTGTCGAGGGCGCCGCCATTGGCGATGCCCGGGAAATCGATGGCGCGGAACTCGCCGCGCGCATCGGTGAGCAGCCCCAGGCCGACCGCCGTGCCGATATCGATCGCCGGGTTGTCGTTGTCGACGCGGAGCAGCACCGTCGGCAGGGGGCCGCCATTGTCGCGCAGCATCCCGCCTTCGGTCACCGGGTCGATTTCCGCGAAGTAATCCGCCGGATCGCCGCCGATGATCGAGTCCGTCACCTGGTGCGGCGGAGTGACAAACTCTGCCGCGAACAGCGGCAGTGACCCATTTCCGGAAATGATGCTGTTCGTGATGCCAAGGTTGCCTCCAGCCGCTTCGAACACCGCAAAATCAGCGATGTTTCCGGTCATCGTCGTGTGGACAATGTCAAAATCCGAACCAGACACGCCGAAAAGGAAATTAGGCGTGAAAGAATCCGTGATCGTGGAATTCACCAGGCTGGCAACCGAATCTTCGATGTATAACAGGTTAGAAAAGGAATCCGCGCGGTATAGGTTGAGATTTCTGGCCTCCAGCGTGCCGTTTATTTGAGAAATACCTTCGATGAAGATAGAGTCGGACAGGAGAACGGTATCGAGGACGGTGGTCCCGCCAACGTTGGAAATCGCGGAAATGCTGAAATTGCCGGATATCGAACTGTTCGTGACGGTGATGGAGGAGCCTGCTCCGCCGACGATCATGGGTAGAGGGGGATCCCCGTTCGGAACCGCCCCGGTGATGACGAGCCCGTTCAGCGTCGCCGTTCCGGCGATCTCGAAGATTGTATCGAGGTTGTCGGAGTTCTCCGGAGTAGTGAGCAAGAGTACGCTGTCATCCGAGATGAGGTTGCCCAGAAGATCCTGGACCAGCGGGTCGTCGCCGTCGACATCGCCGGTGATGGTGATGTCCGGCCGGCCGTCGCCATCGATATCGCCGTCGATGACGGTCTCGCCGGTGAGCGTCGGCAAGGTCGCGGTCAGATGGATCGTGCCGCCAGAGAGCGCCGGGGCGAAGGTGATGGTGTCCGGTGCGCCCGCCTCGCCCGCTGGGGCGTCGAAGCCCGCCATGTCGGTGTTTGCGGCGATGATCGCCTCGCGCAGCGATACCTCGCCGTCGACGCCGATGACGTCGTCGAGCGTCGTAACGACAATGGCTGACATGAGATCCTCCAATGACTTGCGTGCCGAGGCGGCTGCGACATGGGGCGAATCCTAACGCATTTGGAGTATTCCGCAACGGAAGCATCCGACGGGCAGCGCCGCGGGACCGGATCGCCTCGGCGGAGACAGGCAACCGGGCATCGGCCGCGGGCTCTCGGGATCGTGGCGAACGGGCCGGGCGCGGTGAACCGGCCAGGCGGCAACCGCGTCGCGGGGGCGGCAAGGCGTCGGCAGGAGCCGGGATGCCGCGGGCCGATCGGGAACGAACGGGTGGCGCGTGGCGGCAGCAGCCGTTCCGCACCCCCGATCCTCGGCATGCGCGGCCTTCAGGCGGCAAGCGGAGGATGACGTCTGCCCGGTGCCCGTCCGCCGCTGGCGTCATGGCGGGAGCGGCAGGACGGTCGCGCCTGCAATCCTTGGCCGCCTCCGGCACGCTCGGGAGCGGCTCAGCCGCCGCGCTCGCGGCCTGTCATGCTGTCGATGATCGTTCCAGGTGCCTTCCACCTTCCCGCAAACGGCAGGGAAGAAAGGCCAGGCGGACAGATCCGGCAGGGCGCGGCGAACCGGGGGCGCAAAGGGGGCATCCCTGAACGT
>NZ_BSYI01000075.1 GCF_030270585.1 Paralimibaculum aggregatum
ACGGAGGGCGAGGCGCGCCAGCCGGTCCGCGGCAGCCTGGTCACGCTCGGCGCGCTGGCCGCCTCGCTGCTGCTCGCGGTGGCGCTCGCGGTCTCGCTGACCTGGCAGCCGGCGCCGCAGGTGGTGGCGGTGCTGCTCGACGATGCCGGCCAGCCCTTCGCCCTGGTCGAGGGCGCCGAGGACAACACCACCCGGATCACCGTGCTCGGCGAGGCCGAGGTTCCGGACGGCCGCGTGCTGCAGGTCTGGACCAAGCCCGGCCCGGACCGGCCTCCGGTCTCGCTCGGCACCGTCGCGCGGGCCGTGGGCGCGACGCTCGGCGCGCGCGGCCTGCCGCCGCCGACCGCCGGCCAGCTCTACGAGATCACCCTCGAGGTGCAGGGCGGCTCGCCGACCGGGCTGCCCACCGGCCCGATCCTCGGCAAGGGGCTGGCGCGCGTGCCGAAATGAGCGCCCGCGGGGGCGCTTCGCCGGCTGCGTCTTGCGCTCGCGCCCCCGGCTGCCCTATCTGAGCCGCGACACCGGGAGGCGGCATGGCGAATTATCTCGACTTCGAAAAGGGCCTGGCGGAGCTGCAGGGCAAGGCGGAGGAGCTGCGCGCGCTGGCGCGGCAGAGCCCCGAGCTCGACGTGGCCGGGGAGGCGGAGGCGCTCGACGCCCGCGCCACCGCGATGCTGGCCGAGCTCTACGAAGACCTCACGCCCTGGCGCAAATGCCAGGTCGCGCGGCATCCCGAGCGGCCGCATGCGAGCGACTATGTCGAGGCGCTGTTCACCGAATACACCCCGCTGGCGGGCGACCGGAACTTTGCCGAGGACCACGCGGTGATCGGCGGGCTGGCGCGGTTCGGTGACCGGCCGGTGGTGGTGGTCGGCCACGAGAAGGGGCGCGACACCAAGACGCGGCTCGAGCGCAACTTCGGCATGGCCCGGCCCGAGGGCTATCGCAAGGCGGTGCGGCTGATGCAGCTTGCCGACCGTTTCGGCCTGCCGGTGGTGACGCTGGTCGACACCCCCGGCGCCTATCCCGGCAAGGGCGCCGAGGAGCGCGGCCAGGCCGAGGCGATCGCGCGGGCGACGCAGATGTGCCTCGCGCTGCGGGTGCCGCTGGTGACGGTGGTGATCGGCGAGGGCGGCTCCGGCGGCGCGGTGGCCTTCGCCACGGCGAACCGGGTGGTGATGCTGGAACATGCGGTCTATTCGGTGATCTCGCCGGAGGGCTGCGCCTCGATCCTGTGGAAGAACGCCGAGAAGATGCGCGAGGCCGCCACGGCGCTGCGCCTCACCGCGCAGGATCTGCTGCGCCTCGGGGTCTGCGACGAGGTGGTCGAGGAGCCCGTCGGCGGCGCGCAGCGCGACCCCAAGGCCGCCATCGCGGCGGTGGGCGCGGCGCTCGAGACCGCGCTCGAAGAGCTCGGCAAGCTCGGGCCGGAGGCGGTGCGCAAGGCGCGGCGGGAGAAGTTCGTGGCGATGGGCTCGCACGGGCTTTCCTGAGCTCGGTGGCGCCGGCCTGCCGGCGCGGCGCTCAGGAGAGGCAGAGCGCCCGGGCGATCGCCTCGGCGCCGGCGTCGAAGGTGCCCGTATGGGTCTCCGCCGCGCCGTCCTGCGCGAAGCTGACCGAGAGCCCGGCGCCCTCGATCTCGGTGCCGCTGACGCTGGTGCCGGCAAGGCCCGAGACCCGGTCGTCCATGTCGATGGTGAAGGCGAAGCGCTGGCCCGGCGCGAAGCTCGTGAAATCCAGCGCCAGCGCCTCGGCACCGTCCGGCACCTGCGGCTCGGCGGCGAGGCGCACCGGCCCGCCATGGGCGAAGAAGGCGGTGGCGGCGCTGCGGCCCGGGCCGCCGGGGGCGGTGTCGAAGATCAGCCGCCCGGCCGAGCCCGGCAGCGCGATCGCCACCCGCAGGATCTGCCAGCCCGGCGGTGAGAGGTTCTCGACCGCGAAGAAATCCGGCGATGTCTCGTGGAAGCGCACCCGCGCCATCGGCCCGCAGGCCGGCGGCAGCCCGTCTGCCCGGGCGGGCGGCGCCGGGACGGCGGCGAACTGGGCGAGGATCAGCAGCGCGGCAGAGATCGCCCCGGCAAGGCGCGGGGGAGGCGGGCCCTTCGGCCCGCCGCGCCGCCGCGCCCGGCCAGGCGGGGCGGCCGGTTCTGGCAGCTGGCTCAGCCGTGTTCCTCCAGCAGCGCCGCCTTGGCCTCGCTGAGCAGGGTGCGCATCTTGGCGCGCAGCTCCGCCTCGGGAACCGCGATGCCGCGGCTGGCGAAATCGCCGGAGACCTTGCGGTAGACATCCTCGTCCCCGGCCTCCTCGAAATCCGACTTGATGACCTCGCGGGCATAGGCATCGGCCTTGCTCCCGGTGAGGCCCATCATCTCCGCCGCCCAGAGGCCTAGGAGCCGGTTGCGTCGCGCCTCGGCGCGGAACTGCATCTCGGCGTCATGGGCAAACTTCGCCTCGAACGCCTTCTCGCGATTGTCGAACGTGGTCATCTCTGGCCTTTCGCATGCTGAGCGATTCTTCCCGCCCCGAGTGTCTACCCCGACCGCCCCCCTGCGCAATTGCTTCAGATCAATGACCTGTGCGAGGGCGATGATTTCCCAAGTAAACCGAGCTAGCGCGCTGTCGGGGGAAATCAAAGACGGCTGACATGATCCGCGCGCCCGCCAGTATCCCTGCGGTTGCGGGCCCGGTTTCCGCACCCGCTATTGCGACGACATGGGGTGCCGTTGACGGCAGTGCGGCCGGCGCGCGCGCGTTGGTCTCCGGCTATTCGGGCCTCGCGGGGTTCGCGTGCCATGGCGGCGACGGGAAAAGGGGGCGACTGCGCCGAATGGGGCGGGGCTGCGCGAGCCCGGTGCCGCGTTCCACCCGGCCGGTCTCCACGGCGACCATTCGTGGGGCCGCAGCGGGCATTCGGCCGGCAACCCCATGCGCGACGGCGCCGGCCGCGGGGAGGCGCCGAGCGCCGGGGTGCTCGCGCTGCTCGTGTCCGGCCGTTCGGCGGGCCGCGCGGTCCTCGGCCGGGCCGTACCGCGCAAGCGCGGCGAGATCGCGCCATGGCGCAGCCCGAGCGGCCCGAGCGGCCCCGCCCCGCCGGCGCCGCGGGCCATCCCTGCCACATGCCCGGCCCTCGGATGCGCCGCCGGCCGCGGCGCCGCCGTTCGCGCGCCTGTGCCGCAGGGCCGCGGCGTGGCAGTATTTCCCGGCGCCACCTTGGCAAGCGGCGCGGCGCTACCTATAGACACACGATGCGGCTGCGGGACCCTCCCGCGGCCCGGAGCTTCATGGAGTTGGCCCAGATGGCGCGGCGCAGGCTGGTCTACGAAGGCAAGGCGAAGATCCTCTACGAGGGGCCCGAGCCCGGCACCTACGTGCAGTATTTCAAGGACGACGCCACGGCGTTCAACGCCGAGAAATTCGACGTGATCGACGGCAAGGGGGTGCTGAACAACCGCATCTCCGAGCACATCATGACCGCGCTCACCGGGATCGGCATCCCGAATCATTTCATCCGCCGCATCAACATGCGCGAGCAGCTGATCCGCGCCTGCGAGATCATCCCGCTCGAGGTGGTGGTGCGCAATGTCGCGGCCGGCTCGCTCTCCAAGCGCCTCGGCATCGACGAGGGCACGGCGCTGCCGCGGCCGATCATCGAGTTCTACTACAAGGACGACAAGCTCGGCGATCCGATGGTCACCGAGGAGCACATCGTCGCCTTCAACTGGGCGGCGCAGCAGGACATCGACGACATCATCTCGCTGGCGCTCCGGGTCAACGACTTCCTCTCCGGGCTGTTCCTCGGGGTCGGGATCAAGCTGGTGGACTTCAAGGTCGAGACCGGGCGGATCTGGGACGGCGACTTCCAGCGGATCATCCTGGCCGACGAGATCAGCCCGGATTCCTGCCGGCTCTGGGACGTGAAGACCGGGCAGAAGCTCGACAAGGACGTGTTCCGCCGCGATCTCGGCTCGCTGACGGATGCCTATTCCGAGGTGGCGCGCCGGCTCGGCATCCTCCCCGAGGGCGGCAAGGGCGGCAAGGCGGGGCCGAAGCTGGTTCACTGAGCCCCTGAAGGCTCTGCAGTGGCGCTGCGGGCGCGCTGCGGGGACACTGAGGAGGCCGGCCTCGGGGGGCATCGAGCCCCCCTCGGCCGCGGCCGGCGCCGGGCGCCGGCCGGGCGCCCGGTGGCCGGCGGCGGGGAAATCCGCTCCACGGGGCTTTCATGCGGCGCGCCGGCGGACTATCTCTCTGCGCGGCGGGTGCTGTCCTTCGCGTGCGAGGCCAGAATCCTGGTGGCCATAAATCTCTCGCGGGAGCTGGCTCTGTGCTTGGCCCTGGCCTTGCGCATCCGGCGCCCACCTGGTTGTCCAGGCTCGCGAGGATCTGACGCCTTCACGGTCGCGACGGGCCCGCCGCTTTTCGCCCGCGCGATGCCGCCGCCCGGCTTGACCGGCTGCCGGCGGCATGGCTTCTGGGCGCATGAGCGAGGAACTCACCGCCGCCAAGGCCGCCGCCCGCAGGACCGCCTATGCCGCCCGCAAGGCGGCGCATGCCGATCCCGGCAGGCGCGCCGCCGCCGCCAGGGACGCCGCGACGCGGTTCCTCGGCGCGGGGCTTGTCTCCCCGGGCGAGATCGTCGCCGGTTATCGCCCGATCCGCACCGAGATCGACCCGACCGGGCTGATGCAGGCGCTTGCCGGCCGCGGCCATCGGCTTTGCGTGCCGGTGATCGAGGGCGAGGGGCTGCCGCTCGCCTTCCGCGAATGGCACCCGGGCTGCGCCATGGAGACGGGGGCCTTCGGGGCGGAGATCCCGGCCGCCGGGGACTGGCTGGAGCCGACGCTGCTGATCGCGCCGCTGGTGGCCTTCGACCGGGGCTGCTGGCGGCTCGGCTATGGCGGGGGGTTCTACGACCGCACGCTGGCGCTGCTCGGCAGCCGCCGGCCGACCCGCGCGGTGGGGTTCGCCTATGCCGCCCAGGCGCTCGACGCGGTGCCGCGGGAGGCCACCGACCAGCGCCTCCACGCGGTGGTGACCGAGCGCGAGGTGATCCGGCCGTGAGCGCCGCCGGGAGCAGGCCCGGGCGCGGCGGGCCGGGCGAGCTCGCGATCCGGACCGCCGCGCCCGGCGATGCCGATGCGCTCTGGGCGATGCTGGAGCCGGAGATCCGCGCCGGCGAGACCTATGCGCTGCCCCGCGGAATGAGCCGTGCCGATGCGCTGGGCTTCTGGTGCGGTGCGCCGCATGACGCCTTCGTGGCGGAACGCGGGGGGCAGCCGCTCGGCACCTATTTCCTGCGGCCCAACAAGAAGGGCGGCGGCGACCATGTGGCCAATGCCGGCTATCTCACCGCGGCGGCGGCGCGGGGGCAGGGGGTGGCGCGGGCGATGCTGGCCCATTCGCTCGACACGGCGCGGGACCGGGGCTTCCGCGCCATGCAGTTCAACTTCGTGATCGCGACCAACACCCGCGCCATCGCCACCTGGGAGCGCGCCGGCTTTGCCGTGGTCGGGCGGCTGCCGGCGGCCTTCCGCCACCCGCGCGAGGGGCTGGTGGATGCGCTGGTGATGCACCGGGCGCTCTGATGCCGCCGGCGGCTCTTGCCCTGCGGCCCGGCGCGGCCTAGAGGGGGCGCCATGCGTATTCTCTTTCTCGGCGACATTGTAGGGCGCGCAGGGCGCATGGCGGTGATCGAACGGCTGCCCGGCCTGCGCTCGACGGAACGGCTCGATTTCGTGATCGTGAACGCGGAGAACGCCGCCGCGGGCTACGGGCTGACCGCGAGCATCGCGCAGGAGCTCTTTGCCGCCGGGGCCGATGTGCTGACCCTCGGCGACCATGCCTTCGACCAGAAGGAGATGCTGACCGCCATCGAGGGCGAGCCGCGGCTGCTGCGCCCGCTGAACTTCGCGCGCACCGCGCCGGGGCGCGGCGCGGCGGTCTACGAGGCGACCCGCGGGCGCAAGGTGCTGGTGGCGGTGGCGCTCGGCCGGGTCTTCATGAGCCGGCCCTATGACGATCCGTTCAGCGCGCTCGACCAGGTGCTGCGCACGCATCCCGTCGGCGGCGCCTGCCAGGCGGCGGTGGTGGAGATCCATGCCGAGGCGACCTCGGAGAAGATGGCCACCGGGCACTGGTGCGACGGGCGCGCCTCGCTGGTGGTCGGCACCCATACCCATGTGCCCACGGCGGACACGATGATCCTCGGCCGCGGCACCGCCTACCAGACCGATGCGGGCATGTGCGGCGCGTATGACAGCGTGATCGGCATGGACAAGCTCGAGCCGATGAAGCGCTTCATCACCGGCATGGGGGCGGGGCGCTTCACCCCGGCGGAGGCGCCGGCGACGCTTTCCGGCGTGATCGTCGAGACCGACGACGCCACCGGGCTCGCGCGTTCGGTGCGGGCGCTGCGCCTCGGCGGCGCGCTCGAGACGGGGGCGGTCGCGGCGGCCGGCTGAAGGAGGGCGGCGATGGCGGAGGAGGCGGGCATGCCCGGCGAGGTGGCGGCCTTTCTCGCGGCGGTCGAGCCCGAGACCCGGCGCGCCGATGCCCTCAGCCTGCTGGGCCTGATGCAGGCGGCGGCGGGCGAGGCGCCGGCGCTCTGGCCGGGCGGCATCGTCGGCTTCGGCATCTATGCCTATACCTATGCGAGCGGCCATTCCGGCCGCTCCTTCCTCACCGGTTTCGCCCCGCGCAAGCGCGCGCTGACGCTCTACATCATGCCGGGCTTCGCGGAGATGGAGGACCTGCTGGCGCGGCTCGGCCGCCATACCCGGGCGAAATCCTGCCTGCATCTCGGCCGGCTCGCGGATGTCGATGCGGCGGTGCTGGGCACGCTCGTGGCGCGCTCGGTCGAAATCATGCGGGCGCGCCACGGCGGCTGAGCCGGCGCCGCAGCGGCCCGCCGCGGCGCCGATGCCGGTCCGCCGCGGGTGCCGGCGCTATTTCCCGTCGTAGGCGGCGGCGGCGCGGGTGACCCGGCAGGTGCCGTCCTCGCCGATGTCGTAATACAGCGTCAGCGCCCTTCCGCTCGCCGCGCTCTCGATCAGGAGGGTGACCAGCGGCGCCACCAGGAGCTGGCCGGCGGTGATCCCCCGGCGTTCGCGGAAATGCTCCGGATCGACGATCATCGCGGTGCAGGGGGTGATCTGCTGGCGCGGCTGCACGACAACCAGCGGCGGGTCGATGTCGAGCGCGCCGATCCTGAAATTCTTGGTGATCTCGCGGGTCTCTTCCTGCGCCGCGGCGCCCGAGGCAAGCGCGAGCGCGGTGAGCGCTGCGGTTAGTGCCGCCCCGATGCGGGCCGTCGTCCGGGTCATGTCGATCTCCACTGGCTGTTCACGCGTCCGTCAGCTTAGAGGCCATGGATACCCTGTCAACCGGCGTCCATTGCCCGGAACTATATTTGATTTTCAAGTAATTCTTGCTCGGTCGCCTCGATGATTCGATGAAGTTCGAGTGATTTCGGCAGATCAGGCGGGTTTCTGCCAGAGGCCGGCGGCATGGTAGGAGATGCCGTCCCGCTCGATGCGCCGGTCCCGGTCGATGACCCGCGCCGCGACCTGCTCGATGCCCGGCGCCATCGCGAGATGCAGGCTCGCCATGCAGAGCAGGCAGCCGCCGATGGGGGTCAGGTCCATGCCGGTGTGCCTCGCGGCGGATGTCCGGATCAGGTGGCTCTGCGGGGCTTCGGAAGGGTCCAGGAAGGCCATCGCGACGCTCTCGAACGGCAGGCGGTAGCGCGGCCTTGCGATCCGGCCGGGCAGGTGCCGGGCGATGTCGGCGAGGGCCTGGCGCACCTTCCGGGTGTGGGACCAGGGCCATTGCAGCCGCCGGGGGCCGACATAGTCGTTGATCAGCAGCCAGCCTCCGGGCCGCAGCGCGGCAACGCTCCATGCGATCGCGCGGTCGACATCCGCCATGTGGTGGAGCGAATGATCCCAATAGACAAGGTCATAGGCCGGATGCGCCATCTCGAAGGCATCGCCGAGAACGCAGTCCACCCGGTCGGACAGGCCCTCGGCCAGGGCATCCGCCCGTGCCCGGTCGAGGGCAACCGCGGAGATCTCGAACAGGCGCATCCTGCGCACCACGCCGGCCTCGAGGAGGCGCCGTTCCTTGACACCCCTGCCGCAGCCGATCGAGATGCCGAGGCCCAGCTCACGGCCGCAAAGGCGCGTCAGGACCGCGTCGGTGAGCCCGGGTGCCGTCTGCCCCCCCCCCGCAATGGCCTCGCCCACCCGGCGGTCAACATACCGTTGCAGCACCGGCACGCTCCACCACCCGCGCGAGAGGGTCGCAAAGGAGGCATTCCAGTACCTTTCCGAACGGCTCCGGGAAAACGCCTCCAATGCACGCATCTGAAATCTCGCTGGCTGAAAGGCCCGGTCAGGAGGCGAGCTTCTCCATCACCTCGTCGGACATGTCGAAATTCGCGGTGACGGTCTGCACGTCGTCATCGTCCTCGAGGGCGGCGAGCAGCTTCATCAGGGTGGAGCCGGCGGCCTCGTCGACCGGGGTCAGGGTCTGCGGCTTCCAGATCAGCTTGGTGCTCTCGGCCTCGCCGAGCGCCGCTTCGAGCGCGCTCGAGGCCTCCGCGAGATCCGCCGCCTCGGTGTAGATCACATGCCCGTCCTCGGTGCTCTCGACATCATCGGCGCCGGCCTCGAGGGCGGCCTCCATCACCGTGTCGGCATCGCCGGCGCTGGCGGGATAGACGATCTCGCCCTTGCGGTCGAACATGAAGCTCACCGCGCCGGTCTCGGCGAGGTTGCCGCCATGCTTGGTGAAGGTCGAGCGCACGTTGGAGGCGGTGCGGTTGCGGTTGTCGGTCAGCGCCTCGACGATCATCGCGACGCCGCCGGGGCCATAGCCCTCGTAGCGGATCTCGTCGTAGCTCTCGGCATCGCCGCCCAGCGATTTCTTGATGGCGCGGTCGATCACGTCCTTCGGCACCGAGTTCGACTTCGCCTCCTTCACCGCGAGGCGCAGGCGCGGGTTCTTTTCCGGGTCCGGGTCGCCCATCTTGGCGGCTACGGTGATCTCCTTGGCGAGCTTGGAGAAGAGCTTGGAGCGGGCCGCATCCTGCCGCCCCTTGCGATGCTGGATGTTCGCCCATTTGGAATGGCCGGCCATGGGAACCTCGTCGAAGCTGGCTTGTGTTTGCTCCGCTCTTAAAGCGCAGGCCGGCGGGTGACAAGGCGAGCGGGCGCCGGCTCCGGGATTCGGCGGCAGCCGGGCCTGTGCCGCCGTGATCGGCGGGGCTCGGCGGCTTGTTCCGAAGTGGTACAGGGCGGCTGCGAAACTACCTCTGCGTGTCATATTTGTGCCGAATGCGCAAAAATTCCGTCAAATGTTTTTGACATGCCGGAGGGGCAATGATACGAATTGGCTATGCTTTGCAGGGAGTAGGGTCCGATGCGCAATTCGTTTTTGAGTGCAGTTTTCGCTGCATGTCTGATAGCCGCGCCCATGGCCGCCAGTGCGGTGGTGGTAAGCTCCGGGGTCTCGACCACCGGCGAGCCGCTCCTCCCGGAAACCGGCAGCTCCGTCGGCACCGGGGCGTCCAATCTCAACATCGACGATGTGATCACCACCTTCGGCCTCAACGAGGCGGCGAACGCGACCGTCGAGTCGGAGGCGACCGGCGAGCTGGACGTCTTCCTGGCCTTCGAGTTCCAGAACGACACGATCAATCCGCTCGATTTCTTCCTGAGCTACGCGACGAACCCGAGCGGCACCTTCGCCAATCTCGATGTCCGTCTGGCCGAGGACAGTGCCGGAACGATCGGCGTGATCTCGCTCTCGCCCAATGACGGCACGACCGGCACGCTCGTGACCACCATCGGTGCCGGCGTGTCCCGGTTCCTCGTGGTGAGCTACGACAGCAACCTGGCCGCGGCGGATGCGATCACGCTGCGGATCTCGACCAACGTCACCGACACCAACGTGCCCCTGCCGGCCGCGCTTCCGCTGCTGCTGGTGGGTCTGGCGGGCGTCGGTTTCGTCGCGCGGCGTCGCGCCGCCGCCTGACCGGGCGGCACCGCGCCGCAGAGGCGGCGCAAGGCAGGGCGAGCCCCGTTGCCGCGGGGCTCCTGTTCTGGGCGGCGAGGGAGCCGGTGGCCGAGCGTGATCGTTGCGGCGTCGGCGGCTTGGCTGTACCCTTACGTCATGTTTCGCTCCGTCCGATTGCTTGCGGCTGCAGCGGCCCTTGGCTGTTTAGCCGCGGCCGCCGTGGCCGCGGAGCGTGTTGCGCTGGTGATCGGCAACGGCGCCTATGCCCATGCACCGGGGCTCGCCAATCCGGAAAATGACGCCGCCGCGCTCGCCGGGCGCCTCGGCGAACTGGGCTTCGCAGTCACGCGGATCGGCGATGCCGGCTTCGACGAGATGCGCCGGGCGCTGTTCGAGTTCCGCGGCGCGGCCGCGGAGGCCGAGGTTGCGGTGGTCTACTTCGCCGGCCACGGGCTCGAGGTGAAACAGCGCAACTTCCTGCTGCCGGTGGATGCCGACCCGCAGGAGCCCACCGATCTCGAATTCCAGGCCCTGCCGCTCTCGCTGCTGCGGGCGGCGGCGCGTCCGGCCTCCCGGCTCAGCCTCGTGATCCTCGATGCCTGCCGCGACAATCCCTTTGCCCTGCGCATGCAGGCCCGCGCCGGCACGCGCAATCTCGGCATCGGCCGCGGGCTCACCGAGGCGGCGAGCGCTGGCCGCAACGAGCTCGTCGCCTTCGCCGCGCGTGCCGGCACCATGGCGCTCGACGGCAGCGGGGCGAACTCGCCCTATGCGGCGGCGCTGGTGGCGCGGCTCGGCGAGCCGGGGCTGGAGATCGGCAAGCTGTTCAGGCAGGTCCGCGACGATGTGGTGGCGGCCACCCGCGGGCGCCAGGAGCCGGCGCTCTACGGCGCGCTCTCGGGGGAGGACCATTATCTCAACCCGCCGCTGCCCGGGCCGGGGCCCGCAGCCGCTGCGGCGGAGGAGGGCGGCGCGCAGTCCGCCCGCATGGTGGAGGCGGCCTTCGTCAGCGCGCTCGCCGGCAGCACCGATCCGGCAGACTACCAGGAGTATCTGGCGCGCTATCCTGAGGGCTTCTTTGCCGGTGTCGCGCAGCGCCGGCTGGAGGCGCTCGGCGCTGCGGCCGGGGCGGGGGAGGAGACCGCTGCGGCGGCGCCCGCGCCAGATCCCGCTCCTGCTCCGGTAGCCGGGGGCCCCGCGGAGGGGGATGGCCCGGGCACCGATCCCGCGGCGCTCGCCGCCCTCACCGGCGCGGCCGAGCCCGAAGCGGTGGCAGGGCCCGCGCCCGCCCGAACGCCGGAGCCAGAACCCGAGCCCGCGCCAGAGCCCGTCGCGGAGCCCGGCTTCGATCTGAGCCCGGAACAGATCCGCGAGGCCCAGGCCCGGCTCAACATCCTCGGTCTCGATGCCGGCATGCCCGACGGGGTGCTCGACCGGCAGACCCTCGATGCGGTGGCGGTCTTCCAGGTCCGCAAGCGGCTGGCGCGCACCGGCAGGCTCGACCGCGGCACCTTCGCGGTGCTGCAGCGGGATTTCCTCTCCTCGCGCAAGCTCGACGCCTATCTCGCGACCCTGCCGCCGCTTCCCGAGCCGGAGCCCGCGCCGACCCCGGAACCGGTCGCGGCGCCTGCGCCCGGGCCTGCCCCCGCATCCGGAGCGGCGATCGCCCGCCGCAGCCCGGCGCCTGAGGTTGGTGCGGAAGCCGGTGCCGAGGCCGCCGGGCCCGTGCCGCCGGAGGCCGCCGCGGAGACCCCGCCGGCGCCGCCCGAAGGACCGGCGATCGCCCGCACCGAGCCCGCGCCGCGCTATGCGACGACGCGGGTCAACCTCCGCGCCGGGCCATCGACGGGCCATCCGGTGGTCGGCGCGCTCCGCCGCGGCGAGGCGGTGACGCTGGTCGGCCGCGTCGAGGGTGGGCCCTGGACCCAGGTCCGCCGCGGGGGCGCGACGGTCTTCGTGCATGGCGGCTATCTCTCCGAGACTGCGCCCGCCGCGCCGCGCCGGGCCAGCACGG
>NZ_BSYI01000076.1 GCF_030270585.1 Paralimibaculum aggregatum
GATGATCATCCTGAACAGACTTCTTGATCGGCACCTCGGGCTTCAGTTCGACCTCGGGTTCCACTTGCAGATTGCCAAGTTCCGACAACTTATCAAGGACCGCCTCGGTCGTCGCCGACAAATTATATTCCGACACGGTTTTTATATATACATGGCGGAATGCAATATACACATTGATATACATCACTGTATTCATGTTTGAAAAATAGTAGGTTGTTCGTAAGCTTATGTTCATGTGCCTATACAACTTTCTTTTTTAATTTGGAATAAGCCGCTGCCCATCAGCGGCGGCTAGCGGTGTGACTCCAACGCTTGGAACCCTCTCGAGCGGGCGGCGATGATTGCGTCGGGATCGGCGCGCCAGGTGAAGGGCTTGGCTTCGGTTTCGTTGTGCTCGGCGATGAACCTGTTGATGGCGGACTGCAGGTCGACCAGCGAATGGAAGACGCCGCGCTTCAGGCGCCGCTTCGTCAGCTTGGCGAAGAACCCCTCGACCGCGTTCAGCCAGGAGGCCGAGGTCGGCGTGAAATGAACGTCCAGCGCGGGTGGCGCTCGAGCCAGCGCATGACTTCGGGCGTCTTGTGCGTGGCGACATTGTCGAGCACCACATGCACCACCTTGCCGGCCGGGATCTCGCGCTCGAGCGCATTCAGGAAGCGGATGAACTCCTGATGGCGGTGGCGGGCCATGTTCCGCCCGAAGACCTCGCCGGTCAGCGTGTCGAGCGCCGCGAACAGCGTCGTGGTCCCGTTGCGCTTGTAGTCGTGCGTCATGGTGCCGAGACGGCCCTTCTTGAGCGGCAAGCCCGGCTGCGTCCGGTCGAGCGCCTGGATCTGGCTCTTCTCATCCACGCTGAGCACCACCGCGTGGGCCGGCGGACTGACATAGAGCCCGATGATATCGTGCAGCTTCTCGGCGAAGGCGGGATCGCGGGAGAGCTTGAAGACCCGCCAGCGATGCGGCGCCAGCCCGTGCGCCTTCCAGATCTTCTGCACCGTCGAAACCGCCAGGCCGGTAGCCTTGGCCATGGCGCGTGCCGTCCAGTGCGTGGCTTCGTGCGGCGGCGGTGCCTGTGTCAGGCGCACCACCTCGGCCACCCTGTCCGCGACAATGGGCTGTTTGCCCGGAGGGCGCGTGGCATCGCGCAGAAGCCCCTCCACCCCGGCTTCCAGATAACGCGCCTGCCAGCGCCAGACCGTCTTCTTCGCCTTGCCCGTGGCGCGCATGATCGCGGCAGTTCCGAGCCCCACGGCGCTCAAGAGCACGATCTCTGCCCGCCAGACATGCTTCTGCGCGCTGTTCCGGTCGGCGAGGATCCGCCCAAGCCGCGCCCGGTCCGCGTCAGAGACGATGAGTGATGTTCCTGTGACCATGCCCCGGGCTCGCACGAGTGACGCTGGAAGGGAACCCTCGAGCAGAAACTTTTGTATCGGTCAGACCACTAGGGGCGATGCGCAAAACTGCAAGGCGCCTCTGGCGGGCCCGCGGCCGAGGCGCGGTCCGAGCGAACCTAGATTGCGGTGCCCTTGGTGTCCGGCGGGATCTTCGCGAGCATGGCGGAAAGCGACGCTCCGGCCAGCTTTCTGACCTTCTGGTTCTTCTCCAGCTCATCCATCGCCTTGCTCTGCTTGAATGCCCAGACCCGCAGCTCCGACTCGGCCTTGATCGCCTTCTGGTGCTCCTTGATTTCCTTGTCCGTGCGCGCGCCTTTCTTGCCGAGGCATTTCTTGAGGGCCGCAAGCTGCTTGACGAGATCGCTGCGTGCGCGTCGCCATTTCCGCAGATTGTAGGAGATCGAGGCGAGGATCGAATTGGCCGTCGCCAGCTCCTGCTTGGCGCTCTTGAGGAAGCCGCCGTATTCCTTGCCGGCCTCCTGCTGTTCCAGCGTCTTTCCGAAGAGCGGCATGAAGCCAAAAATACTCTTCTGCAGAGCGTCCTCGAAGCTCTTGATCGAGTCCTGCCAGAAGATGTGACTCTTCACTGCAAGCTCGCATTTGGTATTGCAATACTTGTCAGCAAGCTGCGCGCCGGCCAGTGCCTTCGAACGCTCGGCGCTGTGGACCACGAACGGTCGGGCGAACTTGCTAGCCTCCTTCTCCGCCTTCTTCTTCTCTTGTTTCGCCGACATCGGGAACTGTCTCCTCTCGGCACGTCGTCATTTCCCAAAACGGCCATTCCTTGGGAAAGTGAGAGCTACACGCGCAGCACCGTCGAGCGGCTGACCTTGAACATACGGGCGATCTCGGCCGTCTTCGCGCCATCGTCACGGAGCTTGCGCACCTGCCCTCGCGCTTCGGGCGAGAGCGCGCTCGGGCGTCCTCCTATTCTGCCCCGCTTGCGTGCCGCGGCCAGGCCCTCTTTGGTGCGCTCCACGGTCCGTTCGCGCTCGAACTCGACGATCGATCCGAAGACGTGGAAGAAGAGCCGCCCCGCCGGTGTCGTCGTGTCGATCACCTCACCGAGCGAGCGAATGCCGCCGCCCTTCTCTCGGATCGCCTCGACGATCTCCATGAGGTCGCGTAGCGTGCGCGCCAGGCGATCGTACTTGGTCACCACCACCGCGTCGTCGGCGCGGAGTTGGTCGAGCATCTTCGCGAGTTCCGGTCGCTGTCGGTTCTTGCCCGATAGCTTGTCCGTGAAGACGCGCTCGGCGCCAGCCGCCTTGAGCGCATCGAGCTGGCCATCGAGGTTCTGATCTTCGGTCGAGACGCGTGCATATCCGATCAGCATACCCAAAATGTATCACAAACGTCTCATAACCGGCATGGATTAGAACTGGGTTTGTGACGTGTCAATGACGGCCGGAAAGCCCGCCACGATGGCGGCGCAAAATCCAGCCACCCCGGTTGAGGGCGGACGAGTGTCACTGGCGAGCGCCTTGGCGCGTGCGCTCCCCGAATAGCTGGCGCGTGCCTAGGCGCTCCGGCCCGTCAGGGCCGGCTTTTGGCGGGTGGGGTATCAGGGAGTCTTTGCCGACTTTCGCGCGCGGCTCTGGCTGAGTCTGTAGCTCTGGCCGTTCATCTCGAGGATGTGGACATGGTGGGTCAGGCGGTCGAGGAGAGCGCCGGTGAGGCGCTCGTCGCCGAAGGTGGCCGTCCACTCATCGAAGGGCAGGTTCGATGTGATGATGGTGGCGCCGCGCTCGTAGCGCTGGCTGATCAGCTCGAACAGCAGCTCGGCACCGGACTTCGAGAGCGGGACGAAGCCGAATTCATCGATGATCAGGAGCTCGACGCCGGCGAGCTGACGCTGGAAGCGGAGCAGGCGCTTCTCGTCCTGCGCCTCGATCATCTCGTGCACGATCGCGGCGGCGGTGGCGAAGCGGGTCTTGATGCCGCGCTGGCACGCCGCGAGGCCGATGCCCGTACTGACGTGGGTCTTGCCCGTGCCGCTGGGCCCGAGCGCGATGATGTTCTCGCGGCGGACGACGAACTCACCGCGGGCAAGATCGAGGACGAGCTTCCGGTTCAGGCCGGGCAAGGCATCGAAGTCGAAGTTCTCTAGGGTCTTCAGGGCGGGGAACTTGGCGGCCTTGATCCGGCGATCGATCATTCGGGCCTCTCGGTCGAGAAGCTCAAGCTCGATCAGGCGGGCGAGATAGCGGACGTGGTCGAGACCCTCTGCCGCGCACTGGCGGGCGATCTTCTCGTGCTCACGCAGGACGGTGGGCAGCTTCAGCTTCTTGAGGTGATGGCGGAGCAGGATCTCCGGTGCCTCGTCGGATGCCGTGGTCATGGCGAACCCGTCAACGTCATGTAATCCGCCGGCCTGGTCTTGCCGACGGTCGCCACGGGCAGGTGGGGATAGCGGTCGGCATCGAGCCGCGCCGGCCTGCCCTCGACCCTCGCGAGAACCAGGTGGCGCACGGCGTCCGCGCTGATCGCGCCGAGCCTGAGCGCGTCCTTCACGGCCGCGTGGACGGCGCCCAGCGGGCAGGTCTCCATCAGGCGCAGCACCTGGACGAACTCGCGCTTGCCGGCAGCACATCGGTTGTTCCGGTTGAGCCGGGCTGTCAGCAGGCGGCGCAGGGTCGCGAACTCCGGCGGCAGGTCCCAGCCCTGCAGCGGGGCGGCCTGGTCGAGCGCGCCGACCTTCCGCTCGAGTAGCGGCAGATAGTGAAGCGGGTTGAAGACGAAATCGGCGGTCTCGTAGGATCTCCGGTGCCGGGCGATCTCCTCGCCGCCTGAGATGATGACCACCTCGTCGACATAGCCCTTCACGATGATCTCGCGGTGCGCGTAGGCGACAGGGACCGAGTAGTCATTGTTGCGGTAGCGCACGAGGGCCTGGCTCGACACCCGTCCGGGGCGCTGGTCGCAAGCTTCGAAGGCAGTGGACGGCAGGTCCATGAAGGCCGCACGGTCTTTCTCCAACCGCTCCGCGATCGTGCCGCTCTCGCCGCGCAATACCGCCTGCTGGCGGGCCTCGCAGCGCTCCCGGAGCATCGCGTTCAGCTCGTCGATGTCGCGCGCATGCGGGATCGGCACCATGAAGCCGCGCCGGGTGAACCCAACCATGCCCTCGACATGGCCTTTGTCGTTTCCCTTCGCCGGCCGGCCCTATCTGTCCTCGAAGACACAGTGGCACTGCAGCGCCGCGAAGAGATGGCTGCGCTTGCGCGTGCCGTCGCCCAGGATCTGCGCGACCGCGAGGCGCGTATTGTCATAGAGGATCGAGAGCGGCACGCCGCCGAAGAACGCGAAGGCCTCGACATGGCCATCGCAGAACGCCTCGGCGGTCTCCGCGTGGTAGGCCTTCACGAAGACCGTGTCGCTCTGGGGCAGGTCCATAACGAAGAACCGCACCTTCTGCTCAATGCCGCCGAGTACCACTGTCGCTTCGCCGAAGTCGGCCTGGGCGTGCCCCGGCGGATGGGCGAGCGGCACGAACACCTCTTTCCGCACCTGCCGACGCGAGCGCAGGTAGTCGCGCACCGTCGAATAACCGCCGTCGAACCCGCGCTCCTCGCGCAGCCGCTCGAAGATCCGCCGCGCCGTATGGCGCTGCTTGGCCGGCGCCCTCTCGTCATCGTCCAGGATCTGCTCGATGAAGCCCTCGTGGTCCGCCAGCTTCGGGCGGCGCACCGGCATCTTCCGCCGGTACCCGGGAGGCGTCGGGCTCGCGATCATCTTCGCAACGGTGCCCCGGTCGATCCCGAAGCGCAGCGCCGCCGCCCGATGGCTCAGCCCCTCCAGCATCACCGCGCGACGGACAAGCCCGTACAACTCCACGCCGTACATCCTCCTGCCTCCGGACCTTTTGATCCGAAGGCTAGCAGTGGTGGGATTTTACGCCGCCCTCCCGAGCCGATCCCGGGCATCAACGTGGCCGATTATTGCGCCGCCCATCTCACGAAGGACATCGGGGTCGATGTGCTCGACGCTAACGGCAACCCCAAGAACACCCGGTCGCTCGGCGCGGATATCCTCACCGCGCTGAGCGTGCGATGATCGAGGGGCAGCCGGCGCTGCCTGTTGCAGCCCATGCGTCTGGAAGTGGTGTTCCGGAAGCCCGCAATCCGCCTTCCGGAGGGGCCCCTGAAGGCGCTTTTCAGGAGGTTGGACTTTTGATCCGCACCATTGCCTTTGCCACCGCGCTCACGGTCCTCTCTCAGTGCAGCGCCCCCCAGGCGGCCGTCCTCTACGGCGCCGATGCCGTGAGCGGCGAGCTTCTCTCGGTGGACCGCTCGACCGGAGCCGCGACGCCCATCGGGCCGATCGGCTACGCCAACATCGCCGGCCTCGCCTTCGCGCCGGATGGCACGCTCTATGGCGTATCGCGCTCGCCCGGCACGCCGGCCGTCAGCACGCTTGTCTCCATCGACACGGTGACGGGTGCGGGCACGGCCGTGGGAGTGCTCAATTTCGAGGGCGTCGACGGGCTCGCCTTCGCGCCGGACGAAACTTTCTACGGGATCGACCTCGTCGACGGCCTGCTGACCGATACCTTGATCACGATCGACCCTGTGTCGGCCGATGCCACGGCCGTGGGCCTCCTCAACCCGCTCCCCGGCCTCACACAAGCCGTGCACGGAATCGCCGTCGCGGCAGACGGGACGATCTACGTGACCGACATCTTCCATGACACGCTCTACACGGTCGATCCGATGACCGCCGCCACCACCGCGGTCGGCTCGCACCGAACCGCGCCCGATGTGGACATCACGCTGCTCAACCTCACCTTCGCGCCGGACGGGACGCTCTACGCCACAGACGACATAAGCAAGGCGCTCTTCACCGTCGATCCGGCGACCGGGGCCGCGACTGAGATCGGACCGCTCGGCTCCGACTTCGTGCGCGCGATCGCGGCGGCGCCGGCCGCGGTGCCGCTCCCCGCCGCGGGATGGCTGCTATTCGGCGGGCTCCTGGGGTTCGGTCTCGTGAGACGGCGCGCGCCCTGTGCGCATCCCTGCTCGCGCGACCGTCCACGATGGAGGGCGCTCGAGACCGGCAAGTCATAGAAAGACCGTTTCGCCGCGCCATGAGTTGACCGGGCACCCGGCCAGCCTCATTCTCACGTGAGCTGCCATTCGCCCCAAGGACGCCGCTGTGACCGAGCACCGGGCTGTCGCGACGTCGCGGGCGACCTACCAGGACGTGCTCGACGCGCCCGAGCACGTGATCGCCGAGATCCTCAATGGCCGGCTGCATCTGCAGCCTCGGCCACGCAGCCGTCACGCCCTGGCCTGCTCCACGCTCGGGGGCGAGATCGGCGGGTCATTGCCATTGTGCGGGTGCGGCCTCTCATGCAGCAAGGGTCGGTTTCTGCAATTGTTGAGCACGCACACCCGCCGCATCGGTCCGTGGCGGCTGTGCCTTCGGGCAAAGCGGTCTTCCACTTTTGCCCAGAAGGCGTTGAGATCGGCGAAGAGGTCCCGTTCTTAAATCGCTCGCTCCGCACTGGTCATCCGCGTAATCAAACCGTGCACGTCGCCCAGCACGTACAGGTCCCGGATCTTACCCTGATCGAAGGTAAAGATCGGCATTCCGATCCACCACACGTGCCGTCCGCTCGGAGGAACGCCGAACAGTTCCCGGCGATGGTAACCATGGAAGCGCATCTTGCCGCTGACATATGAACCCTCTTCGATCATGGACAGAATGTCGGTCGTGTAGGACGCGAACGTCGTGGTCACCAGATCGACGTATCCTGCGAAACCGTCGTGCCCGACGAGGACGGGGCCCAGTGAACCGCGAAAGGTGAAATCGGCGTGGAATAACTCTGGTATCAGGGTCTTGTCTGCGCGATCCCACAACTCCTTGTAAAAGATGCGGACCATTTCCTTCTGGGCCGACAGCTTCATGCCCCCAAGATCCCATTCTTGCTCGTCCATTGGCTGCAACCTTACAGGGTCCCATGTTCTTCAACGATAACAGGCCTTCGCCGTGGCGCCAGGCCAAAGGCCAATCCAGACGGGCCATCGGTTCGAGCCGCGCCTTACAGCGGCTCCACTTCCCATCGCGACGGATGCTGCGATCGGAGCCCATATTGCGGATCTTCCGGAATTACATGCTGTGTTTGCGGCGGCCGCTCTTCGTCCTGCGGGCGCACGAGGTCCGATAGGCTCGGCCTCACAAGGTGAAGTGCCACTGTGAGGAGGAGAACGATCATGAAGCAGTATGCCGGACTGGACGTGTCGCTCAAAGAGGCGACGATCTGCGTCGTCGATGAAGCTGGCTCGACGGTCGCGCGCGGAGCCGTGCCGACGGCCCCGGATGCAATCGTTGGATTTTTTGCTGAGAAGAAGACGGCACCAGGTCGGATCGTACACGAGAGCGGCCTGCTGTCGATCTGGCTGCACCGGGAGCTGGAGAAGCGCGGCCTGCCGATCGTGTGTGTCGACGCCCGGATCGCGCACAAGGCGCTCTCGGCCAGGCTCAACAAGTCGGACAGCGCCGATGCCGAAGGGCTCGCGCAGCTTGCGCGCACCGGCTGGTACCGGCAGGTGCACGTCCGCAGCATCGTGTCGGATCGGCTGCGCACGCTGATCGGGGCACGGGAGCGGTTGGGTCGGCTGCGCAAGGATCTCGAGTCCCATGTGCGGGGCGTTCTCAAGACCTTCGGCGTCCAGCTCGAACCGGTGAAGACGGCGCGGCATCGGGCCGCTGCCGGGGAGCTGGAGCCGGTGCTGGCGATCCTCGCCGAGACCTTCTCGCCGGCGCACAAGGCGCTCTGCACGGCAACCGCGGCGATCGAGGAGGAGTTGAGAGCGATCGCAAAGGAAAGTCCGCTCGCACGGCGGCTGATGACGGTGCCGGGCGTGGGCGCCCTTGTCGCGCTCGGCTTCATCGCGACGGTCGACGATGCCTCGCGCTTCCGAAAGGCGAGCGACATCGGCGCCTTCCTCGGCCTCACCCCGCGACGATACCAGTCGGGCGACACCGACCGCTCGGGGCGCATCTCGAAATGCGGGAGCGGCGCGATGCGCTCCCTTCTCTACGAAGCCGCAACGAGCCTGATCTGCCATGTGACACGGTTCTCGTCGCTCAAGAGCTGGGCAATGCGCCTGGCGGCGAGGAAGGGCTACAAGAAGGCGGCCGTCGCGACGGCCCGCAAGATCGCCGTCGTGCTCCATTGCATCTGGGTCGACGGCACCGAGTTCGAATGGACGAAGAAGGAGGCCACAGCCTGATCTGACCGACAACGAGTTCCCGCCGGCGAAGCGCGGCGGGTCAAGCGTCCCTCGGGACGGAGGCGGATCGATCTCGGGATTTGGGCTGGGACAACGGCACGACGCGCCGCCGATCCCGCGAATTACATTGGAGACGATCAGCCCCGAACGCCATGTTGAAGCGGGTCACGGCACCCGACTTCGGAGAGAACCCAGACCCCGAAGGACAACCGACCCACCAAGTTTGACACTGCCGCAAACAGAGAGCCCATCACGGAAGATCCGCGTGGGGGCGGCCGTGGTGGTGATTGGGACGGGTCGCCGGGCGTCGTTGCCGCACCATCCCAGCCAACGAGCGGTGCGCTTGCGGAGGCGGTCCGGTGTGCCGCTCACGTTCCGCGGGCGGAGCGTATCGCCGCGCTCAGCCCGGCGATATCGCGGAGGCCATAGTGCGGGCCGAGGGCGCGCAGGATGCGCTCGGCCAAGGCGGCCCAGCCCGCCGGTCAGGCGAGGCGCCGGCCCTCGCAGCCGGCCAGCAGCACCGCGCCCGCGTCGGCGCCGCGGGGCAGCCGGTAGCAATCGGCGCCGTTGCGGATCAGGTTCGCCGCGATCCGCGTCTCGGTCGCCGAGCAGATCACCGCGGCCGGGCGCCCGCTCGGGATCGGCACGCTGTCCACCGCGCAGGCCGCCGGCGGCGGCACGGCCGGGCGGAGCAGCTGCGCGGCGCGATCCTCCGTGATCGTCTAGATCACCGCCATCGAAGGCTCCGCCACTGTCACCAGATCGGGTGGCGTGGACTTCTCATGCTGAGCGAACCGGGCGCGCTAGCCCCGGCGCCCCCTCAACGAGACTATCGGGGATGGGATCAGCGGGACTATTGACCATCGTCGCCCCAGCCCAACACAAGCTCGACGGCAGCCAACCCCGGACCCGTGCCGGATGGAGGAGCGACTCCATCCAAGCGTGAGCCTCGGCCAGGGGGCTGCTGCGCATTGCCTGGCCGGCGACTTCGACAGGGAGATCTCGCTTCGGCCCTGCGTTGCCGGTGGGGACACCGGGTCCGGTCTCGGCCATCCGGACAGACGTTGACGCTGGAGTACCGATCATGCACGGATCAGTGATCGCATTCCGGCGCGGGCCGGCATGGCGCGGACAGACCCGGCGCGACCGCATCGGGCATCACGGAGGACTGAACCGATGAGATCGTGGTTCATGATCGCGGCAGTGTTGCTGGTGCCCACCCTGGCACAGGCCGGCGGGGCCGACGGCGTCTGGAAAACGGCGTCCGACGATCGCGGCGGATATCTGGAAGTCACGATCGCGCCCTGCGGCTCGGATGCCGCCAGGTCCTGCGGCACGATCACCAGGGCCTTCACCAAGGCGGGAGAAGACCCGGGCTATGCGCATCTTGGCAAGCTGATCATCAAGGACATGGCGCCCGACGGCGACGGCAAGCTCTCGGGCGGATCCATATGGAACCCCGAGGACGGCAAGACCTACGATTCCAAACTGACCGTCAAGGGCAGCACGCTCGAGGTCGACGGCTGCGTGATGATCTTCTGCAAGGAGCAGGACTGGACGCGCGTGAAATAGGCGGCGGACCCGCCGCCCGCGCGCCCTTCCGCGGATCACGGCGGTCCGGCAAGCGGCATTCGGGCCACCCGGCCGGAGATGGCCTGCCCGGACAACTTGCGCACACAGGGGGCGGACCTCCGACCGGGGTCCGCCTCCGGTCTTCCTTGGTTGCATGCTGTGATTGCGACGGTCGCTCTCCGTCCTGCGGGCGCACGAGGTCAGATAGGCTCGGCGTCACAAGGTGAAATGCCACTGCGAAGAGGAGAACGACCATGATGCAGTATGCCGGACTGGACGTGTCGCTCAAACAGGTGGCGTTCTGTCTCCTCGACGATGCGGGTGCGACAGTTGCGCGAGTAGCCGTGCCGACGGATCCGGATGCAATCGTCGGGCTCTTTGCTGAGAAGAAGATCGCGTCAGGTCGAATCGAGCACGAGAGCGACCTGCTGTCGATCTGGTTGCACCGTGAGCTGGAGAAGCGCGGCCTGCCGATCGTCTGCGTCGATGCCCGGATAGCGCACAGGGCGCTGCCGGCCAGCGCAACTTGCAGCTACCGAGCGGGAGGAAATCGCCCAGTGGGCCGTTCCGCATGTTCCGGCTCCTCCAAAACGGCAGGGTTCGCGTGCGAATGGCCGGGCGCGCCGGTGAGAAGGGCTGCCGTCGAGAGTTGCCGGTCCATGCTTGCCAGCCAAGTCGGTCATCTGCGTGCAGGCTCTCCGGATCTGCGAAACTGAGCCTGCCGGGGCACCAGGCGGCATCTCGGAGCCGGCAGACAACGCTGGTTGCGCGCCCCCGCAACCACCTTTACCGTACTCCGGTCCAGATCGTGAACGGCGCCCTCGGGCAGGCCGAGCCCGATCAGCGCACAGATCTCGCCCTCGAGCGCGATGGTCGGCGCATCGGTGTCCTGTCCAACCACGACCCGTTCGATGAGGCCGCGCACGATGCCGAGCGCCTCGTCCCGGATCCCGGGATCGGCGAGGCCCGCGCCGAGCGCCGCCACCCTCGTCCTGTAGAGCTCCGCCAGGTTCGGATGCAGGCGGACCGGAGACGGCGGCTCTGCGGCAAGCGTTGCTTCCAGCTCGGTCCTGCGGGCCTCCAGCGTCTCGAGCCTTGCCTTCAGACCCGGCGTGCGCAGCCCGTCGGCGATGGCGTCGTAGAGGCCGTCGAGCTTGCGCACCACCGCCGCGAGTTCCCGCGATGTCCGCGCCCGGTCTGCCGCCGTGCTCCCGTGCTGCGCGTCGATCTCCTCGCCATAGGCGCGGACGAACGCCGCGACCGCGTCCGGCTGCATGAGGCCGGTCTTCAGCAGGTCGAGGACGGCCGCCTCGAGACGGCCAA
>NZ_BSYI01000077.1 GCF_030270585.1 Paralimibaculum aggregatum
GGGACCCGCGGTCCGAATGATGCACGAGGCCGGCGCCTGGTCGCCGTTGATGAACGGCCTGCTCGAGAGCATCGAGCACGAAGCCGGCATGGGCGGTGCGGCTCACGCGCCAGCCGACGATGCGTCTGCCATAGGCGTCCACCACGAAGGCGACATGGACGAACCCGGTCCAGGTGGCGACATAGGTGAAATCGCTGACCCGGAGCATGTCCGGCGCGGCCACGCGGAATTGCCGGTTCACCCGATCCTGTGGGCATGGCGCCGCCTTGTCCGGGATCGTCGTCCGGTGCGGCTTGCCGCGGACAATGCCTTGAATCCCAATATCTTTCATCAGCCGAGCCACCGTGCAGCGGGCGACGTCAAAGCCCTCGCGTCGCATCTGGTGCCAGATCTTGCGCACGCCGTAGGCCTTGCAGTTGGCGTCGAAGACGCGCTCGATCTCGGGGCGCAGCGCTTCATCTCGCCGGGCTCGGTCCGATCGTCGCGCCGGGTCCGCCCGCTTTGCGACGTGATCGCAATAGGTGTATAGGGCAATCGGCAGAACCTTGCAGATCGGCTCGACCCCATGCCCTGCCCTGTGATCGTCGACGAACGACGCCACAACTTCGACCGGCGGTCGGCGGGCACCCATGTCCGTTTGCGGGCAGACAGACATGGGTGCCGGAGCTCCGCCTGGGCAAGATACGCCGACGCCTTGCGAAGGATCTCGTTCGCCTGGCGCAGTTCCCGGTTCTCCCGCTCGAGCGCCTTCATCTTCTCAGACAACTCGGTGGGATGCCGCCGCGATGGCCGCTGTCAACCTCCACCTTCTTGATCCAGTCGTTCAACGTCTGCGCCGAACAGCTGATCTTCGGGGCGACCGCCTGGATCGCGGACCAGCGCGACGGATGCTCTGCCTCCTGATCAAGGACCAAACCGACCGCGCGCGTGCGGACGTCACGGGAGAACTTGTTCCGGGTCTTGCTCATCGGGCTCCAACCTCCTCAGGAACAGGAGCCTCCGGCAAATCTGCTGCGGTTCAAAGCCGACCGAGTTAGCCTCCATTGAACTGATCCAGTTGCGTCGCGAGAGAATCCGTCCGCGGTCTTCGGCGATGATCGTGCGTCGGCAATGGTTCGGAGCGACCGGGACCTCGCGGGCTCAACCATCGGCGATCCGCAGAATGGCGTCGCCGAGACCGTCATCAGCACTGCGGCGTCGTAGAGTGCAGGGAATGTACCGGCGCCTTCTCGCACGACAGTCACGGGCGAAGGGGTCACGCCCTCTATGATCATCGTTTTGTAGCAACGGGAGACAAGCGAGGGCTCCAAGGCCACGCCGGTCGCGGGGACGACGCCCGTTGTGCGGCGATCGATGCGACCGGCACGGACCGGCTGAAGCCACACTGCTATCTCGTGATCCGGGACCGCGACATCGGGATGGGGAGGCACCCGGTGAGCCCCTCAGACTGTGCGCGCCCTTCTGACCTCTTCCAGTGGTAAGCCATACGTTCTACCCGACGCCACAGCGAGGTTTCCTCTTGCAGTCCCGATCACCAAGTTGAACATTGGTCAAAGGGCTAGGGTGAGAGCATGATGATTTCAGAAGCTGTTAAGGCCGTTATTCGCGTCGCGGCCGACGGGCGACCGCTGCACGCCTATCGCATTGACGAAAACGATTACGCCGCGCTCGAACGGGAGGTTCGCCATAGGCTTTCGTCAGTTCAAGGCAAATCGGTGGCTACGCCGTTTGTCTTGTGGGCGTCAGAACGTTTCAGACGTGATTATGACGGCGGGCCATTGTCTTGGGACTTTCTCACCAAGCCACTCGGCTGCGATCTGTCCCAGGAGGACCTTCGCGAGTTGACCCTTGCCGGCTTGAGCCGGCTGGGCCGGACCGTCCGTCGACACGACGGCGGCACGCAGTATCTCCGCACGCTCGCGGCTGAGGGCGGTATTCCCGTAAAGATGCTCGGAGTGCGCGGCGGATATCGCGCGGCTCTCGTGGGGCTGGTCGCCGATCTCGGGCGGCTTGGCCTCGGCTGCCCGCGCGAGGTTGCCCTTGGCCTTGCCCAGCGGCGTACGCAAAGACTTCCTATGGGCTATCAGACCGGGGAGTTCCGAAACGTCTTTGTGGATTTTGCAATGGAGGTGCTCGAGCTGAGGGCGATCGCGCCGAAAGATCTTACGGCAGTCGAAGTGGAGCCCTGGCTTGACCGCCAAAGCCCGGATTGGCGGGAGCGCCTTTCTCTTCGAATCGACGGGGAAGCAGCGCGCGCCCTCCTGTCCGAAGCGGTCTCCATCACGCGGCGTTCGGGGTTGCTGACAGATCCGCTCTGCCGAATTTTGCATCGCACCGGCGATGGCATCTGGACGCCCTGGATCGAGGTCGAGGACACTTCGGAAATCCCGGCGGAAATCGTCGAGGGAGTGGAGCGTGACCGCAGGCGGCTCAGGCTCGCTCCGATTGACGGGCTAGCTGCCGTGGTGCCTGATCTTCTGCTCGCCCTCGACCGCGATGGCAGCGGCGAGCCTTGGGCGTGCCGACGGATAAGCGCGCGCCGCACAGCCCGTTTTCCCTTTCCCCTCGACAGATCCGCGGATCTCGTGGCGATGGCGGACGGGCGGTATCTGTCGCGAATCCGGCTGGCGGGCGGTGATGCGGTCGAGATCGGTGCAGGACCCGCCTTCTGGCGGGTTGCCGAAATGGGAGAAGAGGGTCCACGCGCACTCGCTTTCGCCGGGACGGCCTCGCTTCTGACACAAGACCCACATGTCTGGTTGCTCGCCGCGCCCGACGCCTCCCCGACCTGCGATGGTGAGCTTTCGGCGGAACCGGACGGGGTCGTCGAGGGTGGGCGGCTTTGGCGCCTTTCCGGTCAGGGACGTGTGTTCGTCTCTGGCGGGAACGCGATGGTCCGGACAAGAGCCGATCGGGACGATCGGGAAGACATCCACGCGATCGGGTCGCTTGAGCAGCGCGTGCTCGACAGCCGTGGCAGACCCGTGCATCGAGGGATACCAGAGATCCTCCATCGCCGACCGGGCCGCGGCTTTCGCCCGCTGGGCGCGCGCGATCTACGCCATCGGATCGGGCGACGCGGCGGCTGGCGCGGCGGCCTCCCCCCGTCCGGAACAGTCGGTATCGTCGACCTCGCCGCAAGGGACGGCGAGAATGTCGGGGCGCGCGTCGCGGTGAATATCGTGCCGGAGGACTTCCGAGTCACCGAAGCGCAACCGGGGCCGGCTGGCGAGCGGCGGCTGCATTTCGAGGGCCTGTCGGCGGGCATGGTCATGCGTGTCAGCGACGGCGATCCTGCAACCGTCGATGCCCGAGGCGAGGCGGACGTCACGCTGCCTGTCGGGGCGGCGAGCAGGGGGCGATTAAGCCTGATCCTCGCCAGTCCGGCAGGGATGTCGCCACTGCAATGGACGTTGGACCTCCCCCGCGCCCTCGGTGAATTCGAGGGGGTTGACAACCTTGTGCTCCGCAAGGACCGCGATATCACGGTGCGAGAACTCCGCAACTGGCGTATCGTGCCCGCGGAGACGGGCGGGACCGACCTGCGCATCCGGCTTGTCGGTGCCAAGGTTGACTTGAACCCCGTTATTGGCCGCTCGATCGCGACAGAACAACCGTTGTCAGCTCATCGTGCGCTTCTCGAGGAGATGCTGGTCGCGGGGGGGGCAGATGCGGAGCTGCGGCTTCGAGTCATCAGTCGCAGTCGACAGTCGCCGAGACTGGTGCTCCGCTACTATCGGGGCGAAACTGATCTCGAAGACGACACGGTAATGGTCGTCGAGGGCCAAGCACTCCGGTTCGATCACGACCTGCAGATCGTCGCCGTCGATATGGATGATCCTGACCGCGTCGCGGAGACCGATCCCGGGGCACTCTCGCTGCTCGGGCAAGGGCGCTGGTTCCTTCTGCCTAGACGCGGCGAAGTCGTCCTGAGGCCGCCGCGGCCCTTCGTGCAGCCAGCGCCCGCTGAAGCCAAAGGGGTTGATGCCCCTCGGCGCGGCCTTCGGATCGCACATTTCGCTGCCGCTTTCCGCGATGGCGTGGCCGAAGCAGACCTATTTCGGCTCGCAAAGCTTGTGGGCGTCCTGATCGCCCATGGCGTCTCACCTTCTGCACTCGACCAGATCCACGCGCTCCGGGAGGCACCAGAGTCGGCGGTGCGCCTCCTGCTCAAGGTTGCGCCCGCGGATCTGGAGGACATGCTTTCACTCGAACTTCATGGTGGTCCGCGGTGGATGTTCATCGCGCCAGGGGTATGGGCGGCGGCCTTTTCACGTGAAGTGGAGGCCCTGCGTCGCACCCTTTCGAGCAACCCCTCGCTCACGGGCCTGGCTGAGAACATTGTCCGTGGGACAATCGCGTCCCGGACCGCGGACATAGTCCGGCTGCGTCCTGCACTTCTCGGGCACATCGTCTGTGGCCTCCGCGAAACAGATCCAGGCATCATGATGGAGGTGGCATCAAAGCTCGGCGGCTTGCCTCCCGGGCTGCAGGAGCCGGAAGCAGAGCTCTTGGCGATTGCGGAGGAAATCGTGCGCCGCCATGCGGGCCTCGCTCCATGGCTGCACGAGCTCGAAGCCACGAGCCGCCCTCCGGCTCTCGACCGCTTCGATCCCGATTTGAGGGGTCTGATAGACGCACCGCTCTTTGTTGCGGAGGTTGCGTTTGGTCTGCGCGCCCCCCCAACAATCCGTCAGCAGATGGAGCTGCTGCAGGCTATTCAAGCCGATATCGGCGCGTTCGAGGCTGCGCTGCCGATCGCTGTTGCCTGGGCGGCATCAAACAATGACCGGTAAGAGGCTCGCATGACGGACGAAGTCGCTCTGCTGCGCTCGGGCTACGCCGATATTCTCACGCGCATCAACGACCGAGCTGCCGATGCAGTGGTTGGCAAGGGTCGTGTAAGGTCCGCCGCATTGCGCCACGAACTCGCGCACCGTTTGCACGGTGGCGCTGGGCGGCCCGACAGCTTCGTGGCGGATCCCGTCTTCGAGGCCGCGCGGATCTGGAAGCGCGCCAATGTCTGCCTCGACGATCTCGTCGGAAACCTGCTCGAACCAGACCTCGTCGATGCGCTCGACCGCGAGCGCTTGGAGGACGGTCACGAGAATGCCCGCCGGTGGCCGCGCACGGGCGAAGGCCTCGAGCCCTATCTCCACCAGCTGCGCGCGTGGGAGGTTGCCGAAGAAGGGCGCAGCTTCATGGTCACGAGCGGCACCGGATCGGGCAAGACGGAATGCTTCATGATCCCTCTGCTGAACGACCTCCTGCGGCAGCATCGCCCGGGTCAGCAAGGACTGCAGGCAATAGTTCTCTACCCCTTGAACGCGCTTATCGACAGCCAGAAGGAACGCCTGAGCGCTTGGATGGATCCTCTCGCCAAGCGGCTCTCCTACGCGCTGTACAACCGGTATCTTTCCGACAACATCCCGGGGCCGAAGCGGCGCGGGGCCGAGATCAGGGACCGCAAGACCCTCCGGGCCAATCCGCCTTCGTTGCTTGTGACAAACGTTACCATGCTCGAATACATGCTCATGCGGGCGCAGGATCGCTCGATTCTCGAGAAATCGCAGGGCACGTTGCGCTGGATCGTCCTCGACGAGGCGCACAGCTATGTCGGCGCGCAGGCGGCCGAGATGGCGCTCCTCCTGCGCCGAGTGCGCGAGGCGTTCGGGGTTCGGCCTCAGGACGTCAGGCTCGCCGCCACGTCGGCAACGATCGGCGAAGGCGAGGAGGCGCGGCAAGCCCTGCGCGCGTTCCTTGCCGATC
The DNA here is from genome assembly GCF_030270585.1 of Paralimibaculum aggregatum. Lineage (GTDB taxonomy): Bacteria > Pseudomonadota > Alphaproteobacteria > Rhodobacterales > Rhodobacteraceae > Thermohalobaculum > Thermohalobaculum aggregatum. The sequence goes on from NZ_BSYI01000077.1 coordinate 5,770, forward strand.
TGGCCGGCCTCGATCCTCATCAAGTTGAGGTGATCGAAGGGCAGGAGATGTCACCGCTTCTCCCGCCGCCGGGAAGCGATACACCGCTCGATCCGAATGCACTGCCGGCTGAAGCGCTATGGGACGAGCTGGCTGCTCATCCGCGTTTGCAAAGCATTCGCAACCGCATGCGAGATGGCGGGATCGGCCTGCGCGAGGCTTGCCGCCTGCTGGGCCGCGACCCTGACACGCCTGGCGGAGCCGTGGAGGCTTTCCGTCTTCTGGAGGCGGCAGCACAGGCGCGCGACCCGGTCACTGGCGTCGCTTTGGCCCCTTGGCGGTTGCATGTCTTTCACAGGGCCCAGGGCGGTCTATGGGCCTGTATCGACCCTGACTGCCCCGTGCGCGGCACAAGGCTTGCCGAGGAGGGATCGGACTGGCCGTTTGGGCAGATCCATCTCTCCGAAGTCGAGCGCTGCAGCTGCGGCGCCCCGGTCTTCGAAGTTGGAGCGTGTGACGAATGCGGGACACCTTGGCTCCTTGCAGACGTGACAAACGAGGGCCCGCAGCGCTTCTTGTGCCCGGCTCGGGAGCAGGGCAGCGACGATGAGTACATACTGGACGTGGAGCCCGAGGAGGGGGAAGAGAGTGCAGCCCCGTCCCGCAGCGTTTATGAACGTGTGCATGTCGGACCGGCGCGGGACGGAGCGCGCGATTTCCTCCGCAGGTCGGACGCCGCCCTTTTTGAGCGGCCGGACGACGAAGACCGCGTCATACCGCTTAACCTGGTGGAGCCCGCCGAGCGAGGATGCTGCGAGCGCGCTGGCCACAAAGGCGTGACGGTCCGCCCCCAGCGGTTCGGCGCCCCTTTTCTTATGGGCAACGCCCTGCCGCTCCTCGTCGAGGCGTCGCCGCCCAATCGCTCAGACCGACCGGTGCCCTTCGACGGGCGCCGGCTGCTCTCCTTCACGGACAGCCGCCAGGGCACGGCGCGGTTCTCCGCCAAACTGCAGCAGGAGGCCGAGCGAACGCTGACCCGCGCGATCGTCTACCATTCGGTGCAAGAGAAGTCTGGCGACCCCGCCAAGGCGGCCGAGCTTCGAGCGACCATAGACGCACTCCGACCTCACGCCGCCTCCAATCCCGCGCTTGCAGGCATGTTGCAAGATCAAGAAGACGCGCTGCGCGAGGCCGAGGGTGGGCTCAAGCCCCTGCGCTGGCAAGCGATGGTCGAACGTATCGCCAAGAATGAGGAGTTCCGCAACTTCGCCCGTACCGTCTGGCGCGACAGGCCTACCAAGGGCGACAGGGCGCTGGCTGAGCACCCGACAGCGCTTGCCGAGCTCTTTCTCTACCGGGAATTCTTTCGTCGGCCGCGTCTACAGAACAACGCCGAGACCATGGGGCTCGCAAGGCTGAGGTTCCCGGAGCTTGCCGAACGGGCACGGCTGGTGCAGCCGGGCGCATTGCGAGAGGCGGGCCATGACGCTGCTGTGTGGGAGGATCTGCTGCACGCGACGGTCGATATGGTCTTTCGCACAAGTCTCGCGATCAGTCTGCCCGAGGATCCTGCGGATGTCCGTCACTGGATCTCTCCGCGCAGTGCGGTGGCGGCCGTCCTGGAGCCCGGTCTCTCCTTGGACGATGCGTCCGGGATCAGGAACCCGAAGGCTTTTCCGTATGCGACCGGCGATGCGGGCCTGTCGCGACTGGTGTATCGCCTCATCGGCGGCACGCGCGACAGCGCCATCGACGCGGAGCGTGCCACCGGCGTTCTCGCCGCAATCTGGGCTTCGCTGCGACAGTCGAAGGTGATCCAGCAGGTGGGACCGGGAGCTTGGCGCCTCGACATGACGGCGGCCAGCATTGCCGCTGTCGAGATTGCGCGGGAATGCCCTGTGACGCGCCGGCTGCTTCCCTTCGCCCCGGCAGGTATCTCGCTGAACGCCGTGAGCGATCCGGCGATCACCCGTGCCGTGCAAATGCCCGTTCTGCCCCGAAGCGCGCCCCAGGGGGTCTCACCCGCTGATCGGGAGATCCTGCGCGGTTGGCTTGAAACGGACGCAGAGGTCGAGACGCTGAGACTCGACGGCCATTGGACAGATCTCCACGATCGCGCGGCGGAGTTCGCGCCCTTTCTTCGGGCGCAGGAGCACTCGGCCCAGATCGATCGTCCAAGCCTGCAGGGGTACGAGAGAGACTTCCGCGAGGGTCAGATCAACATCCTCAACTGCTCCACCACCATGGAAATGGGCGTTGACATTCCGGATGTCGGCCTCGTGGTGAACACCAACGTGCCACCATCGCCCGCGAACTACCGTCAGCGCATTGGCCGTGCCGGACGGCGGGGCGAGCCCTGGGCGATGGCCTTCACATTTTGCAAGGACCTGCCGCTCGACAACATGATCTTCCGCGCGCCCTCACGGCTCCTGCAGGCGGAGGTGGCCGCGCCACGGGTCAAGCTCGACAGCGCAACCCTCGTCCAGCGCCATGTCAACGCGCTCTTGCTCGGGCTCTTCCTGCGCGAGGGCGGAGGGCTAAGTGTGAGGACCAACATGGCGTCCTTCATGGGGGCGACGGAATACCTGGACGCGCCCTTCATGCCGGACAGTGTCGCAGACGCCTTCATGCTGGCGCTCAAGGGCGCTTGGGGCGGAACACAGGCGTTGGCTCTGGCCGTGAGAACGTTGGTGCCGGGCACCTGCCTCGAGGGGCATGACGGGCTTGTCGCACGCACAGAGATGGCCTTCTCCGCGATGCGGGATCGCTGGCGTGGGGAGTACGAGCAATTGCTGCAGGCGCAGGCGGCCTATTCCGAGACCGAACCCGCGCATCGGCTCTACCGCTTCCGAGCCAAACGCATGCGCGAGGAGTTCATGATGACGGAACTCGCCCGGCGCGGGTTCACGCCCTCCTATGGCTTTCCGGTCGATGTGATCACCTTTGACCATGCCGGGCGGGACGGCGCCGTGCCGGGCCCCGCGCGACCGCTCGACATGGCAATCCGGGAATACTCGCCGGGGTGCGAAGTCGTCATCGATGGCCTCGTCCATCGCTCCGACGGCGTTCAGCCCACCTGGGGCAATCGCCACGACCCTAGTGCCGTTGAGGATCTGCGCACGCTCTTCACCTGCCCAAAATGCAACCTCTTCGGGACGACCCGTCACGATGTCACGGCCTGCCCGCGCTGCGAGAATCCTGTCCGCCAGGCCGAAATCCTGAAACCTTCGGGCTTTCTCGGGAGCAGACGACCACACAGCGCCTACGAGCAGCTGGCCTATGTCCCGCCCGACCAGCCCCGCGTCTCGGCCGAGCCGGAGCCTTGGATCGCGCTTCCCGATCCTGAGGTCGGTCGCCACCGAACGGCGCGCGAGGGCAAGGTGCTGGTCACCGCATCGGGAGAAAACGGACAGGGCTACGCGATCTGCATCGCATGCGGCCGCACAGAAGCCGAGGAGGGCGAGAGTGTTCCCGTTCCACCGTCGGGCATGAGCGGCCATTACCCGCTTCAGCGCCTGCGCGAGAACCCGCGCCACGACAGCCGCTGCCCCGGAAATGACGAGGCCAGCCGGAAGATCCGTCGCCACGTGCGGCTCGGCACTGAGATGACAACCGACGTCTTCGAGCTCCAGCTCAACGCGCTTCCGGTGACCGAGGAGGGGCGGGCCCGAGCCGCCGCGATCGCTGCCGCCCTGCGCGAAGCGCTCGGAGCCCGGCTCGGCGTCGATGCGGAAACCATGGGGATCGCGGTCGCCCCGAGCCTGCGGCCAGACGACGCCAGACGGTGCTCGGTCTTCATTTTTGACAAGGCCTCCGGTGGTTCCGGCTTCGCCAGTGCCGCCGAGCGGGACTTGGCGATGCTCCTGCGGGATGCGGAGCATCGGCTCGAGTGCCCAGCCGGCTGCGAGGCGGGCTGCCCGGAGTGCGTGCTGCGACGTGACCTCCAGTTCGGTGGGACCATGGACAGGCCTGGTGCCCTGGTCCTGTTGCGCGATGCGATCTTGCCGCGGCTCGATCTTCCCGAGGAACTGCGGCTCTTTGGCAGCGGGACGCGGACGTTGATGCGGCCACTTGACGAATGGCTGATCCAACATGTTGCGCATGGTGCCCTGGACAGGCTCACCTTGTTCCTGACCGACCCTCCAATGCGTTGGGACGTGGCGGAATGGCCGGCGATGCGGGTCGCCACGGAGGCGGGGCGTGCTGGGGTGGCCGTATCGATCGCGCTTCGCTGGTCCGACGTACAGTCGCTCGAGATGTCGCAGAAGCTTGATCTCGTCCGCCTTGCCGCGCGCAGCGGAGCGCGCGTGCACGGGCTCGACGCGATCCCGACCGTCGGGGAAGCGCCGATACTCGTGGAAATGCGGCTTGACGCGACCGAGCTCGCGATCGCAACGACCGACGACCGTGCCGCACATGTCGACCGCGATTGGGGGACGGTAGAGGGGGTCCCCGCCCTCTATGGCGCGCGCCCCGTGACCGAACTTTCGCCAGCGCTGTCGCTCGACAAGATCACTGTCTATGGTGAGGGAAATTCCGCGCAGCGTGACATCACCACCGAGCTTGACGGTTCGATCGGACAGTTCGGCAAACGGCTATGGAAGGTTGCGCGGACCCTTCGGCCCCAGGCATTCGTAGAAGGGCGACGCATCATCCGTGTGGTCTATAACGACCGCTACCTGCGCAGCCCGCTGACCGCGCGCTTGTTCTACGAGGCTTGGCGGACGATGCCGCTCCGAGTTGCGGCAACGCGGCTCGAGATCGTAACAGAAGCGACCAACTCATACGGCAAGAAGGGGTCTCAGCTGCGTCATAATTGGGAATGCGACCAATCGCGCAGCGCTGTCCTCTCGGCGCTGTTCCCGGGATCTAGGGTGCAGTTGCGGCCCAAGGCGGATTGCGCCCATGCGCGCTTCTTCCGGCTCATTTTCGACGACGGTGCCGAAATCGGTGTGTATCTTGATCAGGGCTTCGGGGCCTGGCGCGAGGCTGCCGGACGGCCGCAGCGTTTCGACCACGACGCACGCGCCGAAGAACAGGCCCGAGACCTCGCAAGACTCCACTTCGACGTCGCGCTCCAGGACGAGGCGAGATACCCTTCCCCACTCTGGGTGAGATGGTAAGGTAGACGAGCTATGTGCGTGAAACAGCCGGCGGCAGTATCGGCCCGTAGCTGACATTCATGCCTACGGCAGTGAATTCTCGGTCTGAACATGAACTCGAAATTCGGTTTCTGGCGAGCGGCACAGCTGTGCTCTGGCGGCCAGCCTATTGCACGTTGTAGCGGTTGCTCTGCCTCCAGTGGCTCAGAGGTTGTCTCCGTTTCCCGGACAGTTTGGGGGCCTCGCTACGCTTGAGCCGGTTCTCCTCTAAGCCGCCAGTTCGGTGCCTGCGAGGATAATCCCCCCACTGGTAGGTGTTTCGCGTACATGCCATGGAGTATATGGAATCGGGCCGAGCCGCGACGACGCTCTCGGGCTTGTCCGGCTTATTTTGATCGATAGACTGGTAAACCTATAGCAATCTTCTGACGTGAATCGAGATTCCTGAGACCAGAAAGTAATTTTGATTGTCAAACAGCATTGAAACGGGACCCCCAATCGGCGCCGAAAAGGGACCCCCTTTCGGAGCGGGTCTGCGCGCATCCCTGATCGCCTCGGAGCCGTAGGCGGAGGGGCGATCAGGGATGCGCGAGCGGTCTGGAGATGTGGATCAGGCGCGGTTCTTGAAGCGCCAGCTCCTAT
>NZ_BSYI01000078.1 GCF_030270585.1 Paralimibaculum aggregatum
TGCGGCTGCGCGGCCGTCGGTAGCCGCCCTTGAGCGCATCGGCCAGCGCGCCGGCGGCGGCGCCGCGCACGATGCCGCCGATCAGCTCGCCGAGGGCGTCGGAGTTCTCGAAGCTGCCGCCCGGCGCATCGTAGCCGCGCTCGCGGAAGCGCCGGCGCTCGTGCTCGAGATCGGCGCGGCGGGCGGCGAGCTGGCGCTCCTCGCGCCGCGCCGCGCCGAGGCTGTCCTGCAGCGCCCGCGCCTGGTCCTCGAGCTCGCCGAGGCGGGCCACCGCGCGGTCGTCCTCCGGCGTCGGGGTCTCGCGGGCCTCGCGGCGCAGCTTGCGCAGATCGGCGCTGCGCAGCGCCGAGACCAGCCCGTCGAGCGCATGCACCAGCCCGTCGTCCTGCTCCGGGTCGGTGAGCTGGAGCGCCGCGTCCTCGGCGGCGGCGCGGGCGCGCTCCTGCTCGGCCAGCGCCGCCTCGGTCTCGGCCAGCGCCGCCTCGGCCGCCTCGGCGGCCTCGGCGCGGGGGCCGCCGCCATCGGCCTCGAGCCCGGCGCGCTCGATCCGCTCGAGCCGCTCGCGCACCGTCTCGGCCTCCGCCGCCAGCCGGTCGGCATGGGCGCGCAGCCGCTTCGGGATCTCGTGCAGGCGGAAATAGTCGGGCCGGGCGCGGGCATAGCCGACGAGCCTGGCGACCCGGGCATCGACATGCTTGACGATGGCGGCGGCCCGGTAGGCCGGGGTGTCGTAGCCGCGCGCCCAGAGATAGGAGAACAGCGGGTCCTCGTCATAGGCCCTGGCCTTCTCGGCGCGGTCGGCCTCGGCGCGGTCGGCCTTGGCATCCGCCGCGGCGGCGCGGGTCTCGGCGGCCTCCAGCGCGTCGCGGGCGGCGATCCAGTCGGGATCGGCCTCGAGCCGGGCCTGGGTGGTCTCGGCGAGCGCGTCGAGCTCGGCGAGGGCGGCCTCGAGCGCCGCCTCCCGGGTCTCGCGCTCGGCCTGGAGCTCGGCGATGCGGCGCTCGGCCCCGGTGCGCGTGGCCTCGGCCTCGGCGAGACGGGCGCGGCGCGCCTCCAGCGCCTCGAGCGCGGCGCTCTCGGCGGCCTCGAGCCGGCCGGCGATCTGGTCCTGGGCGAGGGCGTCGAGCCGGGCCTGGGCGAGCGCGCGATAGGCCGAGGCCTGGGCGCGGCGGATCTCGGCGTCCTCCTCGGCAAGCTCGGCGAGCCGGCGCGAGACGCGGGCCTCCTCGGCGCGGATCTCGGCCTCGGCCTCCTCGATCTGGCGGTAGACATGGCGGGCGGGGCGCATCACTTCTCCCAGCTGGTGATCGCGCCGGGCTCGACCGGCATCGCCCAGTCGGGCGCGAGGCGGCCGGCGCGCTTGCTGCCGAGCAGGCTTTCCTGGACGATGCCGTCATCCGTCTTGTCGGCGGCGACGCGGTCGAAGGTGGCCTTCGGCACGCGCTTGGCCCAGAGCTTCACGGTCTCGGTCCTGCCGGTCTCCTCGTTGGCGACCGGGCGGGCCAGCACCGCGCCGTCGGGCGCCACCGCCTCGACCACGATGTAGTAGTTGCGCGCGCTGCTGTTGACGTCGGGCTCGCGCCAGAGGCCGGTGAGCGTGCCGGGGCGCGAGACGATGCGGATGTCGTAGACCGCGGCCAGCCGGTCCGCCAGCCGGCCGAACTCGGCGATGCCGGCCTCGGCCTCGTCGAGCCGGCCGGCGGCCAGCGCCGCCTCGGTGCGGCGGCGGAGCTCGGCGAGGCGGCTCTCGGCGGTGGCATCGTCGGCCAGCGCGGCGGCCTTCTGGGCGGCCGCCTCGAGATCGGCGGCGAGGCGCGCCTCCTCGGAGGGCGCGAGCGCCGACCAGAGCAGCCAGCCGACCAGCAGCGCCGCGGCGCCGCCGGCCCAGGGGCCCCAGCGCATCCGCGAGACCCAGAGCCTGGCCAGCGTCACCGCGAGCGAGGGCTGCGGCGGCTCGTAGGAGAACCGGCTCTCGCGCAGCGCCGCGATGCCCTCGTCGAGGATCGCCTCGGTGACCGCGAGGCCCTGGCCCTCGTAGAGCTCGCGCAGGCGCTGCTTCAGCGCCTCGTCGCGGTCGTCCTGGCCGAGCTCGCGCTCGAGCATGCGCCGGTCGTGGCGGAGCGTGTCGACCACGTCCATCGCCATCATCAGCTCGTCGAGATCGGCCGCGGGCTGCGCCGCCGCCGCGGTCCCGCTCGTGCCGGAGGTCGTCCCGGAAGGCTCCGCCATCAGAGACCCAGCGCGTTGCCCTTCTCGGCGAGCTTGGCGATGCGGCGCTTGCCGTCCTCGACCGCCTCGCGGATCTCGTCGGAATTGCGGGTGGCGAGGGTGCGCATCTCGGAGATGATGCGGCTCGAGCTCTCCTGGTAGTCGACCACGCTGTCGACCAGCTTCTTCACCGCATCGGCGCGGATCGTCGGGCCGTAGCCGGCCTTCAGCGCCTCCTCCTGCACCTTGCCGCCGATCTCGGCCAGCACCTCGATGGATTTCGAGACACCCTCCTTCATCGAGTTCAGCGTCTCGGTGGCCTCGTGCAGGCCGAACATGCCGGTGAAGCTGGCCTTCAGCGCGGTCAGCACCGATTCGTTGGTGGTGAAGAAGCTGACCGACTGCTGGTAGACCCGCTGCTTGGCCGAGGTGGTCTGCATCAGCCGGGCCATGATCACCTCGGAGGTGTTGTAGCCCACGGTCAGGTTGTCGGCGAGGTCCTTGGCGATCTGGTAGCGGCTGTCCTCGGCCTGCATCTCGCGCAGCCGCTCGTCGCGGGTCAGCTCGAGCCGCGCCTTGGCGCCGGCATCCTCGCCCTCGTAGGCCTCGACCGCGGCGGAGGCCGCCTGCAGCGCCTCCTGCTTCGCGGCGACCGCGGCGGCGGCCTTCTCGAGGATCTCCAGCGCCGCCACCTCGGCCTGCTTCAGCGCGCCGCGGAAGTCGCGATAGGCCTCGAGGATGTTGTGCTCGCGCTCGATGATCTCCTTGGTATCCTTCGTGACGTCGAGATAGATGTCGCGGATCGCGTCGAAGCGCCCGGCGATGTCGCCGCGGGCGATCTTCATCCAGGCGTTGGTGGCGCGCTCGAAGACGTCGATCGAGCCGTCGGAGAGCTGGTCGACCAGCCGCTTGGCGTCGTCGCGGATCGAATCGAAGCCCTTGGTGATCGCCTCGTAGCGCTGGCCGACCGCCATCTGCGAGATCTCCTCGCGGACGATCTCGTTGAAGGTGCTCATCTGCCCGAGGGTGCGGGTGATGATCGCCACGCGCTGCTGGTCGAGATCGGCGATCTGCTCCAGCAGCCCGGCGATCGGCGCGGCCTCGGGGGCGCCGTCGCGCGCCAGGCCCATCTCGCGCAGCCGGCCCATGGCCTGATCGAGATACTGCATCGGTGTCTTGGCGGTCTCGGTCATTGCGTCTCTCCCCGTTCGGCGGCCGAAGCCATGCCTGCGCAGGGGGTTTTACAGCGCCCGGGCGCGGGAGGGGAGAGAAAAAGCGATGGGCAGATTGACCCAAGGGGCGCCCACCGCCCCGCGTCAGTCATAGCGCCTCGCAGCGATGCCCCAGTCGTAGGCCCGCTTGCGGATGTCGAGCAGGGCGCGCTTCTCCTCGGCGCTCAGGCCCTTCTTCTTCAGGTTCTTGTCGGCAAAGGTATAGACCATGCGCGCGGTCTTCAGCGCCTTGCGGTTGCGGTGGTAGAACTCCATGTAGCTCTCCATCAGCGCATCGGTCTCCTTGTCGAGCTTTTCCGTCGCGGTGCGCAGATAGTCCTCGAGGTTCCGGGCCTTCCAGACCTTGGCATGCTCGCGCTTGATGTTGGTGCGGGTGATGGTCATGGCTACGCTTCCTTTCACTCTTACGCCGTGGGCCTGCAGGGGGCAGGCCGTGTGCTGCATGGCCGGGCCACGCGCCCGGTTGCCGGTAAGTGCCCGGCGGCAACCGCGGGGTTCAGCGTTGCGAAAGATTTTTTCCGGAGCGCCCGGCCGGCGGCGCGGCGCCGGCCGGGGCGGCGCCCTCAGCCCTGGCCGAGCCAGGCGCGGCGCAGGTCCAGCGTCACCCGCCCCGGCGGCTGGGCGATGCGGCGCAGGTCGACCCGGCCGGGGCTGTGGCCCATCCGGTCGAAGCGGGCGAGGCGCCGGCCCTCCGCCTCCAGCGCGTTGATCGGCCGGTCGTCGCGGGCGCGGCCGCCGGGATGCACCACGTGATAGGTGCAGCCGCCGCGCGAGCGCCCGGTGTCGCGCTCCACCACGTCGAACACCAGCGGCCCCTGCGCCGGGATCGTGGGATGCAGGCAGCGCGGCGGCTGCCAGGCGCGGAACCGCACGCCGGCGACGCGCCCGCCATCCGGGGTCTCGGAGAGCGGCACCTCGAAGCCGTTGACCGCCAGCGCCAGCCCCTCGGGCAGCGGCCCCGAGAGCCCGACCTGGATGCGCTCCACCGAGCTGTCGACATAGCGCGCGGTGCCGCTGGCGGTGCCGTCCTCGCCGAGCACGTTCCAGGGCTCGAGCCCCATGCGCAGCTCGAGCGAGACGCCCTCGATCTCGATCGTGCCCATATGGGCGAAGCGGAAATCGTACTGCGCGCGGAACCATTCCGGGTCGAAGCTGGTGCCATGCGCCCGGGTGAGATCGGCGAGCACCGCGCGAAAATCCTCCCAGACGAAATGCGGCAGCATGTAGCGGTCGTGCAGCCGCGGCCCCCATTCGATCAGCGGCGCGGTGTAGGGGGTCTCCCAGAACCAGGCGAGCAGCGCCCGCAGCACCAGCGTCTGGGCGCAGGACATGCGCGCATGCGGCGGCATCTCGAAGGCGCGGAACTCGACCAGCCCGAGCCGGCCGGTCGGCCCGTCCGGCGAGAACATCTTGTCGATGCAGATCTCGGCGCGGTGGGTGTTGCCGGTGACGTCGACCAGCAGGTCGCGGAACAGCCGGTCGACCAGCCAGGGCGGGCTCTGCTGCCAGCGCGGCGGCAGCTGGGCGAGCGCCACCGCCATTTCCTCCAGCGTCTCCATCCGGGCCTCGTCGATCCGCGGGGCCTGGCTGGTCGGGCCGATGAAGAGCCCGGAGAACAGGTAGGAGAGCGAGGGGTGGCGCTGCCAGTAGGCGATCAGCGAGCCGAGCAGGTCGGGCCGCCGCAGGAACGGGCTGTCGGCCGGCGAGGCGCCGCCGACGACGATGTGATTGCCGCCGCCCGAGCCGGTGGGCCGGCCGTCGATCTGGAAGGAGGAGGCGTCCAGCCCGGCCTGGCGCGCCTCCTCGTAGACCGTCTCGGTGATCGCCACCTGCTCGCGCCAGTTGCGCGCGGGGTGGATGTTGACCTCGATCACGCCGGGGTCGGGGGTCACCTTGATGACGTTGAGGCGGTGGTCCGAGGGCGGCGGGTAGCCCTCCACATGCACCGGCTGGCCGAGCTCGGCCGCGGTCTCCTCGACGGCGGCGACGAGATCGACATAGGCCTCGGCCGAGGGCACCGGCGGCAGGAAGATGCAGAGCGTGCCGCCGCGCGGCTCGACGGTGAGCGCGGTGCGCACCGCCGGCGCCATCGCGGCCTGGCCCGGGGCGACGTCCTCGAAGACGACCTCCGGCGCGCCGCGGCGCTGGAAGCTCGGCCGCACGCCCTGGCGGAAGCCCTGCGCGCCGGCCAGCGCCTGCGCCCCGTGCACGGTGGCGCCCGGCGCGCCCGGCTCCGGCGCCTCCGGATCGGCCCAGGGATGCGGCGGCAGCGGCTCGTCGGGCGACATCGGGTCGCGCTCGAAGATCTCCGGCCGCGCCTCCTCCGGCAGCCAGGTCAGCGACTGCAGCGGCAGGCGGAAGCCGGCGGGGCTGTCGCCGGGGATCAGGAACAGCTTGCCGCGGCGCGTCGCCCAGCGGTCCGAGGCCCAGCGGAAGCGGCGCTGGCGCGGCACCCGCCGGTCCGGCGACTGGGCGAGCTGGATCGGCAGCACGAAGGCCGAGGGCTCGCCGAGGCCGCGGCCGAACACGCGGGCCAGCCGCGCCCGCTCCTCCGGCTCGTCGAGCTTGGCATCGAGCGGGTCGATGTTGTCGGGCAGCTGCTGCTCGCGCACCACGAAGGCGGCGATGTCCTCATAGGCCGGGTTGACATAGGCGGCGTCGATGCCGAGCGCCTCGGAGAGCGCGCCGGCGAAGCGCCCGGCGGCCTCGGAGGAGACCGTGCCCGGCCCGTGCTCCGGCGCGATCAGTTCGGGGTCGAGCCAGAGCGGCTCGCCGTCGCCGCGCCAGTAGAGCGCGAAGGCCCAGCGCGGCAGCTGCTCGCCGGGATACCACTTGCCCTGGCCGAAATGCAGCAGCCCGTCGGGCGCGAAGCGGCGCTGGAAGCCGCGGATCAGCTTCTCGGCATGGGCGCGCTTGGTGGGGCCGACGGCATCCACCGTCCATTCCCCGGCATCGCGGTCGACGGCCGAGACGAAGGTCGGCTCGCCGCCCATGGTCAGGCGCATGTCGGCGGCCTGCATGCGCGCGTCGATCCGGTCGCCGGTCTCGAGCACCTGCGCCCATTGCACGTCGGTCATCGGCTTGGTGACGCGGGCCGGCTCCTTCAGCCGGGTCACCGACATCCCGAAATCGAAGCTCACCTCGCAGGGTTCCAGCGCGCCGGTGATCGGCGCCGCCGAGCGCGGCTCCGGCGTCGCGGCCAGCGGGATGTGCCCCTCGCCGGCGAAGAGGCCCGAGGTGGCGTCGAGCCCGACCCAGCCGGCGCCGGGCAGATAGACCTCGGCCCAGGCGTGCAGGTCGGTGAAATCGTCGTAATCCGGCTCCGGCTCGCCGGGGGCCGACATGTCCGGGCGGAGCTGGATCAGGTAGCCCGAGACGAAGCGCGCGGCGAAGCCCATCGCGCGGAACATCTGCACCAGCAGCCAGCCGGAATCGCGGCACGAGCCCTTGCCCCGCTCCAGTGTCTCCTCGGCGGTCTGCACCCCGGGCTCCATGCGCACGATATAGGCAACCGCCTGCTGCACATAGGTGTTGAGCGAGACCACCCAGGGGATCGTCTCGCCCTCGGGCTTCGGCGCGTCCTTGAGGAAGGCGGCGAGCCGCGGCCCGATCTCCGGTTTCACGAGATAGGGGCCGAGATCCTTGGCCAGCAGCGGGTCATAGCGCCAGGGCAGCTCGAGGCAGTCCTCCTCGAGGAAGAAGTCGAAGGGGTTGATCGCGTCCATCCGGGCGATCAGGTCGATCGTCACCTCGAAATGATCGACCTTCTCGGGGAACACGACGCGGGCGTTCCAGTTCGCGAAGGGGTCCTGCTGCCAGTTGACGAAATGGTCCTTCGGCGAGACCTTCTGCACGTAGCTCAGCACGGGGGAGCGTGAATGCGGGGCCGGACGGAGCCGGATGACATGGGGGCTGAGACGCACCGGGCGATCATAGGTGTAGCTGGTGCGGTGGGTCAGGGCGACGGTAATGCTCATGCGTGCTGGGCTCCTTCTGCGCGTCCTGAGCCTGCCCGTTTTTTGCGACAAAACAAGTCATTCGGACGCATGTGTCAAAAAAATGGGCGACAGCCTGAACGGATTTGCTAACAATCGAAGCCATGTACAGCGAGATGCACCAGCAGGGGGCCGTGCGCCCCGAATACGACGACCTGGCCCGGTGGATCGAGGAGATCGGCGTGGATACGCTGCTCGCCCGACGCGCCGAGGCGGAAGCGCTGTTCCGGCGCGTGGGAATCACCTTCGCCGTCTATGGCGAGGGCGGGGATCCGGACCGTCTGATCCCCTTCGACATCGTGCCGAGAGTGTTCTCGGCCAGCGAATGGGACCGGATCGAGCGCGGCTCGATCCAGCGGGCCAGGGCGCTCAACGCCTTCCTCGCGGATGTCTACGGCGCGGGCGAGATCTTTGCCGCCGGCCGGGTGCCGCGCCGCCCGGTGTTCGAGAACGAGGCCTACCAGCCGGCGATGCAGGGCATCACGCCGCCGGCCGGGGTGTTCGGGCACATCATCGGGGTGGATCTCGTGCGCTGCGGGCCGGACGAGTTCTACGTGCTGGAGGACAACTGCCGCACGCCCTCGGGGATCTCCTACGTGCTGGAGAACCGCGAGGTGATGAGCCGGATGTTCCCGCAGCTCTTCGCCACGGGCCAGGTGCGCCCGGTCGACGGCTATCCCGAGATGCTGGCCCGCGCCATGGAGGAGGTGGCGCCGCCCGCCTGCACCGGCGCGCCGCAGCTCGCGATCCTGACGCCGGGGCATTTCAACAGCGCCTATTACGAGCACTCGTTCCTGGCCGACCAGATGGGCGTCGACCTGGTCGAGGGGCAGGACCTCTTCACCAGCGACGGGCTGCTCTGGCGGCGCACGATCCGCGGCGCCGAGCGGGTCGACGTGCTGTATCGGCGGATCGACGACGATTTCCTCGACCCGCGCGCCTTCCGGCCGGATTCGATGCTCGGCGTGCCGGGGATCATGGATGTCTACCGCAATGGCGGGGTGACGCTGGTCAACGCCCCCGGCACCGGCGTCGCCGACGACAAGTCGATCTATGTCCACGTGCCGGAGATGATCCGCTTCTATCTCGGCGAGGAGCCGATCATCCCCAACGTGCCGACCTATCGCTGCGCCGAGGCGGACGACTGCACCTATGTGCTGGAGAACCTCGCCGATCTGGTGGTCAAGGAGGTGCACGGCTCCGGCGGCTACGGCATGATCATCGGGCCGAAATCCACCGCGGCCGAGCGCGAGGCCTATGCCGCGCGCATCCGCGCCAATCCGTCGGGCTTCATCGCGCAGCCGACGCTGGAGCTCTCGACCTCGCCGACGCTCTCGGAGAACGGGCTGGTGGAGCGCCATGTCGATCTGCGGCCCTTCGTGATCTCCGGCCGCGAGGTGCGGCTGATCCCCGGCGGGCTCACGCGGGTGGCGCTGCGCGAGGGATCGCTGGTGGTCAACTCGAGCCAGGGCGGCGGGGTCAAGGACACCTGGGTGCTGAACCCGTGAGCCGCGCATACAACACCGAAGACGGGGGCAGGGGATGCTGAGCCGGGTCGCTGGAAACCTGTTCTGGATGTCGCGCTACATCGAGCGCGCCGAGAACGTCGCCCGCCTGCTCGATGCCGGGCGGCGGATGAACACGCTGCCGACCAGCGCCGAGGCGCGGGCGGCGGAATGGTCCTCGATCGTGATCGCGGCGGGCTGCTCGCAGACCTTCCCCGAGCCGCTCGAGCAGGCCAATGCGCGCAGCGTGGCCGAGCACCTGATCTTCGACCGGGAGAACGCCTCCTCGATCCGCTCCTGCTTCCACCAGGCGCGCGAGAACGCCCGCGCGGTGCGCCAGGCGATCACCGCCGATGTCTGGGACGCGGCCAACCAGGCCTGGTTCGAGATGCGCACCAAGTCCTCGGCCACGGTGCTCGGCGGCGAGTTCGCGCAGCTGCTCGACTGGACCAAGACCCAGGGCCACCGGTTCCGCGGCGCGATCGACGACACGCTGCTGCGCGATCCGGGCTACCACTTCATCCGGGTCGGGCAGTATGTCGAGCGGCTCGACGCCACCATGCGCCTGCTCGACGTGAAGTATCACGTGCTGCTGCCGGCGGACGAGCATGTCGGCGGGCTGATCGACGAGGTGCAGTGGCTGCAGATCCTGCGCGCGGCGAACTCCTCGACCGCCTATCGCCATGTCTACCGGGCGCCGGTGAAGCCGGACCTGGTGGTGCATTTCCTCGTGCTGAATGCGCTCAGCCCGCGCTCGCTGCGCCATTCGGCGGGGATGATCCTGCGCCATCTCGACCTGCTCAAGAGCATGACCGGCGCCAGCCACGACTGCCACAGCCGGATCTATGCGCTGCTCGGCCGGCTCGAGGACGAGAGCGTCGACGACATCTTCGCCCACGGCCTGCACGAATGGCTGACCGAGCGGATCGAGGAGAACCACCGCCTCGCCAATGCGATCGCCGATGCCTATGGCTTCGGCCAGCGCCAGCCCGAGCCGGTGGTGCCGGCCGAGCCGGGCGCGGAGGTCTGCGAGGCGGCGGATGCGGCGGCGGCCGATGCCTCGGCCCCGGGCGCCAAGATGCAGGGCCAGAACCAGGGCTGAGCCGGGGCCGCGCCGGCGCCGGGAAGGCGCCGGGCCGGGGCCGGACGGGCGCCGGGGTCGGGCGGGGCGTCGGCAGCGGCGCAACGCCCGGCGGCGAAATCTCCGGCCCGGCGCGGCGGCGCTTTATCGCGGCTGCCGCCATTGCTATCTCGAAGGCCGGGGCGGCGGTCGCCCCGCCAGCGGAGCCGCGCCATGACCTACTGCGTCGCCATCAAGTTGAACGAGGGGCTGGTCTGCCTCTCCGACACCCGCACCAATGCGGGCCTCGACAACATTTCCAAGTTCCGCAAGATGTTCACTTGGCAGGTGCCGGGCGAGCGCGTCGTCGTGCTGATGACCTCGGGCAACCTCGCGATCACCCAGGCGGTGACATCGCAGCTGCAGGAGGCGCTCGACTATCCCAAGGAGGGCATCGAGACGATCTTCACCGCGCCGACGATGTTCCGCGTCGCCGAGGTGATCGGCACCGTGATGCGCAACGTGACGCTGGAATACGGGCCGGCGATCAGTGCCGCCGGCAGCTCGGCCGAGAGCTCGATCGTGCTGGCCGGGCAGCGCGAGGGCGGCGATCTGCGGCTGTTCCTGATCTACTCGGCGGGGAACTTCATCGAGGCGACCGACGACACGCCGTTCTTCCAGATCGGCGAGCACAAATACGGCAAGCCGATCCTCGACCGGGTGATCGAGCCGGCAACGCCGCTCGAGGACGGCATCACTGCGGTGCTGCTGTCGATGGATTCGACGCTGCGCTCCAACCTCTCGGTGGGCATGCCGCTCGATCTCGCGGTGATCCGGCGCGACGCCTTCACGTTCGACCAGCACCGCCGCATCGAGCAGGACGACCCGTCCTTCCACGATCTCTCGGTCGCCTGGTCGGCGGCGCTGCGCCGGGCCTTCACCGAGATGCGCGAGATCAGCGCGCCGCAGCAGGGGGACGACGCGCCGGCGCACCCGACCGAGCCGGGGCTCGAGCTGCTGCCCGGCGGCGCCCCCGGCAGCGATCGCGATCCGCCGGAGGAGGGCGATTTCCAGCTCGCCGCCGGCGACCCGGCGCCGGGCTACCCGGGCGCCGGCTGAACGGGCGCGAGCTGAACCGGCAGGGACCGGGCTG
>NZ_BSYI01000079.1 GCF_030270585.1 Paralimibaculum aggregatum
TGGTTCGAGACGATCGAGGAGCTCCGCCGGGCGCTCCTCGAGTTCCAGCGCACCTACAACGAGGAGTGGATCATCCAGCGCCACGGATACCGGACCCCGGCGCAGGTCCGACAGGAGCAAACCGAAACCATGCAGGCAGCCGCTTAAGCCCTTCCCGCTGTCTCAAAACCGTGGACCGGTACACCAGATATCGGGGGGAAGGTCAAATCGAGGGCGGCCGGCGTCTGAAGGTAGGTCTGGCGTGGAGTGTCATGTCCGATATTTCACGCGCCGAACCGTTGTCCGAACGCGCGTATCCGGGCGGCGTTGACGCCCTGGTCGCTCCGTCCGACTCTCGACACACTGCGCAGGTCAACGCGGCTTCCGTCTCCTTGGGGCGTCACGACAAGCACGACATCGTCTGCGAAGTGGAACACGGAGGTGCGGGCGGTTGCCTCGATGCGGCGACGCTCCGCGTCCGCGGCGACGATCTCCCACCCCATACCCTGTGCGACGGCCAGTGCGCGTTGATACGCGGCATCCGCGGGCAGGTCTGTCATGATAGGTGCGATGTCGGGATAGGCGGCGGCCTGGATCTCGGCCAGTTCGGCCCCCCCGTATTCGAGTGAATTGCGGGCACCTGCACGTGTTTCATCCAGCACTTCGAACGCAGGCGGGTTGACCGTGTCGGTGGAGATGTCGTGGATCGGCGGTGCGCGCAGCGGCGGGTTGAGCGTCCCGGCGATCAAGGGTGCCAAGCAGGCCACCCCGACAAGCGCCGAAACTCCGCCTGCAGCGGCTCCGCGTCTTTCCTTGCGGATCAGGTGAATGATCAGCGACAGCAGACCCACCCCGAGAATGACCCCGCCCAGTGGATTGAGATAGGTGCGATAGAGCCCAAATCCCACGATCGGCTCCCACAGGCCCAATCTCGCGCCAAACAGCATCAAGGCTACGCCGACTGCGCCGATGAACGCGGCGAGAAGGGCGATCTTTCCAGCATGCTTCATGTGTTTCATGGTCCTTTCAGTGCCTGAGACCGGCAAGATGCCGACCTGGTCTCAAGTCAGGATTCAGCGAGTGCGCGCCTGTCAGTTGCTTGCCTGCCCCGTGGCGGCGGAACCTGCGCCCGTGGCGGCGGAGCCTGCGCCCGTGGCGATCTTCAGTACCGCCCAGGCCTCTGCCGCATCAGCGACGGCAGACGCTGCCGAGATCCGGGCGGAGGCGGTGTTCCGGTCGGTTTCGAGGAGGTCCAGAAGCGTGATCGCGCCCCTGCGGTAGTTCTCCTGCGCAAGCTCGAGCGCGTGTCCGTATTCGTCCGCGGCTGTTCTCAAGAGTACGGCGCGCTGGCGATAGCGATGGAGGTTGGACTGGGCGACCTGGACGTCTTCCACCGCGTCCATCACCGCGGCGCGCCAAGTGATCTCTGCCTGTTTCGCGGCGGAGATCTCGGCATCGCGGCTCGCCCTGAGCTGCCCCTGGTTGAAGATCGGCAAGGAAAGCTCAGGGCCGAAACTCCAGGCGTTCACGGAACCGGCGCGCACGACGGTGCCCGACAGCGAAAGCGACGGATAGAGCGCAGCCTCGGCCACGCCGACATCCGCCACCGCGCTGGCAAGGTCGGCCTCGGCGCGCCGGACGTCCGGCCGATTGCGCAGAAGTTCCGCCGGCACGCCAGTCGACGCTCCGCCCGGTGTGCGCAACTGCGGCGCCCCCTTCTGCATTTGCGCCATGAGCGGGTTCGCAGGCTCGTTGAGCAGGGTTGCAATGGCATAGACGCTCGCATCGAACAGGGCCGCATACTGGGGCAGCGCAGCGCGCGCATTCGACAGAAGGGCCCGAGCCTCAGCCACCTCATACTCCGTCGCGGCCCCGGCCTCATACTTGCTGCGGGTGATATCGACCGTCTCTCGCCGCGCACGAATGGTGTCGCGCGTCAGGGCAAGCAATTCCTGATATTTCCTCGCATCCGAGTAATTCGCCAGCAGTTCGGCCAGCCAGGCAAGCCGCACGGTTTCCACGTCGGCACGGGCGGCGGTCACGGAAGCGAGCGCACCTTCGCGCTCCCTTCGGATGCCACCGAAGATATCTATCACAAGCGAGGCTCCCAGCTCTGCCGTGCCGAGATTGGAGACGCCGTCAAACGCGTCACCGCCGAAAACCTCCCCCGACCCGGTTGCCGCCCCATCCAGCGCCGCGTTGATGCCGGTTTCCCTAAGCTGCGCCTCAGCCCGACGGACCGCCTCCGTCGCCAGCAGAACATCGAGGTTCTGTGCAAGGCCGCGCGTCACCAGCCGGGTGAGCATGACATCATTGTAGGTTTGCCACCACTTTTCCGATGCAACCGCGCCGATGCGTTGCGCCGTTGCGCCATCGAAGCGGGCTGGCAGCGCAACTTCGGGCCGTTGGTAGTCCGGGCCAACGGCGCAGCCGCCGACGAGCAGACCGATCAGGACGTAATGCGGCTTCACTGGACGGTCCCTCCGTGGGCACGGAACAGACCCGTGGCCCTGATGACGGCAACGTAGAAGACCGGGACCATGACGACCCCGATCAGGGCGGAGAATATGATCCCGCCAAGCATGCCGGTGCCGATGGATTTCTGTGCATTGGCGCCCGCGCCGGAGGCCAGCACAAGCGGGGTGATGCCGAACCCGAACGCCAGCGATGTCATGAGAATGGGGCGCAGACGCTGACGGGCTGCCGTGGTCGTCGCCTCCAGTAAGGCCTTGCCTTCCGACCTCAGGGATTCCGCAAACTCGACGATCAGGATGGCATTCCTTGCGGCAAGACCGATCGTGGTCAGCAAGCCAACCTTGAAATAGACATCGTTCGACTGGCCGAAATACCACGTCGCCATCAACGCTCCCAGGATACCCACCGGCACCGAGAGCATCACGGCAAAGGGCACTGTCCAGCTTTCGTACAAAGCGGCGAGGCACAGGAAGACGACCAGCGCCGAGATCGCATAGAGTATCGCCTCCTGATCCCCGGACAGTCTCTCCTGATAGCTCAAGCCCGTCCAGGCGGAGGCATAGGAGCCGTCCAGGTCCGCAGTGAGCTGTTCCATCACCTCCATCGCGTCACCCGAACTGATCCCCGCCGCCGCTTCGCCGGAAATTTCCAACGCACGCGTGCCACCATATCGCGAGAGCTTGGGCGTGATCGTTTCCCACTCGCGGCTGAGGAAGGCCGAGAGCGGAACCATTTCGGAGCCGCTATTGCGCACATACCATTGATCAATGTCCTCCGGCTGCATTCGCCATTCGGCGCCGCCCTGCACGATCACCTCGCGGAGATCGTTCCCGAGTGGGAAATCATTGACATATGTCCCTGAAAACACGGTGGAAAGCATGGCGTTGAGGTCCGACAGGGACACTCCCAGCGCCCCGGCCTTCTGCTGGTCGATCTTCATCTTCAAGGCGGGCTCGGTGGCATCATCGTTGCCGCGAAGGCTGGCCACCCGACCGTCCTGGGTCCCGTTCAGCACCAGCTGATCGGCCGCCGCGCTCAGGGCCTCCTGCCCGGCGCCAGATTGATCGACAAGGTACATCGTAAATCCCGAAGATGTCCCCAGTCCCTGGATGGCCGGCGGCTGAAGGACGAATACCTTGCCCAGTCGGGACTGGAAGAAGGTGCGATTTGTCCGGGCCATCAGGTCGGATGCGTCCTGACCCGGCCTGTCATCGTAGTCCTTGAGCCTGATGAACATGATCGCGTAGTTCTGCCCGGATTCACCGAAGGTGAAGCCGACATTGGCGAATACGCTTTCCACCACGTCTGCTTCTTGAGTCAGCAGGTATTCCTCGATCTGCGAGACGGTGTATTCCGTCTGCTGAACGGTCGATCCTTGCGGCAACTCGACCAGGGTCATCAGAACGCCCTGATCTTCGGTCGGCAGAAACGATGTCGGCAGACGATCGTAGACCCAATAGGCTGCGACCCCCGTGAGCCCCAGCACCAGCAGCATGCGGAAGGGCCGCAGGGAGAACTGCCCAACCAGGGCGCCATACCCTGCCGTCAAGCGGTCAAGAGCGGCATTGAACCAGCGCAGGGGCGCTACGGGGGTCTTGTCGTGGCTCGGCTTCAGAAGTTGCGCGCACATCGCGGGCGTGAGGATCAGCGCCACGAACAGCGACAGTACCATGGCGGATATGATCGTGACCGAAAATTGCTTGTAGATCACGCCGGTCGATCCGGACATGAACGCCATCGGCAAGAACACCGCGGACAGAACCATCACGATCCCGACCAGTGCGGTAGAGATTTCCCCCATGCTCTTTTCTGTGGCCGCGACGGCGTCGAGCCTGTCTTCCTCCATCACGCGCTCGACGTTCTCGACCACAACGATGGCGTCATCGACGAGCAGGCCAATGGCAAGCACCAGTGCAAACATCGAAAGGGTATTGATGGACATCCCGAAGGCCGACAGCACACCGAATGTCCCCAGCAGAACCACGGGCACCGCAATTGTCGGGATGATCGTCGCGCGCCAGCTTTGCAGGAACACGAAGATCACCAGAAACACGAGCACAATGGCTTCGATCAGCGTCTCATATACCTGATCGATCGACTTCTCGACGAAGGGCGAGGTGTCGTAGGGATATTCAACCGTCACGCCCTCCGGCAAGGCGGAGGACAGGTTGGCAATGACTTCACGCACGGCTTCGGCGGTATCCACCGCATTGGCGCCCGTGGAAAGGTTGATGCCGAAGCCCGCGGCAGGATGGCCGTTGTAGCGACTGGTGCTTTCGTAATCTTCCGCAGCCAGTTCAACGGTTGCCACATCGGCAAGGTAGATCGCCGAGCCGTCGGTGTTGGTCTTGAGCAGAATGTTCTGGAAGTCTTCGACCGATCCAAGCTGGGATTGCGCCGACAGGGACACCGTATACTGCTGGCCTGCTGTGACGGGTTGGGCCCCCAGGTTGCCGACGGTGACGTTGGTGTTCTGCTCGGAGACCGCCGCGGTCACGTCGGACGCAGTCAGCTGATACTGGTACAGTTTCTCCGGGTTCAGCCAGATGCGCATGGCGTATTCGGTGCCGAAGATGTTGATGGACCCAACGCCCTCGGTGCGCTGCACCGCATCCTCGATGGTGCTGCTCATGATGTCGCCAAGCTCGAGCGAGGAATAGCGACCGTCCTCGCTGACCAGGGCGCCGACCATCAGAATGGAAGAGGTCGAACGTGTGACGGAAACGCCGTCACTGGTGACGGCGTCGGGCAGTTGCGATTCCACGAGCTGCAGCTTGTTCTGCACCTGCACCTGCGCCATGTCGGGATCGATCGTGTCGTCGAAGACGAGGGAGACGGTTGATGCGCCTTCGGTCGAGGAGGACGTCATGTAGGTCAGGCCATCCAGCCCCGTCATGCCATCCTCGATGACCGTGGTGACCGAATGCTCGACCGTCGCGGCCGAAGCGCCCGTGTAGGACGCGCTAATGCGAACCGTCGTCGGCGCGATGTCGGGATACTGGGAGATTGGCAGGCTGGTCATGCTGTACGCGCCCAGCAGCATGGTCGCGATGGCAAGAACCCACGCAAAGACAGGGCGGTGAATGAAGAACGAGGCCATGGATCAATCCTCCACGGCGGAGGTCGCGACATCGCGCGCGATGCCATCGTCGCCTATGGTCACCGGGACGGGTGTCACCGCCTGCCCCGGCCGGATGGAGGACAGCCCATCCACGATCAGCCGATCCCCCTCGTTCAGACCTTCGCGGACGATCCAGGCGTTCCGATAGCTTCCTTCATCCTCCAGCGTGACCTGCCGTGCCCTCCCGTCGTCGCCCACGACATAGGCGGTAAGCTTGCCCGAGGCGCCACGTGCGGCGGCACGCTGCGGCACGAGATAGGCCTCCATCGTGCCGAGGACGACCTCGCCGCGCACGAACATGCCGGGAATGATCACGTGTTGAGGGTTGTCGAACTTGAACCGGATGGTCACGGTTCCGGTCGTCGTGGATACGGTGTTGCCGGGGGTGACCAACTCACCGGTGCCGCGGTACACGTCCCCGTTCTCAAGGGCTAGGGTCGCGTGAAGCACGTCGTTCTGCTTGAGCGTGCCTTCGTGGATGCCTTTCCGGACGGAAAGGATACGCGCGCTTGCTTCCATCATGTCCACATAGATCGGGTCGGACCGCACGATGGTGGTCAAGGCGTCGGTCTGCCCGGCCGTCACGAGATCTCCGACGGAAACCGTCGCAACATCGGCACGCCCCGCGATCGGGCTGGTCAATGTGGTCCATGACAGTTCGGTCCGTGCATATTCCAGCGCGGCTCTGGCCGATTCCAGCGTCGCCTTGGCCTCGGCAAGACTGGCGCGCGCGGTTTCGACTTCGGCCTCGGTATAGCCCCTGCCGGACAATTGCTCGGCACGGTCATATGCCGCCCGCTTCACGGGCAGATTGGCTTCAGCGGTGGCAACGTTCGCCTGGGCGGCAGCCACAGCCGCGAGATAGGAAGAATCGTCGATTCTGAACAGGGGATCGCCAACGTCAAGCGACTGGCCCGGCGTGTAGAGGACTTCTTCAATCACCCCGCCTACACGGGGGCGCACCTCCACCTCCTGAAACGCGACCGCACGCCCCGGCGAGGTCGCGATACGGGGAACCTCCTGCAAGGTCGCCGCGACGACGCCCGCTTCGATCGGTCCCGATGGCAGAGGCTGTGCATTTACCATCGCGACAGCCCCCGTCAGCGCGAGGACCGCGACCATCATCTTCCAAACGCAGGCCTTCATCTGCTTCTGATCCTTGACTATCGGACAAGAGCGTTGCCTCCTACGCAAACACTGCATGGTGCGCAAGGATGTTGCAGATGACGCTTTCGTTACGAGAAAGGCGGCGGCAGGAAACGGCGCGCGCCATCCAGCTGGTCACATTGCAGCTGGCTGTTCAGCACGGCCTCGAGAACGTCACCACCGAAGAGATCGCCGCGTCTGCAGGCATCAGCACGCGGACCTTCTTCAACTATTTCACAAACAAGGAAGCCGCCGCGATCGGGGCACCGCCTGCGTTCCGGGAGAAGGACAAGGAAGCCCTGCGAGAAGGAACAGGATCACTGGCGAAGGATCTCAAAGTGTTCCTGGACCGGCACATGGAGATCCTGGCCGAGGATGAACCCATTCTCGAGATGATTGGAACAGTCCTGCGTTCAAATGAAAGGGCGCGGGGTATCCTCGAAGGATTTCTGAACCAGGAGCGCCGCGAACTCACGGAGTGCCTGTGCAGTCGCGTGAACGATCGCCAGACTGCCGCCGCACTCGCCTGCATGACCATCGACGCAATAACGGAGACGATTTACCTTTGGGAGCACGAAGATAACCTGACACTCGGCGCGGCTCTGGATGCTGCCTGGAAGGGAATGATCACCGCAGCACATCTCCTTGTAATCTCGTCAGACTAGATTTTCATAACTATCTACTAAATCCTTCCGGGTGCCGTTCGATCTTCCACGTATGAAGAAACACATTTTGACAGCTGCGGGCGCCTTCATCCCATCCCGCCCGGTTTGTCACTTCTATTTGGAAGTCAAGACAAAACATGTGCACTTTACCGAAGTGCATCTCGAGTTCGTCTGATTACTGCAGATCGGGACAGGTGCAGCGGTTTCACTCGTCATCCGTCCGTTTGCGCATGGGCCCTGCTGTGACCCCCGGGACTCCCTCCATCTGATGCTAGAGTCCGGCCGAGCGAGAGGACCGGACGATGAAGCGATCGAAGTTCAGCGAGGAGCAGGTCATTGCGATCCTGCGGGAACAGGAAGCAGGAGCGAAGACGGCAGACGTGTGTCGCCGACACGGAATCAGCAGCGCCACGTTCTATGCCTGGAAGTCGAAGTTCGGCGGCATGAACGTCTCGGATGTCAAACGGCTGAAGGCGCTTGAGGAAGAGAACACGAAGCTGAAGCGCCTCTACGCCGACGCGATGCTCGACAACGCCGGGCTGCGAGATCTTCTCGGCCGAAAGTGGTGACGCCCGCTGCCAAGCGGACCGCGGTCGCTCTTCTGGTGCAGAACCACGAGACGAGCGAGCGGCGGGCGTGCCACCTGGTCGGCGCGGACCGGACAATGATCCGCTATCGCAGCCGCCGCCCCGATGACGCGGCGCTGAGGGAGCGGATGCGGGTTCTGGCAGGTGTGCGCCGGCGCTTCGGCTATCGGCGGCTGCATGTTCTGCTGCGCCAGGAAGGGCTGGTGGTGAACCGCAAGAAGACCGAGCGGCTCTATCGCGAGGAACGGCTCACCGTGCGTCGCCGGCGCGGGCGCAAGAAGGCGACAGGGACACGGGCTCCGATCCTCGTCGAGGCAAGGCCGAACGCGCGCTGGTCGGTTGACTTCGTGCATGATCAGCTCGTCAGTGGCCGTCGTCTTCGCATCCTGAACGTCATCGATGACGTGACGAAGGAGTGCCTGGCGGCCATCGTCGACACCTCGATCTCTGGTCGGCGCGTCGCGCGGGAGCTCGAGGTCATGGTCGCCAGGAGGGGCAAGCCCGAGCTGATCGTCTCCGATCACGGCACGGAGTTCACCTCGAACGCCATGCTAGCCTGGACCCAGTCGGCCAGAGAGTGTCAGGTCTTCCGTGTACGGGGTACCGGTCCGGTCCCATCCTGACCTCTCTCAGCCCGAGATCGGGGAGAAGCGATCCTCGAACATGATGGCGAACTGGTTGACCGCTGTCAGCCACCCGCGCACCGTCCGCGCCGTTTTTTCGTGTCCTCTGATCGCGAGGTAGATCAGCTTCTCGGCTGCCTGCTCGGAGGGGAACGAACCGCGGGTCTTGATCGCCTTGCGGATCACGCGGTTGAGGCTCTCGATCGCATTCGTGGTGTAGATCACCTTCCGGATCTCCGGGCTGAAGGCGAAGAACGGGATCACCTCCTCCCAGGCCCGGCGCCAGGCCTGGGCGATCGAGGGATACTGGCGGCCCCATTCGGCGTCGAAGGCCTCGAGCGCATCGCGGGCCGCATCGGCGGTCTCCGCGCTGTAGACCTCGCGGAGCTTCGCTGCCACCGCCTTGCGGTCCTTCCACGAGCAGAAATTCAGCGAGTGGCGGACGAGATGGACGATACAGGTCTGCACCGTCGTCTCCGGGAAGGCCGAGTTGATCGCGTCCGGGAAGCCCTTCAGCCCGTCCACGACCGCGATCAGGATATCCTGGAGGCCCCGGTTCCGGAGCTCGTTCATCACCGAGAGCCAGAACTTGGCGCCCTCGTTCTCGGCGATCCAGAGACCGAGGACCTCCCGCTGGCCGTCGCCGGTGATGCCGAGGGCCAGGTACACCGCCTTGTTTTTCACGATCCGGCTGTCCTTGTCCCGGATCTTCACCCGAAGGGCGTCGAAGATCACAACGGGATAGACGGCATCCAGCGCCCGCGAGCGCCATTCCTTCACCTCGTCGAGCACGGCGTCGGTGACCCGGCTGATCAGGTCGGGGGAGATCTCGAGCCCGTAGAGGTCCTCGAGATGGCTGCGGATGTCGCGCACGCTCATGCCGCGCGCGTAGAGGGCGATGATCTTCTCATCGAGCCCATCAATCCGGGTCTGCCCCTTGGCGATCAGGCGCGGCTCGAAGCTGCCCTCCCGGTCGCGCGGAACCTCGATATCGAGCGCCCCGTCCTCGCTCTTCACGGTCTTGCGGCTGACCCCATTGCGCCGGTTCGTCTGAATAATCGGCGGCTCGTGCCCGTGCTCATAGCCCAGGTGCTCGGTCAGCTCGGCGCCAAGCATCCGCTGCATAAGCGCCTTCTTCAGGTCCTTCATCAGCCCGCCGTCGCCCAGCAGGTCCTCAGGCCGCTCGCAGCCCTTCAGCAGCTCGTCCAGCACGCTCTCGTCGATCTTCTTCGCCATGGTCCACGCCTTCCATTCTCTCAACATGGACCGGTACCCCGTACACGGAAGACCTGACACTCTCGTCGGCCAGCGTTGCCTGGCACTTCATCGCCCCCGGAAAGCCGCAGCAGAACGGCATCTGCGAGGCGTTCAACGCCCGGATGCGTGACGAGCTGCTCAACGAGACGCTGTTCTTCAGCCTCGACGCGGCCCGCCAGCACCTCGCCCGATGGGTCACCGACTACAACCACCGCCGGCCGGACTCAGCGATCGGCTACCAAACGCCGGCGGCCTATGCCGCCCGGCTCACCGCAACGGGCGGCCCGCTCCGCGTCGTGGATGCGCTCCGCCAGCCGCCCGTTGCTCCATCGGCGCCAGAGCGCCACAGTGAAGCCCCGACTCCGGTTTCAGCTGGATGATCATCGGGGGTCACAGCAGCCCGACTGACCTTTCTCCTGGATTGGAGCCAATCGGACACTTCTAGCTCGTGTCCCTGGACGTTGTGTATGAGCCGGCCGC
>NZ_BSYI01000080.1 GCF_030270585.1 Paralimibaculum aggregatum
CGGCGCGAGGCCCGGCCAGGCGCGCGCGGCACCGATCTCCGGCGCGCGGTTCTCGGGAGCGGGAGCGGGGGCGACGAGCGTCTCCGGGCGCTGCACCGGCAGCACCGAGGCCCAGAGGGAGCCGGATGCGGAACCGGGCGCAGGGTCGGGCACGGGATCCTGGGCAAGGCCGGCAAGGGGAAGGATGCCCGCGATCAGGGCGATCGCGAAACCGGCCGCGTGTCTCACACAAAGCGCTCCCGTTATGGTTTTCCGCGCCGAGGCCTGCTCGATGCCGCGACTATACCGCCGCACCGCCGCGCATTCAATCCGGCCCCGTTCTTCCCCTGTCAGCGCCCGATGCGATCCGTCATCTCGCCCGAAACCGCGTATTTGTAGGTCGATCTCTTGGCGAAACCCGACTTGGTGAAGCAGATGTTGTGCTGGGTGTTGTAGGTGTAATACTTGCAGCCGCTGTCGCGCCGGCAGATGTTCTTGCAGTCCTCGTGGCTGACCTGGCGGATCATGCGGCGGTCGAGATATTTCGCGCCGGAATTGTCGAGATCGACCTGCTCCATCACGCGGATGCGGTCGCGGTCCACCGGGATCACCACCGGGCCGGGCTCGGGCGCGGCCGGCGACTGGCGGCGCAGCCGCGCCAGCTCGGTATCGAGGCGGCGGTTCTCGGCGGTCAGCCGCTCGACCTCGCGGACGCGGGCATCGAGGCTCTGGCGCAGGGTGGCGATGTCGCGCTCATGCGTCCGGATCCGGGAGTTGAGCGCGGAGATCTCGGAGTTGTAGCGCCGGGCCTGCTCGCGATAGCTCTCGATCCGGGTGTTGTAGTCGCGGATCTGGCGCTCCAGCCGCTCGATCTCGGCGCCGCTGTCCTGGCTGCCCTGCACCGGCAGGCTGCCCTTGAGGATGCGCAGCTCCTCGGTGAGCCGGTCGCGCTCGCCGCGGGTCTCGACGAGATCGGCATTGACGCCGGCCAGACGGCCCTGGAGCTGGGTCTTGCTGTAGCGCTCCTGCGCCAGCTCGCCGCGCAGGCGGTTCATCTCGGAGCGGTTCTCGTTGAGCTTGCCGAGCGCCTCGTCGAGCTGGTCGCGCAGCAGCCGGGTGTCGCGGCGGGCGTTCTCGAGCGCGGTCTCGAGCTCCTCGGCGCGGCCGCTGCCTTCGCTCTCGAGCTGGCGGATGGTGGCGTCGAGCGCGGCGATCTGGCGGTTGAGATCGCCGATCTCGCCGTTCAGCTCGCCGATGCGTTCCTCGAGATTGCCGGCGCGGCGGCGCTCGCGGTCCATCTGGGCGCGGGCCTCGGCCACCGCGCTGCGCATCCCGGCCTTCTCGTCCTCGGCGGTGCCGAGCCGGCCCTGCAGCGCGGCGATCTCGGTCTCGAGCCCGGCATTGCGGGCCTGCAGCACCGCGAGATCCTCCTTCACCGCGGCGAGCTGCTCGACCAGCTCGTCCCGGGTCGCGCCCTCGGTGAGCAGCGCGAAGCCGAGATTCTCGGTGCCCGGCTCCTGCGGGTCCTTGGGAAACATCCGCACCAGCGCCCAGTCCTCGTTGCCCTCGATCCAGCCGAGCACGCGGAAGCGCTCGCCCTCGGTGATCATGCCGAGCATGTCCTGGAAGTTCTCGATCGACTGGTAGACGATCACCGGCTCCTCGGCCACGCGCCAGTCCGGGTTGACGTCGAGCCGGAACAGGCAGCGCCGCTCGTCGTCGGAGAGCTCGTGCACCCCGGCGGTGAGGTCGGAGGAGAAGAACTCGCTGTCCTGCCCGTCGACGAACTGGCCGATGCTGATGGCGATGTCGAAGCTCGGATCGTCGCGCCGGCGCCAGCTCAGATTGACCACGAGCTGCGTGCCGCCCTCGCTCAGCCGCGGCACCACCGCGGCGCGGTCGAGATCGTTGGTGTTGAGCCCGAAGATCAGCGCGTTGCGGAACTTGCGCTGGATGAAGCTCGACAGCGGCGTGCAGACCACGCCCTGCGAGTTGTCGCGCGGCTGGCGGATGAAGATCTGCGCCGGGGTGTCGCGGCCGAAATCGCGGATGTGCATCTGCGTGGCGAGCCGGCCGATGGTGTCGCGGAGCTGCTCCTCGAGCGGGTCGGCCAGGGCGCTGCCGCCGGCGAGGAACTGCGCAGCCACGAGCGCTCCGAGAAGCGCCCGGAGGGCCAGCGCTCGGAGGGGGCCGTCACAGCGCATCCTGAACTCCACTCATTCCGGGCATGACGCCGTCCCGCTCTCCGTAAGGGCACGCTAGCAAAGGTGTCAGCATGCTGCAACTCGGCTATGGCCGGGGCAGGCGGCGCTTTGCCCGCGCCGGGCCGGCCCGCGCCGCCTATTCGGCGGTGAAGGCGGCGGGCACCGGCAGCCCCTTCGGCAGCAGCAGGGTGTAGCGCCCCTGCCCCTTCATCCGCCCGGCCTGCTCCGCCGCCGCCGGGCCGGTGCCCCAGAAGAAATCGGCCCGCACCACGCCCTTGATCGCGCCGCCCTTGTCCTGCGCCGCCATCAGCCGGCGGATCGGCGCGCCGCCGGAGGGATGCACCGTCTCCAGCCAGAGCGGCGCGCCATAGGGGATGTGGCGCGGGTCCACCGCCAGCGAGCGGCCTGGGGTGAGGTCCACCCCCTGGCTGCCCTGCGGCGCGTCATGGCCGAGCCAGTCGAAATAGACATAGGAGCGGTTGACGTTCATCAGCGCCTGCCGGCGGCCGGGATTGTCCCGCATCCAGGCCACGATCGACTGCATGGTGATCGCCTCGAGCGGGATCTCGCCCCACTCGACCAGCGCCCGGCCCACCGCGGTGTAGCCGTAGCCGTTGAAGCGGACATAGCGCACCCGCCGGCTGCCGCCCTCGGCGAGGCGGATCACCCCCGAGCCCTGGATGTCGAGGAAGAAGGCCGCCACCGGGTCGTCGAGCCAGACCAGCTCGAGCCCCTGCCCGGCGAGCCCGCCGGCGGCGATCTCGGCGCGGGTCTGCCGGCGCAGGCTGTCGGCGGATGGCGGGCGGTAGAGCGGCACCTGCTCCGGGCTCCGCCGGGTCAGAGAGCCGGTCAGCTCCGGCTCGAAATAGCCGGTGATCAGCCCCTCGGCGCCGGCGTCGCGGTCGAGCACCCGCCAGGGCCGGAAGGCGCGCTCGACCGCCGCGCGCACCGCGGCGTCCGGCGCCCCCTCGGGCAGCGCCAGCAGCGGCGCGCAGGCCTCCAGCCAGGGCCCACGGGCGGAGAGCCGCGGCGCCGGATCGGGCGGGTCGGTCGGCGTGCCGGCACGGATCGCCGCGCAGCTGTCGCGCAGCGCCGGCAGCGCCTCCGCGAGATCGTCCGCGCCCCAGCCGTCGAGCGCCGCGAACGCGGTCGCCACGAGGCGCATCGGCGGCGGCGCGGCGCCCGCCGCGCCGGCCGGCGCCAGCGCGATCCCCGCCAGCAGCCCCGCCCCCATCAGCCGTCCGATCGCCCTCGCCGTCATCCGCCGCTCCCTCTTCCGCCGCCGGCTCAGGCCGCCGGGCGCAGGTCGAGCATCGCCCGCGCCTGCGCCGGGGTCGCCACCGGTCGTCCGTAGCGTTCGCAGAGTTCCACCGTGCGCCGCACCAGCGCCGCGTTGGACGGCGCCAGCGTGTCGCGGTCGAGCCGCACATTGTCCTCGAGCCCGGTGCGGCAATGGCCGCCGGCCGCCACGCACCATTCGTTGAGCGTGATCTGGTGGCGCCCGATCCCGGCGGCGCACCAGTCGGCCTCCGGCATCAGCCGGCGCGTGGTGGCGACGTAGAAGTCGAAGACCTCGCGGTCCACCGGCATGGCGTTCTTCACCCCCATGACGAACTGGATGTAGAGCCGGCCGGGGATCCGCCCGTCGCGGTTCATCGCCGCCGCCTGGAAGATGTGCGAGAGGTCGAAGGCCTCGATCTCCGGCTTGATCTGGTGCGTGCGCATCTCGGCGGCGAGCCAGTCGACGAGGTCCGGGCTGTTCTCGTAGACCCGGCTGGGGAAGTTGTTGGAGCCGACGGTGAGGCTCGCCATGTCGGGCTTCAGCGGCAGCATGCCGCCGCGCTCGCGCCCGGCGCCGGAGCGCCCGCCGGTGGAGAACTGCACGATCATGCCGGGGCAGTGCGCCTCCAGCCCCTCCTTGAGCCGGGCGAAGCGCTCGGGGTCGGAGGTCGGGGTCTGGTCCTCCATGCGGACATGGCAATGCGCGATGCTGGCCCCGGCCTCGAAGGCCTCCTGGGCGCTCTCGACCTGCTCCTCGACGGTGATCGGCACCGCCGGGTTGTCCTCCTTGCGGGGCACCGAGCCGGTGATCGCGACGCAGATGATGCAGGGCTTCTCCGAAAGGGCGGCGCTCATGGTCGGGTGATCCTCTCTCTGTCTTTTGGCGCGGAGTCTAGCGGCCCCGGCCCGCCGGGACCAGATGCTGCCGGGGCCGGATGCGCCGGCGCGGGTGGGCGCATGGCGGCGGGCCGCGGCGGCCGGGCCCGGTGCCGCGGCGCCGCCATGCCTCGGCCGCCGGGCCCGTTCTCCCGGTCTCGCGCCCTTTGCCGGCGCCGCCCGCCTGTGCGAGAACAGGGCCGAGCGGGGGCCGCGCCCCCGGACCAGCCCGGAGAAGGCAGCCGATGCACCGCGAGATCCACATCCTCAACGGCCCCAATCTCAACCTCCTCGGCAAGCGCCAGCCCGAGATCTACGGCCACGAGACGCTGGCCGATGTCGAGCGCCGCTGCCGCGCGCTGCTGCCGGAGGGGACGGGGCTGGTGCTGCGCCAGTCGAATCACGAGGGCCAGCTGGTCGACTGGATCCAGGAGGCCCGCGCGGCGGCCTGCGGCATCGTCATCAACCCGGCCGCCTACACCCATACCTCGGTGGCGATCCTCGACGCGCTGCACGCCTTCGAGGGGCCGGTGATCGAGGTGCACATCTCCAACGTGCACAAGCGCGAGGCGTTCCGCCACCACTCCTATGTCAGCCTGCGCGCCGACGGGGTGATCGCCGGGCTCGGCATCGAGGGCTACGAGGCGGCGGTGCGGCGGATCCTCTCCCTCACCGGCGCCGCGGGCTGACACCCCGCCCTGCCGCGCCGGGCAATTTCGCGGTTGACCCTCGGGCCGGCGCGGCGCTAGATCGGCGCGGCTCTGGTTCCGTGCCGCCCCGGCGGCGCGGATAAAAGGGAACGCGGTGCGGCCATCTCGATGGCCCGAGCCGCGGCTGCCCCCGCAACTGTGAGCGGCGAGCCCCGCGCCTCGTGCCACTGGCCCAACCGGCCGGGAAGGCGGCGCCGGGGCCCTGACCCGCAAGCCAGGAGACCTGCCAGGGTCGTCACCCTTCCGGGGCGCGGGGCGCGCCATCGGAGCGGCAGATCCGCAGCGGTGAGTTTCGACGGTCACCGGCGGAGCGGCACCCTCTCCCCTTCGTCGGCCCAAGCCAACCGAGGCGGCCCGGCCCGAGCGCTCGTGGCCCGCACGAAAGGGACATGACGATGCAGAGAAGGCCCCATCTGGCCGCCGCCCTGGCCATCGCCCCGGCGCTCGCCGCCGCCGCCGCAGCCGCGCAGGAGCCGCTGGTGCTCGACGAGCTCCTCGTCACCGGCGGGCGCACGCCGATCGGCGTCACCGAGACCGGCCGCGCCTATACCGTGATCACCGGCGACCAGCTCGCCGCCCAGGGCGCGCGCTATGTCTCGGACGCGCTGCGCCAGGTGCCCGGCGTCGCGGTGAGCCGCGGCGGCAGCCTCGGCGGGCTCACCCAGATCCGCGTACGCGGCGCCGAGAGCAACCAGGTGCTGGTGCTGATCGACGGGGTGGAGGTCGCGCCCGCCGGCAATGGCGAGCTGGATTTCGGCAGCCTCGTGGTCGCCGATATCGAGCGCATCGAGGTGCTGCGCGGCCCGCAATCGGCGCTGTTCGGCTCCAATGCCGCGGCCGGCGTGATCCAGATCATCACCCGCCGCGGCCGGCGCGACGACCTCGCCTTCCGCGCCCGCGTCGAGGGCGGCTCCGACGGCACCGCGCTGGCCACCGCCAGCCTCGCCGGCGGCGGCGATACCTGGGACGCCGCCTTCTCCGCCAGCATGCGCCGGGCCGACGGCTTCAACATCGCCACCGGCTTCGGCGACCGCGAGGGCGAGATGGACGGCGACATGAACCTCACCCTCAACGCCAAGGGCAACTGGGACCTGACCGAGGATTTCGCCCTCGGCGGCGTGATCCGCTATGTCGACCGCAATTCCGAGACCGACGACCAGAGCTTCCCTTTCCCGGCCGATGCCACCAGCGGCTTCGTGATCGACAGCGACGACGTCAACGAGTCGCGCGACGTCTCGCTCGGGCTCTTCGCGCGCTACGAGATGCTC
Source organism: Paralimibaculum aggregatum (assembly GCF_030270585.1). Lineage (GTDB taxonomy): Bacteria > Pseudomonadota > Alphaproteobacteria > Rhodobacterales > Rhodobacteraceae > Thermohalobaculum > Thermohalobaculum aggregatum. Next base: position 6,319 of record NZ_BSYI01000080.1, read on the forward strand.
GACGACGCGCTGGTGCACCAGCTCCGCTTCGACTTCACCGACAACTACTCCGACGCGCTTTCCGACGGCGCCTCGACCTTCCGCAACGAGAGCCGGCGCTACAAGGGCAGCTACCAGGGCAGCTATGCCTTCGAGACCGGGCCGGTGAGCCATCTCGTCACTGGGCTGGCGGAATACGAGCAGGAGGAGAACGAGGCCACCACGGCGCGCCAGTCGCGCACCCTCTTCGGCCTCGCCGGCGAGTATCGCGGCAGCATCGGCGGCTTCGACCTGCAGGCCGGCCTGCGCAACGATTTCAACGACGAGTTCGAGGACGCGCTCACCTTCTCGGTCAGCGGCTCCTACACCGTGGCGCCCACCGGCACCCGGCTGCACGGCTCGGTCGGCCGCGGCGTGACCAACCCGACCTTCTTCGAGCAGTTCGGCTTCTCGCCCGACTTCTTCATCGGCAACCCGAGCCTCGAGCCCGAGCGCACCTTCATGTGGGATCTCGGCGTCGAGCAGCCCTTCCTCGACGGGCGGCTGGTGCTTGATGCCACCTATTTCCGCGGCAAGGTGACCGACGAGATCATCTCGGGCTTCGATGCCGATGCCGGGCTCACCACCTCGGTCAACGCCACCGGGGAGAGCCCGCGCCAGGGCGTCGAGCTGGCGCTCACCGCCTTCCCGACGGATGCGCTCTCGATCACCGCGAGCTACACCTACACCCTGGCCGAGGAGGGCTCCACCGGCCGGCAGGAGGTGCGCCGGCCGCGGCACATGGCGGCGCTCGACGTCACCTGGGGCTTCCTCGACGGGCGCGGCCGGCTCAACGTCAACGCCGCCTACAACGGCGAGCAGCGCGACCTCGACTTCTCCGACGGCTTCTTCGGCGTGCAGCCGCTGGTGACGCTGGACGACTACGTGCTGCTGAGCGTCCAGGGCAGCTACAAGGTGACCGAGAATGTCGAGCTCTATGCCCGCATCGAGAACGCCGCCAATGTCGACTACCAGGAGGTCTACCGCTTCGAGACGCAGGGCGTGGCGGGCTTCGCCGGCATCCGGCTGGAGTTCTGAGCACGGGGGGCCGCGGGAGATGCGCTATGGCCTGCTCCTCGCGGTGCTCGGGCTCACTGTGGCGGGGCTGTTCGCGGCCTCGCTGATGGTCGGCCCGGCCGGGCTGGGCCTGCGCGAGAGCCTCGCCGCGCTGTTCGCCGGCGAGGGCGAGGCGGCGGTGCTGGTGATGCGCGAGATCCGCCTGCCGCGGGCGCTGCTCGGGGTGATGGTGGGCGCGACGCTCGGGCTCTCCGGCGCGGCGCTGCAGGGCTATCTGCGCAATCCGCTGGCCGAGCCGGGGCTGATCGGCGTCTCGCCGGCGGCGGCGCTCGGCGCGGTGATCGCGATCTACAGCGGGCTGGCGGCGAGCCTGCCGCTGGCGCTGCCGCTGCTGGCGCTGGCCGGCGCGGTGCTGGCGGTGCTGGCGCTGCTGGCGCTGGCCGGCGGGCATGGCGGCTCGATCACCCTGATCCTCGCCGGCATCGCGATCAGCTCGCTGGCCGGGGCGCTGACCTCGCTGGCGCTCAACCTCTCGCCCAACCCCTTCGCGGCGCTGGAGATCGTGTTCTGGATGCTCGGCTCGCTGGCCGACCGCTCGATGGAGCATGTCTGGCTCGCCCTGCCCTTCACGCTGCTCGGCTGGGCGCTGCTGGCCGGGCTCGGCCGCGGGCTGGATGCGCTGACCCTCGGCGAGGATGCGGCGGCGAGCATGGGCGTGCGGCTCGGCCGGCTGCGCCTCGCGGCGGTGCTCGGCACGGCGAGCGCGGTGGGCGCGGCGACGGCGGTGGCCGGCGCCATCGGCTTCATCGGGCTGGTGGTGCCGCATCTGCTGCGCCCGCTGGTCGGCGCGCAGCCCTCGCGGCTGCTCACCGCCTCGGCGCTCGGCGGCGCGGCGATGCTGCTGGCCGCCGATCTCGCGGTGCGGCTGATCGCGCCGGAGAGCGATCTCAAGCTCGGGGTGCTGACCGCGCTGGTCGGCGCGCCGTTCTTCCTGTGGCTGGTGATCGCCAAACGGAGGGAGATGCTGTGACCCTGCTCGCGCTCGAGGATCTCTCGGCCCGGCTCGGCGGGCGCCGCGTGGTGGAGGGGGTGAGCCTCAGCGTCGGGCCGGGGGACTGCGTCGGCCTGATCGGGCCGAACGGCGCCGGCAAGTCGACGCTGCTGCGCGCCGCGCTCGGGCTGCTGCCGGCGGAGGGCCGCTCGAGCCTCGCGGCGCTGGCGCCGGCCGAGCGGGCGCGCGCCGCCGCCTGGCTGCCGCAGGGGCGCGAGATCGCCTGGGACGTCTCGGTGGCGGTGCTGGTCGGCCTCGGTCGGGCGCCGCATCGCCGCCGCGGCGCGCCGATGTCGGCGGCGGACCGGGCGGCGGTGGCCCGCGCCATGGAGGAGACCGACACCGCGCGGTTCGCCCGGCGGCCCGCCCGGGCGCTCTCCGGCGGCGAGCAGGCGCGGGTGCTGCTGGCCCGCGCGCTGGCGCAGGAGACGCCGCTGCTGCTCGCCGACGAGCCGGTGGCCGCCCTCGACCCGCTGCACCAGATCGCCACCATGGCGCATTTCGCCCGGCTCGCCGCCGGGGGCCGCGGCGTGGTGACGGCGCTGCACGATCTCGGGCTGGCGGCGCGCTGGTGCACGCGCATCGTGCTGATGGACCGCGGCCGGGTGGTGGCCGACGGCCCGCCGGCGGCGGTGCTGACGCGCGAGCGGCTGCGCGCGGTCTACGGCATCGAGGCGCTGGTCGAGACGCGCGACGGCACGCTCCTCGTGCAGCCGCTGGCGATCGCATGACGGGCCGGTTGCCGGGCATTTGGGCCGCGCAGGCGCGCGGGTCGTGGCTCGGCTTGCAAGGGCTTCGGAGCGTCCTGCCCGGCCCCGCCGCCGCCTGTGCCCGCGGGTCGCGGCCCGCGCGCCGCGGAAAGCCCGGCGGTCGGGTTGTCCCCGCCGCC
>NZ_BSYI01000081.1 GCF_030270585.1 Paralimibaculum aggregatum
AAGCCGGTACTTGCCGCGTCGGGGCCACCCGACGGCGAGCCGCGTTCGGGCATCATGGCTGGCCGCTGCCGCGCACCGCGCCTCGGGCACGGGGCACCGCCATCATCCGGTGAGGAAGTTCCGCGGCAGCGTGGCCTCCTGGCGCTCCATGACGTGCTGCGCCGACTGCATATGCGCCAGCATGATCGCCCGTGCGGCATCCGCATCGCCGGATCTAAGCGCCTGGATGAGGCGGACCTGGTAATCGCGCCCGAGCCGGCGAAAATCGGGGATGCGGCGCTTGTAGATCTTGCGGCAGACCGCGAGGTTCTTCAGCAGCCCGATCAGGAACCGGCACTGGAATGCCAGGAGGGAATTCTCCGAGAGCTCGGCGAGGACCTCGTGAAAATCGAGCTCGGCGATCCGCTGCGCCTCGCTCTCCTCGATGCTCTCGGGCGGGCTCTCGTAGGATGCCATGGCGCGTTCGAGGCGCTGGAGATCCTCCTCCGACACCTTGCCGGCAAGGCTGGCGGCGAGTTCCGGCTCCAGCACGCGGCGTATCTGATAGATGTCGCTGATCGAGGGGGGCCGGAAATAGAAGTAGTTGGCAAGGAGCGACTGCGCGCGCAGCTCCGAGACCTCGTGGACGAAATGCCCGCCGCCGGGGCCGGTCCGGCTGCGCACGAGGCCCTGGGCCTCGAGCAGGCGCATCGCCTCGCGCACGGTGCTCTTGGCGGCGCCGAACTGGACGATCAGATCGGCTTCGGCGGGCAGGCGGTCGCCCGGCTTCAGATCGCGCTCGACCATCCATTGCTTGATGGTCTCCGCGACGGCATGCGGACGCGAGCGCCCGCATGGCTCAGGCGGGGTGGTGGCAGGCGGCGAAATGGGCATTTCCGAGGTCCCGGAATTCGGGGCGTTCCTTGCGACACCGGTCTGTAGCAGCCGGGCAGCGCTCGGCAAAGGCGCATCCGGGCGGCGGGGCGAGCGGATCGGGCAGCTCGGCCGTCGCCGCCTCGGGCGCGGTCAGCGCGCGGCCGACCACGGGCGCCGAGCGGGCGAGCAGCGCGGTGTAGTGGTGGCGCGGCCGGGCGAAGATGTCGGCGGCACGGGCCAGCTCGACGATCCGGCCGAAATACATCACCGCCACCCGGTCCGAGACCGCCTCGACCACGGCGAGATCGTGGGAGATGAAGAGATAGGTGAGCCCGAACTCCGCCTTCAGCCGCACCAGCAGGTTCAGCACCTGCGCCTGGACCGAGACGTCGAGCGCCGAGACCGGCTCGTCGAGCACCAGGATGCGCGGCGCCGCCGCCAGCGCGCGCGCGATGCCGATCCGCTGCGCCTGGCCGCCGGAGAACTCGTGGGGATAGCGCTCGAGGAACTCGTGCCGCAGGTTCACCGCATCGAAGATCTCGGCGATGCGCGCCGCGCGCGCCTCCGGGCCCATGGCGTGGAGCCGCCGCAGCGGCACCTCGATCACCTGGCGAATGGTCTTGCGCGGGTTCAGGGAGGAGATCGGGTCCTGGAAGATGTACTGGATGACCCGGCCGAAGGCGGCCGGATCGCGCCCGGCCGCCGGGCCGAGATCGCGGCCCTCGATCTCGATGCTGCCCTCGGAGGGCGCGATCAGCCCCACCAGCATCCGCGCGAGCGTGGACTTGCCGCAGCCCGATTCGCCGACGATGCCGAGGGTCTCGCCCGTCGGAATGGTCAGGTCGACATCCTGCACGGCATGGACCGACGGCATCTCCGGGCCGAAGCCGAAGAGGGTCCGCCCGCCGCCGAAGCGCTTCTGCAGGTTGGCGATCGCGACAGCCGGGGCGCCGGACGGGGTCATCACCGCTGCTCCTCCCTCGTGAGCTCGACCTCGGGGTGCAGGCAGCGGAGCCGGCGCGTCGCGGTGACCGGCGCGAGCGCGATCTCGCCCCGGCGGCATTCGGGGGTTGCCCTGGCGCAGCGCGGCGCGAACGCGCAGCCGTCCGGCAGATCGTCGACGGCGGGCGGCAGCCCCGGGATCGCGGCGAGCTCGCGCCGGCCGGCGCCGAGCTCCGGCACGCAGGCGATCAGCCGCCGGGTGTAGGGATGCGCGGGTGCACCGAGCACCTCGGCCGTCGGCCCTTCCTCGACGATCCGGCCCGCATACATCACCGCGATCCGGTCGCAGAACTGGCCGACCACACCGAAATCATGGGTGATGAAGAGGATCGCGACGCCCCGTTCCCGGCGGAGATCGGCGAGCAGGGCCAGGATCTGCGCCTGCACCGTGACGTCGAGCGCGGTGGTCGGCTCGTCCGCGATGATCAGGTCCGGGTCGTTGACGAGCGCCATGGCGATGCCGACGCGCTGCCGCATGCCGCCCGAGAGCTGGTGCGGGTAGTCGCCCATCCGCCGCTCGGCATTGGGGATGCGCACGGCGCGGAGAAGCTCCAGCGCCCGGGCCCGGGCCTCCGCCTCGGGCACCCGCCGATGCACCCGGATCGCCTCGACGATCTGGTCGCCGACCCGATGCAGCGGATGCAGCGTCGCCAGCGGGTCCTGGAAGATATAGGCGACCCGGTTGCCGCGCAGGCCGCGCAGCCGCTCATAGGGCGCGCCGAGCAGATCCTCGCCCTCATAGCGCACGGCGCCGCCGGTGATGACACCGGGCGGCGAGGCGACGAGACCCATGACCGAGAGCGCCGCCACCGACTTGCCGGAGCCCGACTCGCCGACGATGCCGAGGCATTCGCCGGGCTTGACCGAGAGCGTCACGCCGGAGAGCGCCTTGAGGACGCGGGCGCCGAGGCGAAACTCGGTTCGCAGCTCCTGAAGATCGAGCAGCGCGGGCTCTGCCGGCGCCGGCGGCGCCTCGCCGCGGCGGTCGATCTGGGTCCGTGCCATCGGCCGCATCAGCGCGCCGGCGCGCAGTCGCGGGTCGAGCGCGTCGCGCACGCCGTCGCCGATGAGGTTCACGCTCATCACGATGATGAAGATCATCAGCCCCGGAATCGCCGCCGCATGGGGATCGGTGATCAGCGCGTTCCGCCCCTGGCCGAGCATGCCCCCCAGATCCGGCGCGGGTGGCTGCGCGCCGAGGCCGAGGAAGGAGAGCCCGGCGGTCTCGAGGATCATCCAGCCGATCGTCGTCGACATCGCGATGACGATCACCGGAAGCACGTTGGGCAGAATCTCGGTCAGGATGATGCGCAGGTTCGACTGGCCGGCGAGACGCGCGGCATCGACGAACTCGCGATGCGCGAGCCCCACCGTCACGCCGCGGATGTTGCGCGCGAAGAAGGGGATGTTGACCACCGCCACGGCGATCAGCGCGTTGACCAGCCCGGGGCCGAGCGCGGCGACGATGGCCAGCGCCAGCAGGATGTAGGGGAACGCCATCAGCATGTCGATCGCGCGCATCATCAGGTTGTCGGTGCGCCCGCCGTAGAAGCCCGCGACGATGCCGATCGCCGAGCCGATGGTCGCCGAGATCAGTGCCGCGGCAACCCCCACCGCAAGGCTGGTCTGCGTGCCCCAGACGAGGCGGGAGAGGATGTCGCGCCCGAGATGGTCGGTGCCGAGCAGATGCCCGGCGGAGAACGGCAGCAGGAACTTGTTGGGCTTGTCCTGCGCATAGGGGTCGGCCAGCGGCAGCACCGGAGCCAGCAGCACCAGCAGCAGCACGAGCCCGAGCACGATGCCGCCGAAGGCCGCCAGGCGATTGCGCGCGAACAGGCGCAGGAAGGCCCCGACCGGGCCCCGGCTGCCCGCGGAGGAGGGGGCGGCGGCGGCGCTCATGCCTTCACCCGCGGGTCGAGCAGGCTCTGGCAGACATCGACCACGAGATTGAACAGCACATAGCAGGTCGCGACCACCACCACGCCGCCCTGCACCAGCAGGATGTCGCGCTTGAGGATCGCGTTCACCAGCATCTCGCCGATGCCGTGCCACTGGAACACGATCTCGATATAGACCGCGCCGGAGAGCACGAAGCCGGCCTGCACGCCGATCACCGGGATGATCGAGACCATCGCCGCGCGCAGCGCATGGCCCCAGATCACCCGCCGCTCGCCGACGCCCTTGGCCCGGGCGGTGCGGATGAAGTCGAGCCGCAGCACCTCGAGCATCGCCGAGCGCGAGAGCCGCGCCACCACCCCGGTCGCCACCACCGCCAGCGCCGCCGCCGGCATCGCGAGATGCCAGAGCAGGTCCTGCAGGTCGCCGCCGCCATAGGGCAGATACATGCCCGAGACCGGGAACCAGCGAAGATCGACGGCGAAGAGCAGGATCATCATCATGCCGAGGAAGAAGGACGGGATCGAGATGCCGATCAGCACCGCGAAGGTGATCGCCTTGTCGGCCAGGCCATATTGCCGCGCGGCCGAGATCACGCCGGCGACGATGCCGAGGACCGAGCAGAGCACCAGCGCGGTGCCCGCCAGGATCAGCGTCGCGCCGAAGCGCTCCATGACCTCGTCGAGCACCGGGCGGTTGAGCGAGTAGGATCGGCCGAATTCGCCGGTCGCCATGTTGCCGATCCAGATGAAGTACTGCTCCGGGAGACTGCGGTCGAGCCCGAGATCGCGGTTGAGCTTCGCGACGTTCTCGGGCGTCGCATAGGAGCCGAGGATCGCCGTCGCCGGATCGCCCGGGATCAGGGACATGATCACGAAGACGATCACCGTGATGCCGAGGACCACGGGTACGGCGGAGATCAGCCGTTTCAGGATATAGGCGCCCATCACTGCCTCCCGGCGGCCGGCGCGCTGCCGGGGCAGGCCCCCGGCAGCGCGGATCAGGTCACGGCTTCGCCACGTCCTTGAGAAGCAGGAAGAAGGACGGCTGCAGCGAGAAGCCCTCGACCGAGGTCGCGGTCACCGCGTTCTGCTTCCAGTTGGCGACGAAGACCCAGGGCGCATCCTCCTGCACGATGGTCTGCATCTCCCGGTAGAGCTCGGCGCGCCGGGCCTGGTCGGTCTCGGCCCGCGCCGCCTCGAGCAGCTCGTCCACCTTCGGGTTCGAGTAGTAGCCCGAGTTGAAGCCGCCCTTGTCGGGCCAGGCACCGGTGCGCAGCGCGAGGAAGGGCAGGGTGTCGGGATCGTTGGTCATCCAGGCCATCTCGGCCATGTCGGCCTTGCCCTCGAGGCCGGCATTCACCTGCTCGAGGAAGGCGTTCCACTCGAAGGTCTCGATCGTGACATCGAACCCGGCCGCGTTGAGATCGGCCTGGATCGCCGTGCCCATCGGCACCGGATCGAGCATGCCGGAGCCGCCCTCGGTGACGTAGAAGGTGAGCTCGGCCCCCTCGGCACCGGCCTCGGCGAGCAGCGCCCGCGCCTTCTCGAGATCGTGCGGATAGGGCTCGAGCGCCTCGTTGTAGGCCCAGGCGAAGGCCGGCGGGGTCGGCCCGGCGGCAACCTCGGCGGTGCCCTCCAGCACGTTCTCGACGATCTCCTTCTTGTTGATCGCGTAGTTCGCCGCCTGGCGCACGCGCCGGTCGGCGAAGGGGCCTTCCTTGGCGTTCAGGATCAGGAACCAGAGATGCGGGCCGGCCTGCTCGTGGATGGTGTAGCGGTCGCCCTCGAACTCGGAGAGCGCATTGGGCGGCACCTCGACCATCAGGTCGATGCCGCCGGCGAGCATCTCGGCGGTGCGCGTGTTGGCATCGGTGATCGGCCGGAACACGACCGCTTCGAGCCTGGGCGCGCCGTCCCAGTGATCCTCATAGCGCTCGACGACGACGCGGGAATTCGCCTCCCACTCCACGAAGCGGAACGGCCCGGTGCCGACCGGGTTGCGCCCGAAATCGCTGCCATGCGCCTTCACCGCCTCGGGCGAGACGATCAGCCCTGTCGGATAGGCGAGATTGGAGAGGAAGGGCGCATAGGGGCCGGAGAGCGTGAACCGCACGGTGCCCTCGTCCACCGCCTCGACCGTCTCCACCGAGGAGAAGAAGAAGGCCAGCGGGAACGGCCCGGTGTCGTGATAGGGGTGGCTCTCGTCGAGCATCCGGTCGAAGTTGAACTTCACCGCCTCGGCGGTCAGCGGCGTGCCGTCGTGGAAGGTGACACCCTCGCGCAGCGTGAAGGTATAGACCGTGCCGTCCTCCGAGATGGTCCAGTCGGTCGCCAGCGCCGGCTCGACCTCGAGCGTGCCGTCGGCATAGCGGACCAGCCCGTCATAGACGTTCATCAGGATGCGGAAATCGTTCACCGCGGTCACTGCCTGCGGATCCATCGACTTCGGCTCGGCGATCTGGCCGACGATCAGCACGCCGGGCGGCGTCTGGGCCGCTGCCGGCGCACCGAGCGACAGAACCGCCGCGACGAGGGTGAGCATGCCGAGCCCGCGTCGGGTCATGGGGGCCAATAACATCGGATATCTCCCAACAGTTGTGTTTCCCGCTATTTATCATGATAAATTTGCCAGTGGAACCGGTTTGCCCGATGCTGCGGTGGATGGCCTGGATGCCGGCGCGCGGATCGCCGCGGACGGGCCGGAAGCCGGGCGCAATCCTCCTGCGAAAGCAAGGCGCTGGTCGATGTGACGCACGGGAGACATGGGAGAGCTGAATGGCGGACGACAGGGTGGCGCAAGGTCCCGGCGGGCTGGCGATCAATCCGGCGCGGCTCGCGGCCGATCTCGAGGCGATCAACGCGATCGGGCGAATCGAGGGGCTGGACGGGATCAACCGGATCAGCTTCTCGGATGCCGACATGGCGGGCCGGCGCTGGCTGCTCGGCAGGCTCGAGGATGCCGGTCTCGAGGCCCGCATGGACCCGGTCGGCAATGTCTTCGGCCGCTGGCGGATCGGAGCGGGACCGGCGGTGCTCGCGGGATCGCATCTCGACACCGTGCCCTGCGGCGGGCCCTATGACGGGACCCTCGGCGTGCTCGCGGCGCTCGAGGCGGTGCGCGCGATGAAGGAAGCCGGCATCGCGCCGGTCCGGCCCGTCGAGGTTGTCTGCACCGCCGACGAGGAAGGCCGCTTCGGCGGCATGCTCGGCAGCCAGGCGATCTGCGGCGAGGTCGGCGCGGACTGGATCGCCGGCGCCATCGACGACACCGGCGTCCGGCTCGCGGACGCGATGCGGGCGCAGGGGCTCGACCCCGCGCGGCCGGAGCCACGCGACCCGGCGGATATTGCCGTCTTCCTGGAGCTTCACATCGAGCAGGGGCCGGTCCTCGAGAACGCTGCCGAGAAGATCGGCATCGCCACCGCCATCTCCGGGGTCTTCAACTGGACCGTCACGCTGACCGGCGAGGCCAACCATTCGGGCACGACACCGATGGCGCTGCGGCGGGATGCCTTTCGGGGCCTCGCGGATTTTGGCGCCGCCATTCCGGAGATCCTCGATCGCGCCGGCGCGGAGGAGACCCGCCTCACCGTCGGAAAGGTCGCGCTCGCGCCGAACTTCCCGCATTCGATCGCCGGCGAAGCGGTGTTCTCGATCATCGGCCGCGATCCCGACGAAGGCGTCATGCGCGCTCTCGCCGGGGCCTGCCGGTCGGAGATCGGCCGCGCCGCGGCGGCTCACGGCCTCTCGGTCGCTATCGCCGAGCAGAGCTGGCTCCCGCCGACCGCGCTCGACCGGGATGTCGCCGACAGGCTGGTGCGCATCTCCGAAAGGCTCCGCCTTCCGCCCCGGCGCATGACCTCGGGCGCCGGGCACGACGCCCAGACCTTTGCGCGCCATGTGCCTGCCGGTCTCGTCTTCGTGCCCTCGATCGGGGGCATCAGCCACGCGCCGAACGAGTTCACGCCCTGGAACGAGCTCCTGGGCGGCGCGACGCTGCTCGCCCATGCGATCGCGGCCTTCGCAGCGCAATGAGGCGGCGCCCCGTCATGCCGATGCGCGCCGGCTGCCCCCGCAGTTCCTGAGCTGGCGACAGCACGCTTCCTGCGCGCGCCGCAGATGGCCGGATACGAGAGCACGCCGGCTGAATGGCCACCACAGCGCTCCCGGGACGCCATCCGCCGGCACCCGAAGTGATCATTCCGTCGGCGACTGGCCAGCCATGCAGAAGCCGTTCACCCGAGCCGCGCAATGGCCGCAGTCCAGGCATGCAATACCGCCAGACCGCCATGACATGATCGAGACCTTCGGCGATCGCAGCCCTCCCGGATGGGAGCAGACCATCGTGGGGGCATGCCGAATCCCTGAAGATCACTGCCCGCCACGGATGCACTCACCGCACGCGGACGACAGCCAGCCGCCAATGTGTGGCCAGCAGCATGGAAGCTCACCCAGAGCGCAGAAGGTTATCCTCGGAACATCTGTATGGGATTTCCACCATGCCCAAGCTCACGGTGAAGACGGTTGCGGCGGCGCTTGCCCCGGGCATGCACAATGATGGGAACGGTCTCTACCTGCATGTCTCGAAGACCGGGGCGAAGAGCTGGATCCTGCGCACCCGGGTGCACGGCAAGAAGCGCGACATCGGCCTCGGCGGCGCGTCGCTGGTGCCGCTTGCCGAGGCACGCAGGCGTGCCGCCGCGCTCCGGGCGATCGCGCGGGACGGCGGCGATCCGCTCGCCGAGAAGCGGCGCGCGCGGGGCATTCCCAGCTTCGAGGAC
>NZ_BSYI01000082.1 GCF_030270585.1 Paralimibaculum aggregatum
GCGCGCGCGGGCTTGCCGCGCTCAGGTCGCACCGGAACTATTGGGGAAATCCGCCTGCCGGCGGCACCAATCTTCTACTGCTCGTGGAAATCTGGACGCCCTACGGTCTCAATTATGACGCCCTGTCAGAATCGGTGGCTTGCCCTACAGGCTGCACCGAAACTGAGCCAGAACCACGTTTGCGAGCCGATTGACCGATGATCGTCCTGCGGCGGCGAAAACCCGTCATGGCGCCCCTCAAGAGACCGCAGGATGTTGAGCGGGGTCTGGGTTGCCGACACCGCGTTGGCTTTACGGTTCCTCCGTGCACCGCCCTCAGACTGCCGCAGTAAGCGTCTTCCGATCGACCCACATCATCGCATCGATGATCGAAAGATCCGGCACGAAGTCGAAAGGGCCGGTGTCGTAACGAAGATCGATATGCTCGTGGAACTCGAGTGCGATCCCTTCGGCCGCATAGAGCTTTGGATCGAAGAGCGCGGTGCCACCGGAGGCGTTCAGATAGGTGCTCGCCCCCATCTCCCGCGCGATTTGCAGCGCCCATTCGCCGGGCGGGCAGGCCTCCGGCAGGTCGAGATCGAGCGCACTCAGCCGATGGAGCGGCGTGGCGATCCCGAGCCGGTCGCAGACGCCCTGGATCGCCAGCATGTTGAGTTCCGCGAGCGTCTCTACCTCCGGCGCGAGCGTCTCGGTCAGGAATGCCGTCACCGCTTCGTAGTGCGGCGCGCTGTGGCGATAGACGCGGAGCGCGTCGAACAGCGCGCGGCGCCAGTCCTGAGTAGCGTCGATCCGCGCGGTCGCGAGCGAGTCGGTCTCCGACCCTCTCGCTACGGGGACGCGGACATAGCTCCACCCCTTGTCGCGGTTCGCGATCCGGTTGCGGTTCATCCAGGACTTGCGGTTGTATTTCACCGTGTCGAACGCGATCCAGACGTCGCAGGCGGCGATCAACCGAAAATACTCCGCATAAGGCATGAAGTATGGCTGCATGATGCCAAGCTTCATGCGACAAACCGCTCAAGATCGTCGCCGGCGAGCTCGGAGAGGATCGTCTCGGCAATGTCCCCGGGAAACTCGTCCCGCCAGCTCTCGACGACGCTCGGAGAGCGGAACACCGAGAAGACGTTCGGATCGTGGCGGGCATGGGAGCGCGCGAGGAAATCGCGCACCTCCGCGCCGAGCCCGATACCGAGAGCGGCGAAGAGCGACCGCGTCGTCTCGATCGGGCTGGCGACCAAATCCTCGTAGCGGAAGACCCGGACCCGCTCCGGCATCTGCGCTTCTGCATCCAGAAAAAGCCTCGCCGTGCGCTTCCAGGCCTCGAAGCCCCAGTATTCGCCGGGCCCCTCACGCACACGGGCGCCTCCGCCTCGCCAGTCGGCGCGGAAGTCGTCGCCTTCCGGAAACTCCGACGACTTGCGCCAGCTGTTCAGGTGACCGCACGGATGGCGGACGACGAACAGTATCCTCGCCTCCGGCAGGAGCTCGAGCCCGCGCAGATAGAGCTCGAGAAAGCGTGTGTCCTTGATCGCGAGGAGGCGCACCCGATCGTCCTTGGCGATCCAGTCGAGCTCGCCCTTCTCGCGCCGCCAGTTCTGCGTCATGAACGGATCGTCGGTGTCGACCGCCGCCGCGAGCTGGGCGATCCAGTCGGCGCGGCCCGAGCCGGCATCGATCGCGTTCTTCAGCGCATAGGAGTAGTTGGGCGACAGCCTGACCAGCACCTCCGGCGCGTACTCGAAGATCTGCGAGATCCAGGTGGTGCCCGATCGCGGCATTCCGAGCAGGAAGACCGGGCGCTCGGCCAGCGCGCTACCGGGTGGCATGGAACAGCGCGTCGAAACGGTAATGCGCGGTGTGCAGGATCGGGGCTTGCTGCCTGATTTCGAGCGCAAGGCCGAGCTGCCCAGCGATCCGCTCGAGCTCGTCGAGGCCCCACCAGTGCCCGATCTGCTCGCGCCCCGAGGCGAGGTTACGCCGGTAGAGCGCCATGCGCTCCGGCGTGTCGTAGAACGCCTCGAGCCGCGCCGCGTCGGGCATCGAGCCGGAGAACAGCCGACGCACCCCGCCCTTCAGCATCGCCGCCTCTAGCAGTCCGGCGAATTCGTCCGCATCGAGATGCTGGGCGACCTCGTAGAGATAGGCCTTCCCGATGCCGACGAGCGGCGGTGCGGTGAAATCGAGCCGGGTCAGGTCGCCGAGCGCGAATTCGGCGCCGCTGCCGCCATGGCGGCGCCTAGCCGCTGCGATGAGCGTCCCGGACATGTCGATGCCGACCGCATGTGCCACACGGTCCGCGATCCGGGCCGTGACGAGCCCGTTCCCGCAGCCAAGGTCGGCGACGCGGTCCGACGCATCGAGACCGAGCGCGGCGAGGATCGATGTCGCGATCGCATCGAGTTGCGCGGCCGAGATCGGCGTGCCGAGCACGGTCTTGCCGACCTCCCGCAGCGCGGTGTCCAGATCGTCATCGGCGCCGGTTTCACGCCCGGCCCAGTAGCTGCGCCAGTCACGCATCGTCAGGACCGGGCGCGATCAGCCCGTCAATCACCGCCGTGAGTTCGTCATCGTCGAGCAACGCCAGATCGGGATGGCAGGGAATGTTGACGATGCGCTCGAACAGTGCCTCCGTCCGCGGCCGCCGGGCGAGGGGCTTGTAGTACTTGGCGCATTGCAGCGCGCCGCCAACCCGCACCCGCTCTACAGGGATCGCGCGCGGGCCGAGGAAAGGCAGGCTCATGGCAGGGCGCGGCGATGGCGCCTCGACAAGCGGTGCGAGGCCGCATCCGGTCGCGATGGCATCGACGCGCGCGGCCTGCTCGGCATAGCGCGGCGCCCAGTCCGCCTCACGCGACAGCCGGTCGAGATGGAAGGCACAGGCGATGTCCGAGAGCTTGGCGTTGTTGATCCAGTACGGCTCGGTATCCGGCTCCAGATCGCCGTAGTTCATAAGCGAATAGAGCGCCTCTGCCTCCTCCGCGGGCGTGATCGCGAACCCGCCCTCGCCAGCGCCGTAAGGCTTGGTGTGGTGTAGGCTGAAGCTCTGCCACGGCCAGTCCGGCACGTCGCGGCCGATGCCGGCGGCGTTGTCGATCAGCATCAGCTTGCCGCTCGCCTCCGCGAACTCGGCATAGCGCGCGAAATCCCGCCAGATGCCGAAGATGTTGGTGACGACGATGCCATCATAGCGGTCCGGTCCGAGCGCCGCGACCGCGTCGAGATCGAGCATGCCATCGGCGCCGCAATCGACGAGCGCCATATCGGCGAACCAGCCGCGACCGAGATTGCCGAAGCTGAAGGCGCTGCCGACCCATCGCAGCGGCCGTCCGTTCCGCATCTCGAGCAGGCGCGCCATCGCCTCGAGGGCGAGCCCGCCATTGGCGCAGGGGGTCACGGCGACCCCGGGAGAAAGGCCCATATGATCGTGGAAGGCTTCGGCGAGCGTCATATAAAGCGGGCCGCGATTGGCCCACTGGTTGCACGTGGCCGGGGCCGACAGAAGCTCCGCCACGGTCGCGAGGTCAACCTGCTTGTCCTCGACGAATGCGATTCTGCCGGGCAGGCGGGGTGTGTGGATTGTGAGCTCGCGCGCATGGGCCGAGGCCCGCTCGGCGAACCGCAGCCGCGCCGCATAGGTTTCTGAGACCGCGCTCTGGTCCATCTAGGCCGTCTGCTCCGCCACTACCCGCACTGCGAGCGGGTCGGTCAATTCTGACCCGGCAACACGGCTTGGGCAAGGCATGTGCATCGCAACGGAGCTGGAGGGATCGGCCGTCGCACGCCTATCGGGGCGGCAGCGACAGTGCGACGCGCAACCGCGTGACGAGGAGGTGCCAGGCCTCATCGACAACCACCGGCAGCGGCGGCCGCTTGCGCGCGCTACGCGCCTCCGCGGCCTCGGCGAACTCGGCCCCGAGTTCCTGTCCGAGATGCCGGGCGAGAAAGCGCAGAACCTCGCGGGTCGCCTCCCTGCGCGCCGAGACCCGCCTGCCGACCCAGAGATTGCCACCGTGGATCCGATAGGCCGTCATCACCTCCGGCACGATCCCGATCTGGCCCGACCGGGCGATCATCGCGAAGATCGGATAGTCGCCGAATTTCAGCTCGTGGATCTCGGGGGGCAGTTCCGGGATCGCCGAACTGCGGATCATCACGGCGCTCGTCTTGATGAAATTGCCGTGGACGAGATCGCGGCACTCCAGGGTCTGCCGGCGATAGGGCGGTGGCGGGAAGACCTGAACGGCCCGGCCGGTCCGCTCGTCGACATAGGCTGTCAGCGTCTGGCACAGGACGCAGCCGGGATCGGCATCGAGCAGATCCGTCTGGGCCTGGAGCTTGCCCGGGTGGCTCCACCAGTCGTCCCCGTCGAGCAAGGCGAAATAGGTACCCTGCATCGCGGCCATCAGGATCGGCAGGATGCGTCTGCCCTGGCTGAACTGGTTCTCCTCCTGCAGGATCGCGGAGACCCTGTCCGGATGGGCCTTCGCATAGCCTCTGACGATCTCGGCCGTGCCGTCGGTGGAGCAGTCGTCATGCACCACGAGGCCAACCGGGAAATCGGTCTTCTGGGCCAGAACGCTCTCGATGGCCCTGGCAATATGGCGCTCGTGATTGAAGGTGCTGATGCCGACACACACCCTGGGCTCGCCGTCGATCATCAGGGCCTCCGACCCAGTCCGGTGCCGCGGCCCCAGAGCAGCGGCGGGAAGCGATCATGGGCCACCGACCGGGCTGTGGCAATGCAGCATGCACCTCCGCCGCCGGGCTGCGACAGGGCAGATGCCGTCAGGCCGCTGCCCCTCGCACGCCGGCTGGGCTATGTAGATGGCTCACACTGCGGGAGGGCAGCCAGATTCCGAGCGACGCCATCAGATCGACGATGCAAAACGGTGCGAGGCAGATGGGGCTCGTCTGGGTCGAGAGCGCCCTCAGCGCGGTCTATATCGTCGTCATCGCGCGCGTGCTCGGCGCCGAGGCCTATGGCTACTGGTCTTATGCGCTTGCCGGCTACCTTCTGGTGCTCGGGCTGACCGGCTTCGGACTGGACAGCCTGATGGCGATCAGGCTCGGGGCTGCGCGCCAGGATGCAGCGCGCTATCTGGGGGCCGCCCTGCTCCTGCGCCTTGCTGTAACCGGTCTTGGCGTCGTGGTGCTCGCGGCCTATGCCACGATTGCCGAGGAGGACGCGCTGGCCCGGTTCGCTCTCGTCCTGCTCGTCCCGGCGCTCGTCGGACGAGCGCTGTCGGTCTGGGCGCGGGCCTGTTTCCTCGCCTATGAACGCGTGGCGGACTATCTGGCGGTGGCGGTCGCGCTCAGGGTCGCCGATGTCCTGTTCGGCACGCTCTGCCTGCTGTCGGGCGGCGGCCTCATGGCGATCCTGTCGATCCATGCCGCGGTCTGGGCGATCGAGGGGGCGGTCTGCCTTGGTCTCGTGCACCGCAAGCTCGCCCGCTGCGCACCCATCTGGGACAGGCGCGAGATCGCCGGTCTCCTCGGGCAGGGAAGCACCCTCGGGCTCGCGGCCGGCTTCGGCACCTGGCTCGTCTCGGGACCGGTCATCCTGATCCGCCACAGTGGGATCGACATGGCCGGGCTCGGTCAGTTCTCCGCGGCCTGGGCGGCGACCATGATAGCCGTCGCCTCTGCCCAGGCCTTCCTCGCCGCAGCGCTGCCGGTGCTCAGCCGGTCGGCCGCCGGCAGCGGCCGGGTGCCCGCGCGCTACGGGCCCGCTGTCATGGCGGGCAGCCTCGCGGCGGGCCTCATCGCCGGGGCGGTCGGCTGGCTCGCGGGCCCCTGGCTCGCCACCGCGCTGCTGGGGGATGGCTTCCGGCGCGCAGGAGAGCTCGTCGGCCCGCTCCTTGTCGCCGGCGCGCTCATGATCGGCCCCACCGGATACGGCCAGGCGCTGATGATCGCCGGGCGGCGCCGGGCGGTGGTCGTGGCCAATCTCGCCGGCGGTGCGGTGCTCGCCATCGCAACGGTCCCTGCGGTCAGGCTCGCCGGCATCGAGGGGGCGGTTGGTGCGGTGGGGCTGGCCTGGCTCGCTAGGGCTGTGGTTCTCGCCTGGCAGGGCTCGGGCGGGCCGGCATGGCGCAAGGGCAGCTAGGTGCGCCCGGCACGTCAGCCGGCGATGCCCATGGGCAGCCTCGGCATCGCTCGACGCCAGACGCTGGCGCTCTCAGGCCATGGCGAGGAAGGCCAGATCGAAGACCGGTCTGCCGGTCTGGAGCCGGTGACGCCAGCGGATCAGCCCGGGCATCACGTAAAGTCGGCCGCAACGAGCCCTGCCCGTGCGGCTCCGGCCGCAAGTACAGGAAGTGCTTCGGATCAAACCATGAACATGACTAACTTATGAGTGAGGGCGAACAGGGGGCAGGGTCACCGAAAATTGAGAGAATTAAGAAAAGTTACCAACTGCGATATTTCATGTTCGTCCAAAGGTCCAGTGTACCGGTCCACGGTTTTGAGAGCCCTCTCTGATTGGGGTTGGTTGGGTCAAGCTGCTCCGAGCTGAGAACCTCGATCAACCGGGTTTCGAGAGCGTGACTGGCCTGACTGGGGTTCGCGCGGCGAGTGAGGCAGGCCGGAA
>NZ_BSYI01000083.1 GCF_030270585.1 Paralimibaculum aggregatum
CCTGCGCGCCTCGAGATCCTCCAGTTCGGCCTTCAGGCTCGCCGAGAAGAGGCCGGCCTTCACCGCCTCGACAAGGTTGACGATGGCCCGCCGCACGCGGGTGAGCTCTGCCTGCTGGCCGTCCCGCGCGGCGCGCGCGGCCCCGGTGGCGCGGGTCCATTCGCGCTGGTACTCGGCGATGAAGCCGGCCACGAGATCGGGATGCAGCAGGTGCTCGGCGAGGCCGTCCAGCACCGTGCTCTCGAGCAGGTCGCGCCGGATCGTGCGGCGATTGCCGCAGGTGCCGCGGTTGCGCGTGTTGGCACAGCCGTAGTGGCGCTTGCCGACGAGGACATAGCCGCCGCCGCAGGCGCCGCAGGTCAGCAGGCCGGAGAAGAGGTAGACCGGGCGGCGCGCCCGCTCGGCACGGATGCCGGCCGGTTCGCCGGCCTCCGGAGAGACCGCGGCCCGGGTTTCCGCCTGGCGTGCCTTCACGGCCTGCCAGAGCGCGTCCTCGACGATCCTCAGATCCGGCACCGGCTCGGTGATCCAGGCCTCGGGCGGGTTCGGGCGGGCCTGGCGCCGGCCGGTCTCGGGGGCCTTCACGAAGCGTTGCCGGTTCCAGACGAGCTGCCCGGCATAGAGGGCATTGTTGAGGATCCCGGTGCCGCGGCGCCAGTTGCCGTGGATGGTGGAGGCACCCCAGGGCCGGCCACGGGGGCCGGGGATCGCCGCGGCGTTGAGTTCGCCGGCGATGGCGCGCGGGCTCCGGCCCGCGGCGAAGGCCTCGAAGATCCGGGTCACGACGGCCGCCTCGGCCGGCTCGATGCAGCGCTCGCCCGGGCTGCCCGGGCGGGTGCGGTAGCCATAGCAGATGCCGCCGCCGGAGAGGCCCCGGCGCACGCGGCCCTCGAGCCCGCGGCGGGTCTTCTCGGCCAGCTCCTTGAGATAAAGCGCACCCATGGTGCCCTTGAGCCCGACATGCAGCTCGCCGATCTCGCCCTCCGAGAGCGTGACGAGCCGCACGCCGGCGAAGGACAGCCGCTTGAACAGCCCGGCGACATGCTCCTGGTCGCGGGAGAGGCGGTCGAGGCTCTCGGCGAGGAGCACCGCGTAACGGCCCTCCCGGGCGCCCTCGAGCAGCGCCTGGTAGCCGGGTCGCAGATGCGATGCGCCGCTTGCGGCGTGATCGGTGTAGACCGGGCCGGCCGCCCATCCCTCGGCCTCGATCCGCTGGCGGCAGACCCGCACCTGGTCCTCGATCGAGGCCGCGCGCTGCAGCTCGGAGGAGTAGCGCGCATAGATCGCGGCAATGGTCATGAGGCATCTCCGATTGCGCCGATCAGCCCGGCATAGGCCCGGCCAGTCTCGATCATCCGGGCGTGGCGATAGTGCTTCTCGGCGGTCCGGAAGCTGGTATGGCCGAGTATGGCACGGGTCAGGCGCGCGGCGTCGGGGGAATGATGGGCGAGCGTGGTCGCCGCGGCATCCCGGAAGAAGTGGGGCGGGATGGCGACGCCGAGGAGCCGGCGGGTGATCCCGGCAATCCGCTGGGAGAAGTGGCCGTCGCCGTAGGCTGCGCCGCGGTCCCCCACCCAGAGCCGGGAATGCACCGCCCCGCCGCGCGCCATGAGCCAGGGTCGCACCGCGTCGACATAGCCGAGCAGCGGGCCGGCGAGGCAGTCCGGGACCGGCGCCTCCCAGGCGTTGCCGGCCTTGAGGTCCCCGGCGCCGAGGCTGATCGTGAGCCTGCTGCCAACCCGGTGGAGCGAGGTGCCGAGCGCGAGCCCGTTGAAGCTGCGCCGGCGGAGCGGCAGGAGCGCGAGCGTCGCGACCATGATGCCGTCGCGCCGCCGACGGGCCTCGGCGAGCGTCGATGGCGCACCGGGCCCGTCGGCGGCCGCATGCGCGAGCCCTGCTGCCACGAGGACCTCGGGGGGGACGATCCGGCCCCGCTTGCGGGGCGAGCCGGCGCAGGCCGCCTCATGGCGCTGGCGGGCGATCGCACGGCGCTGCGCCGTCCAGTCCCGCGCGGGCGCAATGGCCGCCGCGACGCGCAGCGCGCCCTCGGCCAGGGTCCGGCGCGACACTGCCGCGAGCCCGGCCTCCCGCTCCATCCAGGCAGCGAGGCGCGCCGGCGTGAGCCGCCCGGCGGGGGCCTCGTCGAGGGCGGCGGGGTCCTGCGCGGCCACCCAGGCGAGCCAGTGGCCATGGGCATGGGCCAGCGTCTTCAGGGAGGCCGGGCGGAGGCCGGCGAGCGCGCCCGGCTCGTCCAGCGGGCCGGCAGGCGTCGTCAGGGCGGTCCAGGCGAGGCGGTCGGCCTCGGGCCAGTGCGCCACGGGGAGGGAACGGGCGGGGATCACCGGCCGATCCCCTCGACGAGCTCGGCGAAGAGCCGCGTCGCGGTGCCGGCCTAGAAGCCGGCATAGGCGTTGAGCGTGGAGCTGAGCGCGGCATGGCCGAGCAGGCGGCGGGCGGCCTCGTCGTTGCCGGGATGGGCCTCGAGCCAGAGCATCGCGGCGAGGTGGCGGAAGAGATGCATGTGGATCTCCAGACCGAGCTCGCGGCGGATGGTACGCGAGATGCGGGCCGAGAGCGCCCCCTTCGCGCAGGGCGCGGCGCCGTCGCGCCGCGGGAACAGCCAGGGCGTGCCGCCGGGCACGAGCACCGGGCGGTGCCCGGTGAGATGGCGGTCGATGAGGGCGACGACCGGCGGGTGCAGCGCGAACTCGATCGGCTGGCGGTTCTTCACCTCGTCGGCCCCGAAGACGAGCCAGACCCGCCCGTCCTTCTGGCGCTGGAGGTGGCGGTCGATGCGGATCTCGGCGAGGTTGCGCCGGCGGATCGGGCAGACCAGCAGGATGGCGATGGCCACCGCGATCTCCATCTCGAGCGCCCGGCTCCGGGGCGGCCTGGACGCGGCCCGCTCTTCGAGGCGGCGGGGCAGGGCGACGTGGCTGCGCAGCATGTCGGGATCCCGGAGCGGGCGCAGCCGCGCGCGGTTCTTGTCCGTGAGCCCGGGCGGCCGCTTGACCGCGAGCCTTTGGGCGTGGCGTTTGAGTTCGGCAAGCGTCTCGCCTACAGGCGCGGACATGATCCCGTGCGACGAGATGGAGCATCACGGCGATGTTGGCCGTCCCGGGTGTCGGCTTTCCCTCCGAGCGGTCGAGCATCCAGGTGAGCCCCTGGCGTGCCGCGCCGGTCTCGACGAGGGCGGCGAGACCGGTGATCTCCTCCACCGGTCTGCCGGCATGGACGAGGGCCGAGGCGAAGCGGATCGCCTGGGCGCGGCGGTGGCGGATGGTCGCCGGGCGCAGGCTGCGCGGGCGCGCCGCCGGATCGAGCGGGTCGGGCCGGGCGAGGCCGTCGAGGTAACGCCCGAGATCGGCGGCGAAGCTGGCGGGGAAGCGCTCGAGCCCGAGCGCAGACTGCGCCGATCTCGAGGCCGCGGTCAGCCTCCGCTTCGGCCAGGCGGGCAGTTCGCGGGCGGCCAGGTTCCAGCTGCAGACCGCGGCCCGCGCGTCCTGATCCGGCGACCTGCGGATCTCGTTGAGCCCGAGCGCCACGCGAAAGGCGTCGACATGCAGGTCCGCGACCGCCTCCGGGGCGATGCCGAGCCGGCTGAGGAAGCGCACGAAGCGCTGCAGCCCCGGCGTGATCGAGGGATTGCCGGCATCGAGCACGGCGCGCCAGAGCCGATCCCAGACAGGGGTCAGCGGCACCGGGCGCGCGGGCCTGCCCTCCACGACCCCGAAACGGGCCAGCGCCGCCCGGGCGTCGCTCACCGCATTGGTCCAGCTCCTGGGGCTGAGGCCGATGGCGGCAGGCATCACCCGGGCGATGCGCGGCCGCAGCCAGGCGGGGTCGGCAGGAGCATCCTCCGGCGCATGGCCGATCGCCCGGGCGACGCGGCGCAGGCCGGAGGCGAGATCGCGGCGGCGTGTCGGCGAGAGATCGGTGGCCGCGTCGACATGAGCGAGCGCGTCGGCCAGGCTCGGCGTGGTTGCCGCCACGAAGGCGGTCTCGAGCTCCCTGGGGTCGATCCGGCGCATCGGGTGGGTCTCCTTCGTGACAGGGATGGTCTCGGGTGGACAGGGGCGGACCGGCGGGTCCGTTCGGGATATGGGGTCAGGCGCAAGCTTCTTCGTTGCGCCTGCCATGTCCTCCCGAGGATCGATCATCTCTCTGGAATCACTGGACATTCATGGACATCCGCGGTCAGGTGTGCCGGCGCGCCCGGTAGCGCGCATGGGCCGCGCGGGTGATGCGCAGCGCGCGGCCCGAGGGGCCGATCCGGATCGCCTCGAGCAGGCCCGCCGCGATCGCGCGGCGGACCGACTTCTCCGAGCACCGGTCCGCATGCGCGACATCGCGCACGGTCATCAGCCGGTCCTCGGCGGCGTCAGTCGGGGTCTTCTTCATCGGGGGAGCCTGCCTCTGCAGGGGCCTCGGCAAGGGCCTGCCGGACGGCGTCGCGGGCCAGCAGCCGGACGAGCGCGAGCAGGGCAGGGGGATGCCCCGCCCCGTCCTCGCCATGTCCGGCCGTCTCGCCTGTCGCCTCCGTCGCCACGGATCCCCCGCAGAAGCCGGTCGGCCGGTGCGGCGCGACCTTCTGGCCGCGCAGGATCGGGGAACAGCCGGCGCCGCGACAGCACGCAAGGGCATTCACGGGTACCAGACCTGCGAGCCCGGCGCGGTGCCCCGCGGGGAGGATCGCGGGGCGGATCCGGGGGCGGATCAGCCCATCCAGGGCTCCCTGGCCTCGGCCCGTCTGGCCTTCACCGCGGTCTCCCAGCGGCGCGACAGCGCCGTCGCGGTCAGGCTCCGATGGGGGCCGAGCGGGGCGAGCGCCGCCGTGCAGAACCCGATGAAGTGACCGCGGCGGGCATAGGGCAGCAGGTCGTCCGCCTGCCGCCAGCCGGTCAGGCGCATGAAGAGCCCGGCCAGCAGCGGCAGGGCCGTGGTCAGGCGCCAGTCCGCCTGCCCGCCGCGCCGGACGCGGCGCCCATGGGAGTGCGCCCGCTTGCGGCAGAGCGCGCGGATCTCGCGGCGCTCCGCCGCGTCGAGCCGGGACCAGAACAGGGTCCGCAGCGAGGGCCGCTCGCCGTGCCGCGCCCGCCGCCGGCGCGTGCCGAAGCGGCGGAGGATCGCGCCCTCGAGGCCGATCCACAGCGCCGGCTGCGCATGCGCCTCGGACAGCGGGTCGTCCGCCTCCGCCAGCGCCAGGAACCGGTCCCGCAGCTCGGCATCGCCCGGTTCGGCCGCCTCCAGCGCGGTCCAGACCGCCGAGGCCGCGCTGCCGTCGCTGGCCAGTTCCGTCGCATGGAGGATCGCCAGGATCCCGGCCCCGACATCCTCGGGAGGAAGGCTGCGTCCGGCCGCGGCCCGGGCAAGCGCGACCCTCACCCGTGCAAGATCGCGCGGCGGACAACGCTTCAGGGTCCTGGTCGGCAGCAAGGCGGGCAACTCCCTCATGCGCGCAAGCCGGGCAATCGGGACCCGGACCGGCGGAAGGATAGCAAGCAGAAATGCCCTCGTAAGGGCAGGCCGGCTCCGCGCGAGCAGGCCAGCAGAATCCGGCTCTTCCGTGTTCGGTAAGCTGACGAACTGCGCCCGAAGGCGGGTTCGGCCGCAAGCACGCGAATCTTGCCGTCTGGCGAACTCCGGACGGATGAGGGCCACGGTCTTGAGGAAACGATCCATGCGTGAGAGTGGCAGCGTGTTTGACAGAAATTGGCAATTATTGCCATACTGGCATCATGGAGGATCACCCATGGCCACGATGAACGTCTCCCTGCCCGACCCGATGAAGGACTGGGTCGAGGCCCAGACCAGGACCGGCCGCTACAGCAATGCGAGCGACTATGTGCGCGACCTGATCCGCCGCGACCAGGACCGCGCCGCGAAGATCGCCGAGATGCAGCGGCTCGTTACCGAAGGGCTCGAGAGCGGTGCGAGCGATCGATCGATGAGCAACATGCTCGAGGAAGCCCGCCGCCGGTGTTCGGCACCGGGATCATCGGGCCATGATCTTTAGGCTCACTGCCAGAGCCGAAGAGGACATCATCCAGACCTATCTCGAGGGAGCACGGGAGTTCGGCGGCGCGCAGGCCGAGGCCTATCACGCCAGGCTCGAGCGGACCCTTGCGCTCCTCGCCGACAATCCTCGACTGGCGCGCGGGCGCACCGAGCTCGCGCCGCCGGTTCGCGTCCATCCCTGCGGCGTGCACGTCATCGTCCATCTCGTCGACGAGAGCGACGACGTGCTGATCGTACGCCTCAGGCACGGCCGCGAGGATTGGGTGGTCGATCCGATCTGACGGAATGAGCAATAGCGGAAG
>NZ_BSYI01000084.1 GCF_030270585.1 Paralimibaculum aggregatum
GCCTCGCGCCCCAGCCGGGTGCGGATCCCGGCGAGCGTGTGGGCCGCGGCGATCACCGGGGCCAGCGCCGCCTGCGGCTCCTCGCCCTGGCGGGCCGGGTCGGGCTCGAAGCGCTCGAGATAGACGCGCAGCGTGGCGCCGACCGTGCCGGTGCCGGACAGGCGGAACACCGCGCGGGCGGTGTCGCCGAAGATCAGGCGGATGCCCTGGCTGGTGGCGACCGAGCCGTCGACCGGGTCGGTATAGGCGAAATCGTCCGCCTCGGTGATCGTCAGCCCCTCGATCTCGCTGCCGGGAAGGCTGGCGAGGCGCGCCCGGAGATCGTCCATCAGGCCCTCGGCGGCGGCCTTGTCGACGCCCTCGTAATCGTGCCGCGAGTAGTAGTCGCGGCCATGCGCCGCCCAGTGATCGGCGAGGATTTCGGCCACCGAGCGGCCGGTCGCGGCCATGATGTTGAGCCAGAGCAGCACGGCCCAGAGCCCGTCCTTCTCGCGCACGTGGTTCGAGCCGGTGCCGGCGCTCTCCTCGCCGCAGATCGTGGCGCGGCCGGCATCGAGCAGCGTGCCGAAGAACTTCCAGCCTGTCGGCGTCTCGTAGGACGGGACGCCGAGCCGGGCGGCGACGCGGTCGGCGGCGCGCGAGGTCGGCATCGAGCGGGCGATGCCCGTGATCCCGCCGGAATAGCCGGGGGCGAGGTGGATGTTTGCGGCGAGCACCGCGAGGCTGTCGGAGGGCGTCACGTAGGCGCCCCGCCCGACGATCATGTTGCGGTCGCCGTCGCCGTCCGAGGCGGCGCCGAGATCGGGCGCGTCCGGGCCGAACATCTCGGCCATCAGATCGGCCGCGTAGACCGGGTTCGGGTCGGGATGGCCGCCGCCGAAATCGGGCAGCGGGGCGGCGTTGATCACGGTGCCCGCGGGGGCGCCGAGCTCGCCCTCGAGGATCGCCCTGGCATAGGGGCCGGTGACCGCGTGCATGGCGTCGAAGCGCATCCGGAAGCCGGCCGCGAAATGCGCCCGGATCGCGTCGAAGTCGAACAGCGAGCGCATCAGGTCGGCATAGATCGCGACCGGGTCGATGACCTCGACCGCCATCCCGCCGAGCCGGCTCTCGCCGAGCGCCGAGAGATCGACATCGCCGGCCTCGAGGATCCGGTATTCGGTGATCTTCAGCGTGTTGGCGTGGATCGCGCCGGTGACGCCCTCCGGCGCCGGGCCGCCGGCGGGGATGTTGTATTTCAGCCCGAAGTCGCCGTCCTCGCCGCCGGGGTTGTGGCTGGCCGAGAGGATCAGCCCGCCATCGGTACGCAGGTGCCGGATGACCGCCGAGGCCGCCGGCGTCGAGAGCAGCCCCTCGCGCCCGACCACCGCGCGCGCCGCGCCGTTGGCCGCCGCCATCTTCAGGATGGTCTGGATCGCGCGGCGGTTGAAGAAGCGCCCGTCGCCGCCGACCACCAGGGTCTTGCCCGCGACCGGGCCGACCGCGTCGAAGATCGACTGGACGAAGTTCTCCAGATAGCCCGGCTGCATGAACACCCGGGTCTTGGCGCGCAGGCCGGAGGTGCCCGGCTTCTGGCCCTCGATCGGCGTGGTCGTGACGGTCTTGACGGTCATCTCAGTCCTCCCTTGCAGGCCCGGCGCTCTGCCGGCCGGTGCCCTCGTTGACCCGGGGCGGTGCCGCGCCGGTCACCCGCCGAGCGCGTCGATCATCGGCTGGGTGATCAGGCAGACGCCGCTGTCGGTGCGCCGGAAGCGGGACGCATCGAGCGCCGGGTCCTCGCCCACCACGAGGTCCTTCGGGATCCTGACCCCGCGATCGACGACGACGTTCTTCAGCCGGGCATGCCGGCCGATATCGACCGAGGGCATGATCACCGCATGATCGAGCTCGCTGTAGGAGTTGCAGCGCACATCGGTGAACAGCAGGCTGTTGCGCACATGGCTGCCCGAGATCACGCAGCCGCCGCAGACCAGCGACGAGGTGGCCGAGCCGCGCCGGGTCTCCTCGTCGTGGATGAACTTCGCCGGCGGCGTGTTCTCGGCATAGGTCCAGATTGGCCAGTCGCGGTCGAAGAGGTCGAGCTCGGGGTCGAAATTGGTCAGGTCGATATTGGCCTGCCAGTAGGCGTCGATGGTGCCGACATCGCGCCAGTAGGCCTCGCGCTCGGTCGAGGCGCGCACGCAGCTGTCGGAGAGCTTGTGCGCCACCGCCTTGCCGCCCCGGACGATCGCCGGGATGATGTCCTTGCCGAAATCGTGGCTGGTGTTCGGGTCCGCCGCGTCGCGCCGCAGATGCTCGTAGAGGTCGGTCGCCCTGAAGACGTAGATGCCCATCGAGGCGAGCGAGACGTCCGGGTTGCCCGGCATCGCCGGCGGGTCGGCCGGCTTCTCGACGAAGTCGATGATCCGCTGGTCCTCGTCGATATGCATCACGCCGAAGGCCGAGGCCTCGTGCCGCGGAACCTCGATGCAGCCGACCGTGACATCCGCGCCGGATTCGACATGGTGGCGCAGCATCAGCTCGTAGTCCTGCTTGTAGATGTGGTCGCCGGCGAGGACCAGGACGTATTCGGGCATGTAGCCTTCCATGATGTCGATGTTCTGGTAGACCGCATCGGCGGTGCCGAGATAGATGTCGCGGCCCTCGACGCGCTGCGAGGCGGGCAGGATGTCGAGCCCCTCGCCGCGCCCGGCCGAGAAGAAGTTCCAGCCGCGCTGCAGGTGGCGGATCAGGGAATGCGCCTTGTACTGCGTCGCCACGCCGATCCGGCGGATGCCGGAATTGACCGCGTTGGACAGCGCGAAATCGACGATGCGGGACTTGCCGCCGAAATAGACCGCGGGCTTGGCGCGGCGGTCGGTCAGCTCGTGCAGGCGGCTGCCGCGCCCGCCGGCCAGCACGAAGGCCATGCTGTGCCGAGAGAGCTGCTGTCTGGACGGGTCTATCATTCTCGTTCCTCCCCTTGGCGTCTGTTGGCCGCGCGTGGCGGCGCTGTCGTTGGCGTCCGGCGTCGGGTCTCAGGTCTCCAGTTCGAAGAACAGCGTGGCGAGCGGCGGCAGCGTGATCTCGATCGACTGCGCGCGGCCATGCGAGGGCAGCGGATCGGCATCGACCCCGCCGAGATTGCCGCGGCCGGCGCCGCCATAGACGGTGGCATCGGAGTTGATCCGCTCGCGCCAGCGGCCGGGCTCGGGCACGCCGATGCGGAAGGCGCTGCGCTCGACCGGCGTGAAGTTGCACACCACCAGCACCGGCGCGGCGCCCTCGGCGCGGCGCTCCCAGGCATAGACCGAGATGTCCTCGGCGGAGGCCTCGACCCAGGCGAAGCCGTCGGCCCGGCTGTCGCTGCGGTGCAGCGCCGGCGTCTCGCGGTAGAGATGGTTGAGGTCGCGCACCAGCGCCTGGGTTCCCGCGTGGCGGGGATCGTCGAGCAGGTGCCAGGGCAGGCTCTCCAGGTGGTTCCACTCGTCGGGCTGGGCGAATTCCTGGCCCATGAACAGCAGCTTCTTGCCCGGATGGCCCCACATGAAGCCGTAATAGGCCCGGAGGTTGGCAAAGCGGTCGAAGTCGTTGCCGGGCATCCGGCCGAGGATCGAGCCCTTGCCGTGCACCACCTCGTCATGGCTGAGCGGCAGCACGAAGTTCTCGGTGAAGGCATAGTGCAGGCCGAAGGTCATCTGGTGGTGGTGATGGCGCCGGTGGATCGGCTCGCGCCGGACATAGTCGAGCGTGTCGTTCATCCAGCCCATGTTCCACTTGAAGCCGAAGCCGAGCCCGCCGTGGCTGGTCGGCCGCGACACCCCGGGCCAGGCGGTCGATTCCTCCGCCACGGTCATGATCGAGGGATCGGCGGCATAGGCGGCCTCGTTCATCCGCTTGAGGAACGAGATCGCCTCGAGGTTCTCGCGGCCGCCATGGATGTTGGGCACCCACTGGCCGGCCTCGCGGGAATAGTCGCGGTAGAGCATCGAGGCGACGGCATCCACGCGCAGCCCGTCGAGGTGGTGCTCGCGCAGCCAGTAGAGCGCGTTGGCGATCAGGTAGTTGCCGACCTCGCGCCGGCCATAGTTGAAGATCAGCGTGTTCCAGTCGCGGTGGAAGCCCTCGCGCGGGTCGGCATGCTCGTAGAGCGGCGTGCCGTCGAAGCGGCCGAGGCCGTGGGCGTCGGTCGGGAAATGCCCGGGCACCCAGTCGAGGATCACGCCGAGCCCGGCATCATGCGCTGCCTCGACGAGGTCGCGGAACTCCGAGGGCGTGCCGTGCCGGATCGTCGGCGCATAGAGGCCGACCGGCTGGTAGCCCCAGGAGCCGTCGAACGGATATTCCGAGACCGGCATCAGCTCGATATGGGTGAAGCCCATGTCGCGGACATAGGGCACCAGCTCGGCCGCGAGCTCCCAGTAGGACAGCGGGCGGCGGCCCTCCTCGGCGCGGCGCCAGGAGCCCAGATGCACCTCGTAGATCGAGATCGGGGCGTCGATCCGGTGCGCCTCGGCGCGGCGCGCCATCCAGTCGCCGTCGCGCCAGTCGCGCCCGGAGAGGTCGCGCACCACCGAGGCGGTGGCCGGCGGATGCTCCGAGCCGAAGCCCACCGGGTCGGCCTTCAGCGGCAGCAGCGCGCCATCCGCCGCCTTGATCTCGTACTTGTAGCGCGTGCCCTCGTCGAGGCCGGGCAGGAAGATCTCCCAGATCCCGCTGGCGCCGCGCGCCCGCATCACATGCGCCCGCCCGTTCCACTGGTTGAAGTCGCCCACCACCGAGACCCGCCGCGCGTTCGGTGCCCAGACCGCGAAGCGCACGCCGCGGGCCCCCTCGTGCTCGCAGGGATGGGCGCCGAGCGCCTGCCAGAGGTGGAGATGCGTGCCCTCGGCCAGCAGATGCTCGTCGAGATCGCCGAGCACCGGGCCGAAGCGGTAGGCGTCGTCCAGCTCCCAGCTCGCCGATCCGGCGCGGGCGCGGAGGCGGTAGGCCCCCGGCCGGTCCGCCCCGGCGGGCCCGGCGAACAGCCCCTCGGGCCCCTCGGGCTCGAGCGCGACGGCGCCGTCGGCCAGCACCGCCTCGACCGCCTCGGCGCCGGGGATCAGGGCCCGGATCACCCAGCCCGCGCCCTCGCGGTGCGGGCCGAGCAGGCCGAACGGATCTGCATGCTCGCCGGCGGCGAGGGCAGCGAGCGCCTCCGGTGCAGGGGACGGGTTGTCTGTCATCGCGACCTCCTTGCGCCCGCGCCAGTGGCGGCCCAGCCGGTTTCAGCATAGCCGAGAATGGCCCCCGGCGCACAGCGGACATGCTTCCCTTCGGTCAGCCGCCGGGGCGCCGCGCGCCGTGCGGGCGCAGCGAGGCTCGGGGCGGCGGCGCCGGCAGCGCGCCGGCGCGCGCCGGGCAGGCCCCGCGGGCGGGCGGCCTGCGCCCCCGGCACCGCGGCCGCCGGGGCTGCCGGAACACGATCGCGAAGCTGCTCGATCCGGTGCATCTCGGCCCTTTCCCGTTCCATCCGCGCGTCCCGAAGCAGGGCCGCATCCCGGATCTCCTTGCGAATCCCTTAATAAATAACTCAGATTGATTTGTCAATAACGCCGCGTTAACCGGTGCGGCGCCGCGCCGCCCAGCCGGGACCGAATGCCGCGGCCACGCAGCAAGACGGCGGCGCCGCATGCGACGCCGCCGGGAGCGGGAAACCGTCTTGATATCCGCGCGGCGGGAGGGCATGCCCCCGGCGCGCGGCGGCTCAGGCCTTGTGCGCCCTGAGGCTTGCGGCCTGTTTTGCGCGGCGGGTTATTTCCTGCCAGTTTCCGGCCTTGAGGGTGTCGCGGGGTGCGATCCAGGTTCCGCCGACGCAGAGGACGTTTGGCAGCGCGAGGTAGTGCGGGGCGTTTTCGGGGGTGACGCCGCCGGTG
>NZ_BSYI01000085.1 GCF_030270585.1 Paralimibaculum aggregatum
CATCCGGAACCGGCATCGACAAGCCAGACATCCGCATCCTCCCCTGTGACGTTTCCCGGATATTGCGGTCGTGCCGGGCCCGGCGCAAGGCGGCCGGCCCGCGCCGAACTGCCGCCCCCGGCCGTCCGCGCCGGCGCGGCCGCGGCGCGTCAGCCGCGCCCGGCCCGCTCGGCGAGGCGCGTGGCCTCCTTGCCATAGACCTCCTCGTAGTGATCGAAGGCCGCATCGAAATACCCGGTGCCCTGGGTCGCCGAGCGCAGCAGGTGCGGCAGCTCGCCGAGCACGCTGCCGGGCAGCAGCGCGCGGAACTCGTCCCAGCCGCGCCCCGCCGGGTCGCGCTCGAAGCCGAGCACCTGCCCGTGCAGCGAGGCGACCATCGGCACCAGCGCGCCGCTGAACACCGAGGGGATGTGGCAGGTGACCAGGTGGATCGGCTGCAGCAACACCGGCGCCGCCTCGCCGAGGCCCTGCGCCACCCCGGCGCGCCCGGCGGTGCGGAAGGCGAAATCCGAGCTGTCGACCGAGTGGTGCTGCCCGTCATGCAGCGTGACCCGCACGTCGATCACCGGAAAGCCGAGCGGACCCCGCTCCATCGCATCCTGTGCCCCGGCCTCGACCGAGGGGATGTAGTTGCGCGGCACCGCACCGCCCTTCACCTCCTCGTCGAAGCTGAACCCCGCGCCGCGCGCGGCCGGCGCGATGCGCAGCCTCACATCGGCGAACTGGCCGGCGCCGCCGGTCTGCTTGCGGTGGCGGTAATGCACCTCGGCGCTGCGCGTGATGGTCTCGCGGTAGAGGTCGGCCACCGCGTCGTCGGTGACCTCGATGCCGAAGATCTCGCTCAGCCGGCCCGAGAGCTCGCGCAGATGCATCGGCCCCTGCACGCGCACGATGGGCCGCCCGCTCTTGTCCTCCTTGGCGATCTCCAGCCCCGGCTCGTCCTCGGCGAGGCGGTTCAGCAGGGTCGAGAGCTTGGCCTCGTCGCGCTCGTTCACCGGGGCCAGCACCCGGGCGAGCATCGGCAGCGGCGAGACCGCCCAGCCCGGCGGGTCGATCACGCCGTCGGCGCCGAACAGCCGCCCGGTGTGCAGATGGTCGGACTTCACCGCGCCGAGCACCATGCCCGGGGCGATCTCGGCCCCGGTCTTGCCCTCGCCGAGATCGAGCAGGCTGCCGATCGCCTCGCCGCCGACCCGGGCGCCGATCTTCACCCCCTCGCCGAGGGCGCGCAGGAACACCACCTTGCCCATGTGCCGGCGATGATCGGCATGGAAGGACACCGCAAGCGGCTCGGCGCCGGCCTCGGCCGCGAGGCGGGCACGCAGCACGGCGGCCTCGGGCACCTCGTGGCGCAGCGCCTTGGTGAGCCGCAGGATGCCGTTGCCATTGGCCGCCGAGCCGAGCAGCGCCGGCACCACGTTGCCCTCGGTCAGCATCTTCTTGCAGATCTCGTAGACCGCGCCGGCGGCCGGCTCGCGCTCCTCGATCAGCTCCTCGAGCAGCCAGTCGTCGAGCTCCGAGAGCTCTTCCAGCAGGCTCTCCCGGGCCTCGTGCTCGCGCTCGGCGGCGCTCTCGGGGATCTCGATCAGCGCCGAGGACTGGCCCTTGCGGTATTGCCAGGCACGCTCGGAGATCACGTCGATGGCGCCGATGATCGCGCCGTCGCGGCGGATCGGGATCTGCCGCAGCACGATCGGATGGGTGGCATAGTCCTGCAGCGCGGCGACCACGTCGCGCACCCGGCCCTCGGCCTCGTCCATCCGGTTGATGAAGAGCAGCGTCGGCGTGCCCGAGGCCTCCGCGGCGCGGAGATAGGGCGCCGCCAGCACCGCGTGGTCGGGGTCCGGCGGCACGCAGATCACCGCCGCATCGGCGGCGAGCATCGCGGTGCGGCAATCCGGCAGCCGTTCGATCGAGCCGGGGCAGTCGATCACCGCCCAGCCCTCGCCGCTGAGCTGGAGCCGATGCAGGGTCAGGCCACGCCCGAGATCGGTCTTCACCGCGCCCGGCTCCTGCGCGGCCAACCGCTCGGCAAGCGTCGTCTTCCCGCCATGCGGCGGACCCATGATCGTGATGCAGCGCATTCCCGGCCTCCCCATTCTTCCTGCGGGCGGTTATCCGCCTCGTGTCCGTTCCGCGGGGAGCGGTCGATGCAACCCCGCGACCGATCCCGTCAGCTTGACCCTTGCGGCCGCCCATGTCGAGCCGGTCGGGGCCGACGCGGCGTCAGAGCGCGCCCGGTGCCGGCCGCCCGCCGCGCCCGGTCCGATTTCGCGTTGCGCCGGAAGACCGCTGGCGTTAGGCCGGCGCCAACCGTCCGGCCCGAGAGGCCCTTGCGACAGAGCCCAGCCATGCCGACAGCAGCCGCAGGCCGCCTCACCGGCGCCGAACGCCTCGCCCTCGCCGCGATCCTCGCCTATGCCGCCTATGGCGTGGTCACCGCCGTCTCCGGCTTCGCCACCGACAGCGACAGCGCCCGGATCTGGCTGCGCCCGATGACCCTGCTCGACGGCGTCTACACGCCGAGCCGCACCACGGGCTTCCCGCTCTACGAGGTGCTGGTGGTGGGCCTGCGCGGGCTCGGCGCCGGCCTGACCGCGGTCAATCTCGTGACCCTCGGGATCGGGCTCGGCGCCTTCGCGGTGCTCTGGCGGGGCCTGCCGGCGGGGCGGCCGCGCGCCTTCGCGATCCTGATCCTGGCGATGACCCCCGCGGTCTTCGTCAACGCCTCGGCGCTGATGGAGACCAATCTCGCGCTCCTGCTGGCGGCAGCCTACCTGCTCGCGATGTTCCGCGACCGGCTCGGCGGCGCGCCGCGGCCCGCGCCGTCGCCGCTCGCCCCGCTGCCGCTGCTGCTCGGCCTCGCGCTGGTGCTGACGCGGATCGACAGTGCGATCCTGGTGGTCGCGGCCAGCGGCGCGCGGCTCGCGATCACCGGCGACCGGCGCTTCCTGCTGCATCTCGCGGCGGTGGGGCTGGGCGCCTTCGCCGTCTATGCGGCGCTGCATGGCGGGATCGGCTTCCTCGTCCAGCCGGGCCAGCACCTGATCGACGACCCGCTCCCGCGCAAGCTCGCCAAGGCCGCGGTCGGCGGCTTCGCGGCGCTCTGGACCGCCGGTGCGGCGGCGCTCGCGGTGGTGCTGCTGGCCCTGCCCCGGATGGGCCGCGACTGGCAGGTGCTGCTCGGCATTGCCACGCTGCTCTATGCGGCGCGCTATCTGATGCTCTCCGACGAGGTCGAGTATCTCAACGGCTGGCTGCTGCTCGTCGCCCTCGCCGCGGCGGTGCATGCGCGCCGGGCCGAGGCGCGGCTGGCGCTGCCCGTGGCGGCGTTGGGGCTGGCGGTCTCGGTCTCGCTCTTCGTCAGGACCGACCCGCTGGCCGACGGCTATGCGCTGCGCCCGCAGCTCACCGCTCCGGCCTGGCTGCAGGAGGCGCGCCGCCGCGCCGAGCTGCACCGGGGCACCGACCCGGCCTTCTGGGAGGCGGCGCGGGCGCTGACCGGCCTCGGCGTCGCCCCGCCGATCGTCTCCACCGAGCTCACCGGCCCGGCACGCCGCGAGATCGCGGTGTTCCGCAACGGCGCCTACAAGTTCCTCAGCGCGCGCTGGTCGGTGGATCTGGAGGCGCGCGAAAGGGTGGTCCTCTGCGACGCGCATCTGCGGCAGACCCGCGGCTGGCGGCAGCTCCGCGCCCTGCACGCGCGCACCCTGCTGGGCAACCCGGCCAGGCTGTCAGGCACCCGCTGCACCGAGCTCGCGCCGCCCTTCACCACCGACCGCTTCGCCGAAACCGCGCGCGGCTTCTTCCGCTGAGCCCCGGCATGCCTCCCGGAGGCGCCCGTCCGGCCCGTGCATCCCGGCCTCGCCCGCGGCCCGCGCCTCGGACATCGGGCATGATGCCGACATTGCCGCGGGCACGGCCCGGCCCGTGCTGCCGGGTCTGATCCGAGCGATCGGGGCGGCGACCGGCCGGGCACCACCGGCATCCCCCGCCTGCCCTGCCTAGTCGAATTTCAGCTCCGCCTCGGCCACCCCGAGCGCCTTCGCCAGCCGGCCGAGCCGGCTCTGCACCGCGTCGCTGTCGGGCAGATCGTCGAGCGCGCTGACATCGATCCGCACCGCGTTCGCCTCGATCTCGAGCCTCGTGCGGTCGAGCAGCGCCGGCATGCTGCCGGAAAGCCGGTAGGCGAGCTGCAGCGCCCGGCCGAGGATCTGCGCCCGGCGCAAGGCGCTCGACGGCAGCGCCCGGCGCACGCGGGCCAGCATCGCATCGTCGAACTTGCCGTTGTGCCGGGCATGCAGCGCGACCGCGAGGAACACCCGTTCGGCATGGCTGATCCCGATGAAGGGCAGATGCAGCACCCGGCGGAAGATCTCGGCGGCGCGGAAGCCGCCATGCTCGCGCCAGGCGATGTCGGAGAGCGCGCAGGCGGCGAGCCGCAGGCGCCGGTCGGCGGCGCTCTCGGCCGGGAACAGACGGTCGGTCCAGCGCTCCAGCGCCCCGGCGAATTCCGGCACCCGGGCACGCGCGATGCCGAAGCTCTGCGCGCCCTCGATCAGCGGATCGAGGTAGCGCTCCTCCTCCGGCAGCAGCGAATAGAGCCAGCCCTCGCGCAGCCCGAGGGCGGAGAACACCACCCGCTCCGGCTTCAGCGCCTTCAGCACCCGGTCGAGCACCAGCGCCGAGGCCGGCAGCGTCTCGATCCGCCGCGAGGGGACATCGGGCAGTGCCGCCACCTCCTCGGGGCTGGCGCGGGCGATCCGCTTGGCCATCAGGCGCGCCTCGCGGACCTCCATCTCCATGCCCTGCGGCATCGGGCAGAGCGGCACCTGCTCGGCGATGGTGATCCGGGCGAGCGCGCGCCAGCCGCCGCCCACGGCGTAGAACACCGGATCGGTCAGCAGGGGCGGCAGCGCGTCGCGCAGGATCTCGTCGATGCGGGCCTTCGCGGCGCCGTAGCCCTCGGCCAGGAGCTCGGTCACCGGCAGCGCGCCGAGCGGCATGCTCACCGAGCGCTCGCCCACCCGGTCGTCGAGCACCTCGGCGATCTCGAGGCTGCCGCCGCCGATATCGCCCATCAGCCCGTGCGGCCGGTAGAAGCCCGAGATCACGCCCAGCCCGCTGTAATGGGCCTCCTCGTGGCCGTCGAGCAGGCGCACCTCGGCGCCGCAGCGCTCGCGGATGCCCTCGATCAGCACATGCCCGTTGGGCGCGCGGCGCACCGCCTCGGTGGCCAGCACGTCGATCCGCTCCACCTCCATGGCGCGCGAGATCGCGAAGAACCGCTCCACCGAGCGCAGCGCGTGCTCGACGGCCTCGGGATCGAGCCGGCCCTCGGCATCGCGCCCGGCGCCGAGCCGGCAGAAGGACTTCTCGTTGAAGCGGGGAAACGGCGCCCGGCTGAGCTGGTCGTAGACCACGAGGCGCACCGAGTTCGAGCCGATGTCGACCACCGCGACATGCGCGCCCGGCGGGCCGACGAAGCGGCGATGATCGAGCGAGAGGGGCCGGTCGGCCGCTGCTCTGCTGTCTGCCATGCGGCATCCCCCTGTCCGGCGGTGCGGCCGTTCCCGGGCCGGTCACCCTCACTGATCCTGTCCTGTTCGGCGCGCGCTGGCCAGTGGTTAGAGCAGGTCTGCCTGTCGCACCCCCCCTGTTCCGGGCCTGGGTCAGTGCGCCCTGAGGTTTGCGGCCTGTTTTGCGCGGCGGGTTATTTCCTGCCAGTTTCCGGCCTTGAGTGTGTCGCGGGGTGCGATCCAGGTTCCGCCGACGCAGAGGACGTTTGGCAGCGCGAGGTAGTGCGGGGCGTTTTCGGGGGTGACGCCGCCGGTC
>NZ_BSYI01000086.1:2500-5783 GCF_030270585.1 Paralimibaculum aggregatum
GTCGCGGGGGAGCAATCTTCCCGTGTGCGAGGCCGCCGCTGAGGGTCCCGGGGACGGAACGGCTGCACGGCCGTCTGTCTTCTGGACCGGATCAAGCGCATGAAGGGCGTTTGGTGGATGCCTTGGCGATAAGAGGCGATGAAGGACGTGGTACGCTGCGATAAGCTCCGGGGAGCCGCGAACAGGCTTTGATCCGGGGATTTCCGAATGGGGCAACCCACCTGATATCCGACTGTAGTCTGCCTTGCAGGCTTCAGCCGGGTAAACCAGGTACTCAGGATCTGAATACATAGGGTTTTGAGAGCGAACCCGGGGAACTGAAACATCTCAGTACCCGGAGGAAAGGACATCAACAGAGACTCCGCTAGTAGTGGCGAGCGAACGCGGACCAGGCCGTGTGGCGAAACAAGGCGAACCAGCTGGAATGCTGGGCGATATGGGTGACAGCCCCGTAGCCGCAAGATAGCCACCGTTAGAGTAGGGCGGGACACGTGAAATCCTGTCTGAACATGGGGGGACCACCCTCCAAGCCTAAGTACTCCTTATCGACCGATAGCGAACCAGTACCGTGAGGGAAAGGTGAAAAGCACCCCGACAAGGGGAGTGAAACAGACCTGAAACCGGACGCCTACAAACAGGGGGAGCGCAAGTGACCCCGTACCTTTTGTATAATGGGTCAGCGACTTAGTCTGGCGAGCGAGCTTAAGCCGAGAGGTGTAGGCGCAGCGAAAGCGAGTCTGAACAGGGCGTTCAGTTCGTCGGATTAGACCCGAAACCAGGTGATCTAGGCATGAGCAGGCTGAAGGTGCGGTAACACGCACTGAAGGGCCGAACCCACATCCGTTGAAAAGGATCGGGATGACTTGTGCCTAGGGGTGAAAGGCCAATCAAACCTGGAGATAGCTGGTTCTCCGCGAAATCTATTTAGGTAGAGCGTCGTGTATGGCTCTCGGGGGTAGAGCACTGGATGGGTAATGGGGCCCCACAGGCTTACTGATCCTAACCAAACTCCGAATACCGAGAAGTCGAGCACGGCAGACAGACGGCGGGTGCTAAGGTCCGTCGTCGAAAGGGAAACAGCCCTGACCGCCAGTTAAGGCCCCTAATTCGTGGCTAAGTGGGAAAGCATGTGAGACGGCCAAAACAACCAGGAGGTTGGCTTAGAAGCAGCCATCCTTTAAAGAAAGCGTAACAGCTCACTGGTCTAATCAAGCTGTCTTGCGGCGAAGATGTAACGGGGCTCAAGCCACGAGCCGAAACTGCGGATGCGAGAGCATGGTAGCGGAGCGTACCGTGACCGGATCCGAGGCCTGTTCTCTCCTGTCCATCCGGGCAGGGGATCGCAGGCATTGGATCCTTCTGTGAAGCCGGGCCGTGAGGCATCCGGTGGAGAGATCGGTAGCGAGAATGCTGACGTGAGTAGCGACAAAGGGAGTGAGAGACTCCCTCGCCGAAAGTCCAAGGGTTCCTGCTTAAAGCTAATCTGAGCAGGGTGAGCCGGCCCCTAAGGCGAGGCCGAAAGGCGTAGTCGATGGGAACTGGGTTAATATTCCCAGGCCAGGAGGAAGTGACGGATCGCGAGAGCTCGATGTCCTTATCGGATTGGACATCGTTGGTAGCGGTTCCAGGAAATAGCCCTCCATGAGACCGTACCCTAAACCGACACAGGTGGACAGGTAGAGCATACCAAGGCGCTTGAGAGAACTGCATTGAAGGAACTCGGCAAAATACCTCCGTAACTTCGGGAGAAGGAGGCCCGGGGCGCGAAGCCTCGGGGGCACAAACCAGGGGGTGGCGACTGTTTACTAAAAACACAGGGCTCTGCGAAGTCGCAAGACGACGTATAGGGTCTGACGCCTGCCCGGTGCCGGAAGGTTAAAAGGAGGTGTGCAAGCACCGAATTGAAGCCCCGGTAAACGGCGGCCGTAACTATAACGGTCCTAAGGTAGCGAAATTCCTTGTCGGGTAAGTTCCGACCTGCACGAATGGCGTAACGACTTCCCCGCTGTCTCCAATGCAGACTCAGCGAAATCGAATTCCCCGTGAAGATGCGGGGTTCCCGCGGTCAGACGGAAAGACCCCGTGCACCTTTACTACAGCTTCACACTGGCATCAGGCCTCTCATGTGCAGGATAGGTGGTAGGCTATGAAACCCGGGCGCCAGCTCGGCGGAGCCTCCCTTGAGATACCACCCTTGAGACGCTTGATGTCTAACCGCGGCCCGTTATCCGGGTCCGGGACCCTGTGTGGCGGGTAGTTTGACTGGGGCGGTCGCCTCCCAAATGGTAACGGAGGCGCGCGAAGGTGGGCTCAGGCCGGTCGGAAATCGGTCGCAGAGTGCAATGGCATAAGCCCGCCTGACTGCGAGACTGACAAGTCGAGCAGAGACGAAAGTCGGCCATAGTGATCCGGTGGTCCCGCGTGGAAGGGCCATCGCTCAACGGATAAAAGGTACGCCGGGGATAACAGGCTGATGATGCCCAAGAGTCCATATCGACGGCATCGTTTGGCACCTCGATGTCGGCTCATCACATCCTGGGGCTGGAGCAGGTCCCAAGGGTTCGGCTGTTCGCCGATTAAAGTGGTACGTGAGCTGGGTTTAGAACGTCGTGAGACAGTTCGGTCCCTATCTGCCGTGGGTGTCGGAGACTTGAGAGGAGCTGCCCCTAGTACGAGAGGACCGGGGTGGACGGACCACTGGTGGACCTGTTGTGGCGCCAGCCGCAGTGCAGGGTAGCTATGTCCGGACAGGATAACCGCTGAAGGCATCTAAGCGGGAAGCCCCCCTCAAAACAAGGTCTCCCCGAGAGCCGTGGAAGACCACCACGTCGATAGGCCGGAGATGTAAGCGCAGCAATGCGTTCAGTTGACCGGTACTAATCGCTCGATCGGCTGGATCCGGTCCGGAAGACAGACGGCCCGCGGGGCAGAACGCCCCGCCCGTCCTTCCGGCAACAGCCAATACCCTCAGACGGTCAGCGTCGTGTCATCGAGCTTCGGAACGCCTGCCGCATCGGGATCGACACCGCTCCCGGCGCGCAGGCCATGCCGAAGCCATTCCAGGTCCATGCCGGAACCGTCCGCCCCCGCCGGGGAGGCCGGTCCGGAGCGACCCGCCCGACCCTCCAAGCGCTCCCGCAACACCGAGCGCTTCGACGGTCTGGTGGCAATAGCGCGGAGAAAACACCCGATCCCATCCCGAACTCGGCCGTTAAGTCCCGCAGCGCCAATGGTACTGCGTCTCAAGACGTGGGAGAGTAGGTCACCGCCAGACCATTCAACA
>NZ_BSYI01000087.1 GCF_030270585.1 Paralimibaculum aggregatum
ATGATCGCTCGAGACGCGTCCCTCAGCCGGAACCCGGGTGACCGGGGAGTCCGGATTCCGTGACCGGATCAAATCGGAATCGCTGACCGGATGCTATTGGAATGCCTGACCGGATAAGCCCGGAATGCGCAGGTGCGCAGCCCGGGCAATCGGGACCCGGACCGGCCGAAGGATAGCACGCAGATTTGCGCTCGTAAGAGCGGACCGGCTCCGCGCGAGCAGGCCGGCCACCAAAACCCGGCTCGTCCGTGCCCCGTAAGGTGACGAGCTGCGCCAAAAGGCAAGCTCGGCTGCAAGCACGCGAATCTTGTCGTCTGGGCAAGAGCGGAAGATTTCTGCAGACCGAATTTGTCGCTGCCGCGATAGGACCGTGGGCCGTTGGTACTGCGTTCTCAAATGATCTCGTCCTCGTCAAACATCGGGTCGGCGTCGATCTGAGCTGTGAGGTTGCGGATGCTCTTTGCGTCTTCGCCCGCTTCTGTGGTTGCGATGTGGAACAGCGCATCGCCTTCGTTGACGACAGGCAGGTTGGCGCGCCCGACCACAATACCTGCCAAGGCACTTCTGACCCCGACTTCCGTATCTCCGAAGGGGTCAGAGACGGCGCCAAGGAGATCGCCTTGAGCAACGGCTTCGCCCGTTCCTTTGAATACGCGGAGAAGTCCGCCGACTGGCGAGCGGACCCATGAACTCTTTGATGCAATAGCCGGACGCTCTCGTGGGAGAGAGACGCCCTTTCGTGGGATCATTCCCATCGCGTTCATGACCCGGAGGACGCCGAGCGTGCCTGCCCTGGCGGAGACCTCATCGAAGCGAAGCCCTTCACCGGCCTCGTACAGGAGAATATCGACACCACGCGCCTGCGCTGCCTGGCGCAGCGATCCGGCGCGATGCTTCGAGACGATCACGATCGGCGCGCCGAATGCATCGGCGTAAGCCAAGGTATGCTCGGCCCCTGGCGTCACTCGGATCTGTGGCATGTTCGTGCGGTGAATCGCGGCCGAGTGCAGATCGATTCCGAAATCCGAACGCTCGACGATCTGGGTCATGAACAGGTGGGCCAAGCGGCTGGCGAGCGATCCGCGCTCGCTCCCGGGAAAACACCTGTTCAAGTCGCGTCGGTCCGGCAGATAGCGAGAGTGGTTGAGGAAGCCGAACGCATTCACGATCGGCACGACCAGAAGCGTGCCCCGCACCGCGTCGAGCTGCGGCGAGCGCAACACCCGCCGCGCGATCTCGACACCGATCACTTCGTCGCCATGGATCGCTGCGCTGACAAACAGCGTCGGCCCCGGACGACGCCCGTGCACAACGTGCACGGACATGCTGACTGGGGTGTGATCTGAGAGCACGCTGACCGGGAGATCGACTGTCCGCCGCGTTCCTGGGGCGATTACTGCATCGCCTATATGAAATGCAGTACGGTCGATCACTAGCCTTGGCCTCGGGTCTTCGTCTTGCCTTTTTTGGCGTTGGTTTCGAGGTACTCGATGATCTTTCCGGCGACGTCGATGCCCGTCGCCTTCTCA
Organism: Paralimibaculum aggregatum; assembly: GCF_030270585.1. Taxonomy (GTDB): domain Bacteria; phylum Pseudomonadota; class Alphaproteobacteria; order Rhodobacterales; family Rhodobacteraceae; genus Thermohalobaculum; species Thermohalobaculum aggregatum. The sequence goes on from NZ_BSYI01000087.1 coordinate 1,530, forward strand.
ACACCTTCAAGGCCAGGCGAGGAATTGACCTCCATGACAACGGGTCCGTGGTTTGCCCGGAGCATATCGACGCCGCAGACGTTCAGCCCCATCGCCTTGGCCGACCGGATCGCCGTCGAGCGTTCCTCTGGTGAGATCTTGATCTGCTGCGCGCTGCCACCGCGGTGCAGGTTGGAGCGGAACTCGCCCTCGGCACCTTTCCGCTGCATGGCGGCGATGACCTTCCCGCCGACGACCAGAGCGCGGATGTCAGTGCCGCCGGCCTCCTTGATGAACTCTTGGACGAGGATGTTGGTATTCGTCGCCCTGAACGCCTCGATCACAGATTTGGCCGAACGATCGGTGTCCGCCAGCACGACGCCGAGGCCCTGAGTGCCTTCCAGGAGCTTGACGACAAGCGGCGCTCCTCCGGCGATCTTGACGACCTCTTCGGTTTGCTTCGGATCATGGGCGAAGGTCGTTACGGGCAGGCCGATACCATCGCGGGCGAGCAACTGCATCGAGCGCAGCTTGTCGCGCGACCGCCCAATGGCGACGCTTTCGTTGAGCGGAAAGACGCCCTGCATCTCGAACTGGCGCAGAACCGCAAGACCATAGAAAGTGACGGAGGCGCCGATCCGCGGGATGACCGCATCGTATTCCGGCAGCTTCTCACCGTTGTAGTAGATCTCGGGACGCCGCGACGCGATGTTCATATAGCACCGCAGCGTGTTGATGATGCTGAACTCGTGGCCCCGCTGTTCGGCAGCCTCCTTCAATCTTACATGCGAGTAGAGATCCGGATTCCGGGCCATCATCACGATTTTCATTGTTCTTTTTCCTCGTCATGAGGGCGCACGAATGCGCCGATTGGTGGCACCCTCCTTGTTTTTCTTGGATGCACCAGGATGTCCGAGGACAAAGGATCGCCCCGGGTTGACCACGATCGAATGATCGCGGATCGCAGTTCGACCTAGGATCAGATCGAACTTCATCTCTTCACGATCGGCCAGCGACAGTTCGATGTGCCACTTGCGCCTGGCAAGGATCAGCGTCGTGCGGATCACTGGCCGCTGTTCGGCAATTCCGCTCGTGTTCTTTATGCTGCGCTCGTCGAGCAGGCGGACACGGGTCCTCAATGACGGTCTACGCGACGGGACCGAAAACTCGATCCATCTCTCGCCGTCTAATTCGAGCAGCTCGTGATCCGCCGTATGCAGGGCCGAGGTGCGGGCGCCGGTGTCAATCTTGGCGGCCATCGAGGCGATGCCAATGTCCGGCAGCGAGACATATTCCCGCCATCCGATCTCGGTCGTGCGGCGCTCCTTCTTGGCTCCGGGGGATGTTTTCATCTGAGGGCGTCCTCATTTGCGCGTCGGTAATTGACGAAGGCATTCGCGCTCATCACGACGAAAAAACTGTCCATGTCGATCAGCACGAAGCCCCTCTCGAAGAGGGCGCGGGCGAGTGCCCTGATGTCGTCTTCGTAGAGCCGCCGGTGTTCGGCGATGTCACGAACGAGCTTCGCCGATATCCGATAGCGACCGCTGTCCTTGCCCCCGAACTTCTGTTCGTGCAGCGCGGCAAGCCGATCGGCCGTGTTCGCAATCCAGTTTGACTCACTCATGACGCTTCGATATCAGGTCAAAAAAATATTGTCTATAGCAATTTTTTTATGCCTATAAGCAATTCTGTATATGAGGGAGGGCAGAATGGCTGGCGCAATCGACGGAAACGCAGACGTGAGCGAGCAGATCAGGCGACTGGTCGCGGAGCGCGATGGCGAGGCGCTTGCAGGGCTGCTCGACCCGATGCCGCTCAGCCAGGCGCTACGTGAACTGCTCTTGCTTGCGCCCGATCAGCGAGACCAGGCGTTCGCGCTCGTGCCCGCAGCGCTTGCCGCCGAGTTGCTTGAGGAAGCTCCCAACGAGATCGCGGTGGATCTCGTCGAGCGGATGGAGGCCGAGCGCGCGGCCGAGATCATCGATGAGCTGGATTCAGATATTCAGGCCGATGTCATCGGCGAGCTGGATCAGGATGATGCCGATGCGATCCTCGCCGAGATGGATGCCGAGGACGCGGCCGATGTCCGCCGCCTTGCCGCCTACGAGGACAACACGGCCGGCGGTCTCATGGTGGCCGAGGCCTTCACGTTCCGCGAGTCGGACACGGTCGGCGCCGTCCTGCGCGGTCTAGCGTCGGAGGACGACGATTTCGAGCGATACCGCGGTCAGCACCCCTATATCGTGGATGAGAATGGCCATCCGATCGGCGTCGTGTCGCTTCGCGGTCTCCTGACCTCGAAGCGTGGCGCCAAGCTGACCGAGATCATGTCAGCGCCGCTCACGGTGAGAGTGGCAACGCCACTCGACGAATTGCAGGACATCTTTAGCGAGAAACCATTCCTCGGCCTGCCGGTTGTGGAGACAGATGGCCGGCTCGTCGGTGTCGTCTCGCGAGCCGCGGTAGACTTTGCAGCTCTCGAACGCGCCGAGTCTGAGAGCTTGAAGCTTCAAGGCGTGGTCGGCGATGAGGTGCGTTCAATGCCGCTCCTGCTCCGGTCGCGTCGCCGGCTGGCCTGGCTCTCGGCGAACATCGTCCTCAACATCATGGCCGCGAGCGTGATCTCGGCCTACGAGGAGACACTGGCGGCCGTGATCGCCATCGCCGTCTTCCTGCCCATGGTCTCGGACATGAGCGGATGCTCCGGCAACCAGGCCGTCGCCGTCAGCATGCGAGAGCTGTCGCTCGGTTTGGTGCGGCCGGTCGATGCTTTCCGGGTCTGGATCAAGGAAGCGTCGGTGGGGATCATCAACGGAATTGTCCTGGGCATACTGATCGGCATCGTTGCATGGGCTTGGAAGGGCAATCCCTATCTCGGCCTGGTGATAGGCGCAGCGCTCGCCGCAAACACGTTGATCGCTGTTTCGATTGGCGGCGTCGTGCCACTCCTCCTCAAGCGCCTGGGCCAAGATCCGGCGGTCGCGAGCGGACCGCTCCTGACGATCATTACAGACATGGCCGGCTTCTTTCTCGTGCTGAGCCTCGCGAGCGCCATGATGCCGCTCTTGGTATGACGGGTCCCGTGGATGCCCTGAACAGCAGCGGAACATCATCGGAGGATGGGGCCGATCGGAGAGCGTTCGGCCCCATCCTCCGGAAGAGGTCATTGTGGAAGGCGAGTTGCCGCCTTCCGGAAAGGGCCGGAGTGGAAGCCATCCGACGGTAGAGCCCGGCGACTATGATATGGCAGGGCGCGTAGGCGCCCCGCATGACCGCCTGGCAGAGATAAGGTTAGAGAGCCGCGAGACCTTGGTCATGAGCGCGTCCCTCGCCGCGATGATGTTTTCTGGCCTTGTCTTGACTGACAACTCCTCGTTCCGCTTGCGGCCAGGGAAGCAGGCGATCCGCTCATTGTTTGCTCCGCTCGGATGCAGGATGCCAGCGAGGATCTGCTCGGTGCGCACCCCGGCCAGCGGCGCGACGGCCTCGAGGGCTTCGGCGACCTTGTCGCTGAGCGGCACGTAGATCGCGTTCGGAAGCATCTCGCCTTGCTCCCTGATCCCGGACCAGGCGGTAAAGTACGAACCGACCTGGAGGGACGAGGATGACGAAACGAGCAAGGCGGCGGTTTTCGCCGGAGTACAAGGAGCAGGCTGTTGCGCGGCTGTCGGAGGCCGGCGCCAGCTATGTGCGAAGTTCGGGGACATGGTTTCATCGTCCATCTCC
>NZ_BSYI01000088.1 GCF_030270585.1 Paralimibaculum aggregatum
TGTCCGTTTCGCGTCACTGCGAGCGCGGACTGGCGTGGCGGTCGCCGACATCCTCGGGATCGGGAGGGGATCGTGGTATCGAGGGTGATGGCTGACGATCGCGAGCACCGGATCCGGACGCCGAAGCGGGAGCGGGTCCGTCGCACGCTGACCCGGCTCGACGACGAGACCCTTTCGGGCCTCGCGCGGATTCTGCGGGCGGGCTGCACCGTCGCGCCGGACATGGAGGCGGTCGAAGGCGAGATCCTGGACCTGTTCCACGGGCTGGAACTGGCCGATGACGGAACCGAGGCGTCGCGGATCTGGTTCGATCTCGGGGCGGCGGAGCCGCCGGATGGCGCGCTGGCCAATGCCTTCGCGGCGGCGGCGGCGGCCGGGGATCCGATCGCGGCGGTGCGGGCCGACGACAACCTGGCGCCCGGGCTGAACGGCATGCTCGACAGGCACTGGCGCGTCCGCTGGCGGCGCATGGGCCGGGAGGATGCGCCCTCCCTCCGGACCGTCACCTGGGAGGCGCTGACGCCGGAGGCACGCGCGGAGGTGCGGCAGATGCTGCGCGATCTCGCGGATCATGCGCGGGGCTTCGTCCGCCGGGGGCAGCCGAGGCGGACCGATCTCGACGACGCCCTGCGGGGGCTCGGGGAGATCTTCCTGCGCCACTGCGGCGACCGGAACCACGCGGTGCATGCCCTGCCCTATGCGCGGGACAGCCGCTTCATCGGCTTCGCGGCACTGGCGCTCCGGGCCGTGGCCCACCCCTCCGCCACGTCGCCGGCGGCGCTGTCCGAGCGCTGGCGCCGGCTGCTCTCCGCCCAGCACGAGGCGGCCGAGGATCACGGACGCGAGCAGCCCGACCGGACCAGCTGCGACTGACCGCGGCTGCGGCCGGACAATTCTGTGTCCTATCGGCGAGGACAGGTTTCCCCGATCCCTGGCCCCGGAAGGCTGCCCATGGCGGGCGGCCACGACGCGGACCGGCAGCCGGGAGCATGGACGAGGATCGCCATCACGCGGTGGAGACTGCGGCGCCCCCGGAGGCCGGGGCCGCCGGAGGCGAGGCCGTGCTCCCGGCCCTCGAGGCGCTCGCCCGGCTGCTCGCCCGCCAGGCGGCACGCCTGGCCGCCGCCGTCCCCGATCCGGAGCTGCCGAACCATGACCGGGAAGACTGAGAAGCCCCCTGCCCCGGCGCCCCGCCGGGCGCGGCACCTGACCGTCGCCGAGTTCGCCAGGGCGCGCCGCTGCTCGGAGAAGACCGTGCGCCGGCGCATCGCCGACGGCTCCCTGCCGGTGATCCGCACCGGCCGGCGGGTGGCGATCCACGAGCGCCACCTCGATGTCGATCTCTGATGCCGCTGACCGCACAGGTCCCCGCGCGGCACATGAAGGCCAGTCGCGCTCAAGTCGTCGGGAAGCAGTACCCGGAGTATTCCGAATATATAGTACGGGTACGACATCCCGAACGACCATGACAGTCCAGGCGCGGCCTCCCGAGACCACACAAGACCATGTAGAAGGATCCCGACAATGACGATCGCGCAGGCCATCGCCCCGATCACCAGCCCCTTCCGCGCGGACGGCATTGTCACGGTCGCCGATGTCCTTGTGCGCGCCGAGGCCGAGCTCGAGGGCACCGCGCAGCGCGACACCCGCTCGGCCTTCCGATGCCTTGTCTCGAAGCTTGGCATCGATCCGGAGACCGTCCCCGCGACGCCGAAGGCGCTCCGCGAGATCCTCGGCCCGCTCACGCCGGGCATGCTGGGGGTCTCCGGGAAGCGCCTTGCCAACATCCGCTCGCTGGTGACCCGCGCCGTCGAGCGCTTCGGCATGGCCCGGCGCGTGCTGATCCGGGACGGTTGCCTCACACCCGACTGGGAGGCGCTGCTCGACCGCGCCGAGCCGCAGGCGTACCGCTACGGGCTCAGCCGGTTTGCGCGGTTCTGCAGCGCCGCCAGGGTGGCGCCGGACACCGTCGATATGGAGACCTTGCGGGCTTTCCACGAAGCACTCGAAGCCGAGTGCATGGTGAAGCATCCGCAGGCTGTCCTGAAGCACACGATCTCCCACTGGAACATGCAGCGCCGCCGGGTGGCCGGCTGGCCCCGGATCGCCCTCTCCACGCCGTTTGCTCGCGGGTTCGACACGCTGCCGCTGAAGGCGTTCCCGGAGAGCTTCCAGTCGGAGATCTCGTCCTGGGCCGACGCCATGCGCCATCCCGACCCCCTCGATCCCGAGGCGCCGGTGCGGACCCTTCGGGAACCCACCATCAAAGGCTACATCGTCGTCTTCCGCCGCTTTGCCTCGGCGCTTGTGCATCGGGGGGTCCTGCCGATCAGGGAGATCACGGGACTGGCCGTCTTCTTCGAGGGCGACAACGTCAAGGCAGGGCTCCGGCACTTCCTGCCGGAAGGTGGCGCCAAGACCACCCGTTACGCCCACGACATGGCGCGCAAGCTCTCCCACATCGCACGCCACCATCTGCGCCTGCCCGCGGACGAGATGGAGCGGATCGACGCGATCGTCGCGCGTCTCGATCCGAACCTGCCGCGCGGCATGGGCAAGCGCCACCGGGACCGGCTCGACCAGTTCGACGACCCCGCGACCGTCCGACGTCTCCTGCAGTTCCCGGCCGATGAGCGCGACCGTGCGCTCGCCATGACCAGCCCGATCCGCCGTGCCAGGGGGATCGAGCGCGCGCTCGCGATCTCGGTTCTCATCCAGACCGGCCTTCGCATCAGGAACCTGCGCCAGCTCCGCCTCGACCGCTCGGTGCGCCGCGCCGGCGGCCGCGTCTACCTCGAGATCGCCGACGGGGAGACCAAGACCGGGATGGCGCTCACCCTCGAGCTGCCGTCCGAGACCACCGCGCTGCTCGATGCCTTCACCGGCCTGCACCGCCCGCTGCTGCCGGGCAGCGACAGCCCGTTCCTGTTCCCCGGCAGGACCGGCGGCGCGCGCTCGGACAACGCCATGCGCGCCGCGGTCTCCGAGCCGCTCAGACGCCATGCCGGGATCGTCATCAACCCTCATCTCTATCGCCACGCCATCGCCAAGATCGTCGTCGAGCGGGACCCGGGGATGTATGTCGCGATCTCCCGCCGCCTCGGGCACAGGTCGCTGAACACCACGCTCGGCTCCTATCTCGGCACCGAGACCCGTGCCGCCAGCCGCCAGATCAACCGCCTGCTCGACCGCGCCCGGTCGCGCCCCGAGATCGAGGACTGAGCCGATGGCGGACACGCCGAAGGACAGGCCGGTGATGCCGCGCGGGCCGGACTGGCCCGACCGGGACCGCCGCGCCTGGGCCGCGCTCTTCGCCGGGGGCGACGTCCTGGAGGGGGCCGGTCCCGCCCGCCACTGGCGCCCGGCAACCCGCCGGACCAACCGCCAGCACTATGCCCGCTGGCTCGGCTGGCTCGCCCGCGAGGGCCTGCTCGCGCCGGAGCGCGCGCCGCCGGACCGCGCCGATCCGGAGATCGTGCACCGCTATGCCCGGCACCTCGTCGACACCGTCGCGCCGCGCACCGCCGCCTCGGCGCTGATCGGGCTGAAGGTGGTGATGAAGGCGATGACGCCGGAACGGGACTGGCGCTGGCTGATGGAGCTGACCAACCGGCTCAATACCTGGGCGAAGCCTTCCGTGGACCGCCGGCTGCGCCAGCGCCCGATCGACGAGATCCACCGCGCCGCGCTCGGTGAACTCGAGCGCCTGGCCAGCACCGACCTCGCACATCGGCGCAACCGCATCCGCTATCGCGATGCCATGATCCTGCTCGTGCTCTCGGCCTGTCCCATTCGGCTGCGCAACCTCGCGGGGCTCGGGATCGGACACCAGATCCGCCACGAGGGCGAGCGCTGGGCCATTCATCTGCACGAGACCGAGACCAAGGGCCACAACCGTCTCGCCTATCTCCTGCCCCGCCACATCGGGCCGTACATGGCCCGATATCTCGACGAGGTCCGCCCGGCCTATGGCCCGGCCGGGACCTGCGATGCGCTCTGGCTCGCCCTCGGCGGGCGGCCGCTCGCCTGCAATTCCGTCTATGGCCAGATCGTCGAGATCACCACGCGGCTTCTCGGAATCCCCATCAATCCGCACCTCTTCCGCAGCTGTGCGGCGACCAGCCTCGTCGAGGAAGTCCCCGAGGCCGCCCGTCTCGCCGCCCCCCTGCTCGGTCACCGGCACTTCGAGACCACCGAGCGATACTATGTCCGCGCCGGCCAGATCGAGGCCTGCCGGCGCGTGAATGCGCTCCTCGGCACCATCGCCGGCGAGGAGGCCGAAGGATGACAGCCATGACCCGCGTCGCGCTCTATGCCCGCCATTCCTCGGACCGCCAGCGCGAGGCGTCGGTCGAGGACCAGCTGCGGCTCTGCCGCGAGCGCGCGGCGCACGAGGGCTGGCAGGTCGTGGACAGCCATTCCGACCGCGCGGTCTCGGGCGCAAGCCTGATCCGCCCCGGCATCCAGGCGCTGATGGAGGGCGCGCTGGCCGGGCGCTTCGACTGCGTGCTCGCCGAGAGCCTCGACCGGATCAGCCGCGACCAGGAGCATGTCGCCGGGCTGTTCAAGCGGCTGTCCTTCGCCGGCGTGCGGCTCGTCACGCTCTCGGAGGGCGAGATCGACGAGCTGCATGTCGGGCTCAAGGGCACCATGGCCGCGCTCTATCTCAAGGAACTCGCCGAGAAGACCCGCCGGGGCCTGCGCGGCCGCGTCGAGGCCGGACGCTCCGGCGGCGGCATCAGCTATGGCTACGATGTGCTGACGGACCGGGATGCGCGCGGGGAGTGCGAGGCCGGCCGGCGCTCCATCAATCCAGGCGAAGCCCGGATCGTGCGCCGCATCTTCCGCGACTACGCCGCGGGCAGCTCGCCGAAGGCGATCGCACGCCGGCTCAATGCCGAGGAGATCCCCGGCCCGCGCAGCGAGCTCTGGCGCGACACCGCGATCCGCGGCCATCGCAGCCGCGGCACCGGGATCCTGAACAACGAGCT
>NZ_BSYI01000089.1 GCF_030270585.1 Paralimibaculum aggregatum
GGTCAAGGGGTTCATCTGCAAGGTGTCGGCTGGCGGCACCCGCGCCTTCGTCTTCGATTACCGGCTCGGGCGGCAGCGGCGGCAGGTCGCCATCGGGAAGTATCCGGCCTGGTCGGCGCTCAAGGCCCGCCAACGGGCGCAGGAATTGCGGGTCCGGGTCGATCAGGGCCACGATCCCGCATCCGAGCGGGCGGCAGACCGTGCGGCACCGCTGGTGCGCGATCTCTGGGAACGGATGCAGGCCCATGATGCCGCACTGTCCCCGCGTTGCGCGCAGGACCGGCGGCAGATGTGGGAGAAGACGATCCTGCCGGCGCTCGGGCGGCTTCGGGTCGATGCGGTCACGCTCGGCGACATCGAGGCGCTGCATCGCAGGAAGACCGGTGCAGGCCACCCCTATGCCGCCAACCGGCTCGTCCAGGTGCTGCGCACCGCCTTCAACCGGGCGGTGCTCTGGGGAATGCGCGAGGGCAACCCGACCAAGGGCCTGCGGATGAACCCGGAGCGCCCGCGCGAGCGCTACCTAGACGAAGCCGAGTTCCGCCGGCTTCTGGGCGCGCTCGACCGGGTGAACAACCAGGTCTCGGCGGATGCGCTGCGGCTGCTGATGTTCACCGGCGCCCGGCTCGGGGAGGTGCTGAAGGCGCGCTGGAGCCAGTTCGACCTCGAGGCCGGGCTCTGGGTCAAGCCCGCGGCCACCACGAAACAGCGCCGGCTGCACCGCGTGACGCTCACGGCATCGGCGCTCGCGGTGCTGCGCCGGATGCAGGCTGCGCGAACCGGTGAAGCCCTGTTCCCCGGCCCGGGCGCCAGCGACACACAACAGGAGCTGCGCAAAACATTCAGGACCGCCTGCCAGCTGGCCGGGATCGAGGACCTTCGCATCCACGATCTGCGCCACACCTTCGCGAGCATCCTGATCAGCACGGGCAACGACCTGGCGCTGGTCGGCAAGATGCTCGGCCACACCCAGGCGCAGACCACGCTGCGCTATGCCCATCTGCACGATGCGGCGCAACGCCGTGCCTCGGCCCGGTTCGACCGCTTCGTCGGCCACACGGAACAGGCGGCGGAGTAGCGCCCGCGGCAGCACAGGCCCGAGCGGCGCGCCCCACGACGCAGGCCGCTCGGGCCTGTGCTGTCGCGGGCGCGTCAGGTGCAGCGCTCGCCTCTTGCCGGCGCCGCTGCTCGATGTATGACTCTCACGAGAGATGCAGGAGACCGGACCGCCATGGCCGACCCCAGCCAGACGACGCCCGCCGAGGAGATGACCGCCGCCGAAGTCGTCGCCTTCCTCGATCGGGTGGTGCAGAGCTACAAGGGCCAATACGCCCCGCTGGACCGCGCCCTCGGCATGTATGTCCAGGCGCGCACGCTCGGCTGGAAACCGCTCTACCTCATGCGCGACAAGCGGAAGATCCAGGAAGCCGAGGCGATCCTCGGCATCGCCTTCCGCGAGCACTTCCCCGAAACCGGCCCCTGTCCCGACAAGTCGATGTCCTGGCGCCTCGCCAAGAAGGTCAGCAGCTTCTGGCGCGCCGTCCGAGGGGACTATCCCAACATCAGATCTTCAGAGCTTGAAGACCTGACAGAGACGCGGTAGTGGTTTCAGAAGACCTACTTTGAGGGCAGGTAACATGAGACAGCAATCACTCATCAGTAGCCGCCATTCGGCAACCGAAGGCCCAACGTTCGAGAGGATTGCCGATCGCACTTAACGCAATGGGCCATTCTGTAAAACAACCCTACCGCACAAAGCGGTCCGACTGACTTTCGAAGCGCAAATCCAAGCTAGTCTGCTTGACGCTGAGGCACTAAGCTGGTTGGCGAGCCTAAGCTTACGTCGCACTCAGAGAAGAGCACATTGCCCTCGATGCCTTGTACAGTCGTCAATGGATCAAAATAGTCTATGATTGACAGGCTTGAAGTCGTTAATTTTCGCGCATTCCGCACGGAATCGTTCAACTTTTCAAGACTTAATATATTCGTTGGCAGAAACAATTCCGGCAAATCCAGCGCATTGAGTGCGCTCAATATACTTGCCCAAACTACCAACAACACTCAACTGGATTCTGGACCACTTATATTAAACGGTGAGTTTGATCAGCTCGGTACGTTTAAGGACATGGTTCATGGCGGTCGAGCAAATACACCTGTCCGTATCTCTTTTTCCATCCGCGATGTTCAGTGCCAATTCGAAGTGAAATATAGAACGCAACGTCGAGAGATGGAAATCTCGAAGTACCGCCTGTCCCGCAATGGGAATAGTGTTTTTGAGTACGCGGCCACTAAAGATAGATATGATGTTCATATAAATGGCGTTAATATTGACGAGCTAGGCGATCACATCAAAAAGAAAAGACCAAAATTTGACGGCTTCCTCCCCGTATTCAGTGATATTATGATTGCACTGCGCCGCGCCCGTGACGCTGATCGAACTTTCCATGAGAGTAAATACAATTTCTTCAGAGATGTAGATCGCAACTTGTTTCATTTTAGAAGACTTATGATTGAAAGCTTTGGAAGTTTTGAATCACTCGGCCCCTTTCGTGATATTCCCAAACGTACGTACCTTTACTCTGGTGAGACCGCTGCGAATGTTGGAAGAACTGGTGAGAATGCGGTCACAATGATTGCAAGCGACAACTCTAAGCGTGGAAGTGAGCGAGTTGGATTTGTTGATGAGATAACTAAATGGATGAGGGCAACCGAGATTTCTGGCGGCGTACGTGTTAAGAATCTTACCGACAGACATTTTGAAGTTGTAGTCATCGGCAACGATGGAACAGAGCACAATATATGTGATGTAGGGTTTGGCTGCAGCCAGGTACTTCCAGTTCTCGTGGCTGGCATAGGCCATGCACTACTTCGGCGATCGCGCACCGCTCCAATCTTAATAATTCAAGAGCCCGAAATACACTTGCATCCGAACGCGCAGGCCGCACTCGGTTCATTCTTTGCGAACTTAGTATCATATCGTGGACAAGTATTTATTGAAACGCATAGTGACAACCTCGTTTTAAGGGTCGCCAGACACGTTGCTCTCGGCGATCTCTCGCCCGATCAAGTTAAGATATTCTATGTTGAAGACGCGGCCGGTGGTAGGAAGGTCCACGAGGTCGGGATCGACAAAACAGGTTCCTTTAATCCTGACTGGCCCGGCGGTTTCTTCCCTCAGCGCCAGCATGAGTCCTTTGAAGTCGCTCGCGCTGCAATTCGCGAGAATAAAAACCGCACCGGGGAGCAGCTAGAATTTAGGTATCCAAGCAAATGACGAGCCCATCAGTAATTGATACGAATGTGCTAAAATATTTTTTTGACGAGATGCTTTCAGATAAGGAGGACAAATTTTCCATAGCGGTTCGAGCTGTTATGAGCAAAGGCGCCGTCGCTATCGATGATGAGGGGCAAGCGAGACAAGAGTATCTCGACTGCTGCAAGCCGTCGTCCGTGGGGCTGAGTTTAGATGATTGGGTGGTTCTTCAATTAAATAACGGCGCATTCCGTGTCTTTCAAATGGACAAAAGCGCAAGAAATGAACTCAGAAAGCTTGGACTGCCAAATAAAGATCATAAGTGGGTGTTTATAGCGAAGGGCTCGAGTGCAGATCTAATAGTCTCAGAAGACATTGATCTTTTCGATCCGAAATCCAAGAAATCCACAGAGAAGGTGAAGGCAAAAATAAAACGGAATTCAAGCGGTCCTGTCGCGAAATACCTAAAAAAGAAGCATGGGATTACGGTTTGTTGTTGCGATGGTGCATTATGTTTCGTGAGTAGTGAATGATCCGTTCGACCATAATCGATGGCTACCTCTTCCGTGAAGATTGTGTTTTACACTATTGGCAAGAGTGTTAAGACAGCTTTGACTTTCTACGGGATCACCTCCCACTGGATTGCTCACCCCTGCCCTCGACGGTCTCCTGATGTTCAACGTTTTCCGGGGATAGCGTTAAACATTGGAGTGCGAGCCTTCGCGCACCGCGGCGGGCGGGATGGTGTCTCCACACCGCTGTCCGGCTGCTCGGCGCAGCCGTAGGCCGCTCCTGGCTTGTGCCGTCCGCCCGCCCCCGCTCTTGAGAGCATGTTTACCCCCACCTATCTGCCTGTGAGTGACAATTCACTCACAGGAGGATCTGATGAATCGGAAAGATGCGGGGCTGCTGACGGCGAGCGAGGCGGCGGCGTTGCTCGGGGTCAGCGAACGGACATTGCGTCGGTGGGATCAGGCGCGGTGTGGCCCGCCAAGATCGTCAGCCGGACGGAAGCCGATCTACCGGCTTGACGCGGTGCTTCACTGGCTCAAGCGGCAGGAGCGGGGAACGA
>NZ_BSYI01000090.1 GCF_030270585.1 Paralimibaculum aggregatum
CGTTAAAGGGTTCATCTGCAAGGTGTCGGCCGGCGGCACCCGCGCCTTCGTTTTCGACTACCGGCTCGGGCGGCAGCGGCGGCAGGTCGCCATCGGCAAGTATCCGGCCTGGTCGGCGCTCAAGGCCCGCCACCGAGCACAAGCACTGCGGGTCCGGGTCGATCAGGGCCACGATCCGGCATCCGAACGGGCGGCAGACCGGGCGGCACCGCTGGTGCGCGATCTCTGGGAACGGATGCAGGCCCATGATGCCGCGCTGTCCCCGCGTAGCGCGCAGGACCGGCGGCAGATGTGGGAGAAGACGATCCTGCCGGCGCTCGGGCGGCTTCGCGTCGATGCGGTCACGCTCGGCGACATCGAGGCCCTGCATCGGAGGAAGACCGCCGCAGGCCACCCCTATGCCGCCAACCGGCTCGTCCAGGTGCTGCGCACCGCCTTCAACCGGGCCGTGCTCTGGGGAATGCGCGAGGGCAACCCGACCAAGGGCCTGCGGATGAACCCGGAGCGCCCGCGCGAGCGCTACCTCGACGAGGCCGAGTTCCGCCGGCTTCTCGGCGCGCTCGACCGGGTGAACAACCAGACCTCGGCGGATGCGCTGCGGCTTCTGATGTTCACCGGCGCCCGGCTCGGGGAGGTGCTGAAGGCGCGCTGGAGCCAGTTTGACCTCGAGGCCGGGCTCTGGGTCAAGCCCGCGGCCACCACGAAACAGCGCCGGCTGCACCGCGTGACGCTCACGGCATCGGCGCTCGCGGTGCTGCGCCGAATGCAGGCTGCGCAAACCGGTGAAGCCCTGTTCCCCGGCAGGGGCGCCAGCGATACACAACAGGAGCTGCGAAAGACGTTCAGGACCGCCTGCCAGCTGGCCGGCATCGAGGGTCTGCGCATCCACGATCTGCGCCACACCTTCGCGAGCATCCTGATCAGCACGGGCAACGATCTGGCGCTGGTCGGCAAGATGCTCGGCCACACCCAGGCGCAGACCACGCTGCGCTATGCCCATCTGCACGATGCGGCGCAGCGCCGTGCCTCGGCCCGGTTCGACCGCTTCGTCGGCCACACGGAACAGGCGGCGGAGTAGCGCCCGCGGCAGCACAGGCCCGAGCGGCGCGCCCCACAACGCAGGCCGCTCGGGCCTGTGCTGTCGTGGGCGCGCCAGGCGCAGCGCTCGCCTCTTGCCGGCGCCGCTGCTCGATGTATGACTCTCACGAGCGATGCAGGAGACCGGACCGCCATGGCCGACCCCAGCCAGACGACACCCGCCGAGGAGATGACCGCCGCCGAGGTCGTCGCCTTCCTCGATCGGGTGGTGCAGGGCTACAAGGGCCAGTACGCCCCGCTGGACCGCGCTCTCGGCATGTATGTCCAGGCGCGCACGCTCGGCTGGAAACCGCTCTACCTCATGCGCGACAAGCGGAAGATCCAGGAAGCCGAGGCGATCCTCGGCATCGCCTTCCGCGAGCACTTCCCCGAAACCGGCCCCTGCCCCGACAAGTCGATGTCCTGGCGCCTCGCCAAGAAGGTCAGCAGCTTCTGGCGCGCCGTGAGGGGCGACTACCCCAACATCAGGTCTTCAGAGCTTGAGGACGTGACAAAGGTGCGGTAGTGGTTTCTGAAGACCTTCTTTCAGGCAAGGTAGCATGAGAAAACTATCACTCTTCAACAGCCCCCACTCGGAACCGACAAGAATAATTTTCGATAGACTTTCCGACAATGCTTACTAATCGAGAGACCCCATGACCACCTCTGTATTCAACAAGCGTCCAGATACAAAGATTACATACATGGACGATGGGCTTTCAGAGCAGATCAACAACGGACCATATTGCTGTTTCATAGGGCCAAATAATTCTGGAAAATCATACTTATTAAAAACTCTTTCAATAGAACTCGGCGACAAAGCCGCTTATCTTGGCCCCGCCAGGTACAATAATTTCAACGCCCTGCCACCGTACGCGCCCCAACCCAAACGCCGTCGAGAGCAGCACCGAAATTTTCGCAGGCAGTTCAATGAATCAAATCAGAATCTTGACAATTCTCCCTTTAATATTCAACAAGCGATAGCCGAGTTTGATAATGATCGGAGAAATGTTCTCTTTGAAATAGTAAAAAAGGTTCTTGGAGCAAGCCTAAGTTTAGATCTCGCCCACCCAAAAAACGAAATGTCACAGAGATTCATTTCCTGCGATGAGCACAATTTGTCATTTGCCAGCTCTGGAACGCGTCTTGTTGTTTCAATTATCACGAGCTTGCTAGATACCGAGTATAGCCACTTTTTGATTGATGAGCCAGAGCTCGGCGTGAGTCCAAAATCTCAAGGGCAACTGGCTGATTTTATACTAGATGAAAGCATGAGAAGGAAGTATTTTTCGCATATAAAATCTATAATATTTGCCAGCCATTCATCTTTATTTCTTGATAGGAAAAATATATCAAATAATTTTGTCGTAAAGAAATCTGGAAACGAAATACAAGTGAATAGAATAAACTCTTTAGCTGAATTCAATCAAATTCATTTTTCCCTATTAGGGAATAGACTCGAGAGTCTATTTCTACCATCAGTAATTATATTTGTTGAAGGGCCAACAGAAGAGAAATACATTAGCAGGATACTGCAAGTAAAATACCCAAGTCTAAGCGCAAGCATTATTAATGCAACCAATGATAGTGAAATGAAGAGATACGCGCACATGATGGCGCAGTTATTTCCAGACCTTCAGCGCAGCCCTTATAATGGGAGAATTATCGCTATTCTTGACTCGGTACACGGGACAGGAATTGTAGACACATTAATAAAGAAGGGAATTTCAGAGGATATGATAGTTCGCTGGTCTAAAAACGGAATAGAACACTACTATCCTGAAGATATAATGCGCGATATATTTGGCGGAAACGGCCCAATATCGATTATTGGGGATGAGGTAACCATGTGCGGCGTCATGAATCGGAAGCTGGAACTATCTGAAAAAATAGCAGCAAGAATACGCGAAGATACTCGATTCCCTGATGAAATGGAGAGGAAATTGTTCCCACTTCTTGATGGCATGTAATTAGTCAACCCAACATCATGGAATTTTTGCAAGATATAACTTCTTATTCCAACCCGAAACACGGAAGAAACACACGGCACAATGAGACTATATCGCAACTTTATTGAAGGTTGTGTATTTCCATTTTTGGTGATCCGCGGGATCTCTCCCACAGGAATGCACCCCCTGCTCTCTACGGTGCCATGATGTTCAACGTCTTCCGGGGATAGCATTAACCGTTGGAGCGCGAACCTTCGCGCACCTTAGCGGGTAGGATGGTGTCTCCACACCGCTGTCCGGGTGCTCGGCGCAGCCGTAGGCCTCTCCTGGCTTGTGCCGTCCGCCCGGCCCCGCTCTTGAGAGCATGTTTACCCCCACCTATCTGCCTGTGAGTGACCATTCACTCACAGGAGGATTAAATGAATCGGAAGGATGCGGGGCTGCTGACGGCGAGCGAGGCGGCGGCGTTGCTCGGGGTCAGCGAACGGACATTGCGGCGGTGGGATCAGGCGCGGTGTGGCCCGCCGAGATCGGCAGCCGGACGGAAGCCGATCTATCGGCTTGACGCGGTGCTTCACTGGCTCAAGCAGCAGGAGCGGGGAACGATCACGGGCGAAGCGATTGCGCGGGCTCGTGGGAGGGTTGAGGGGTGACGGCGGGCCGCGCGCGTGGCGCGCGCCCGCCCGTCACCCCCCTAGACTTGACCTCTCAACATAACTCGACACGGGCACAGGCACGCTACCGGGTGACGCGCCGGGACTATGGCGGGGGTCAGGTCGAGGCGACGGTCGCACGGATCAGGGCGCCCCATCGCGACCGGGACCGGGAGCAGGGGGCGACCGCAGGCTGCATCTCCGAAGACGAGCGGCTTGCCCGGAAGGCGGAGCAGGACGAGCAGAGCCTCCGGCGGGCCAGGACGATGATCCGGCGGACGGTGCTGGCGGCACGGCTCGACCACCTGCTGACGCTGACCATCCGCGGCAACCTCACGGACAGGAAGGCGGCCTGGGGACTGCTGACGAAGTATGTACGCAAGCTCCGCTACGAGCTCGGCAAGCGGCGGGGGCTGCCGCGGGGCACC
>NZ_BSYI01000091.1 GCF_030270585.1 Paralimibaculum aggregatum
CGACGCCGACCGACGACGCAGATGCCGACGCAGGCGCAGACGCCCACGCCGATTGACGACGCAGACGCCAACGCCAACGTCGACCGACAGCACAGACGCCGGCGCCGACCCGAGGCGCAGGCCGAGACCCGAGATCAGCCAGGAGGCCGAGATGCACCCGACCGTCCAAGCCGTCACCGCGCGGATCGTCGCGCGCTCCGCCGAGCGCCGCGCCGCCTATCTGGCGCGCTGCGCCCGCATGGCCGAGGCCGGGCCCGCGCGGGCCCACCTCTCCTGCGGGAACATGGCCCATGTCACCGCCGCGAGCGGCACCGACAAGCCGGCCATCGCCCGCGCGCGCGGCGGCAACATCGCCATCGTCACCGCCTATAACGACATGCTCTCGGCGCATCAGCCCTTCGAGCGCTTCCCGGCGATCCTGAAGGCGGCGGCGCGCGCGGCCGGCGGCACCGCGCAGGTCGCCGGCGGCGTGCCGGCGATGTGCGACGGCGTCACCCAGGGCCGCGCCGGCATGGAGCTCTCGCTGTTCTCGCGCGACGTGATCGCGCTGGCCGCCGGGGTCTCGCTGAGCCACGACTGCTACGACGCGGCGATCTTCCTCGGGGTCTGCGACAAGATCGTGCCGGGCCTGGTGATCGCCGCGGCGAGCTTCGGGCACCTGCCGGCGGTGTTCGCCCCGGCCGGGCCGATGACCAGCGGGCTGCCCAACGACGAGAAGGCGCGCATCCGCCAGCGCCACGCCGCCGGCGAGATCGGCCGCGACGAGCTGCTGCGCGCCGAGATGGCGAGCTATCACGGGCCCGGCACCTGCACCTTCTACGGCACCGCCAACACCAACCAGATGCTGATGGAGGTGATGGGGCTGCAGCTGCCGGGGGCGAGCTTCGTCAACCCCGGCACGCCGCTGCGCGAGGCGCTGACCGCCGAGGCGGCGCGCCGGGCGCTGGCGCTGGCCGCCACCGGGGCGCGCTATACCCCGGCCAGCGCGGTGCTCTCGGAGAAGGCCTTCGTCAACGGCATGGTCGGGCTCTCGGCCACCGGCGGCTCGACCAACCTGGTGCTGCATCTCGTCGCCATGGCGCGCGCCGCCGGCGTGCTGATCGACTGGCAGGACATGGCCGAGCTCTCCGCCGCGACGCCGCTGATGGCGCGGGTCTATCCCAACGGGCTGGCGGATGTGAACCAGTTCCACGCCGCCGGCGGGCTCGGCTTCATGATCGGCGAGCTGCTCGGCGCCGGGCTGCTGCACGAGGATGTCGAGACCGTCGCCGGCCCCGGGCTGGCGCGCTACACCGAGGAGCCGGTGCTGGACGGCGCCGACCTGGCCTGGCGCCCCGGCGCCGGCGCGAGCGGCAATGCCGACATCCTGCGCCCGGCCGCGGCGCCGTTCCAGCCGACCGGCGGGCTGGCGCTGCTCGAGGGCAATCTCGGCCGCGCGGTGATCAAGATCTCGGCGGTGAAGCCCGAGCATCACCGGATCGAGGCGCCGGTGCGGATCTTCGAGACCCAGGAGAGCGTGAAGGCCGCCTTCAGGGCCGGCGAGCTCGACCGCGACGTGGTGGTGGTGGTGCGCTTCCAGGGCCCGCAGGCCAACGGCATGCCGGAGCTGCACGCGCTGACCCCGCCGCTCTCGGTGCTGCAGGACCGCGGCCACAGGGTGGCGCTGGTCACCGACGGGCGGATGTCCGGGGCCAGCGGCAAGGTGCCGGCGGCGATCCATCTCAGCCCCGAGGCCGCCGATGGCGGGGCGCTGGCCCGGCTGCGCGACGGCGACGTGCTGCGCCTCGATGCCGGGGCGGGCCGGCTCGAGGTGCTGCTGGATGCCGCCGAGCTGGCCGCCCGGACACCGGCGACGGCGGATCTCGCGGCCAGCCACGAGGGCATCGGGCGCGAGCTCTTCGGCGCCTTCCGCGCCGCGGTGAGCAGCGCCGAGACCGGCGCCGCCGTGGTGATCTGAGACCCGCCACGGGCGGCCCGCGCAAAGGAGGGATGCAATGACCACGACCGAGGCCTGGACGGCCGTCCACGACCATGCCGCGCGGCTGAAGCCGGTGCATCTGCGCCGGCTCTTCGCCGCCGATCCGGGGCGGGCGGCGGCGCTCGCCTTCGCCGAGGACGATCTCTCCGTCGACCTGTCGAAGGAGAAGCTCGACCGCGCCGCGCTCGACGCGCTGCTCGGGCTGGCGCGCGCCGCCGGGGTCGAGGCGCAGCGCGCGGCGCTGTTCGCCGGCGCCCCGGTCAATGCCACCGAGGGCCGGGCGGTGCTGCACATGGCGCTGCGCGGCGGCGCGCCGGCGCCGGCCGGCGACGACGTGGACGGCACCCGCGAGCGCTTCCTCGCCTTCGCCGAGACGGTGCGGGCCGGGCAGCTCCCCGGCGGCCCGGTGCGCGATGTCGTCAACATCGGCATCGGCGGCTCGGATCTCGGCCCGGCGATGGCGGCACGGGCGCTGGTGCCGGACTGCGACGGGCCGCGGCTGCACTTCGTCTCGAATGTCGACGGCGCCCATCTCGCCGACACCGTGGCCGGGCTCGACCCGGCGCGCACCCTGGTGATCGTCGCCTCCAAGACCTTCACCACGCAGGAGACCATGGCCAATGCCCGCCTCGCGCGGGACTGGCTCGGCGCCCATGCCGCGGAGCGGATGGCCGCGGTCTCGACCAATCTCGACGGCTGCGCCGCCTTCGGCATCCCGCAGGAGCGCGTCTTCGGCTTCTGGGACTGGGTCGGCGGGCGCTACTCGCTGTGGAGCGCGATCGGGCTGGTGCTGGCGATCGGCATCGGCGCGGCGCGGTTCCGCGCCTTCCTCGCCGGCGCCGCGGCGATGGACCGGCATTTCCGGGAGGCGCCGCTCGAGCGCAACCTGCCGGTGCTGCTGGCGCTGGCCGGGATCTGGCGGCGCAACGCCATGGGCTGGCCGAGCGTGGCGGTGATCCCCTACGACCAGCGCCTGGCGCGGCTGCCGGCCTATCTCCAGCAGCTCGACATGGAGAGCAACGGCAAGCGCGTCACCCGCGCCGGCGCGCCGGTCGGCACCGCCACCGGCCCGGTGATCTGGGGCGAGCCCGGCACCAATGCGCAGCATTCCTTCTTCCAGCTGATCCACCAGGGCACCGATGTCGTGCCGGTCGACTTCATCGCCGCCGCCACCCCCCGCGACGCCGATCCGCGGCACCACGCCATGCTGCTCGCCAACTGCCTCGCCCAGGGCCAGGCGCTGGCCTTCGGCCGCGACACCGCCGAGGTCGAGGCCGAGATGGCCGCCGCCGGCGCCGCGCCCGAGGCGATCGCCCGGCTGGCGCCGCATCGCAGCTTCCCCGGCGACCGGCCCTCCACCACCATCCTGTTCCGCCGGCTCGACCCGCATGCCCTCGGCCGGCTGATCGCGCTGTTCGAGCACAAGGTCTTCGTGCAGGGCGCGATCTGGGGGGTGAATTCCTACGACCAGTGGGGCGTCGAGCTCGGCAAGGCGCTGGCCCGGCCGCTGATCCCGGCGCTGGCCGAGGGCGCCGCCGCCGAGACCGATCCCTCGACGCGCGCCCTCATCGACCGTATCCGTGCCCTCGCGGCAGGGGGCTGAGCCCCGCCGCATCGCCGAACAACCCTGCCGGAGACCGAGACCATGAGCCTGACCGCCGCCGATATCTGCCGCGCCGCCCCGGTGATCCCCGTCATCGTGGTCGAGGAGATCGCCCATGCCGCGCCGCTGGCCCGCGCGCTCGCCGATGGCGGGCTGACCAGCCTCGAGGTCACCCTGCGCACCCCCGCCGCGCTCGACGCGATCCGCGCCATGGTCGAGGCCGCGCCCGATGCGGTGGTCGGCGCCGGCACCCTGCGCAGCGCCGCCGACGTCACCGCCGCGGTCGCCGCCGGCGCCCGCTTCGGCGTCTCGCCGGGGCTCTCCGAGGCGGTGCTCGACCGCGCCGACGAGCTCGGCCTGCCGATGCTGCCCGGCGTCGCCACCCCCTCCGAGGCGATGCGCGGCGCCGAGCGCGGCCTCGGCATCCTCAAGTTCTTCCCCGCCGAGGCCAATGGCGGCGCCGCCGTCCTCAGGGCATGGTCGAGCCCGCTCGCCGGCCTCGCCTTCTGCCC
>NZ_BSYI01000092.1 GCF_030270585.1 Paralimibaculum aggregatum
AGAGCTGCCTCATTGCAATTCAGATGGGTTCTTCGCTTGCGCAGCGTAAAACGTCAAGAAATTTTCAAACTACTGAAAACAATGAGTTTATCTGTCAATTTATTGACTTGATATATGTCATTCAAGTAAATTCCAGAACTCTCGCGGGGAATTCCCCAAGCGGGTGAACGGCTTGGCGCAAGATTATTGCGGGCGGATTCCGGGGGGCGGGCGGGCCCGGCGGCCCGGCCGGGGCGGCGAAACCGGCATCGGCGTGACGTCGCGCCGCAGGGCCGGGGCGCTGCGCGCCGCGGCACGGGCTGCCGCTACGGCCGCCCGGCCGCCCCGGATGACAGGGGCTGCCGGGAATCGCCCTTCCCGCCGCGCCCGGCCGGCCGGCGGCCGCGCCCGTGCCGCGGCGCGCAGCGGAGCGACCGGCATTGTCGCTCGCGCACCAAAGCCTTAGGCTGTGCGCTGGCGACGGTGCGGCCTTCCAGTGCCCGCCCCAGAGAACAAGACGCCCGAACAGGAGAGCATGACATCATGACCAGACTGATCACCCCGACCCGCCGCGGTTTCCTACAGGGAAGCGCCGCCACCGGCCTGCTCGCCTCGCTGCCGCTGTCCTCGGCCCGCGCGGCGCCGAAATCCGGCGGAACGATGCGCATCGGCAAGGCCCACGGCCAGACCACCGACACGCTGGACCCGGCGACCTACGAGAACGGCTTCACCATCGCGCTGGCGCATGGCGTGCACGGCTATCTGACCGAGGTCGCCTCGGACGGCTCGCTGGTGCCCAATGTCGCCGAGAGCTGGGAGGCCTCGGCCGATGCCAGCACCTGGATCTTCAAGCTGCGCAAGGGTGTGACCTTCCATTCCGGAAAGGCGCTCACCGCCGAGGATGTCGCGGTCTCGATCAACTATCACCGGGGCGATCAGTCCACCTCTGCCGCCAAGCCGATCGTCTCGGCGATCTCGGAGATCCGCACCGAGGGCGACGACACCGTGGTCTTCGTGCTCGACGCCGGCAACGCCGATTTCCCCTTCGTGCTGAGCGACTATCACCTGATCATCGGCCCGGCGAAGGACGGCAAGCTCGACTGGCGCTCCGGCGACGGCTGCGGCGCCTACAAGATCGACCGCTTCGATCCCGGCGTGACCGCCGAGCTCTCGAAGAACCCCGATCACTGGGATGCGGCCAACCGCGGCTGGTTCGAGAAGATCGAGATGCTGGCGCTGGTGGACCTCAACGCGCGCACCACGGCGCTGGTCTCGGGCGATGTCGATGCCATCGACCGGCTCGATCTCAAGACCGTCGGCCTGCTGAAGCGCCGCCCCGGCATCGCGATCCAGTCGGTCGCCGGCAACCAGCACTACACCTTCGCGATGGATTGCCGGAAGGAGCCGTTCAGCGACGTGAACGTGCGCCTCGCGCTGAAATACGGCATCAACCGGCAGGAGCTGGTGGACAAGATCCTGTTCGGCTATGGCGCGATGGGCAACGACCATCCGATCGGCCCGGGCCAGCGCTTCCACAACAAGGACCTGCCGCAGCGCACCTATGACCCGGACAAGGCGAAGTTCCACCTCAAGGAGGCCGGGCTCGACGGGCTCAACGTGCGGCTCTCGGCGGCGGATGCGGCCTTCGGCGGCGCGGTGGACGCGGCGGTGCTCTACCAGAACTCGGCCGCCGATGCCGGCATCACCATCGACGTCAACCGCGTGCCGAACGACGGCTACTGGTCGGATGTCTGGATGAAGCACGAGTTCTCTGCGGTCTACTGGGGCGGCCGGCCGGTGGAGGACCAGATGTTCTCGACCGCCTACCAGACCGGCGCCGCCTGGAACGACAGCTTCTGGTCGAACGCGCGCTTCGACGAGCTGCTGCTCGCGGCCCGCGCCGAGCTCGACGAGGACAAGCGCCGGGCGATGTACTACGAGATGCAGGAGATCGTGAGCAACGACGGCGGCGTCGTGGTGCCGATGTTCGCCTCCTTCGTCTTCGCGCTGTCCGACAAGATCGCCCATGGCGACACGTTCGGCACCAACTGGGATCTCGACGGCGAGCGCTGGATGGAGCGCTGGTGGTTCGCCTGATCCGCTGATCGTCTGACGGTCCGATTGCCGGAGGGGCGCGGGTGGCAACACCGGCGCCCCTTGCCGTTTGCGGCCCCCCGGGGCGGAGATGCGCGAGATGCCGTTCCGCGGGCAGGACCCGGGCGGCAGTGGCAGCAACGGCGTCGGGGCGGTGCGGGTTGCGGACAGGTTGTCCCTCCGAGATGCGCCGCGCTGCGCCATCGCCGGGGGTGCCGGGGCGGCCCGGGCCTGGCCGCGCGGCCGGCCCGGCACACGCGCGCGCGGGACTGAAACACTGTTAGCCGCATGGCGCCTGCGCCTGCGGCGACACCCCGCGGCGTGCCCATCGCCGGCATGCCGCGTCGATCACTCCGCAGAAGGCGCTCGTCAGCGCGATGGCGATCAACGGGGCGCCCGTCGCAGGGCAGGCGGCCCGCGCCGGGTTGCCGCTCCTCGTGAACGCCCAAAGGTGCCGTACCGGGGACGTGGCGGCGGCGAGCCTCCTGTCCCGCCATCGGGAGATCGCGGCGCGCGGGGTCGGCGAAGCGGGCGGACGGCATCGTCGGTGCGGTGGCGGCCCGGTGCGCCGCAGAGGGCCATCAGCGCCGATGGCGGGCGGATCGCTGCAAGACGCCGGGCGACCGGCGCGGGCCGGCGGCAAAGGGCGGGCTTTCCCTGCCCCCGAGCCGGTTTCCCGAGGGTGGCGCCGTGCCGCTGCATCCGGATGCGCGGCTGCGGTGTCCTCCTTTTCGGAGCCGCCGACCGGTTGTGGCGAAGGCCCGGGCGGCCGCGACGATGCGGCCCGCCCTCTGTCGCCGCGCCGTGCGGCTATTGCTCCAGAGGGGAGGAGATATGGCTGCCCTCCGCGTCCGGCCAATCCGTCGCCATCCGGCTTTGCGCTGGAAGGCATGGGAGCGATCTGGCAGAGTTGCGGCCGCCGCAAGGGAGATCCGACGTGACCGACGCCGCCATCGACCTTTCCAGCGATCTCGAAGCCTGCGCCCGCGGCGACCGGGCGGCGCTGCGGCGGATCTTCGAGGCCGAGGGCGGGCGGCTTGCCGGTGTGGCGCTGCGCATCCTGCGCCGGCGCGAGCTCGCCGAAGAGGCGGTGCAGGAGGCCTTCGTCAAGATCTGGCGTAGTGCCGGGCAATACGACCCGGCGCGCGGCTCGGCACGCGGCTGGATCTATGCCGTGCTGCGCAACCACGCGCTCAACATGCTGCGCGACGGGAGCCGCGAGACGGCGACCGAGCCCGGGGCGCTGGACGCGCTGCGCGACGACGAGGCGATGCTCTCCGCCGCCTGGGAGCGGCTCGACGAGGCCAGCGCGCTGAAGCGCTGCCTTGCCGCGCTCGACACGGCGAAGCGGCAGGCGGTGCTGATGGCCTATGTGCTCGGCTATACCCATGGCGAGATCGCCGGCCGCGTCGGCGCCCCGCTCGGCACCGCCAAGGCCTGGGTGCGCCGGGGCCTCGCCGCGCTCAGGGCGTGCCTGTCATGAGCATCGCCGGGCGCGATCCGGCGGAGCTGGCCGACGAATACGCCATCGGGCTCCTCGACGAGGCCGACCGGGCGGAGCTCGAGCGCCGCATGGCCGCAGATCCGGCGCTGGCGGCGCTGGTGGCGGCGGCGCGGGAGCGGTTCCTGGCGCTGGATCTCGGTGTCGAGCCGGTGACGCCGGGGGCCGGGCTCTGGGCGCGGATCGAGGGTGCGCTCGACGCCGGGGCGGGGGCCGGGCCAGCGCCGGATGCCGCGGCGACG
>NZ_BSYI01000093.1 GCF_030270585.1 Paralimibaculum aggregatum
GCCCCGGTTCGGCTAGCGGCCGGATCGTCGATCTCTTCCCCCCTGCCGGATGCGGCAACCATTTCAGCGCGGACGGCTGCGATCCCGGCTGATGGGAGCCCGCTCTAGACATTGCTGTTCATGAGGTTCTTCCTGCCGGAGTTGTGCAGGAAGATCGGCGCGGCGATCAGTGCGCATGTCAATACGAACAATCCGGTCGCGATGTAGCTGTGGGTGAAGAACGAGACGAAGTCGCCATTGGTGAGCAGGAGGCCCCGCCGGAAGCTGTCCTCGAGCTGCGGGCCGAGCACCAGTCCGATGACCATGGGTGCGAGGGGGTAGCCGCAGCGCCGCATGAGAAAGCCGATCACGCCGAAGATGGCGGCGACCAGCACGTCGAAGGGATTGCCGCGAACCGATGCCGTTCCGATCAGCGAAAGCGCGACCACGCCGGCCAGGATGAACCGCTCCTTGATCCTGAGCAGGATGCCGAACAGCCTGATGACCGGAAACGAGAGAACGAGCATGACGATGTTGATGACGATCAGCGCCGCGAACATGGCGTAGACCAGCTGTTCGTGGTCCATCATCAGCCGCACGCCGGGCGTGACGCCGTGTATGACGAACGATCCCAGCAGGATCGCTGTCACCACGTCGCCGGGGACGCCGAGCGCGAGCGTCGGGATCATCGCCGCCCCGGTGACGGCGTTGTTCGCCGTTTCTGCCGCGATGATCCCGTCCGGTTCTCCCTTGCCGAAATTCCCGCGGCGCGGCGACGCGTTCTTCGCGACGGCATAGCTGATGAAGGCGGCGGGCGCGGCACCGGTGCCCGGGAGGAAGCCGACGAAGGAGCCGATCAGCGCGCTGCGGAACAGGCCGCCGAGCCGCCCGCTCCACTCCTTCAGGCGCGGCACCCGCATCTGGACGGAGCGCACGACCGCGATCGGGCTGCTGCCGCTTGCCGCGCGTGCGAGGACCTCCGACAGCGCGAAGAGCCCGACGACGATGGCGATCAGGTCGAGGCCCGCCTCGAGCTCGAGGATGCCGAAGTCGAACCGCGGGAACCCCGTCACGGGATCCACCCCGACAAGCGCGATGAAGATGCCGAGCGCGCCGGAAATCAATCCCTTGACCATCGAGCCGACGGATACCGCGGCAATGCAGGTCAGCGCCATGACGATCAGCGCGAAGACCTCGATCGAGCCGAACTTCACGGCAATCCTGGCCAGCTGCGGCGCGGCGGCGATCAGGATCAGGCAGCTGACGAGGCCGCCGGCGACGGAGGAGAAGGTCGCCCAGCCCAGCGCCTTGCCGGCATGGCCCTGCTCGGTCATCGGGTAGCCGTCGAAGAGCGTGGCCGCGGATTGCGGCGTTCCCGGCGTGTTGATCAGGATCGCCGAGATGGACCCGCCATAGATCGATCCGCAATAGACCCCGAGGAGCAGGAAGATGGCCGAGCCGGCATCCATGCCGAAGGTCAGCGGCAGGCAGACCGTGATGCCGACCACCGAGCCAAGCCCCGGCAGCCCGCCCACCACGATCCCGACGAAGGTTCCGACCACGATCGCGGCGATGCTGCCGAGCGTCACGTAGTCACTCATGATCTGAAGGATGTAATCCACGTCAGTACAAGCCGCCGGATGCGATGCTGGGGAGCCGGATCAGCAGGACATGGTGGAACAGGAACCAGAACCCGACACCGGCCAGCGCCGTGGTGCCCAGGATTGCATACCATCGGCGCTCCCCCAGCAGATAGGTCACGGCGGCGACCAGGGGGGTCACGCTCAGGACGAACCCGACATATGGCATGAGCGCGGTCGCGACGATCATGATGATGCCAAGGAACACGGTCGCTTTCCCGGCCGGCCGTTCCTCGGAGCCCCGGCGGCTGGACAGTTCCTGGAAAGTGGCAATGCCGGCGAGGATGACGATGAGCGCGAGCACGATCCGCGGCAGTACCAGCGCGTTCGGATCGCTCGCGGCGAACCCGGTGTGGTACTTCGGATCATAGGTGCTGGCGTACATCGCGAGGCAGAACAGAACGAGCGAGCCGCTGAAAGCGGCCCGCAGGTGGTTTCTCGTGGAGGCAGGGGTTTTCATCATGAAGGCGCCTGACTTGCGATGCTTCCGAGGCCTACTGGATCAGTCCGGCGTCCTTCAGAACCGCCTCGTTGGTCTCGAGCGCCTTGAGGACGAAAGCCTTGAAGTCTTCGGGGTCGAGATAGCTGGTCGTGGTGCTGACCTTCGCCATGCTCTCCGAGAATGCCGGCGAGTTCACCGCTTCCCGGCAGGCCTCGGCCAAGGCATCGACCTTGTCGGCGTCGGTTCCGGCCGGCGCGAAGACCCCGTGCCAGACCGAGAACTGCAGGTCGTATCCGAGTTCCAGGGTCGTCGGCACATCCGGGTAGGACGGGTGCCGCTCGGCGGCGAAGACGGCGATCGGCTTGACGTTGAACGACTTCACCACCGACGGGAGATCGGCGAAGATCTGTATCTCGCCGCCCGCCAGCGCGTTCATCGCATTGGCCGTTCCCTTGTAGGGGATGTGCTTCGCCTCCTTGCCGGTCGCGCCGGCCAGGGCGGCCATCGCCACATGCGGAACCGAGCCGGGCCCGGCGGATCCGTAGACGATCGAGTCCATCTTCAGGAAGTCGTCGAAGGAGGCGATGTTGCCATCCGCGGGCACCATCAGGATCGCCGGGTCATTAACCGTCCGGCAGATATATTCCCAGCTATCGCCGCCATAGCTGCCCGGCCGCAGGAGCGGCTGGATCGATGCCGGGCCGATCGGCAGATAGGCAATGTTGTAGCCATCTGGCCTTGCCTTGGCCGCCGTCGCTGCGCCGACCGAACCGCTGGCTCCGACGACGTTCCTGATGACGATGGTCCCGTCGAGCGCCTTGCTGAATTCGGGCTCGAACAGCCGCGCGACGGTATCGGTGCCGCCACCTGCGCCGAATGGCACGATCATCTCGATCGTGCTGTCCGGAAATGCCTGCGCTGCGCCGGCCCCGAGCCCGGCGACACATGCAAGAATCCGGGCGGTATTTCTCAATGCACCAGCCATTCTTGTCCCTCCCAAGACAAATCCCAGTTTCCGAGCAATTTCAAGAGGCCCCTGGAGGCGGATTCCCGAGGTGTTGCTCGCTCTTTTCTGCGTTTCCATCCGATCGTGTTTTGACCTTGCAGCCATTGGCCAGATTAGGTGCATAGGCAGCTCTGTACTAAAAGCTACAGCTTGATAAGGAACGGATCAGTACAGATGGCGCGGAAACTCGGGTGATCCCGCCGCGATCCGCCACATCGCCAGGCCCGCTCTCGCCGCGCAGGCGGTCCGATGCGCGCGCCCTTTCGGTCTCGGCTTGCACGGCCGGGTGCCGGACGCCCGCATGATCCGGCCGTTCCGCGATCTGTTGGCTATAGCCGTGGTCGTGGAGCGCTTCTCCG
Source organism: Paralimibaculum aggregatum (assembly GCF_030270585.1). Lineage (GTDB taxonomy): Bacteria > Pseudomonadota > Alphaproteobacteria > Rhodobacterales > Rhodobacteraceae > Thermohalobaculum > Thermohalobaculum aggregatum. The sequence goes on from NZ_BSYI01000093.1 coordinate 3,427, forward strand.
CCGGCGGCGACGCGGATCTTCGCGCAGCCGCCTGCCGCGCCATGGGCGGGCAGATGATCGCCGCGCCCATCGTCGGGGCGCAGACCCAGAGAACCACCTTACCGTTCAAGGTGCTGGCAGGTCTCAGCGATGGGAAAGGCAGTTTGATGCACCGGGTGGGCGCGAAGCACTGCTAAGAGTCCTGAGATTGGATGCGCTGCCAGCAG
>NZ_BSYI01000094.1 GCF_030270585.1 Paralimibaculum aggregatum
CCCTGTCCCTTTCCTTCCATGCGGTTGGTTCTGGTCCTCCGGTTGCCCAGTCGAGGAGTTCTGCGGTGTGGAGGATGGGGGTTTTTGTTGCGGCGCCGATCTGCATCATGCAGCCGATGTTTCCGGCGGCGATGACCTGCGGCGCGAGCGCCTCGAGATGGCCGGCCTTGCGGTCGCGCAGCTGCGCCGAGAGCTCGGGCTGCATCAGGTTGTAGGTGCCGGCGGAGCCGCAGCACAGATGCGGCTCGCGCGGCTCGAGCACGGTGAAGCCGGCGGCCTTCAGCAGCGCCTTCGGCTCGGCCCTGATCTTCTGGCCGTGCTGCAGCGAGCAGGCCGCGTGATAGGCGACGCGGAGCGCCGGCGCATGGCCCGGCGCGCGCAGCCCGAGCCCGGCCATCACCTCGGTCAGGTCCTTCGCCAGCCCGGCCACCCGGGCGGCCTCGGCGGCCAGCGGGGCGTTGCGGAACATGTGGCCGTAATCCTTCACCGTGGTGCCGCAGCCGGAGGTGTTGATGACGATGGCGTCGAGCCCGTCGCCGGCGATCTCGCGCATCCAGGCGCGGATGTTGCGCGCCGCGGCGGCGTGGCTCTCGGCGGTCTTGCCCATGTGATGGGTGAGCGCGCCGCAGCAGCCGGCGCCCGCGGCCACCACCACCTCGGCGCCGTGGCGGGTGAGCAGGCGGATGGTGGCGTCGTTGATGTCGGTGTTGAGCGCACGCTGGGCGCAGCCGGTCATCAGCGCCACGCGCAGCTGCCGCGGTCCCTCGGCCGGGAACACCTGCGGGTCGTCGTTGCGGCTGACCGGCGGGATCCGCCGCGGCGCCATCTCGAGCATGGCGCGCAGCCGCGGATCCGGCACCAGGCGGCGGAACGGCCGGGCGATCTTCGCCCCCAGCATGGCGAGGCGGAAGCGCATCGGATGGGGCAGGATGCGCGCCAGCAGCCAGCGCAGCGCCCGGTCGTCCCAGCGCCGGGTGTGGTGCTGCTGGATGTATTCCCGGGCATGGTCGACGAGATGCATGTAATGCACGCCGGAGGGGCAGGTGGTCATGCAGGCGAGGCAGGACAGGCAGCGGTCGACATGCAGCACGGTCTTCGGGTCGGGCCTGGCGCCGCTCTCCAGCATCTGCTTGATCAGGTAGATCCGCCCGCGCGGGCTGTCGAGCTCGTCGCCGAGGATCTGGTAGGTCGGGCAGGTGGCGGTGCAGAAGCCGCAATGGACGCAGGCGCGCAGCACCTCGTTCGACCGCGCGATCCCCGGATCGGCGAGCTGCTCGGGCGTGAAGACAGTCTGCATGCAGGTCTCCTCAGGCGGCCATGCGGCCGGGGTTCAGGATGCCCTCGGGATCGAAGGCGCGGCGCAGCGAGGCCGAGAGCGCGGCGAGCCGCGGCGGCTCGGGCTGGAACACCGCCGCCGCGGCGCGCAGCACCGCCGGCGCGCGCACCAGCGTGGCATGGCCGCCGCGCGCCGGCAGCAGCGCCCGCAGCGCCGCGGCATGGGCATCGGGGCTGTCATCGGGGCTGGCGGGGCTGGCGGGGCTGGCATCGGGCAGGCTGGCGGGCAGGCGCGCCCAGATCAGCCCGCCGCCCCAGTCGAGCATCGTCTCGGCGCCGAGCCGCGCCGCCAGCGCCGCCACCAGCGCCGGCGCATCGCCGGGCGCCACCGAGATCCGCCAGACCGGGCGCGGGTCGCCCCCGCCATCGCCCCCGCCATCGCCAGCGCCATCGGCAGCCGGTTCGGCGGCGAAGGGCTCGGCATCGCGCACCCGGCGCCAGAGCGCGGCATGCGCCGCGCCCTCGATCACCCGGGCATCGCCGGGCAGCCGTTCGCGCAGCCGCCCGATGCGATAGCCGACCTGGGCCTCGAAGCCCTCGATGCGCAGCAGCGTCAGCGCCGTGCCATCCGCCGCCGCCGCCGGCAGATGCGCCGCCCCGGTCACCTCGTAGGGGGTGCCGAGGGCGGCCGACATCGCCGCCACCGCATCCGCCGTCTCCAGCCCCTCGAGCGCCAGCGTCGCCGCCGCCTCCGGTGCCGGCAGCAGCTTGAAGGCGACCTCGGTCAGCACCCCGAGGGTGCCGAGCGCGCCGCAGAGCAGCTTCACCAGGTCGTAGCCGGTGACGTTCTTCATCACCCGCCCGCCGCTCCGCAGCACCGTGCCGCGCCCGTCGACGAAGCGCAGCCCGATCAGGCTGTCGCGGCAGGCCCCGGCCTGGATCCGCCGCGGCCCGGAGATGTTGCCCGCCGCCACCGCGCCGATGCTCGGCGACCCGGCGCTGCCATAGAGCGCGCGGTGGTCCATCGGCTCGAAGGCGAGGCGCTGGCGCTCGGCCGCCAGCGCCGCCTCGATCTCGGCCATCGGCGTGCCGGCGCCGGCCACCAGGGTCAGCGCCCCGGCATCGTGCAGCCGGATGCCGGAGAGCCCGGAGACATCGAGCACCGCCGCCGCCCGCACCGGCCGGCCGAGCCCGCCCCGGGTCCCGCCCGAGCGGATCTCCAGCCCCCGGCGCGCGCCCTGCGCGCCGCCCTGCGCGGCCCCATGCCCGGCCACCGCCTCGGCCAGCTCCGCCTCCGTGGCCGGCCGCAGCGCCGCCGGCGCCGCGCCCGCCGTAGCCGTCATTGTGCCCGTCATTGTGCCCGTCTTTGCGCCCGTCTCTGCGCCCGCCTCCGCGCCCGCCGCGGCGTCCGTCCCGGTCATCGCCCGGCCCCGTGCCGCGCCGCCGGGGCCGCCCGCCGCGCCGCCGAGGCCGCGAGCGGGAACACCTTGGCCGGGTTCAGCAGCCAGCCCGGGTCGAAGCAGTCCTTCACCCGCATCTGCGCCTCGAGATCGGCGTCGGAGAACTGGTGCCCCATCAGGTCGCGCTTCTCGATGCCGACCCCGTGCTCGCCGGTCAGGCAGCCGCCGACCTCGACGCAGAGCCGCAGGATGTCGGCGCCGAGCGCCTCGGCCTTCTCGAGATCGCCCGGCCGGTTGGCGTCGAACAGGATCAGCGGATGCATGTTGCCGTCGCCGGCATGGAAGAC
>NZ_BSYI01000095.1 GCF_030270585.1 Paralimibaculum aggregatum
GTGGAGCGCGCCTATGCCCGCTCCGATCTCCTGGATCGCCGCCGCGCGCTGATGGAGCGATGGGGCAGGTTCTGTACGGGTGACGCAGGCAGGATCGTGGAGCTGCGCGCATGACGGAGAAGGACGACGAGCCGGACACCCCCTCGGCCGCGGTGCGCCATCTGGCGAGGGACGCGATGTTTACGGTCACCCGCATCGAGCAGCGGATCGACGCGACAGATCCCGAGGAGAGGGACAGCTTTCGCGAAGGGCTCATGCTCCGCTTCATTGCGCTGGAGAGCCATTTCAGCGCGGGAGATTGGCCGCCGCTTCTTGGACGCGTGTTCGTCTCTGCGGAGGATGAGACCTGCTGGGGTGAAGTGCCGGCTGAATGGGAGGCCTGCTGGGCGCTCGAAGGCAGGGACCCGCGCGCCGAGACCTTCACGCCGGGCCAGCATCTTATCGAGCGGGGGCTCGATTTCATCCGGCGGCGCGTGGAACCGCTCTCGGAGGACTACTGGCTCATCTCGGAGGCGGAGATGATCCGCATGGTTCTCGATGCCGGGAACGCGGATGATGCGCTTTATGCGGCGTTCGAACTTGGGGCCCTGCGCGAGAAGGCCCGCCAGCATGGCCTGCACCTCGATGACATCACGAAGGCACGCAGGCAGGTCGCCCATGCGCGATCCGCGGGTGCGGCCGGCGCGAAGGAGACGCAGGGCAGAGCCGCCGAATGGCAGATCGTCGCGAGAAGACTGGCGGCGGACAAGTGGGCGCGGATGCCTCAGCGTTCGATCTCCGCGGTGGCCGATGAGGTGAGGCGGGAATTGCGCAAGAGGGGCCTTCAGACGACCCGCAACACCTTTCCAAGCAAGGAAACCGTGAGAAGGGCCATTGGCGATCTCAAGCCGGACAAGGTGCAGAATGCCGGTAAAGGCCGTTAGGCCTTTACCAGCCCGAATTCCCATCCTCGCAGGCATGTTCACCGAACTGCGAGGATCACCATGACCATCCGGCTCACGTCGAAACATGCCAGCAGCAATCAGGCCATTGATGCTGACGCCGCCGATATCCCCGAGTATGCGAGCATCGCCACGACCGCGAAGCTGCTCGACATGTCCTGCGCGACCGTCTGGCGGCGCATCGCGGACGGCACGCTCGAGAGCATGAAGATCGGCGGCATGCGGCGGGTTCTGCTGCGCCGCTCGATCGCCAGGCTCGACGACCGGTAAACGGGGAGGCGCGGCCGCGGGGCCCCCGGGATGCCAGGATCTGCCAGCGCCCAGGCGCCGGAGGACATCACGATCCTCCGCGCGCTCGATGGCCGTCGGCTCGCGAAACGCTGGTCCCGAGGGCATGCACGCCTCGCCAGCCACGACAATGCCAAATGGTTCTCGGTCGAGACCGCAACGCTCTCCGGCGCGCGCGACCTCGCGGGTCTCCTCGGCCGCTTGTCGGGGGACCCCTTTGCCTGCGTGATCCGCGGCGTGCCGCGCAGCGGGATCGATCCGAACAGGACGCGACGAACCTGCCGCGGCTCCGATGCCTGCTTCGATGCCGCGCCCCTGCGCTGGGTGGCGCTCGACATCGACGGCGCTCAACTGCCGGAAACCGCTGATCCGCTCGACCCGGACGATGTGCTCGAGGCGGTGCTCGCCATCCTGCCGGAGGCCTTCGACGGCGTGGCCTTCGCCTGGCAGCTGACCGGCTCGCACGCGATCAGGCCCGGGGCGCGGGTGCGTCTCTGGTTCTGGCTCGACCGGCCGGTCGCCGACGCCGAGCTCAAGCTCTGGCTGTGCGGCGTGCCGCATCTCGATCACGCACTCTTCAATCCGGTGCAGCTCCACTACACCGCCGCACCGATCATCGAGGGCGGGGATTTCCTGCCGCTGCGCACCGGGTTTCGCGATGGGGAGCCGGCCGTGGCCGTGCCTCCGATCCCCGCGGCCCGGCGCTCGGCAGGCGGCGACGGCGACACGCACCAACCTGTCGGCAGGGGGCTTGCCGGCCATCTTGCGCGGATCGGGCGGGGGCCGGGCAAGGACGGCTTTCACGGCCCGATCAGGCGGGCGATCGGTGCGGCCTTCCGGGGCAGACCGGATCTCGACCGCGCGGCGCTCCTCAAGCTGGTGCACGCCCGGGTCGAGCAGGCGCTCGACGAGCGCGCCGATCCCGGAGACCGCGATCGCGACGTTCGCCGCGAGATCCGGGATCTCCTCGACTGGACGGCCGAACGGGAGGCCGAGCGGCAGGCCCCTCAGCCCGCCCGGATGCCGGTTGCCGAAGCCCGGGCGGTGCTTGGCGCGCAGATGGACACGGCCTATGCGGAGATCGCTGCGCACAGCACCCGTCCCGGAGGCGAGCCCCTGCGGTGTCTGATCGAGGCCGGGCCGGGGCTCGGCAAGACCGAGGCCGCGATCCGCCGCTCGGTCGCGCGGATCAGGGCGCTGCGCGCGCAAGGGAATGGCCGCGTCGCGGTCTTCGCGGCGCCGACACACCGGCTCTCCGACGAGCTGGCGGCGCGCATCCGGCAGATCGCCCCCGATCTCCGGGTCGTGGTGTTCCGCGGCCGCGAGGCCCGGGACAGCGACGGCGCGCCGATGTGCTCGAACCTTTCGGCGATCCACAACCTCCAGGCTGTGCTCGGCGATACCGATCTGGTCTGCCGGCAATGCCCGCATTCGGCTGATTGCCGCTACCTCGCGCAGCGGAATGCCGATGCCGATATCTGCATCATCGCCCATCCGCGCCTCTCCGGGAGCCCGCCGGCCGCGATCCGGACCGCCGGGCTCGACCATCTCGTGATCGACGAGTCGCCGGTCATGACCCTGCTGCATGGCGTCGAGCGCGAGGTCACGCTGCCGGTTGCCGCGCTGGTGCGAATGCCGGATGCCGCGCCGGGCCAGCCGATGAACCCCGACCTGAAGGGTGCCCGGTTGCGCCTCGCGCGGGCGCTGGAGCATCCCGGCCCGGTGACGCGCGCCCGGCTCGATGCGTCCGGCCTCACGGCGGCGATGGCGCGCGCCGCGATCCCGGACGA
>NZ_BSYI01000096.1 GCF_030270585.1 Paralimibaculum aggregatum
TGTGTGCATCCTTGTCTGCGCGTGGGGCGGTCTCCGATGCTCCGGAGCCTGCGCTTGCGGTTGCAGAGAACGCGATGTCCTAGGCGCTCGCGGCCCCGGCTTCGTGCCGGGTTCCGAGCCGGCTCCGATGCGGCGTCCCGTGTCCCGGGCGCGCCGGGGACACTGGCCGCGGGCGTGTTCACGCGGCAGCTGCCCATCCGGCTCATAGATGCCGCGACGTCGTGCAGGCCGAGCGGTCTTCGACACGCGCCACATGCATGCATGCCCCACCTACCGCCGCGGATCGCCCTTGGGCGGAAGACGGCGGTTGCGGAGCGCCCACTTCAGCGCATCCTCCCAAGGGGTTCGGTCACGCTCGTCAATGCGGCGAGGATCGCGGGATGGCCTGAGGGCATGATCGGACGGCCTGCGTGGTCATGCTGGGAACGGAATCGGTCTCGGCGGCATCGATGCGCGAGACGGTTGCAGCCTGCATGTTATGGTGCCGGGGCGCCCCTTCGCCAATCTGTTCTCATGGGACGCCGCCGATCGGGCGCGCGATCGAGGTCTCGCCGGGGATGATACCGACGTTCTCGGCGCGGCGCGGCGCTTCCCTGTTCAGGCGCCCGATCGGGTGCGCAGAGCGCTGCTTCGTGCGGCGATCGCGCCGAAGGCCATGCAGGCGAGGACGTCGTGCCCGCCTTCGTCCATGCGCGCCGCGCGCCTCGGCCAGCGCGCCGGATCTGGTCGGCGAGACGGGCTGCCCGGGGCGTGCCGGTCTGCTGCGGTCGCCCTGGCCGAAGGCCTGGCGGACCGCGGCGGCGGCGGTGTGCCGGCCGCGGGGGCATGGGCGAGCGCGGTCCCCGTCCGGTGCACGCGGCAGCGCTGCCGGCCTGCCTCGAGGACGCGCCCGATCGCGGTCTTGCGGCCGGCAGGGGCATCGGAGGACGCGCGTCACGCCGGCGAGGCCGCGCGCCTTCGCGCCGCGCAGGAGCCCGGTCCGGAACGTCCCGGCCTCCGAGGCGCCGGCGCCGCAGCCGATGATCTCGCGCCGCCCGTCGGTGTTGACCGCGGCCGCGATCATCGCCGAGGCCGGGGCGATGCGCCCGCCCTGGCGGATCTTCGGGTGGGTGGCGCCGCGCCACCCGTGCGGCCGATCGCCGGCGAGCGGGCGGCCCGGGAACGCGCCGAGCCGCTCGTCGATGTCCGTTCAGGGCCTGGAGACGGCGCCCTTCGAGACGCCGCCGATCCGGGCCTCGCGGATCACCGCCGCGGGCGCCACCCCCGAGGCCCGGCGCGGCGCGAGGAAGCCGGGGAGCTGCCCTGCCGCAGCCTCGGCACCCGCGGGTTCGGCGTGCCGGGCCGGGTGCCGCGCGCGCGGCCGCGGTCGCGGCAACCGTTGCGATCGGCGGCATGCCCCTCGGCGCGCGCGTGCCGGCCGGCGCCGGTCACGCTCCCCGGCACCGGCCGCCATGATCGCCTCGGCGACGGCGCGCGAAAGCCGCCATCACCGTGCCTCCCGGGCAGCCCGGCGGGGCGCATGGCGGTCCCGGCCATCGGCGCTCTACTGTTATACCAGCTTGCGCTGATCCGGACTCGCGCGGGGGATTCCCAAGGGCGCCGATCTCTGACTCTCTGTCGAAGACGGCAGGGAGGCAGGCATGGGGCGGCCATTGGCGCTGCGGGGCGACTTCACCGCGGTGGATCTGAAGCGACTTGCTCGGCAGAGCCGGGACGCGGACCGGACGCGTCGGTTGCTCGCTTTGGCTGTGATCTGCGACGGCGGCAGCCGCGCGGAGGCGGCGGAGACCGGCGGCGTCGGCCGTCAGATCGTGCGCGACTGGGCCCCGCGGTTCAATGCCGAGGGGCCGGACGGGCTGATCAGCCGCAAGCCGCCTGGCAATCCCTCGAAGCTCGATGACGGGCAGCGGGCGGCGCTCGTGAGAATTGTCGAGAGCGGACCGCTCCCGGCGCGCGACGGCGTGGTCCGGTGGCGGCTGATTGATCTGGCGGCCCGGGTCTGGGAAGAGTTCGGCATCTCGGTGAGCGAGGCGAGGATGAGCCGGGAACTCAAGGCACTCGGCTTCGGCAAGCTCTCCGCCCGGCCGCGCCACTTCGCCCAGAACGAGGAGGCGGTCGCCGCTTTTAAAAAGACTTCCCCGTCCGCCTGGCGGAGATCCGCGAGACGCTCCCGCCAGGCACCGAGATAGAGCTGTGGTTCCAGGACGAGGCTAGGATCGGGCAGAAGAACAAGATCACCCGCCGCTGGGCGCGACGCGGCACGCGGCCCTCGGCGCCGCACGACCAGCGCACGAAATCTGCGTACATCTTCGGTGCCATCTGCCCGAAGGCAGGCAAGGGCGCCGGGCTGGTCATGCCCTGGTGCGACACCCACGCGATGACCGCCCACCTCGCCGAGATCTCACGGATGGTCGAGCCCGGTGCGCATGCGGTGGTGATCCTCGACCAGGCCGGCTGGCACATGTCGAAGGCGCTCGTCGTCCCAGGGAACATAACCCTGCTCCCGCTGCCGCCTCGCTCGCCGGAGCTGAACCCGGTCGAGAACATCTGGCAGTACATTCGCGAGAACTGGCTCTCGAACCGGGTGTTCGGGAGCTACGAGGACATCGTCGCCCTCTCCTGCGAGGCCTGGAACCGCCTCATCGACCGCCCATGGAAGATCATGACCATCGGCCTCCGCGACCGGGCCCATGGGTTCTGATCAGCGCAAGCTGGTATTAGACGGCTCGAAGCGCCCCAACGCCACCCCGACCCTGCACCGCGATGGCCGCCCCGCCCGCACCGCCGGGGCGGCCGGAAGGAGGCCGACAGGGCCGCTCTTCAGGCGCTC
>NZ_BSYI01000097.1 GCF_030270585.1 Paralimibaculum aggregatum
AGATGTCCCTTATGGGTGATGCGCCCCGCTGCGTGCTCGGTGTTCCAGGGCTTCAGCCAGGGCCGGACGCCGGCCTCGAGGCTCTCGATGATGCATTCCGTTACTCGCTCATAAATATCTTTCTTCATTATAAAATACTCCAGTATTTAATCATTTATCTCCAATCATTTCCGCCCTTTGTTCACAGAAGTAAGCTTTTCCGATTCCGCACAGCGCTATATAATGACACATTCTTCTTGCCGCGAGGCGCTGGCGCGCCCGCGGCGGGCGCTCAGCCCCGGCGGCGTGCCCGGGCGAGACCGAGGGCGGCGAGCCCCGTCAGCAGGAACGGCAGGCCTGCGGGCAGCGGGACCGCGGCAGCGCCATAGCCGCTGGCCATCGGCCCGTCGGCCGCGAGCTGCATGCTACCGACGCTGACCGAGGAGTTGTTGCCGGCAAAGATATTGAAGCCCGGTCCCTCAAAGCTGCCGATCTCATACGTCGCTGTCCCAGCGTCAAACTCAACACTGGTCTCGAAGTCCGGTGAAGACTCGGTGAAGGCGGTCACCAGCGTGGCATCCGTCAGCATGGTGCCGGTGGTCGCAAGGATGAAATCGAGCAGCATGTCCGGTCCATCAGGACGTGTACTGTCCTGTGGGGCTGGCTGAGAAATGCCACCGAGGTTGGACGTCCTGCGGATTTCGACAAGGCCGGTTGCAAGGATGTCGATGTCGAAAGCCGTGAAGTTCCCATTGCCATCCTGAAGGCGGACGTTGCTGTACTCGACACCGGTGCTGATGGTCGCGGTCGCGGGCCCGGAGGAGCCGGGCCCGGTCGTGGTCACCAACTGAGTGCCCGTGGCAATGGAAGAGTTCACCGGCGTGGTTTCGAGCGTGATCGACAGCCCGGTGAAATCGGTGATGGGAACCGCCTGTGCAGCGGTCGTGGCGGCGGTCACGGCGGTGGCGACGAGGGCTGCGGCGAGAGTGGTGCGGATCATCTGGTCGTCTCCATTGGGTGTTCGGTTGGGCCGAAGTGGTCTCCCCGAACGGCAACCTCCCCCGGATCTCTCGGCCTTGGGGACTTTCCCATTTGACCTCTTGCCGATGAGCTCGCCGAAGCCGACAAGCCCGATCAAGCAGGAAGTGCCTCGGGCACCGTCGCGGGTGCCGTGGATCGCGCTGAATCGCTGACCTACCGGCTTCGCAGCGCGCCATGGGCGGCGAAATGCCCGGATGCCGGACACACCTTTGCCGTCACCGCAGGCGCCGCCGGTGATCACATGGTCTCCGCTCATGCTGACGTTGCCGTCTGTGGCGGCCCGCGGAGGCTGTTGATCAGGCCGAGGACGCCGGCGAAGACCTCCCGCGGCAGTGCGGCCTCGGCAAGCTGGAACACGGCATAGCGGGCGTGGCGCACCAGCCGGACGCCGGTCTTGACCAGCCGCTCGCGCAGCGAGGTCAGCGACCAGGTCTCGATCGCTTCCAGTGTCGCCAGCGTGCGCAGGAAGTTCGCCAGGTTGTAGGCCAACGCGTGGAGCTGGAGCCGGACGGCGTTCGCCTCGAAGCGCATGCAGGAGAGCCGCGTCCATTTGAGCGCGTACTTGCCTTCCTTGATGTGCTGCTCGGCCGTTCCGCGGTCGTTGTAGAAGGACAGCACGCGTTCGTTCGGCAGGCTGCGGTTGGTGACGATGAAGCCGATCCGCGGGAACAGCTCGCCGGGATGGAACTCGACCTTGGCGACCACCCGGCGGGCCTTTGACCAGCTCTTCGCTCGGTAGTGGAAGCTGGTGTAGCGGCGCACGACGTGATGTGGCGGCCGGCCGGGGCCGCGCTTCGTCAGCCAGGAGATCCGGTCATGGAGCTTGGAGTTTCCCTTGATCCGGATGGCATAGTCCCAGCCCTCGGCTTCCAGCAGATCGAACAGGGCCGGGATGGCAAAGGCGGCATCCGCACGGAACCGCCGCCTCGTGACCGAAGGCCGGGCTTTGGCGGAGTAGCGCGCCAGTACGGGGTTCAGGACATCTTCCCAGCCGTGGGCGCTATGCACGTTCCCGGGGCGGAGCGCGCACCGCTCCAGATCGCCGAACTGGTTGAACACGAAGAGCGGATGCAGGCACTTCGACTGAAAGTGGCCGTTCCGGGCCGAGCCTTCCTGATCTCCATGCACGGGGCTTTCGGAACTGTCCATGTCCAGCGTGACGACCTTCGGTGGCTGCCGGTCGTGCACGGCATCAATCCACCGGCCGGGCAGATCTGCGAGAATGGCCAGGTTCTCTGGCGGCGTCAGCATTGAGGTCTCGAACCGGCCCATGGCGCTCGCCGAGGCCGCACCGCGTTTGACCGCCCGGCCGCCGACGAGCTGGCGCATCACTGGGTCTCGGCGCAGACGGTCGGCGTCGTTGACGTCCTCGTATCCCGCGAGGCGCGAGAAGAGCGATTGCCGGAGCAGCCCGCAGAGATGATGCCGGCCGTTCTTGCCGACGCGCGGATCAGCGATCAGATCGGCCGCTGCATCGGTCAGGCCAAGAGCGTCGTCCAGTTCTCGGTGCAGGAGCAATCCGCCGTCCGAGCTGATCGAGGAACCGCAGAACGCCAGCTTGACCGTGCGGTCGAATTGGAGCCGAAGAGGCCCCGTTTCCTCTTCACCCGCCGGGTTCACTGCCGCCATACCGCTCCGCCCTCGTCAACCAACTGACATCAGGAGGATATCACGGTTCAGAGCTGGCTCGAAGCTCGATCCATCTGGGATATCCGGG
>NZ_BSYI01000098.1 GCF_030270585.1 Paralimibaculum aggregatum
ACCGGGGTGGCGAGGGACATCGGCAGGCTCCTTGGATTGCCGGCGAATCGTAGCGCCCGAAGCCGGCTGCGACAAGCCGCCCGCGGGCCGGGGCGAGGGCGAGGGCGAGGGCGCGCGCGCCGCCGCTCGCCGATTGCGGAGCCGGACCGGCGCCGGTATCATACAACCATGAGCGGTATCCAAGATCCCATGTCGCTGGAGGCCGACCGGCCGCCCCTCGCCAAGCTGCTGCTGGCACTGGCGGTCGGGCCGATGGTGCTGGGCCTGTCGATCCTGATCTTCGTGTTCCTGATGGAGAGCCTCAACCGCGCTTCCGACAGCGCGGCGATGGCCGGCACCATGGCGCGGGCGGGGACGGTCTTCGCCTATCTCTTCGGCTTCACCGCGACGCTGGGGCTGGCCGGGATGCTGGCGCTCCGGCTGCTCGACTGGCGCGGCCCGCTGGTCTGGACGCTGGTCGGCGCGGGGGCGGGAATCGCCGCGGGGGCGGTCTATGCGAATCTCGAGGGGTTCATGCTGGAACGCGGGCTGATGACCACCGCGGCGATGCTTGGCTGGGGCGAGTTCCTGGTGATGCGCTGGGTCGCGGGCATCCGCTGAGCGCCCGGTGCCGGCGGGGCGGCCCGGCCGCCGGGCGGCGGCCGGCGCAGCGCCCTCCGGGCCAGACGGTGCTGGCCGAACGCGCGAAAACCGGCGATAAGGACACCCACGAACTGGGGGAGGCGATCGGGCATGGCAAGTGAGAGCGGCGCACCTGTCGAGGCAGCCGGCATGGGCCCGGCGGTCGGGCTGATGCTCGATCTGCTCGACAAGGGCGGGCCGGCGATCTGGGCGATCCTCGGGCTGTCGGTGGTCGCGCTGGCGCTGATCCTGTGGAAGCTCTGGGCGCTGTTCGCGGTGGGGGCCTGGCACCGGCGCGCGGTCGAGGCGGCGGTGCTCCGCTGGCAGGCCGGCGACCATGCCGGCGGGCTCGCCGCGGCGCGCGCCGGCCGGGGCGCCTGCGCCGCGCTGGTCGCGGTGGCGATGCAGGGGCTCGCCGGCGGCGCCGCCGACCGCGAGCAGGCCGCCGCCGAGACCGCACGGGTCGCCAAGCGCATCCTCGGCGATGCGCAGACCGGCCTGCGCGGGCTCGAGCTGATCGCCACCATCGCGCCGCTGCTCGGGCTGTTCGGCACCGTGCTCGGCATGATCTCGGCGTTCCAGGCGCTCGAGACCGCGGGCGCCAGCGCCGAGGCCTCGGCCCTGGCAGGGGGCATCTGGGAGGCGCTGCTGACCACCGCCGCCGGCATGGCGGTGGCGATCCCGGTCTCTGCCGCGCTCACCTGGTACGAGAGCGTGATCGACCGGCTGCGCCTCGACATGGAGGATCTCGCCGGGCGCGTCTTCAACGCTTCGGGCGCTGTCGAGACGGCCCCGATCGGGGTCGCCGCGCAGGCCGGGCACGCCGTCGACGCCGCGGAATAGCGCGATGCAGCCCTTCGCCTTCGGCACGCCGCGACGGGCCCGCAGGCCGAGCCTCACGCCGATGATCGACGTGGTCTTCCTGCTCCTGGTCTTCTTCATGCTGGCGGCGCATTTCTCCGGCGACCGGCGCATCGCGCTGCTGCCGCCGAGCCCGGAGGAGGGGGTCTATGCCGGCGCGCCGCGCATCGTCACCGTGGCGCCGGACGGGCTGAAGCTCAACGGCGCGCCAGTGGCGCTGGAGGATCTCGCCGCGGCGCTGCGCCCGCTGCTGCCGGCGCCGGATGCGCTCGTCGTGGTGCAGAGCACCCCCGAGGCGCGGCTGCAGCAGCTCGTCGTGGTGCTCGACCATCTCGCCGCCGAGCGCCTCGGCCGGCCGGTGATCGCGGAGTGACGGCGATGGATTTCTCCGCCCCCCGGCACCGGCGCACCCGCGACGGCGCCGTGCCGATGATCAACATCGTGTTCCTGCTGCTGATCTTCTTCCTGCTCACCGCGACGCTCTCGACCAGCGCGCCGTTCCCGCTGGCGCTGCCCGAGAGCCGGGCCGAGGCGCGCGCCGAGGAGGAGGCGGTGCTGTTCGTCGCCGCCGATGGCCGCCTCGCCTGGATGGGGCATCGCGACGCCGCGGTCTATCCTGCCATCGCCGCCGCCGCTGCCGCCGGGCGCGGCCGCATCGAGATCCGCGCCGACCGCGACCTGCCGGGGCCGGAGATCGCCCGCATCCTCGCGGCGCTCGGCAGCGCCGGCATCGCCGAGGTCGGCCTCGCGGTGGGGCGGCCATGAGCCTGGCGCTGGCCAACGGCCACGGCGCGCCGGCGCCGGCGGAGATCCCGCGCCCGCCGCGGCTGGCCGGCTTCCTGCTGGCGGCGGCGCTGCTGCACGGCGCCGGGCTCGCCGCGCTGGCGCCCTGGATCTGGGACGGCACCGGCGGCGAGCCGCGCTCCGTCGCCCCGACGGTGGCCGGAGCGAGCGCCGAGATCGACGCCCTGGTCGATCTCTGGAACACCCCGCCCGAGACCGGCGAGGCGGCGGCGATGGCCGCCCCGGCCGAGGCGGCGCCGGCTCCCGACACCGCGGCGGCGGCGGCGGCCGAGGCCGGCGTCGATGCCGGCGATGCGAGCGATCTCGGCGCCGTCTCCGGCCCCGGCAAGGCGCCGCGCCGGCCGATCTTCGCCAAGCCGATCATCACCCGCACCGCGCCGCCGCCGAAGCTGGTGCTGCGCGCGCCCGAGCCGATCGGCCTCGCCGCG
>NZ_BSYI01000099.1 GCF_030270585.1 Paralimibaculum aggregatum
GCGGTAATAGGTCAGGGTCTCGTGCAGATGGGCGTCGACGAGGTCCGCAGCGCGCGCCATACGCTGGCGGCGGAGCTCGTCGACGACCGCGCCGGCCTTTTCTGCGGCCGCTGCCTGGTTCTCCTGCGCGTGGATGGCCTTCAGCATGTGGCTGACCTCGCGGACCTTCGTGCTCGGCACATGGCTGAAGACGGTGCGGTAGAAGTGCACGACGCAGCGCTGCCAGCGTGCCTCGGGCAGATACTCGGCGACGCTCTCGACGAGGCCGCGGCAGGCGTCCGAGGTGACCAGCTCGACGCCCCCGAGGCCACGATCGACCAGGTGGCGGAGGAACGCCGACCAGCCAGACTTGTCCTCCTTGGCGCCCTCGCAGATCCCGAGGATCTCGCGATACCCTTCTGCGTTCACGCCGATCGCCACCAGGAGCGAGACGTTGCGCACCTCGCCCGCCCAGGTCCGCTTCATGACGATGCCGTCGAGAAGGACATAAGGGTGCGCGCCCTCGATCGGCTTGTGCCGCCATGCCTCGATCTTGGCGTAGATCTTCTTGTTCAGGTTCGAGACCGTGCTCGGGCTCACCCGCGTGCCCCAGAGCGCCTCGGCAATGTCCTCCACACGCCGCACCGAAACGCCGGCCAGGTACATCTCGATCAACGCCTCCTCGACGCTGCTCTCGCGGCGCTGGTACCGCTCGATGATGGCGGTCTCGAACCTCTGGCGCCGGAGCTTCGGCATCTTCAGGCTGACCTCGCCGGCCCGGGTCTCGAGCTTGCGCTCGTAGCTGCCGGCGCGCGTGTCCTTCCGGGCTTCGCTGCGCTCGTAGCGCCCGGCCCCGCACAAGCGGTCAGCCTCGGCATCCAGCATCGCGTTCAGCGCTTCCTCGACGGTGCCCCGCACCATCTCACCGAGGTGATCTCTGATGCGCGCTTCGTCGATCTGGATCACCTGGCCCATCGGCTTCGTCTCTCCGTCCTCGTCCATGTTCGGCTCCTCTCAGCCACTCTGAAAGGAACCGCCTCCACAGGCAGAGTGCGAAAGACCCTGTACGTTATCCATCCGATAGCGGGCCGATGCGGCAACGCAGAAGACGACCGGAACAAGCCCTGTTCGACTGATGCTGCGCGACGCGCCGACGACCGCTTCGCTGATCTGCGCAATTTCGGAAAGCGTCGCGTCAGGTCCTGGACCGTAGGCGCGGAGCAACCGTTCCCGCGCCATTCCGGTAGGCCGCGCTCGAGACGTCGAACTTGCCGAGGCGAATCTGGCGGCCGACAAGGCTCCGTGTTCTGGTCAAGGGCTGTCGCCTGGCCGAACGACCCCGCACCTTGGCATCACTACTGCGTCGGGCCACCGCGCTCCACGGTGACACGGGCGATGTGGTTGGTCCCGCTCTGGTGGATCAGCAGCGCCTCGCCATCAAGTGTGGTACGCATGTGGCGCAGGATGCCGGCATAGACCGGGCCCGAGGGGATCGGCCAGCTCTGAAACGTCTCCGTCTGAGGATCGAAGCGCACCAGCATGTCCGGGCGAACCCCGCTTTCATTGTACCAGACCGCCCCGTCGAAAACCGCGATGGCGTAGGGGTGCGAATCCGGGCCGCTGGGCGACGCCCATTCCTGGATGTCTCCCGTCGCCGGGTCGTAGCGGCCGAGCCGTCCCAGTCCGGAATTGACCCACCAGATGATCCCGTCCTCGTCGATGTCGAGCCGGCGCACGGTGGTGCCAGCGTCGGGCAAGGGTATCTCGCTGACCTCCATCGTTTCGGGGTCGAGGCGCAGCAGACAGTTGGCGCCGTTGCAGGCCACCCAGACCGTGCCATTCGCGCCGATTTTCACGCCATAGGGACGCGAGCCTTCGCGTGGGCTGGCGATCGTACGGACCTCTCCGGTTTCCGGATCCAGCCGGCCGATCATGTTGCTGCCCTGAAGGCTGAACCACAGGATGCCGTCCGCGTCGAACTCGGCCGTGTGTGGGTCGCGCGATGCTTCATCCGGCATGGAGTATTCGGTGATCTCGCCGGTCGCCGGGTCGAACCGGCCCATGGTGGCGTTGCGATTGCCGGTGTACCAGGCCGCGCCGTCGGGACCGATGTTGACCGAATGCGGGCGCGCTCCTGCCGGCAGGTCGAATTCCTCCATCGCGCCGGTCTCCGGGTCGATTCGGCCGAGGATGTCCTTCCACTGGCCAACCCACCAGATCCCGCCGTCGGGCGATTCGACCGGATCGCGCGAACGCTGGCCCAACGTGGGCACCATCCACTCCTCGAAACGGATGGTCAGCGGGCCTGAGACCGGCGTCGCCTCGCGGTTGTCGCCGGGCGGGAAATTTTCGGCGAGATAGTCGAGAATCCCGTCTTCCATCTCGGGATCGCCCGAAAGGTCGATCATCGTGGAGGTGAGAAAGCGCCAGTCATCGCGGGAATACCCCGAGCTGCGCTCTATGAGATTGACGCCGTGGCAGGCCGTGCAGACGGCCTCGACCGTCTCCCGGCCTTCGCCGTCCGGCAGCGCGAGAGCGGCAGCGGGATGGCTGAGCGCGGTCGCGAGAAGAACGGAACGAAGCGTATTGCGGGTCATCATGTCCGGGCTTTCGACTGTGGCAGGGTCAACAAAGTATGACATAAAAACCCGGGGTTCCGAACAACCGAAGGCTCGTGTCCCTGGACGTGGTGTATGAGCCGGCCGT
>NZ_BSYI01000100.1 GCF_030270585.1 Paralimibaculum aggregatum
CGAGATCCGGCACCTTCGGGTGACGGTGAGACGTCCCGGGCAGGGACGACGGATGGGATGAGCTCGGATTTGCCCGTTGCGCCATGAGCCCGAGGTACAGATTGGGAGCCTCCCGCCCTCCACAGTTCGCATCTTGTGGCGGCGTGCCGACCACGGACAGAAGCACGGACCTGCGCGCTGGACCGTAATCGCCATTGACCAGACCCGCCCGATCACAGAAGTTGCCGATCGCGCGGCTGGCATGCGCGAGGCTCTCGAACCTCTGGCGGTGGACGCACTGCTCCTTCAGAGATCTGATGAGGCGCTCCATCATCCCGTTCTGCTGCGGACAGTGAGGCGTGATGAGCTCATGGCGCAGGCTGTAGTTCCTGACCATCTTCGTGTAGGTGCGACTGGTGAAGACCAGCCCGTTGTCGGATCGCAGCAGGAACGGCGTCTCCACGCGGCCAAGTGTGCCAAAGCGGGTGAAGAGTGCCTGCTCGAGGGCGGCGACCGGCGTTGAGGCCTTGCCACTCCTCGAGAGATGCCAGCCGAGGAGCTCGCGCGTGTGGCAGTCCATGACGAGCGCGAGCGTTGCCCAGCGGTCCTTGCCGGTCCTTGCCTGCCCAGACGCGGCAGAGATCCGTTGACCAGCGCTCGTTCGGAGCCTCGGCGACCGAGGGCATCGTCTCGATGCGCGGCCGTGCCCCGACAGGGCGCTTCCGCACCTGCCAGCCCCTGATCTGGAAGATCCGCTGCACCGTGTTCCTGTTGAAGCCGAGCAGCCAGGCGACCGTCCGGCAGCCGAAGGCTGGCTCCTTCTCGATCAGCACCTTGATCGGTTCGGCGACGGCCGGATCGACCTTCGGCGGCGCCTTGGCCGGCCTGTCGCAGACCGTGCGTCGCGGCACACCGAACCAGGCGCAGAGTTTGGTCAGCGGGATGGCAACCCCGTCGGCGAGCAGGCCCTCATGGAGCGTCCGGATCAATTGCCGTCCGCCCGCTCCATGAGGGCCTGGAACTTCTTGCGCGCGCGGAGCTCCAGCATGGCCTCGCCATGGGCCTCCTGCAGGTCCCTGAGCTGCTTCTCGTATTGCTGGCGAACATCGAGCGGATTAGTCTTGAGGGCGTTCTCCATGCCCTTCCGCGCATCCTCGACCCGGCCCTCGATCCCGGAGGGCGCCAGGTCAAACGTCCGGCTCGCCGCCGCGACCGTCGTCCTGCCCTGGATGATCTCGATGACGAGCGCGCTCCTGCGCTTCGCCGTCCACCTCTCGATCTCTTCTGCCACCGCTTCGCTCATCGCTACCCGTTCCCCCTTGTAGCACGAGCAGAAATTCACTGGGTCGATACACTCGCCGCTGGGCTGATGACACTGGGCATGATCGCGCCCTTCGTGCATAGCGGCTCGATCAACCGCGTGGTCATTCGAGACCTACGTGGGGCGTGTGCTCGTGCCCGAGCGACGCGCAGGCGGCAACGTGATCATGGACAACCTCTCGAGCCACAACGGTCCGTGCACAAAGGCTCTGATCGAGGCGGCGGAGGCACGGCTCATGTTCCTCCCGCCCTTCAGCCCGGACTTCAACCCGATCGAGAATGCCTTCTCGAAGCTGAAGGCCCTGCCCAGAAAGCCCGCCGAGCGAACCGTCCACGGCCTCTGGTCCGCCATCGGCCGGATCGTCGACCTCTTCACCCCGGCCGAATGCCGGAACCACTTCACCGCATGCGGCTACGATCCACGCTGATCGGATTCAGCGCCAGGGCCGCTGCGCAACGGAGTTTCTTGGCATTTTGGGGACGTCTTCAAAATATTTATCATGAACTTCCATATCACTCCGCGATACGCACTCCATGTTCTGATATTTATACGTAATATCCGTCGTTATATTACTTATTAATAACCGTCATTAGGCATAATTACTCAGATGTAGCGGAATTTTGTGAATAGCCCCGAGAAACAATGAATCGTATCAATCGGTTAGAAGGAAGAATAGCACTCCCGTCCGTATTCTCGAACCGCAAGCGCGCGGCCTTCGCAGACGTCAAATTTGGGGTTGCAGCCGGTCCCGAGCGGAGTTAGAAGGCAGTCGCTTTCTCGTTGTCATCCTAGAGAGCAGGAGAAACGTGGGAATGCGGCTGGACATGCGCTAGGAGAAAAGCAAATGTTCAGAGAAATCAATGGCTTATCCGGCGTAGCTCAGTGGTAGAGCATCGGACTGTTAATCCGCTGGTCGTAGGTTCGAATCCTACCGCCGGAGCCAAGAAACAACGAGCTAATTATTATACGATAGACCTTAGGCTTGCCATAGGCTCAGCTTCGCTTCAGTAGAGATTTTCGGCAGGCGAGCAGCCCGCCCACAGCCTACGAGCCTGTGGGCCGGAGGTTCGAATCCTCCCCGGCGCGCCACCTCACATTCTTGGGTTGAAATCCCGCCTAAAGCCTTGAAGGGAAAGACGAGATTCGGGGTTCGAAGTCCTTCATTCCGGCAGTGCGCCAAAGGCGCACAAAATGCCAGTCTGAGGACGGTTTTCTTCCATGGCAAATCTCCATTTGTCCATATATTCCATGAGTTTGAGAGGAATTCCATAGCGAGTTCGAACGACTCCTCCA
>NZ_BSYI01000101.1 GCF_030270585.1 Paralimibaculum aggregatum
TGAGATCCGGCACCTTCGGGTGACGGTGAGACGTCCCGGGCAGGGACGACGGATGGGATGAGCTCGGATTTGCCCGTTGCGCCATGAGCCCGAGGTACAGATTGGGAGCTTCCCGCCCTCCAGAGTTCGCATCTTGTGGCGGCAAGCCGACCACGGACAGAAGCACGGACCTGCTCGCTGGACCGTCATCGCCATTGACCAAACCCGCCCGATCACAGAAATGGGAAATACCGGAGGATATTTGCGTTTTAGCCTGCGGGAGCCGCATCTTCCCCAGGTGCGGGCATGTCCGCACATGTTCGCACCTCCCGGGCGCCGGGCATTCGTCGCACGCTCGTCCCGAAGATTCGCCCATGCGTGACGCGCCCCCTGAAAGGGCGTGGCCTGCAGCGGCGAGAACGCCCTCGGGCCCCGGCCATGGATGCGATGCATGCGATCCTCGATCGTTTCCCGATGCGCGTTCTGGAGATCCTGCGGCGCGACCGTACCCCAGGTCTTCGACCTTCTGGCCGATCCGCATTCACAGACACACAGGAGATCATCGATGACTTAGACGAGAGTAGCACTTCTCGCTGGCGGAATAATGCTGGCCGGCCAAGCGTCCGCCCAGGACCAGCCCCCCAACATCTTGTTCATCATGGGGGATGACATCGGGATGTGGAATATAGGCGCCTATCATCGCGGCATGATGGCCGGTGAGACTCCGGCCATCGACAAACTCGCCGCCGAGGGCGCGATCTTCACCGACTACTACGCCGAGGCGAGTTGCACCGCCGGGCGGGCGAACTTCATCACCGGTCAGCTTCCGATCCGTACCGGCCTTACCACGGTCGGCCAAGCCGGTGCCACGGTCGGCATGCCCGCGGAGGCCCCGACAATCGCCACCGCGATGAAGGAGCTCGGCTACGCCACCGGCCAGTTCGGCAAGAACCATCTCGGCGACCGCAACGAATATCTGCCGACGGTCCACGGTTTCGACGAGTTTATGGGGTATCTCTACCACCTCGACGCCATGGAAGACCCGTGGCACCCGAGCTACCCACAGGACCAGAAGGCAAAGTACGGTCCGCGAAACGTGCTCCACACCTTCGCCACGGAGGAGGAGGACCTGACCGAAGATCCCCGGTGGGGCAAGGTCGGCAAGCAACGGATCGAGGATCTGGGCCCGCTCCCTCCACATCCCGTCGAGGGCATCGAGTTCAACATGGAGACCTTTGACGAGGTCATCCGCGACCACACAATCGACTTCATCGACAGGGCGCATCAGGCCGGCACGCCGTTTTTCATCTGGATGAACCCGACGCGGATGCATGTCGTCACGCATCTGAGCGAAGAGTACGAAGGCCTGATGAACTCCGAGAACGGCTGGACTATTCAGGAAGCCGGTATGAAGCAGTTCGACGATTCGATCGGCGCTGTGCTCGATCATCTCGATGAGCTGGGCATCGCCGACAACACGATCGTTGTCGTCACCACCGACAATGGCACCGAAGGGTTTACCTGGCCCGATGGCGGAACGACCCCCTTCAAGGGCTGGAAAGGCATGGGTACGGAGGGCGGCTTCCGCGTACCGATGATCATTCGCTGGCCCAGCCAGATCGACGGCGGACAGGTCATCAACGAGGTGATGTCCGGTCTGGACTTCTTCCCGACTTTGGCCGCAGCCGCCGGCTATCAAGGCGACATCGTAGAGGAACTGAAGGCCGGCAAGGAGCTGAACGGGACTGAGTACAAGGTCCATCTCGACGGCTACAACCAGCTCGACATGCTGACCAATGGTGGTAAATCGGCCCGCGAGGAGCTCTGGTACTTCACCGGTCCGCAACTCGCCGCCGCCCGGATCGGTGACTTCAAGTACACCTTCCTCGACCAACCCGACGGATGGTTCGGACCGGTTGTGACGCTGTCATGGCCGGGCATCCACAATCTTCGCCTCGATCCATTCGAGAAGATGGGCGTGGGCGACTCGCTCTTTGCCAAGGACTGGTGGGCCTTCAACTTCTGGCGCTTCGTTCTGGTGCAGGAGAAGGTGGAGAAGCTCGCCCAAACGGCGATCGACTTCCCGCCAATGCAGCGCTCGGCAAGCTTCAACCTCGAGGGCGTCAAGGCACAGATCGAGAAGGCGCAGTCGAACCGGACAGGGAACTGATCCCCAGGACGGGCTGGCGGCGCGCACCGCCGGCCGGCCCGTCCATGCTGTCTGACCTTGCCCCGTGATCCCGGACCAGGGGCTTATTCGATCAGCGGTCTATCAGCCTTCACGAAACAGGATTTTTACGTTCAGAGAAGCTCGTGTCCCTGGGCGTTGTGTATGAGCCGGCCGTGCGCGGAGCCCCCGG
>NZ_BSYI01000102.1 GCF_030270585.1 Paralimibaculum aggregatum
GCTGTCAAGCGACATCCAGATTTGCGGGTTAAGGCGACACCCAGTTTTGCGGTTGGTGTCGCGCAGCGCGGATCTCCTTGGGTTGGGGGGCTGCCGTTCGTCGAAGGGCGCTGAGCAGGCCGGGCCGTGCGTGACCTGCTTCCCGTTTCCTGGACCGTGCCGAGCTGGAGTTCTCCAGTTTAGGATCGGGCCTGGAGACGGAGAGACGCGATGAAGAAATCAAGGTTCAGCGAGGCGCAGATCGCCTTTGTGTTGAAGCAGGCGGAGGAAGGCACGGCGGTCGGCGAGGTTTGCCGCAAGGCCGGGATCAGCGAGGCCACGTTCTACAACTGGCGGAAGCGTCATGGTGGGCTGATGCCCTCGGAGATGAAGCGGCTGCGCCAGCTCGAGGACGAGAACGCAAAGCTGAAGAAGCTTGTCGCGGATCTCAGCCTGGACCGCGCCATGCTTCAGGACGTCCTGGCAAAAAGCTCTGAGGCCTGCGCGGCGGCGCCAGCTCGTCGATGAGGTGCGCGAGACGTGGAAGGTCAGCATCCGGCGGGCCTGCGCGGTGCTCCGGGCCGAACGGTCGAGCCACCACGACCGGAGCAGGCGCCCTTCGCAGGCCGCACTGGCCGGGAGGATCAAGGAGATCTGCGAGACGCGCGTGCGCTACGGCTACCGCCGTGTCCACGTGCTCCTCCGGCGCGAGGGCTGGGCGGCAAACGCCAAGCGCGTCTACCGTCTTTACAAGGAGTTGGGCTTGCAGCCGAGAAACAAGACGCCGAAGCGACGGGTGAAGGCAAGGCTCCGCGAGGATCGCCGCGACGCCGTCGCGGTGAACGAGACCTGGGCGATGGACTTCGTACACGACCAGCTTGCCACTGGCCGGAAGTTGCGGATCCTGACCGTGGTCGACACCTTCTCGCGCTTCTCGCCGGCGATCGTCCCGAAGTTCAGCTTCAGGGCGCCAGACGTCATCGAGGTGCTCGAGCAGGTTGGCCGCGCGCATGGCTTCCCGAAGACGATCCGTGTCGACCAGGGCAGCGAGTTCATCTCCCGAGACCTCGACCTCTGGGCCTGCCAGCGGGATGTCACGCTCGACGTCTCGCGGCCCGGCAAACCCACCGACAACGCCTTCATCGAGAGCTTGAACGGCAAGTTCAGGGCCGAATGCCTGAACACGCACTGGTTCATGAGCCTCGACGATGCCAGGCGCAAATGCGAGGCTTGGCGTAGAGACTACAACGAGGTTCGCCCGCACAGCGCGATCGGCAACAAACCGCCGATCGAGTTCGCCAAACGGTCAGTGGCCCATGGCCCGCCCTGACCGAGAAGCCCCCGGAGATGCCCAGCCGGGTGGTCCAACATTGGGTAGCAGGTCAGGGCCGCGGGCGCACCAAGACCGGCTTCCTCTGGGCGCTCGCACGCGACGACCGGAACTGGGGCGGCGCCGATCCGCCCGGTGTCGTCTACTTCTACGCCCCCGGCCGCAGCGGCGAGCATGCCGAGACGTTCCTCACCGGCTTCGACGGCATCCTCCAGATCGACGGCTATCCCGGCTACAACCGACTGACCAGGCCCAAGCGCAAGGGCGGTGCGCCGATCACCGTGGCCCATTGCTGGTCCCACGCAAGGCGCAAGCTCCGCGAGGTCTTCGATCGCGATGGCTCGGCGATCGCTGCCGAAGGGATCCGCCGCATCGCCGAATTCTACAAGATCGAGCGCGAGATCCGCGGCGCCGGCCCCGGAGAGCGCCTCTCCGCCCGACAGACGCGTACCGTGCCACTGGTCGAGAGCTTCGGAAAATGTTGGCAGAAGTGCGATCCCGCGTCTCCGCCAAATCCCGCCTCGGCGAGAAGTTCGCCTATATCCACCGTCACTGGGACGGGCTGCAGACCTTCCTCGCCGACGGCCGGGTCGAGATCGACTCGAACGGCGTCGAGAACCTGATCAGGCCAATAGCTCTCAATCGCAAGAATGCACTCTTTGCGGGCCATGACGAAGGCGGACGGGCCTGGGGTCGCATCGCCTCCCTGATCGAGACCGCGAAGATAGGTGGCGTCGAGCCCTTCGCCTATCTCAAGGCAACCCTCGAGGCGATCTCCCGAGGACACCCCAACGAGCGCCTCGACGATCTCCTCCCATGGAACTTCAAGCACGCGTCAAGCTGAATCCCCCTGTGGGCTCTCCGCACCGCTTACTGCTCTCCTGGGCAAAGATGATCCTGAGCATCGCGGCCACCGGCGCGCGGTTGCGGGCGCCGACATGGT
>NZ_BSYI01000103.1 GCF_030270585.1 Paralimibaculum aggregatum
ACCTGGCGGTAGCTCAAACGCGGCGGAGCCGTGGGCGGCGGGGGGCTCGGGCGGCTGCCGGGTGATCGGCTGGGGGGGCGGGCGCGGTTGCCGGGGCGTCAGCTCGCGTTGCCGGTCTCGGCGATCCCGCGGTGGCGGGCGGGCCGGTCGGGAGGGGCAGTCGTCGTCCCGGCGTCGCGAGGGGGGCTCGGCGATGCGCCGGAGGCGGGATCGGCCGCTGCGCTGATCAGGGCGGCGCCTGGAGCCGGCTGGCGCGGTGAAGCGGCGGCCGGCCACCGCTCCGGGCGAAGCGCGGAGGGCCGGGCTCGAGCATCTCCTCGATCGGCCGGTGACGGCGGCATCCCGCCCCGGTGATCCTCCCGATGCCTGGCTCGTTCTCCGAAGGGAGCCTGCGCCTGGGAATATCCCCGGGCCTCCCCGCTCAAGCCGGGTGTCCGGTCGCATCGGGGAGCAGTTCAGCAGGGCGGGGCCGATCCGTCATCCGCCCCCGGTTTCCGGCGCGCCGGCCTCGAGCCTGCTGACGAGATCGGCGACGTCGGAGACGCGCCCGCGCGCACCGCCGCGGATGCAGGCGCGGGCGATGCCGTGCGCGATCGGGTCCTGCCGGTTCCGCTGCGGCCGGTGAGCACGCGGCTGCGCCGATGCGCGCG
Organism: Paralimibaculum aggregatum; assembly: GCF_030270585.1. Classification (GTDB taxonomy): domain Bacteria; phylum Pseudomonadota; class Alphaproteobacteria; order Rhodobacterales; family Rhodobacteraceae; genus Thermohalobaculum; species Thermohalobaculum aggregatum. The sequence goes on from NZ_BSYI01000103.1 coordinate 651, forward strand.
GCAGTCGCCGCCGGCGAGATCCCATACCAGCGCAACCGCGTGCTCGCCGGCGCGGCCGCGAAGGCGAAGGCGCCGCCCTCCGCGGCACAGGGCATCCCGGCAATGGCGCTCCGGCACCTGATCGAGCGTGCCTGCTTTCCGCCGATCCCACCGCCCCCGGCGCCTATGTTCCCGGCCAGGTCCCGTTCCCGCCTCGCCGCGGTCGCGGCAGTCCCGTCCCGGGCTGTCGCCGGGCCGTGGAGCCCTCAGCCCGGCCATGGACGCAAGGTTCCCGGCGCGGCCCATCAGATTGCTCTCCCCGAGGTGTCATGTCGCGGGCGGCCCGCGGCCGGGCATGGGCGCGCCGGGCGCCATCGTGGTGACCGGCGGGTCAAGATCGCGCCGGCGCGCCAGGGTGTCGGGGATGCGGCCGGCGGAACGGCCGCCCGGCCAGAGCTCTCCCCGCTCCGCGCCGGCGCGGATCCCGGCGGGGCGCCGGGCCGCGCCCGCCATCGCCGAATGGCGCCTGCTGCCGAAGCGCAGGCGACAGGCCCCGGAGACCGGGGCCGGCACTGCGTGGAAACCGCCGGGGCGGCCGGCATGGGGTACGCGGCCCTACCGCCGGCTTCGGCGGTCTCCCGGACGGTCCTGTCCCGCGCCTCGGGAAGGCGATGCGGCGATCGGGCAACCGGGCGTCGGGCCCCCATGCCGCTTCGCCCGCATGCGCGGCGTCTCGAGCGGCGCGGAGACTCGTTGCCGCGCCGTGCCGAGCCGGTCCCCCCGCCCTCCTCCCGGCCGGGCGCCGACGTGAAGGCGCGCCGACCGACCAGGCAATGGCCGCACATCCGCATGAACCGGCGGGTGCGGGCGCGCCGCCTGCCCGTGAGGATCGCGTCCGCGCAGCCTTCATCTTGCCGTCGATGCCGCACGTGCAGGCGCCCCCGAACCAGACGTAGGTACGGTCATGGGCACCCAGCACCTTCTCCCGGGCCTCTTGCGAATCGGCCCGTACGCCCATCATTCGGCCGTCGCCGGGCCAAACATGGGCCAGCGCCACGGCCGCCGTCACGCCGTCACGTCGTCACGCCGTCGATCTGGGCGCCCCCACGACTCTGGCCGGATTGGCCGGCCTCGCCCAGCCTGAAGCCCGGCGGTACGAAGCCGGCCGCGGTCGCCCCGCTCCGGCGTTGCCGCCATCCGGCGGGGTGCCGCCGGACCGCAACGCAACGCCCGTCGCTGCCGCGCGCCCGAAGCGCCCGACCGGCACCGAGCCCTCCCCCATCGCCCGCCCTGCATTGCGCCCCCACAGCCGGGCGCGACCATCCCGCCAGGGCCCCACCCCACCCGCGGCGCTGAACGGCGCCATTGCCCGAACGCCGACGCGCCGGAACCGGCGATCTTCCGGAGCGCGTTCCGCGAGACG
>NZ_BSYI01000104.1 GCF_030270585.1 Paralimibaculum aggregatum
CGGCCCCAGCGCCGACCGGGGCTTCCGCACTGCGGCATTGACGCCTGCCGCCGCGGCGGCCAGTCTCGGGAAAACATCAACAGGGAGACCGGCATGAAACGGACGACCGGCGCGGCGATCGCCGCCCTCTTCGCATTCGCGGCCACCGCCTCGATGGCCGCCGACAAGGTGACGCTGCAGCTCAAATGGGTGACCCAGGCGCAGTTCGCCGGCTATTACGTGGCGCTCGACCAGGGCTTCTACGAGGCCGAGGGGCTCGAGGTCGAGATCAAGCCCGGCGGGCCCGACATCGCGCCGGCGCAGGTGCTGGCCGGCGGCGGCGCCGACGTGATCCTCGACTGGATGCCCTCCGCCCTCGCGACCCGCGAGAAGGGCCTGCCGGTGGTCAACATCGCCCAGCCCTTCAAGTCCTCCGGCATGATGCTGACCTGCCTGAAGGAGACCGGGATCACCGGGCCGGAGGATTTCCGCGGCCGCACCCTCGGCGTCTGGTTCTTCGGCAACGAGTATCCGTTCCTGTCCTGGATGGCGCATCTCGGCATCCCGACCGATGGCGGCGACGACGGGGTGACGGTGCTGAAGCAGGGCTTCAACGTCGATCCGCTGCTGCAGAAGCAGGCCGACTGCATCTCGACGATGACCTACAACGAGTACTGGCAGGTGATCGATGCCGGCATCGCCGAGGACGAGCTGGTGACCTTCAAGTACGAGGACCAGGGCGTGGCGACGCTGGAGGACGGCATCTACGTGCTCGAGACCGCGCTCGAGGACCCGGCCTTCCGCGACCGCATGGTGCGCTTCGTGCGGGCCTCGATGAAGGGCTGGAAATGGGCCGAGGAGAACCCGGACGAGGCCGCCGGGATCGTGCTCGACAACGACGCCACCGGCGCCCAGACCGAGCGGCACCAGACGCGGATGATGCGCGAGATCGCCAAGCTGACCGCGGGCAGCAACGGCGCGCTCGACCCGGCCGACTACCAGCGCACGGTGGACACCCTGCTCGCCGGCGGCTCCGACCCGGTGATCACGAAGGAGCCGGAAGGCGCCTGGACCCACGCGATCACCGACGAGGCGCTCTAGGGGCGCATTAGGACCGCTCCGGGAGCGCTCCGGGCGCGCTCTGGGGGGCCCGAATGCGCCCCTTGCCCCGGCCCGCGCGGCCGGGGCCTTCCCCGCCGCCGGGCCCCTCCCCGGAGCGGATCGCCGCCACCCCGGCTCCGCCTGCCGGCACGACCTGCGCCACTGCCGGGACCGGACTGGCGATGGCAACCGGAGCGGAGCGCAAGGCGGCCGCACCTGCGGCGCCGGTCCCGCCGCGCGCGGGCCACCCGGCGGCCGCCATCACCCTCACCCTCGGCCTCGGCCGGGCCGACCTGCCGGATGCCCACGACGGCCATGTCGGCCGGGCCGACCAGCCCAGGCCCGGCGGCCCCACCGTCACCGTCGCCGCGGCCGTCACCGCGGGCCACGGCAACCTCGCCCGGCCGATGCCCCAAACCCAGCCATGGGCGCGGCCCCCGATCATTCCGAGATCTTCGATTCCGACATGATCGTCAGCCACGACGCGATCGGCACCGGCCAGGTCAGCGTTTCCACTGGAGACAGCGGCGGCTTCCTGGTCACCGGCGACAACGGCATGTCGCGCGCCAACCCGGTCTCCGGCACCGGCACCTCCCGCTTCGCCATGGGCACCATCCCGCTGGCCCCCGCGTTGCGCCTCTGCACGGTCCGCCCGACCGGGCTCGCCGGCCCGGCCCAGGCAGAGATCGTCTCGGTCGCCTTCGCGTTCCAGGCGGTGCCCCCGCCCGCCGGCCCGGCGCTGCTGCGCGCCGGGTCCGGCGGACCGGCGCCGACCCGCCGC
>NZ_BSYI01000105.1 GCF_030270585.1 Paralimibaculum aggregatum
GCGGCGCAGCACGTGGCGCTCGGCGATTCGCAGATCGTGGTGGCCGGCGGGCAGGAGAGCATGTCGCTGAGCCCGCATGTGGCGCATCTGCGGGCCGGGCAGAAGATGGGCGACCTGAAATTCGTCGATTCGATGATCAGGGACGGGCTCTGGGATGCCTTCAACGGCTATCACATGGGCACCACGGCGGAGAACGTGGCGAAGCAGTGGCAGCTGACCCGCGAGGAGCAGGACGCCTTCGCGCTGGCCAGCCAGCAGAAGGCCGAGGCGGCGCAGAAGGCCGGGCGCTTTGCCGACGAGATCGTGCCGGTGACGGTGAAGCACCGCAAGGGCGAGACGGTGGTGGACCAGGACGAGTACATCCGCCACGGCGCCACCATGGAGGGCATGACCAAGCTGCGCCCGGCCTTCTCGAAGGACGGCACGGTGACCGCGGGCAACGCCTCCGGCCTCAACGACGGCGCCGCCGTCGCGGTGGTGATGTCGGCGGCGGAGGCGGAGCGGCGCGGGCTCGAGCCGCTGGCGCGGATCGCCTCCTATGCCACCGCCGGCGTCGATCCGGCGATCATGGGCACCGGGCCGATCCCGGCCTCGCGCAAGGCGCTGGAGAAGGCCGGCTGGAAGCCGGAGGAGCTCGACCTGGTGGAGGCGAACGAGGCCTTCGCGGCGCAGGCCTGCGCGGTGAACAAGGACATGGGCTGGGACCCGGAGATCGTGAACGTGAACGGCGGCGCCATCGCCATCGGCCACCCGATCGGCGCCTCGGGCGCGCGGATCCTGACCACGCTGCTGCACGAGATGCAGCGGCGCGACGCGAGGAAGGGGCTGGCCACGCTCTGCATCGGCGGCGGCATGGGTGTCGCCATGTGCCTCGAGCGCGGCTGAGGCCGGCGAGGCGGAGGGACGGGGCGCGGATCGCCGGGAGCCATGCGAGGAGCCGGATCATGCGCCCTGTCTGACACGGAAGGGTTAAGGGAACATTAACCGAACCGTTAACCGGATGGTAACCAGGAACGGACGACAAGGAGGGACGGCGATGGCACGGGTGGCACTGGTCACGGGCGGCACGCGGGGGATCGGCGCGGCGATCTCGAAGGCGCTGAAGGCGGCGGGCTGCGAGGTGGCGGCGAACTATGCGGGCAACGATGCCGCGGCGGAGGCCTTCAGGGCCGAGACCGGCATCGCGGTCTACAAGTGGTCGGTGGCGGACTACGACGCCTGCGCCGCCGGCATCAAGGCGGTCGAGGAGGCCCAGGGCCCGGTCGACATCCTGGTCAACAACGCGGGCATCACGCGCGACGGGATGTTCCACAAGATGACGCCGCAGCAGTGGAAGGAGGTCATCGACACCAACCTGACCGGCCTCTTCAACATGACCCACCCGGTGTTCCCCGGCATGCGCGCGCGCGGCTTCGGCCGGATCATCAACATCTCCTCGGTCAACGGCCAGAAGGGGCAGATGGGCCAGGTCAACTACTCCGCCGCCAAGGCCGGCGATATCGGCTTCACCCGCGCGCTGGCGCAGGAGGGCGCCTTCAAGGGCGTCACCGTCAACGCCGTCTGCCCGGGCTATATCGGCACCGAGATGGTCCGCGCCATCGACGCGGAGGTGCTCAAGAAGAACATCCTCCCGCAGATCCCCGTCGGCCGCCTCGGCGAGCCCGAGGAGATCGCCAGATGCGTCGCCTTCCTCGCCTCCGACGACGCGGGCTTCATAACCGGCTCCACAATCTCCGCAAACGGCGGACAATTCTTCTCCTAAGCCGC
>NZ_BSYI01000106.1 GCF_030270585.1 Paralimibaculum aggregatum
CTGTCGGCGGCGGCCTCGCAGATCTACACCATGGCGGACGGGCTGCCGGCGCTGACCGGCAGCGGCCTGCACGAGATCCGGGTCGCGCTCGACATCGCGCTCGACAGCTTCGGCAATGTCACGAACGGCGCCTCCAGCACCTCGCCGGCCGGCTTCACCGGCTTCCTGATCTGGGAGGATGCGGACGACAACGGCAGCTTCGACGACAGCATCGACACGGTGATCCTGGCCGGCGACGTGCTGGCGCTGCGGGCGGAGAACACCACCGACACGCCCGACGGCCAGATCCCGACGGTGAACGACATCGACAACTACGACGTGCTGGTGGATGTCGTGGGGGGCACCCTGGCCGGCGCCTTCGACCCGATCGTCGGCATGGCCTGGTCGAGCGAGGCCTCGAGCTTCGACGGCAGCTTCGCGGAGGATTTCGGCGGCGAGGCGAAGGCGGTGATCGGCGATGTCGATGTCGACTGCGTCTGCGTCGAGCTGCGCACCGAGAACCAGCTGGACGAGATCGCGATCTCCGGCGCGCTGACCAGCTCGCGCACGCAGAGCCAGTCGATCGTGGCGATCCTCGACGTCTCCGACGCGGCCGGCAGCCCCGGCGGCGCGGGCGACTTCCCCGAGGCCGGCGATCCGAACGGCTCGGGCCGCACCGGCTCGCCGGTGGATGCGGCGCTGATGGGGCTCTGGGAGCTGGCGGCGCAGCTGGTGATCGAGGGCCGCGGCGGCCAGCCGATCGCGGTGCTCACCAATGCCCGGGCCAGCGATGCGCGGGTGATCGCCGGCGGCCCGGCGGCGGGCGAGCCGATCAACACCGTGCTGACCGATTTCGGCGGCGCGCCGATCACCGCGCAGGTGATCGTCGATGCCGCCGGCGTCGACGTCACGGTGCCGGGCTTCGACCCGACCGACCAGACCACCACCGACAACGCCGCGGCCGGGCTCGCCGGCAGCGGGATCTTCGCCGGGGTCTTCGACTTCGTCGAGGATGGCGGCTTCGACACGATCAGCGTCGGCGAGGCGCTGAGCCGGGCCGCGGCCTGGCTCGCCGGCGAGGGCGCGGAGACCAACCAGGCGATCATGCTCACGGCCAGCACCGGCTTCTCGGCGGCGCTGAACGCGCCGGACCCGGCGGACGACCCGAACCTGATCGGCGCCGATGTCAGCGGCGGCGACAGCCTGGTGGCGGGCAAGGCCAGCGTCGCGCCGTTCCCGGATCATGGCGATGCCGATGCCGGGGCGCTGAGCCCGGGCCTGCTCTCGCTGCAGCCGCAGGGGGTGACGGGCGGCACCGGGATCGTGCTGGCGGATTTCTTCGACCGCGGCGTGCTCGATGTCGATGCCTATCTGCGCGGCGTCACCGGCGCGTTGCCGGGCGACGTGATCACCGTGACCGAGTTCGAGACCACGACCGGGCTCGGGCGGATCAACATCAACGGCGTGCCCTGGGCCGAAACCGGCGGGCTGAAGTGGAACTTCTCCGGCTTCATCGCGGCCGAGCGCGGCGCCTACGGCCCCTCGACGGTGTTCACCACCGGCACGATCACCGGCGGCACGGTGCTGGAGCTGCGCACCGAGTTCGGCGCGCTGGTCGGCGCCTCCGAGCTCGATCTCCTCGGGGTGATCGCCGGCGCCTTCCCGGGCTTCGACAGCTACGAGATCCGCGACTTCGACCCCTATACCTCGGTCGG
>NZ_BSYI01000107.1 GCF_030270585.1 Paralimibaculum aggregatum
AGGAACTCACCGGCCTCGCGCGCTCCACGATCTATCTCCATATAGCCCGCGGCGAGTTCCCCAAGCCCGTGCGGCTTGGCCCGCGGGCCGTCGGCTGGAAGGAGGCCGACATCGCCGTCTGGATCGCCTCCCGCGAGGAGGCCTGATCCATGGACCCCGACAACGACCGCGGGGGCGAGGCGCAGGTGATCGTGCAGGCGCTCGGCGGGCGCTGGTACGGACAGTATGGCGTCGCCTTCTGCCCGGCGCATGACAACACCCGCACGCCCGCCCTGCGGGTGTCCGACGGCGAGGGTGGCCGTCTGCTGCTTCGCTGCTCGGTCGGCTGCACCTTCGAGGAGGTGCTGGCCTCGCTGCGCAGCCGGGGCCTTGCCCCGGGCAACGGGAAACCGGTCGTCCCCGATCCCGCCGCCGACCAACACCGTGCGGAGAAGGCCCGCGCTGAGCGGACGGACAAGATCCGCCGCGCCCGGGCGATCCTGGACGAAACGGTGCCGGCCACGGGCACGCTGGCCGAGCGCTATCTCCGGGCCCGGGCGATCGCCGGGCCGCTGCCGGTGGCGCTCCGCTTCCACCGCGCCTGCTGGCACGGGCCCTCCAGGGGGAAATCCCCGGCGCTGGTCGCGGCGGTGGCGATCGAGGGCGAGGCCGCGGCGGTGGCGATCCACCGGACCTGGCTCGCCGAGCCCGACCGCAAGGCGGCGATCACCCCGAACCGGATGATGCTCGGCCCCTGCCAGGGCGGTGCGGTGCGGCTCTCCGAGGGCACCGGCCCGCTCGTGGTGGCCGAGGGTATCGAGACCGCGCTCTCGCTCCGCGACGAGCTTCACGACAGTGACCCGCGCGTCTGGGCCGCGCTCTCGACCTCCGGGGTGAGGGGCCTGCGGCTGCCCGCCGCCGCCGGCGCGCTGGTGATCGCCCCGGACGGGGACCCTCCCGGCGAGGCGGCGGCGCATGCCCTGGCCGAACGCGCCCATGCCGCGGGCTGGGCTGTGCGCATCCTGCCCCCGCCGGGCACCGGGCGCGACTGGAACGATGTGGCGATGGAGACCCGCAATGAAACTGCGTGATGCCTGCGCCGCAGCGCCCGAGATCCAGCCCGCGCTGCCGAAGCCGATCATCCTTCAGACGACGAAGGCCCGCGCCTATCCGGTGGAGAGCCTGGGCCCGCTCCGCGACGCCGTCGAGGCGGTGCAGGAGCGGTCGATGGCCCCGGTTGCCCTCTGCGCGCAGTCCGCCCTTGCCGCTGCATCCCTGTCAGTGCAGGGCTTCGCCGACATCGAAACGCTGGGCGGCGTTCGCCCGGTCTCGATCTATGCGCTCAGCATCGCCGGCAGCGGCGAGCGCAAGAGCGCCAGTTACGCCCCCTTCATGGACGTGATCAAGCAGGTCGAGCGCGAGGCCATGCAGGCGCATCGCACCACGCTCGGCTCCTGGCGCAACCGGCACGCCATCTGGAAGGGCCGGCGGGACAGCATCCTCGGCACCGCCAGGCAGGGAAGCGGCGCTCTCGACGCGACCAATGCCGATCTCGACGCGCTCGGGCCCGAGCCGGTCGCGCCGCCGCTGCCCTACCGGCTGGCCAACGAGCCCACCTATGAAGGGCTGATCCGGCTCTTTGCCGAGGGCGCGCCGAGCCTCGGGGTGTTTTCCGACGAGGCCGGGCAGTTCCTCGGCGG
>NZ_BSYI01000108.1 GCF_030270585.1 Paralimibaculum aggregatum
TGGTCTCGCTAGCCCGCATCTCTCACCAATGAGTTGCCGCCCGTGACGAAACCCTGCCGGTGTGCTCGCCACGGGCAGTGGAGCGTTTGCAGGCACGGGGGATGCGCCCTGCTGACTGGCGGGGTTTGGGAGGATGCTCGGTTTGCGGGTTGACGGGTCGGGCGTGCGGGCGCGCTGCGGGCTCAGCGGCATAATCGGGTGTGGGCGATCGCGAACACGTCGGCGCAGGGGCAAGCCGAGGCCATGGCGACGCGGACGCGGCGCACGCTGCGGGTGACCTGGGCGCCGATCTTGAGGAGCCTGAGCCGGATCGTGCCGCAGGTGGCGCGCTCGAGGCGGGTGTGAGCGAGTGCGCGCCGGCGCAGCGCGGCGATCAGGACATAGGCCATGGAGGCGAACCACAGGCGAAGCTGGTTGGCGCGCATGGTCGCGGCGCTGGTCCGATCGGCGAAGAGGTCGAGCTGGCACTCCTTGATCCGGTTCTCCATGTCGCCGCGGGCGCAGTAGAGCCGCTCGTAGAGAGCACGGGCGCCGATCTCGGTGGCAGGCAGCGAGGTGACGACGAAGCGCGGGTTGGCATCGGCCTCACCGCGCCCTGGCATCCACTCGGCCTTGGCGACGACGCGGCGCCGGCGGCTCCAGCTGTTGCGTGTGCGCCAGCGGAAGTCGGCGAAGCGGCGGGCAGACCGGCCTGTGCGCTCGGCATCGTCCTCTGCCCAAGCGAGGTCGATGTGGATGTGCTCGACGAGCCGGGCGTTGCGGGCCAGGCCGAAGAGGAAATCCACCTTGATTGCTTCACACCACGCCATCAGAGCCTCGCGGGCGAAGCCGCTGTCGGCGCGCAGCAGGATCTTCACCCGCGGCCAGCGCGCACGGATGCGCTCGACGATCCGTGCGATCTCCTCCGTCGCACCGGCGCTGGCGTCAATGTTGGAGCGCCTGAGTTTCGCCGCGAGGAGGTGGTCGCCGCAGAAGATGTAGAGCGGCAGGTAGCAGTGGCAGTCGTAGTAGCCGTGGAAGAAGCGCCCCTCCTGGTGCCCGTGGATCGGGTCGTCGGTGGCGTCCAGGTCGAGGGTGATCCGCGCCGGCGCCTTCGCGTGGGCATCGAGGAAGAGATCGACGAACAGTGCCTCGATGGCCGCCGGATCGTGGCCAATGCGGCGGTAGCGATCCGTCCCGGCGGGCGCATGCTCCAGTCGGTTCAGCGTGCTCTTGCCCGCGAGCGGCGCCAGCCCCGGACGGCGCGCCTCGAGCCGGCCCAGCGCCGCGCCCAGGGCGGGATCGCGGCGCAGGTCGTCGTGATCGACGAGATCCTCGTAGCCGAGCGCGATGCCGAAGACCCGCTGGCCGACCAGGGTCGACAGGTCGTGCGAGACGCGCCCCGGTGTCCGGCCGTCGGAGAAGCAGGCGGCAAAGCGCTCCACCAGCCCGATCGCCCTATCGGTCGCGCCCAGCAGCAGCGCGCCAGCGTCCGAGGTGATCGCGCCCCCTCCGAAATCCGCCACCACGTCGCGCCCTTCGACGCGTGCAAAGACCATCGACTTCAGGCTACATTCTGTAGGCATCGGAGCTCCTACCGGATCGGCACAAGTGTCTGTTAGCACTCACACTTCACCGATCCAGAGCCCCGATGCACCCGCCTTGGTGAGAAATGCGGGATAG
>NZ_BSYI01000109.1 GCF_030270585.1 Paralimibaculum aggregatum
GCTCCGGCGGGCGGCCTGGCGCACCGGCCCGGCGGGCCGTCTGGCGCCCCGGTAGGGCCGGTGCCGCGAGGCGCTGCCGGCAGGGAGCCTTCCCGGATTGGGCCGTGGGTCGGACGCTCAGGCGGAGGCGCGGCGGGGCGCTTCGGGGCTGCGCGCCGCCAGCCAGTCGAGCACCGCGGGGAGCGGCATCGGCCGGCCGAAGGCGAAGCCCTGGCCGAGCCCGCAGCCGAGCTCGCGCAGCAGCGCCGTCTCCTCGGCGCGCTCGATCCCCTCGGCCAGCACCGAGACCCCGAGCCGCCCGGCCAGCGCGATGATCGCCCGCACGATCTCCCGCCCCTGGCTCTCGCCCTCGCCGCCGCCGGCGCGCATCTGGCGCACCAGCGAGCGGTCGATCTTCAGCGCGCTCACGTTCAGCCGCGAGAGGTTGGCGAGGCAGGCATAGCCGGTGCCGAAATCGTCGAGCTCGGTGCCGAAGCCGAGCCGTGCCAGCCGGTCGATGCAGGCCACCGCCGGATCGGCATCGCCGACGATGCGCACGGTTTCCAGCAGCTCGACCGCCAGGTCGGCGGGCACCAGGTCGCGCCGGTCCACCGCCCAGAGGATGCGGTCGACCCGGCCCGGATCGCGCAGCGCCACCGCCGAGAGGTTGAGCGAGACCCGCGGCACCGCATGGCCGGTCGCCCGCATCCGCACCAGCCCGTCGAGCGCGCGCTCGAGCATGGCGCTGTCGATCGCCTCCATCAGCCCGGCATCGGCGGCGATCTCGAGGAAGTAGCAGGGCTCCAGCACCCCCTTCTCCGGGTGGTCCCAGCGCACCAGCGCCTCGAAGCCGAGCAGGCCGCCATCGCCGAGCCGCAGCTGCGGCTGGAAATGCGCGACGAACTGCCCCTCCGCCGCCGCCCGGCGCAGCTCCGCCGCGATCCGCGCGCGGTCGGCGAAGGGCTTGCCGATGGCCGGCGAATAGAGCCCGACGCCGCCGCGCCGATGCGCCTTGACGTCGCGCAGCGCCGCCTCCGCCTCGCCGATCAGCCGGGTCGCGCTCGGCTCCCCCGGCGCCGCCCAGGCGACGCCGATGCTCGCCGCCGAGGCCCAGGCCGTGCCCTCGAGCAGCACCGGCCGGCCGAGCGCCGCGCCGAGCTCGCGCGCCAGCCCGTGCACCGCCTCGACCCCGGTCTGCTCCGGCGCCAGCACCGCGAAGCTGTCGCCGTCGACCCGGGCCGGCAGATGATCCGCCGGCAGGCGCCCGCGCAGCAGCGCCGCGGTCCGGCAGAGCAGCGCATCGCCGACCTCCTGCCCGCGGGTCTCGTTGAGCTCCTGGAAATGCTCGAGATCGATCAGGCAGAGCCCGGTGCCCCGCCCCGCCGCCGCCCCCGCCGCCAGCGCCGCGGCGATGCGGCTGCGCAGCTCGGCGCGGTTGGCGAGCCCGGTCAGCGGATCGTGCCGGGCCTGCCGCTCGCAGCGCGCCTCGGCCCGCGCCAGCGCCGCCTCGCGGGCGCGCGTC
>NZ_BSYI01000110.1 GCF_030270585.1 Paralimibaculum aggregatum
AGGACGGACTCAAGCGGTCGTCGCAACAGGATCTTTCTGGGGCGTGCGAAGAATTTCGTCCAGCGCCTCTGCGGGGGTTCTCCAGCCCAGCGTTTTCCTCGGCCGGGTATTGAGAGCGTGGGCGACCGCAGCGAGGTCGGTCGCGCCATGTGCAGCCAGGTCTGTGCCTTTCGGGAAGTACTGGCGCAGCAGCCCGTTCGTGTTCTCGTTTGAGCCGCGCTGCCACGGGCTGTGAGGATCGCAGAAGTAGACGCCGAGCCCGGTCTCGATGCGCAGCTCGATGTGCCTTGCCATCTCGGCTCCCTGATCCCAGGTCAGCGACCGGCGCAGCTGCTCGGGGAGCGTCTTGATTGCGCCGGCGATGGCGTCGCGCACGGCCTCGGCGCCGTGGCCCGCAAGCGCGGGACCGCTCTTCGCCCGTTTGCCGCTTCCATGACCGGGCATGGGCGGCAGATGAAGTAGCAGCGTGAAGCGCGTGGTGCGCTCCACCAGTGTGCCGATCGCCGAGCTGCCGAGCCCGAGGATCAGATCGCCCTCCCAGTGGCCGGGCACGGCGCGATCAGCAACTTCCGCCGGACGCTCGCTGATCATCACCTCCGGCGTGACGAACGACTTGCCGCGGCCGCTGAGGCGGGATCTCGGCAGGCGAAGCGCCCGTCCCGTGCGCAGGCAGGCGGTGAGTTCGCGCTTCAGCGCACCACGGCCCTGAATGTAAAGCGACTGGTAGATGGCCTCGTGGCTGACGCGCATGTCCTCGTCCTCCGGGAAGTCGAGCTTGAGCCGGCTGGCGATCTGTTCCGGGCTCCACGCCTTTGCCCAACGTCGATCCTGTCGCCGGCCGGCGCGGCGTCCCTTCCAGGCGATCTTCGGCCCTCGGATCTCTTTGCCACCCGCCGCCGTGATCCGCCCGGCGAGCCTATCCTGCACATAGTCGCGAAGCTTAGCGTTCACGGCCAACTTGGCTCGCTTCGGACGACGCGCGGAACGATCTGCGTGCCACTGGGCGGTCGTGGCCCGGTACTCGAAGCCGCCGCCGCGCGTGGCCGCGTTCCTGCGTAATTCGCGAGACACGGTCGAGGGTGCACGCCCCAGCCGGCGGGCAATCTCCCGGACGCCGTGACCGCGTGCCCGGAGAAGCGCAATCTCCTCGCGCTCGCCGAAAGACAGGTACCGCCCCGTCAGCGGCTCCGACGATGGGGCAAACTGCGATGGTGGCATGCCGCCGGCCTCCCGGAACCACCTGGTTCCCACGGGAGGCGATACTCCGGCACACACCGCCGCGTCTTCGCTGGAGCGCCCGGCTGCGATCGCCAACCAGAACGATAGTCGGTGTTCGCGCCGCGAAACCGGTGGCCGACCGGGCGAGCGCAACCCTCGCCGTGTCGATTTGGCCGAACGCCGCTTCCTCGTCGTCATCGCAACCTCCTCCAATGGGGTGTCGCGACGATCGCTTGAGTCCGCC
>NZ_BSYI01000111.1 GCF_030270585.1 Paralimibaculum aggregatum
GGGAACCCAGAAGATCGGGCTCTTCCTCGCCCGTCAGCTTCAGCGAGCCCTCGCGGCTGCCCCCGGCGGGGCCGACACTGGTGGTGCGCACCGCGAGATCGCCGGAGATCAGGTCGAGCGAGAGATCGACCGTGTCATGCGTGATGGTGAAGGTGGTCTGCCGGATGTCGTCCTTGCCGATGCCCTGGGTGCCGATCGAGACGCCGAGATCGAAGGGGCCGGTGCCGTTCGCGACCTCGCCGTTGACATTGTTGCCCTTGCCGAGATCGGTGACCGCGTTCGCCTCGATCTTCACCTTGGTGATGTCGTCGCCGGAGACGCTCATGCCGGAGAGCAGGCTCTCGTCGCCGATGTCGAGGAAGAAGCCGCGCAGATCGCCGATATCGCCGCCATCCTCGAGCACCTCGAGATGCACCAGGAGATCGCCGCCGGCCTCGCTGATCGTGGCCACCGCGGTGAAGCCGCCGGGGCCCTCGAAGACGAACACGCGCTCGCCGGTGATCGACGCGGACGTGGTGCCGGCGCCGTCCCCGGTCAAAGGCGGGGTGTCCACGGGCGGGGTGTCGTCGACCGGCTGCACCGGGTTGTTGCCCTTGCCCTTGCCGTTGTTGGACTTGTCCTTCTTCGCCATCTCACAAAGCTCCCGATTCACTAACTGACAACGCACGAACCAACGACGCACGCGGCGCCTCTCGGCGCAGACCAACGGAGACCATTGCCCGACACATGCGCGGCGGCCGCCAAGAGGGGTTCAGCGATGGAGAGCGTTGTCCGGCGCCAATACCTGCGCCAATGGCGGAAAAACCCGCCCGTCACGCGCTCGCTAATCTACCAACCTGACAGCACACACTTACCGATCACATGTCCGGTCCGCTCCGACCGGAGCGCTGGCCGTCCCACCCGCCAGACAATTCGAGCTTACATCAAGGGACCCGGGCGGAGAATGTCCAACTTGGATCAACTGCCCGAAACCGCGACGAATTACACGTTAAGCGCACCGTATCGGCACGGTCGATCGCCTTATGATTGCAATACTTCGACTTCCCCGGGATCGGTTCTGCCCACGTCCGAAAAGTTCACGGATGACTTATTTTCTACTGAACCCAGAGACTTCCGCGGGGTTTCGATTCGCTGCCGCCGGCGTCGCCCAGGTTTTCCGGCTCCGCAGGACGCCCGACCCCGGCAGGGCAGGCGGCCGGAACGCGTGCCGCCATGGCCAGCGCCCGCAGCCGGGAAAGCGCAAGTTCTCCTGCCGACAATTCACGCATGCATGACTTCGGATACCGGCCCGGAAAGCGCGCCGGTTTTCAACGCCCGCGCGAATTCGGCCAGCTTCTACACCCTGTTGTTCTCCTTGAGCGAAAACAGCAAACAACATACTCTTCCGTTAACTTGAAGATTG
>NZ_BSYI01000112.1 GCF_030270585.1 Paralimibaculum aggregatum
GGGACTGTCGGGAATTTCGTGTGCGGGCGGGCATATTGGGAAGGAAGGAGATCCCCCATGGCCCGACGCAAAGCCCCCAAGATCCCGGACGAGCTGCTCGATCAGCTTCTGGCCGGCGCCGACCCGAAGACCGCCTTTGATGCGGGTGGCCTGCTCGACGACCTGAAGAAGGCGCTCGCCGAGCGGGCGCTGAACGCGGAGATGGACCATCATCTCGCGTCCGGAGAGCCCGGCAACAGCCGCAACGGCTACGGCCGCAAGACGGTGACGACGGACACCGGCAAGATTGGACTCGAGATCCCGCGCGACCGCCAGGCGAGCTTCGATCCTCAGCTGATCGCCAAGTACCAGCGGCGCTTCCCCGGCTTCGACGAGAAGATAATCTCCATGTATGCCAGAGGGATGAGCACCCGCGAGATCGTGGGGCACCTGCGGGATCTGTACGGGATCGACGTCTCGCCCGACCTGATCAGCGCCGTTACCGACGCGGTGCTCGAGGAGATCGCGGCCTGGCAGTCCCGCCCGCTCGAGCCGGTCTACCCGCTGGTCTTCTTCGATGCCCTGCGGATCAAGGTCCGCGACGAGGGGCTGGTGAGGAACAAGGCGGTGCACATCGCCCTCGGGGTCCGGGCCGACGGCGCCAAGGAGATCCTCGGCCTCTGGCTCGAGCAGAACGAGGGCGCCAAATTCTGGCTGCGGGTGATGAACGAGCTGCGCAATCGCGGCGTCGAAGACGTGCTCCTGGCAGTGGTCGACGGGCTCAAGGGCTTCCCCGAGGCGATCACCGCCGTCTTTCCTGAGGCAACCGTCCAGACCTGCATCGTCCATCTTCTGCGCCACAGCCTCGACTTCGTGTCGTACAAGGACCGCAAGGCGGTCGCGGCCGAGCTGAAGGGCATCTACCGCGCCCTCGATGCCGAGGCCGGCGCCGCGGCCCTCGCGGCATTCGAGGAAGGCACCTGGGGCACGAAGTATCCCGCGATCGCCCAGAGCTGGCGCCGGGCCTGGCCGGAAGTGGTGCCGTTCTACGGCTTCGCTGCCGACGTGCGCCGGCTGCTCTACACCACGAACGCCATAGAGGCGCTCAATTCGAAGCTGCGCCGGGCGATCCGGGCCCGCGGCCATTTCCCGACCGACGAAGCGGCCATGAAGCTCCTCTTTCTCGTCTTGAACCGCGCCGAGAAAGAATGGACCATGCCTGCGCGTGAGTGGTGCATGGCGAAGGCACAGTTCGCCGTCCTCTTCGGCGAGCGCTTCACCCGAGCCATGGCCGGCTGATGTTCAACAGCCCGCCCGCACACGAAATTCCCGACAGTCCCTCGCGCAGGAAACGCCCGCC
>NZ_BSYI01000113.1 GCF_030270585.1 Paralimibaculum aggregatum
GGGGGGCGTGTGTTGGTTACTTGACGGCTCGGTTTGCGATGAGGTCGTCGACGACGGCGGGGTCGGCGAGGGTGGAGGTGTCGCCGAGCGCGCCGGTCTCGTTCTCGGCGATCTTGCGCAGGATGCGGCGCATGATCTTGCCGGAGCGGGTCTTGGGCAGGCCCGGCGCCCACTGGATCACGTCCGGCTTGGCGATCGGGCCGATCTCGGTGCGGACATGGTTCTGCAGCTCCTTGAGCAGCGCGTCGGAGGGCTCGTGGCCGGCCATCAGCGTCACGTAGCAGTAGATGCCCTGGCCCTTGATCTCGTGCGGGTAGCCGACCACCGCGGCCTCGGCGACCGCCGGATGCGCGACCAGCGCGCTCTCGACCTCGGCGGTGCCCATGCGGTGGCCGGAGACGTTGATCACGTCGTCGACCCGGCCGGTGATCCAGTAGTAGCCGTCGGCGTCGCGGCGGCAGCCGTCGCCGGAGAAGTAGTAGCCCTTGAACATCTCGAAATAGGTCGAGACGAAGCGGTCATGATCGCCCCAGACGGTGCGCATCTGCCCGGGCCAGCTGTCCTTGATCGCCAGCACGCCCTCGCAGGCGGTGGCCTCGATCTCCGCGCCCTTCTCGTCGAGCACGCAGGGCTGCACGCCGAAGAAGGGCCGCGTCGCCGAGCCCGGCTTCAGCGCGGTGGCGCCCGGCAGCGGCGAGATCAGGATGCCGCCGGTCTCGGTCTGCCACCAGGTGTCGACGATCGGGCAGGCGCCCTTGCCGACCACCGCGTGATACCAGCGCCAGGCCTCGGGGTTGATCGGCTCGCCCACCGAGCCGAGCACGCGCAGGCTGGAGAGGTCGTGCCGCGTGACATGCTCGTCGCCCTGGCCCATCAGCGCGCGGATCGCGGTCGGCGCGGTATAGAAGATGTTGACCTTGTGCTTGGCGCAGACCTGCCAGAAGCGCCCGGCATCCGGCCAGGTCGGCACGCCCTCGAACATCAGCGTGGTGGCGCCGTTGGCCAGCGGGCCGTAGACGATGTAGGAGTGCCCGGTGACCCAGCCGACATCCGCCGTGCACCAGTAGATCTCGCCGGGGCGGTAGTCGAAGACGTACTGGTGCGTCATCGAGGCATAGGCGAGATAGCCGCCCGAGCTGTGCACCACCCCCTTCGGCTTGCCGGTGCTGCCGGAGGTGTAGAGGATGAACAGCGGGTCCTCGGCGTTCATCTCCACCGGCGCGCAGTGGTCGGTCACGCGCTCGACCTCGTCGTGGTACCAGATGTCGCGCGCCGGATCGAACGGCACCTCGCCGCCGGTGCGCCGCACCACGAGGCAGCGCACATCCGGGGCGCA
>NZ_BSYI01000114.1 GCF_030270585.1 Paralimibaculum aggregatum
TGATGACAGCGACGAGTCCGACCCGACCGAGATCGACGATGTCATCACCGATGCCTCGGGCGGCTTCGTGCTCAACGTCACCGATCTCGACGATGTTCTCGACGGCGACGGCGTCACCATCACCTTCATGGGTGACGGCGACAACGGCGACGAGGAGGACGAGGACGGCGACGACGAGAACGAGGGCTTCGTCTTCGACTTCCTGATCAAGGGCAAGAACGTCACCGAGACCATCATCGTCGGCGACGTGGCGGATGCCACCGATCCGATCGAGGTCACCAACGCGATCGAGGATGCGCTCGAGGCCCGCGGCTACGACGTGGTCCGCGTCGACGAGGACTCGATCCGCATCGACGGCATGGATGGCATGGATGTCGCGGTCAACGACATCAACACCACCGGCTCCGTCGACATCGATCTCGAGGCGGGCACCGGCCTCGGCGCCACCACGGACCAGGGCGTGGGCCAGACCCTCGACCTGCGCAACGCGGTGATGCTGGGCGTCGACAAGCTGAACCTGCATGGCGGCACCGTCATCATCTCCAGCACCACCTTCGACTTCGACGATCTGGTGATCGACGGCGAGGGCACGGTGATCTTCCAGGCCAGCTCGGACGAGGGCGAGGAGGTGATCAACCTGCTGTCCTCCGACAACCTGACCGCGAAGTCCGCCGGCCTGATGTCCGGCGACCTCGAGGTCATCGGCGGCGACGGCGACGACACCCTCACCGGCAACGACGAGGACTGGGGTGAGGACTTCTTCGGCGGCGACGGCGACGACCTGATCACCGGCAACGGCGGCGACGACGAGATCGACGGCGGCGACGGCGACGACACCATCTACGGTGGTGACGCCGACGACGACACCGACGAGACCGACGGCGAGGGCGAGTCCGACGACGACACCATCGACGGCGGTGACGGCGACGACGTGATCTTCGGCGAGCAGGGCGACGACGACATCGACGGCGGCGACGGCGACGACGACATCGACGGCGGCGAGGGTGACGACTTCATCCGCGGCCAGGATGGCGACGACACCATCGACGGCGGCGACGGCGACGACCGTCTGCTCGGCAACGACGGCGATGACGTGATCGACGGCGGCGAGGGGGATGACGACATCTCCGGCGGCACCGGCGACGATGTCATCAACGGCGGCGACGGCGACGACGTCATCCGCGGCAACCGTGGCAACGACGAGCTCGACGGCGGCGACGGCGACGACATCATCGAGACCTTCGGTGGCGTGGCCGGCGGCTCGACGGGCGGTCTCGGCTCCGACACCATGACCGGTGG
>NZ_BSYI01000115.1 GCF_030270585.1 Paralimibaculum aggregatum
TAGGTGATGAAGCGGCGGTTGTCGTCGGAGAGGGTGCCGCCGTCACGCTGCTCGAAGGCACCGTAGCCGCGGTTCAGACCGTCGTTCTCCAGGTCGCGGTAGTCGTACTCGAAGATCACCACCGAGGTGTCCGAGGTCTCCTTGACGATCACGTTCGGCTCGTCGCCGCCCGAGTTGTTGTCGATCTCGACCTGCGGGAACTTGATGAAGACGTGCTCGGCCTCGTCGTCCGAGGTCTCGCGCTCGCGCACGATCAGCGTGCCCGAACCGCCCTCGCCGGCAGAGCCCTCGCCGATGTCGGAGCCGAAGCTGTCCGTCACCTCGATGTAGATCTGGCCGTCACGGCTGTGCGGGTCGCGCAGGATCTCGGCGTTGATCTGCGCCGCGAACTCCTGGAGGAACTCGTAGGTGGTCTGGCTCTCGGCGTCGCCGCCGAAATCCACGGTCCGGGTGTAGGTCTTGCCGTTGAAGGTGATCGAGACGGTGTCGTTCTCCTTCAGGTCCTCGATCAGGATCCGGTACTCCTGGCCCTCGACCAGCTTGGTGGTGCCGTTCTGGACGCCGACGACCATGTCCTCGGCATAGGCCTCGCGGCCCAGCGACTGCTGCGCATCGGGGAACGACTCGTCGTCGACCCGGTTCTCGTAGGCGCGGAAGACGATCTCGTCATCCTCGAAGAACTCGGCACCCTCGATGGTGTCCTCGGAGGCCTCGGTGTCGACGGTGAAGGCGGAGTTGCCGAACACCGCGGCGCGCGAGACGAAGATCGCGTCCGTCACCGAGAGCACCTGGTCGCCGCCGAGCGCGCTCGGGTCGAAGGTGATCTGGATCAGGTCGAGATCGGTCGCCGTGCCCGCCGGATCGACGATCGCCGAGACGGTGAAGTCGACATCCGGGAACGCCTCGGCCAGCGAGGCCTGGATGTCGCCCGCAACATCGGTCGCGAAGATCGGCGGGTTGCCGTCGAGCTCGTCGTCGTTGCGGTCGAAGATCGCGACGTCGATCTGCTCCTCGCCGGAACCGGTGGTCACCGCGAAGGTCAGGCCCACGAAGGTGTTCCACAGGTCGTTCTGGCCCGGGCGGTCGATGCCGTTCACGTTGTCGTCGATCGGGTCGATCGTCACCGTCACGGTCTGCGTCGTCAGGTCGTCGTCGTCCGGAAGGTCGAGACGGAAGTCGCGGCCGACCAGGATCTGGCCATCCGCATTGGTGTCGACGATGTCGTCCGGCTCGTCATTGTTCACACCGTCGCCCGAGACGTCCAGACGCCGCGCGATGATGTTGATGTTGTC
>NZ_BSYI01000116.1 GCF_030270585.1 Paralimibaculum aggregatum
CCGCCCGTCAACCGGAACCTCGGCAACCTGCCGGAGAGCCTGCCCCGGATCGAGGAGATGATCGAGCCCGAAAGCACGCTCTGCCCCTGCGGCTGCGGCGAGATGCACCGGATCGGCGAGGACCGAACGGAACGGTTGGACATTGTCCCCGCGCAGCTGCGGGTGATCGTGACGGTGCGCCCCAAATACGCCTGCCGGGCCTGCACGGATGGCGTCACCCAGGCGCCCGCGGCCCCGCATCTGATCGAGGGGGCGCTGCCCACCGAGGGCGCGATCGCCCACGTGCTGGTCTCCAAATACGCCGACCACTGCCCGCTCTACAGACAGAGCCAGATCCTGGCCCGCTCGGGGATCGAGCTGCATCGCTCGACGCTCGCCGGCTGGGTCGGCAAGGCCGCCTTCCATCTCGGGCCCGTGGTCGATCGGCTGGCTGAGCATCTGAAGCGCTCCACCAAGCTCTTCATGGACGAAACCACGGCGCCGGTGCTCGACCCGGGCCGCGGGCGCACCAAGACCGGCTTCCTTTGGGCTTTGGCGCGCGACGACCGGAACTGGGCCGGAGCCGATCCGCCTGGTGTCGTCTACTTCTATGCTCCCGGCCGAGGCGGCGAGCATGCCGAGAGGTTCCTCGAGGGCTTCGACGGCATCCTGCAGATCGACGGCTATCCCGGCTACATTCGCCTGACCAGACCCAAGCGCAAAGGCGGCGACCCGGTCACCGTGGCCCATTGCTGGTCCCATGCGCGGCGCAAGCTCCGCGAAATCTTTGACCGAGATGGCTCGGCGATCGCCGCCGAGGGGCTGGAGCGCATCAGGAAGCTCTACGAGATCGAGCGCGAGATCCGCGGCACCGGACCCGGCCAGCGCCTCTCCGCTCGGCAGGCACGCACGGCACCCCTCGTGGAGAGCTTCGGCACATGGCTGGAAGAGGTGCGAACGCGCGTCTCCGCCAAGTCCCGCCTCGGCGAGAAGCTCGCCTATATCAACCGCCATTGGGACGGGTTGCAGACCTTCCTCGCCGACGGCCGCGTCGAGATCGACTCCAACGGCGTCGAGAACCTGATCAGGCCAATAGCTCTCAATCGCAAGAATGCGCTCTTCGCCGGTCATGACGAGGGCGGCAAAGCTTGGGGCCGCATCGCCTCGCTAATCGAGACGGCCAAGATCAACGGCATCGAGCCCTTCGCCTATCTCAAGGCAACCCTCAAGGCGATCGCCCGCGGTCACCCCAACGAGCGCCTTGATGACCTCCTGCCCTGGAACTTCAAGCACGCGTCAAGCTGAG
>NZ_BSYI01000117.1 GCF_030270585.1 Paralimibaculum aggregatum
TCACGCAGGGGCACGGGGAGACGCCCTCCACGGGAGCTGCAAGTCTTGTATGCGCGTTCCTGCCAGCGGCCACACGCAGCGCGCGGGAAAGGCTTCCTGACGCGAATTCACACTGTGCTGGCAATGCCGCTTTCCGCTTCGGTTGCGTTGATGACCAGCTTTCTGGAGTGGAGTGATGCTGTGGACGGGCTCGGCTCCCGTCGCGACCTTGTTTGTCGGTCGAGGACGCATTCCATAGGAGCCACATCGTGCATGCAATCTCGGTCGTCGGTCTCGATCTGGCGGAGAACACTTTCAGGTCCATGCGCTTGATGCGGAGGGCCGCCCCGCAATCCGTCGCGCGCTTCGGCGCGGGGCCGTGCTGAAGTTCTTCGCCGGTTTGTCGCCCTGTCTCGTTGGCATGGAGGTCTGCGCCTCGGTACACCACTGGGCGCGCGAGCTGAGTGCCATGGGGCATACCGTGCGCCTGATGCCGCCGCACTACGTCAAACCGTACGTGAAGAGGGGCAAGACTGACGCCGCAGACGCGGAGGCGATCGCCGAGGCGGTCACGCGGCCGACGATGCGCTTCGTCGGGATTCCCCCGGAGTACGGTTGCGTGAGACAGGCGATTGGGTGATGGCGGCCCCGGACAGGAGGGGCCACGATGGACGAATTGAGAGCTGGGGCGGGCGTGTCGGAGGGCGCCCATCACGCTGGCGCAGACGCGCCCGCCGCGCCGCGGAAGCGGCGCATGTCGGCGAAGCGCAGGCAGGAGGCGGTGTTTCGACTTCTGCGTGGTGAGGATCTCGAGCTTGTTTCGCGGGAGCTGGGCGTGACGGCTGCGGATCTGAGCGCCTGGCGGGACGATTTCCTGGCTGCCGGCGAGGCGTCGCTGAAGAGCCGGCCGGAGGACCACCGCGACCGCGAGCTGCGTGCCATGAAGGAGAAGATCGGCGACCTGACCATGGCCAACGAGCTCCTCGAGGCGAAGATCGACCGGATGGCGGGCGGCGTCCCTTTCTCCCGGCGGAGGTCGAGGCGATGAGCCGGACGGTCTCGCTCTCCGCGAAGCACGCCTACGGTCTGGCCCGCGTCTGCCGGGTGTGGCGGCTGAGCCGGGCGACGGTCTTCCGCCAGCTCCGGGCTGCCAACCGGGCACAAGCGCCGCGCTGCCGGCCGGGACCACGTGGCCCGATGTCCGACGACGCGCTGGCGGGCGAGATCCGGGCGCTGCTGGCCGCGAGCCCCTTTCACGGTGAAGGCTG
>NZ_BSYI01000118.1 GCF_030270585.1 Paralimibaculum aggregatum
CCTGCGCGACGCTCCAGGCGTCGCAGGGGCCTGGTCCGCCGCCTCTTGAACCTCCGCCACCGCCACTTCAAGGTCCTCGAAGGAGAGCTGGCGCTCGTCCTCGGTCAGCTTTTCCGAGCGCTTGCCGTGGACTGTGTGTCGGAGTTCGTGGACCAGGTGCTCGAGGCGCTTGTTGATCTCGGCCAGCTCCGCGATCCGGGCCTTCTGCGCCTCGAACACCGCCCGATAGGCGGGCGGCAGCGCGCTTAGATCGATATCAGCGGCAGGGCTCTCCATGTGGAGATTCTACCGTAAGGTCAGCACCTTGCGGCAGCCTGGATGGCGTCCGAGTCACTCTGCCGCAGCGGGCCGGCGCACCCGGGTGCCCCAAACGCGGCGCCAGTCGAGCCCTTCGAAGAGCGCTTCGAACTGCGCACGGCTGAGCCGCATCACGCCATCATGGATCGCCGGCCAGGCGAAGCGGCCGTCCTCGAGGCGCTTGTAGGCGAGCACCAGCCCGGTGCCGTCCCAGGTCAGGATCTTGACCCTGTCGGCTCGCTTCGGGCGGAACACCACGATCACGCCAGAATGCGGATCGAGACCGAGCTCGTTCTGAACGACGGCCGCCAGCCCGTCATGGCCTTTCCGGAAGTCCACCGGCTTCGTCGCGATCACGATTCGCACCCCGGCGGTCGGGACAATCACCGGCTCGGGCACCGCTTCTCGCCGAGCGCCGCTGCAATCTCGGCAATCCGCGTGGCAGGCGTGTCGGAGGCGAGCCGCAATACCACGCCGCCCGCCTCGATCTCGATCGATCCTTTGCCCACCAGTGCCGGCCCGTCGTCGATCTTGAGAACCGAGAATGCCGGCTCCGTCTCTGGCGCCTCCGGCAAGGCCAGTTTTCCTTTCCGCGCGAGGCTTCGCCAGGTCGAGAGATGCTGCGGCGTCAGCCCGTGGCGCCGCGCCACCTCGTTGACCCGTGCGCCCGGCGCAAAGCTCTCCATGACGATCCGTGCCTTCTCATCGTCGGGCCAGCTACGCCGGCCGGTCGGCCCCTCGAGGACCGACATGCGCTCGGCAACGGATCTCACTTCCGCCAACAAATATTGGTCGTTTTGGTCGACATGTTTCATGAAACGATCCCTTCACATCCAGGATCGTTTCAACCTAACGAACGTCTCACCAGCAACGTGGGCTCCAGACAGCGCTTACG
>NZ_BSYI01000119.1 GCF_030270585.1 Paralimibaculum aggregatum
GTACAGATGCGCTGATCGGGCTTTGCGCCAGGTGTCGACGTCAGGACCCTCTCCTGCGTCGCAACCGATCCAGGAGTTCAGCAATGGAGTTTTTCGCAGGTCTCGATGTGTCGCTCGACGAGAGGCATGTCTGCGTCGTCGATGAAGGCGGCCGTATCGTCAAGGAAGCTCGCGCCCCGAGCGAGCCAAAGGCGATCGCCAGGGCCATCCGCCATCAGGGGCGCCGCATCCAGCATGTGGGGCTCGAGGCGGGGTCACCATCGCAATGGCTCCATGAAGGGCTGGTCAAAGAGGGTTTTTCGGTGTCCGTGATGGAGGCGCGCCACGTCCGCGCCGCCTTTGCCGCCATGCGCGTGAAGACGGATCGCCACGACGCCCGCGGCATCGCTCAGCTCGTGCGTCTCGGCTGGTTCAAGCGGGTGCATGTCAGATCGCTCGACGCTCGGGAAACCCGCGCTCTGCTCACCGCACGCACGTTCCTGGTGGAGAAGGTGACGGCGACGGAAAACCCGCGCCGCGCCGCGCTCCGGAACTCTGGGCTCAAGATGGGCGCCGTGACACGAAGGACCCGGGTGGCACGGGCACGTGAGCTCGCTGACGGCCATGAGGTCCTCGAAGGCATCGTGGACGCGATGCTGCGCGTGCGCGCGCTTCTCCTCGACGAATTGGCCCGGGTCGATGGTCAACTGACAGCGCTCGCGAAGTCCGATCCCGTGACGCGGCTGTTGATGACGATGCCCGGCGTCGGTGTCATCGTGGCCCTTACTTCCGCAGCGCGGTGGACGATCCCGACCGGTTTCCCCGTTCCCGCGACGTCGGTGCCTGGCTCGGGCTGACACCACGGCGATGGCAGTCGGGCAAGACCGACATCGTGGGCCGCATCACCAAGGCAGGGGATGCACGCGTGCGCGTGATGCTCTTCGAGGCCGCCGCCAGTATCCTCGGGCGGGTGCGGGTCATGTCGCCCCTGAAAGCCTGGGGGCTTCGCATCGCGAAGCGGACCTGCATGAAGAAGGCCATCGTCGCCGTGAGCCGGAAGCTCGCCACGATCCTCTTGGCCATGTGGAAGTCTGGCACCGCATTCTGGGCAAAGAACAATCCGCCAGCCTCCGCCAAGGACTTTGCCGCGGCATGATTGACATATGCGCCGTCCCCCGCGCTCCACCCTGAACTCGCGCTGCAGCCTAC
>NZ_BSYI01000120.1 GCF_030270585.1 Paralimibaculum aggregatum
GAGCGGGGAGCCCGGAATGGGCCGATTGCCGATGCGCGGGATTGGAGAAGCTCTGCGGCTGAAGGCGGCCGGCCTGGCGACGCGGAAGATCGCGGCGAGCCTCGGTGTGGGCCAGACGACCGCGCGTGAGTATCTGAAGCGCGCCGACCGGGCGGGCCTGTCCTGGCCGCTGCCCGAGGGATGGAACGAGGCCGATCTCGAGCAGGCCTCTTCAAGCCGGTCGGCGGAGGCACCCGGAAGGACCTGGCGCAGCCGGACCGGCCGGCGGTGCACCGGGCGCCGAAGCGCAAGGGGGTCACGCTTGCGCTGGTCTGGGAGGGCTACCGCGCCGCCCACCCGGAGGATGGCTACGGCTACAGCCGGTCTTGCGAGCTTTGCCGGCGGTGGGAGGGCCGGCTGTCGCCCAGGATGCGCCAGCACCGCTTCGCCGGCGAGCGCGCCTTCGTGGATCATGCCGGCGACACGCTCGAGGTGATCGACGGCGCGACCGGCGGGGTCCGTCAGGCGCAGATCTTCGTCGGCATGCTCGGCGCTTCGAACGACACCTTCGTGGAGGCAAGCTGGACGCAGACCCTGCCGGACCGGATCGCCAGCCACGTGCGCATGCCGGAGTTCTTCAGCGGCGCGCCCGGCCAGCCGGTGTCCGACAATCTCGAGGCCGGCGTGACGAAGGCGTGCTTCTGCGAGCCGAAGGGCAACCGGAGCTATGCCGATCTCGCCGCGCACTACGGCACCGCGATCCTGCCGGCGCGCCCCTGGCGGCCGCGCGACAAGGCGAAGGTCGAGGTCGGCGTCCAGCTCGTGCAGCGCTGGATCGTCGCGCGGCTGCGGGGACGGCAGTTCTTCTCCCTCGCCGGGCCGAACGCGGCGATCCGGGAGCTGCTCGAGGCGTTCGACGGCAAGGCGACCCGGCACCTGGGCGCGCGCCGGCGCCAGCTGTTCGAGACGCTCGACCGGCCGGCGCTGAAGGCGCTGCCCGCCCGGCCTTGCGAACGGGCCGGGCGGCTCGAGCACCATGTCGAGATCGGCAAGCATTGCCACTCGGTCCCGCCCCCCTTCTTCGCCGGAAACTCCGGGCGAGGGTGACGGTCCGCACGGTCGAGATCTTCCATGACGGTCAGCGCGTTGCGGCCCGGGTT
>NZ_BSYI01000121.1 GCF_030270585.1 Paralimibaculum aggregatum
CCGGTGTTCTGGCGCGTCGGTCGGAGATTGTGTCTGCGCTGGAGCTGGCGGTTCCGGGTGCGGTGATCTCGGATCCGGCGGAGCTCCGGGCCTATGAGTGCGATGCGCTGACGGCGTATCGCTGCCCGCCGCTGGCGGTGGTCCTGCCGGGCAGCACGGCGGAGGTCTCGGCGGCGATGGCGGCGTGCCACGCGCTCGGGGTTCCGGTGGTTCCGCGCGGCGCCGGGACCTCGCTGGCGGGCGGCTCGCTGCCGACGGCGGACAGCGTGATCATCGGCACGGCGCGGCTGAACGCGGTGCTGGAGATCGACACGGCGAACCGGCTGGTGCGGGTCCAGGCCGGGGTGACCAACCTGGCGGTGACCGATGCGGTGGCGGCGGACGGCTTCTTCTATGCGCCGGACCCGTCGAGCCAGCTGGCCTGCGCGATCTCGGGCAACATCGCGATGAACTCGGGCGGCGCGCATTGCCTGAAATACGGCGTCACCACCAACAACCTGCTGGGGGTGACGGTGGTGCTGGCGGATGGCGCGGTGGCGACGCTCGGCGGCGGCCATCTCGATGCCGGGGGGCTGGACCTGCTCGGGGTGCTCTGCGGCTCGGAGGGCCAGCTCGGCATCGTCACCGAGGCGGTGCTGCGGATCCTGCCGAAGCCGGAGGGGGCGCGGCCGGTGCTGATCGGCTTCGAGAACGGCGCGACCGGCGGCGCGGAGACCGCCGGGGCCTGCGTCGCGGCGATCATCCGGGCCGGCGTGCTGCCGGTGGCGATCGAGTACATGGACCGGCTCTGCATCGCGGCGGTGAAGGATTTCTGCGGCGCCGACTATCCGGATGTGGAGGCGCTGCTGATCGTCGAGGTCGAGGGCTCGGAGGCGGAGATCGCGGCGCAGCTCGACAGGGTGGTTGCGATCGCGCGGAGCTTTGCGCCGGCGGAGCTGCGCGAGAGCCGCGACGCGGCGGATGCGGCGGCGATCTGGCAGGGGCGCAAGGCGGCGTTCGGCGCGATGGGGCGGATCAACGACTACATGTGCCTCGACGGCACGGTGCCGATCGGCGCGCTGGCCGAGGTGCTGCGGCGCACCGGCGAGCTTGCGGAGCGGCACGGGCTGGCCTGCGCCAA
>NZ_BSYI01000122.1 GCF_030270585.1 Paralimibaculum aggregatum
GCGAGCTGATGGATGTCTCACGCTCCTCCTTCTACGCCGAACCCGAGCTAACGCCTGCCGAGGTGGCGATCGTGGATGAGATCAAGGCGATCTGCGCGGCCTCGCCCGCCTATGGATACCGGCGCGTCGACGCCGAGCTCCGGCACCGGGGCATGATCGTGAACTCGAAGAAGGTCCGGCGCATCATGCGCGAGCAGGGTCTGCAGTCGAAGCGCAAGCGCCGGTTCGTCGCGACCACAGACAGCAACCACGATGGCCCGGTCTTTCCAAACATCGCCAAGGGCTTCGAGGTTCACGCGCCCGATCATCTCTGGGTCGCAGACATCACCTATGTCGAACTCGCCTCCGGCTTCGCCTATCTGGCCGTCATCATGGACGCCTGGTCGCGCCGGATTGTCGGCTATGCCCTCGATCGCAAGATCGATGCGCGCCTCGTGACCGCCGCGCTCAAGGCCGCGATCGCCTTCCGCAGGCCGCTGTCAGGCACCGTGTTCCACTCCGATCGCGGATCGGTCTATGCCTCAAAGGCTCACCGGAAGCTCCTGAAGCGCCATGGCTTCGTCGGTTCGATGGGCCGGCGCGGCAATCCCTATGACAATGCCCAGGCCGAAAGCCTCATGAAGACGCTGAAGGTCGAAGCGGTCTACGTGGCCGGCTACGAAACCTTCGAGGACGTCGCCGCCCACCTTCCCGGTTTCATCGAGGAGGTCTACAACGAAACCCGCCTGCACTCCGCGCTCGGTTATCTGAGCCCCGCGCGTTACGAGGAGATCAACCGCCCGGCCCTGGTCAAAACCGCTGCCTCAACCTGTCCGGCCCCAGGGGCGCAGTCCAGTCAGGGGGGC
>NZ_BSYI01000123.1 GCF_030270585.1 Paralimibaculum aggregatum
TGAACTGGCCCCCATTTCGACCGGACACCCGGCCTGAGCAGGGAGGCTTGGGGATATCCCCAGGCACAGGCTTATGTCGGATGACTATCCAACCGTTGAGGTGATCACCGGCGCCGGACGGCGGCGCCACTGGCCGATCGAGGAGAAGCTGCGCATCGTCGAGGAGACCCTGCAGCCCGGCGCCACCATTTCGGCTGTGGCGCGGCGCAATGGCGTGGCGCCGAACCTGTTGTATCGTTGGCGCCGTCTGATGACGGAGGGCGGTGCGGTGGCGGTTCAAGCAGACGACGGGGTGACGGGCAACGCGGAGGTCCGCAAGCTCGAGGAACGGGTTCGGGAGCTGGAGCGCCAGCTCGGCCGCAAGACCCTCGAGGTCGAGATCCTGAAGGAGGCGCTCGGCAAGGCACGGGCAAAAAAACCGAGCTTGCTCGCGCGGTCGCCGCTGACGGACGGTTCGCGGTGAAGGCGGTGGCCGACACGCTCGGCGTCGCGCGGTCGAACCTGGTCGAGCGGCTGAAGGGCAGCGCTGAGCCCCACCAAGGCAAACGGCGGCGCTATCATAAAGCGCAAGACGGGGCGGTGCTGGAGCGGGTGCGACGCCTGATCGGTGTCCGCCCGACCTACGGCTATCGGCGGATCACGGCCATGCTGAACCGGGAGTTGGTGGCGGCCGGAACGCCTCCCGCCAACCACAAGCGCGTCTACCGGCTGATGAAGATGCACGGGTTGCTGCTTGAGCGGCATTCTGGCGACCGCCCGGGCCGAACGCACGATGGCAAGGTCGTTGTCATGCGCTCGAACCTGCGGTGGTGCTCGGATGGCTTCGAGTTCACCTGCTGGAA
>NZ_BSYI01000124.1 GCF_030270585.1 Paralimibaculum aggregatum
CCCGGCACGCGGTACTCGACCTCCTCCTCGGAGAAGTCGCGGTTGTCGCCGAAGAACAGGTCGGAGACCGGGCGGTCGAGATCCTCGATCACCAGCAGCTGGTTACGCACGAAGACTTCCTGCGGCGCGTTCAGCGACGGGTCGTCGTAGAAGGTCACGCCGCTGCCCTGCAGCGCCTCGGCCAGCACGATCGGGCCGGCCGCGGTCTCGCCGAGATCGTCGGTCGGGCCCAGTGCCGGGTCGTGCACGATGGTCGGCAGCGTGTCGTCCGAGATGTAGGCATCGGCATCGTCCGGACCCGGAACGATGATCTTGCCGGTCAGCTCGGGGATCGCGTCGAACTGCGCCTGCAGCTGCGCCCGGATCGAGCTCAGCGTGCCGTCGGTGTCGGCCTGCACGTCGACCGTGATCGGGGCCAGCTCGACGCCGTCGGCCGCCACGAAGAAGGTGAAGCTCAGCACCTGCGGATACTGGTCCGCGAAGTTGTCGAAGTTGCCCAGACCGATATAGGCGGCCGAGGTGTTGTCCGGCGTGAACTCGTCGAAGAACTTGTAGAAGTTGCCCGAGGCGTTCACGTTCTCGATGTTCGAGATCGCCGCGGCGTCGTTGCCGAGACGGGTCGAGATGATGCCGTTGTCCTCGGCGGCAAGGCCGATGCCCTGCAGCAGGAACAGCGCCGAATCGAGCGCGCCCAGCGAGCCGTCGAGCAGCGCCGCGAGGTTCTC
>NZ_BSYI01000125.1 GCF_030270585.1 Paralimibaculum aggregatum
CCCCTCCCCGGCGCCCTCGGGGCGCGCTGCGTTCGACTGGGCGGATCCGTTCCTGCTGGAGGATCAGCTCTCCGAGGAGGAGCGGATGATCCGCGACAGCGCCCGCGCGCATGCCGCGGAGCGGCTGGCGCCGCGGGTCCGCGCCGCCTTCGCCGAGGAGCGGGTCGAGCCGGAGATCTTCGCCGAGATGGGCGCCATGGGCCTGCTCGGCATCACCATCCCGGAGGAACATGGCGGGCTCGGCGCCGGCTATGTCGCCTATGGCCTGGTGGCGCGCGAGATCGAGCGGGTCGATTCGGGCTACCGCTCGATGATGTCGGTGCAGAGCTCGCTGGTGATGCACCCGATCAACGCCTATGGCACCGAGGCGCAGCGCCGGCGCTACCTGCCCAAGCTCGCCAGCGGCGACTGGATCGGCTGCTTCGGCCTGACCGAGCCCGATGCCGGCTCCGACCCCGCCGGCATGAAGACCCGCGCCGTGCCGGTCGACGGCGGCTACCGCCTGACCGGCACCAAGACCTGGATCTCCAACGCCCCGATCGCCGATGTCTTCGTGATCTGGGCGAAATCCGACGCCCATGACGGCAGGATCCGCGGCTTCGTGCTGGAGAAGGGCATGGCCGGCCTCTCGGCGCCGAAGATCGCCAACAAGCTCAGCCTGCGCGCCTCGGTCACCGGCGAGGTGGTGATGGACGGCGTCGAGGTGCCGGAGAC
>NZ_BSYI01000126.1 GCF_030270585.1 Paralimibaculum aggregatum
CCGGTCGGCTCGCTGGTCGAGGACGGCGGCAACATCCTGATCGCCGGCTACGACAACGACTTCGTGGCGGGCCTGTCGGGCAACGACCTGCTGGCCGGCGGCGATCTCGAGTTCCTGCTGACCCACCGGCACAACCCGAACCTGTTCAACACGGTGACCGACACGGTCTCGGTGAACGGCGCGGACGGTCTGGCCGATGACGGCCGCGACACGCTGGTCGGCGGCGCCGGCTCGGACCACCTGGTCTGGGAGGCCGATGGCGGCTCCTATCTCGGCGACAGCGACACCTCGGCCGGCGGCGAGAGCAACTCGGGCGATTTCGACACGCTCTACGTCACGCTCTTCTCGGTCGGCCGTCGTGCCGGCGAGGGCGGCGTGCGCCAGTCCACCGACGGCAGCCAGGACCAGTTCCTCGCGATCGACGGCGCGGGCACCATCGCCACCCAGGACCTGGTCGGCGACAGCTCGGCGGAGAAGGCCGACGAGGCCAACGCGCTGATGGACCTGACCACCGACAACAAGCTGCGCTTCGACCTCGGCGTCGGCGCCGGCGTGAACTATGCCGGCAACGGTGACGACGCCTTCATCGGCGACCTGAACGGCGCGGACCGGGCCGGCACCGCCGACCAGACCAACTATGCCGACGGCTTCTCGGGCTCGGTGATCGTCGACATCGAGAACTTCAACGCCTCGGG
>NZ_BSYI01000127.1 GCF_030270585.1 Paralimibaculum aggregatum
CGGCTCGCGCCCCTTGGTCGGCGGCTCGACTTCGGCCAGGTTGAACTCGAGCCCGGCCAGCGCGAAGTCGCCGACGCCGGCGCCGTCGTTGCCGCCGAGCGCGGTGAAGACGATCTGCCGGGTGACCTGGTTGCCGGCCGAGCCGCTCTGCACGTCGTAGGGATCGTCGCTGAGGTCGAAGCTGCCGAAGCCGTTGCCGCCCGGCGGGTTGATGTCGAACTCGCCCATCCGCGGCAGGTAGTCGTGGACCGCGTCGTCATAGACCGCGGTCGCGCCCTCCTCTTCCGGCGCGTTCAGGTTGATGAACATGTCGAGGACGAAGACATCGGTGATCTCGACCGGCGCGGAGAAGTCGATGATCAGCATCTCCTCGCCATCGACCTCGTCGAAGTTGAAGCCGCCGATGCCGGCGCCGTCGGTGTCGCCGGCAAAGGGGCCGCCGGGCTCGAAGATGCTGGCGCCCGGGATGGCGACCTCGTCGTCGAAGTTGAGCTGGTTGGCGCCCGCGCCGTTGATCCCGGTGATGGTGATGTCGATGCCGCTGCCGAGATAGTCGAAGATGGTCACCGGCAGGCCGTCGGCGGTGGACCAGACGCTCTCGTCGGTGAAATCGACGAAGAACGGGCCCGGGTTCGTCGGTTCTCCCCCGTCGTCGTCGCCGGCGATCTCCAGGGTCTGG
>NZ_BSYI01000128.1 GCF_030270585.1 Paralimibaculum aggregatum
GCCGAGGAGATCGGCGGCTACGACGCGGACAACCCGTTCACGGTTTCCGGTCTCGACCAGGACACCAACGGCGACGGCCGGATCGATGCCGACACGCTGCGCCTGACCGGCGACGCCTCGGTGCGGATCGACGTGACCGATTTCCGCGAGCAGCTCGAGGGCATCGACATCGACGGCTCGGGCGTGATCGAGTTCGACGAGCAGGACCAGGCGTTCCGCGACATCATCGACGTCTCGGGCTTCGAGATCATCGATGCGCATCCGCGCGGCGACGCGCTGCTGAACCCGACGCTGACCCGCGGCGATGC
Source organism: Paralimibaculum aggregatum (assembly GCF_030270585.1). Lineage (GTDB taxonomy): Bacteria > Pseudomonadota > Alphaproteobacteria > Rhodobacterales > Rhodobacteraceae > Thermohalobaculum > Thermohalobaculum aggregatum. The sequence continues at coordinate 309 of NZ_BSYI01000128.1, forward strand.
CAGCAACATCGGCTTCTCGGGCAATCTCTACTTCGACGGCACCGGCTATGACGGCACCGGCACCGACCTGAACGGCAACATCGTGCTGGGCGGCTACGGCACCGACACGATCTTCACCGGCAACGGCAACGACTTCGTGTCGTCGGGCGGTCTGGACGACATCATCAAGACCGGCCGCAACGCCGACTTCATCTACCAGGAGCTGTCGCGTCTCGACGACGCGTTCTCGGGCGATGACGGCGAGATCGACGGCGGCGCGACCTTCGACGACGACGCCTCGGCGGATTCCGACTGGCTGCTGCTGGAGGCCTCGGACGACGAGGAGCCGGTGACGGTGAC
>NZ_BSYI01000129.1 GCF_030270585.1 Paralimibaculum aggregatum
GACGGCGACGACACCTTCGTCTTCCTCAACGCCGATGGTGCCAACGACGACAACGACACCTCGCGGCCGACCGAGCCGGGCGGTGACTGCATCACCGACTTCAACGGTGTTGCCTCCGACGATGGCGAGACCGACGTGATCGACATCTCCGACTTCACCATCGCCGGCGGCCTGTTCGTCAGCGACGAGACCGGGGCTCTGGACATCATCACCGACTTCGACGCGGCCGATGAGGATTACGACGGTTCGAGCATCTTCGCGATCCAGACCGGCTCGGATGTCCAGGTCATCGTCGACCTCGACGGCTCGGGCAGCTTCACCCAGGACGACCTCGAGTTCTTCCTCAAGGACTTCGATGCCGACGACCTGATGGCGGCGGACTTCATCACCTCCATGGTGTGATGACGCCCCGGGCCCGCCGCCGGCGGGCCCACCCGGAAACACCGAAGGGCGCCCCACGGGGCGCCCTTTCTCGTTCCGGCAGGTTTCGCGCCGCCCTCAGAGCAGCCCGCGCGGCACCCGCTCCCGCCAGACCCGGTCGAAGATCGCCGCCGCCCCCTCGAAGGCCCGCACCCAGCGCTCCAGCGCAAAGCCCTCCGCATCGCAGCGCATCTCCGCCACCGACAGAACCCGAACCCCCCACC
>NZ_BSYI01000130.1 GCF_030270585.1 Paralimibaculum aggregatum
CGACCTCGCGCCGACGGAGAATGCGTTCGATAGACATGACTGATCCTCGTTTGTTCTAGTAAGGATCAGATAGCGCCCATGCCCTCCATCATGCACGCAGAACCAAGTCTGGGAACTCCGTGCAATTCATGACCGAAGCCAGCCTTTCACCGTGCTTTCGCCCACCGAGAGCATTTCTTTGTATTCTGCCACAAGTGCGTCGTATTTCTCGCCTTTTTTTCTGCGGTGCTTGAAGTCTTCGCGCAGTTTTTCAATGAACCACGCTGGCACCTTCTCGTTATTATCGAAAAAATTCTGGGCGATAAACTCCAGCGTGATGAAAGAATACCCCGCCAGCCCCCATGGGGCGTTGGGATAGATTCGTGGCACGGCACCCTTGAAGAACTCGAGCTGGACCTCGCCAAACCCATAGGGGGTGCGCCGGCCCTTGCGAGCTGGCAGCTCCCCTTCGAGATGCCGCGCCAGAAGCTTGGCGAAATCAGGCGGCAGCTCCACAGGACAACCCAATAGCTCGCACGCCCGTTCATAATTGCGAAGAACCTTGCCGGCATTCTCCGCATCGAACCAGCCTTGCGTATTGAAGTGGTTCACGATGCCATGAAATCCCTTCGTCATCACCTCGTGCACTAGAAAAT
>NZ_BSYI01000131.1 GCF_030270585.1 Paralimibaculum aggregatum
CCTCGCGGTGCTGCAGCCGATCTGGCTCGAGAAGCCCGAGACCGCGCGCCGGCTGCGCCAGCGGCTCCGCACCGTCTTCGACTGGACCATCGCGGCGCGGCACCGGAGCGAGGCCAACCCGCTCGCCGGGATCGAGAAGGCGCTGCCGCGGCAGGCCGACCGGGCGACCCATCACGCGGCGCTGCCCTGGGCCGAGCTGCCGGCGCTGATGGCGCGGCTTGCCGAGGCCGGGGGCAGCGGCGCGCTGGCGCTGCGCTTCTGCATCCTCACCGCGGCGCGCTCGGGCGAGGTGCGGGGCGCGCGCTGGGAGGAGGTCGACGCGGACCGCGCGGTCTGGACCGTTCCGGCGGCGCGCATGAAGGGCGGGCGGGAGCACCGGGTGCCGCTGGCGCCGGCCGCCCTTGCGGTGCTCGAGGCGGCACGCGGCCACGATGCGGCGCTCGTCTTCCCGGGCCGGAGCGCGGACCGGCCGATCTCCGACATGACCATGACGAAGGCGCTCAGGCAGCTCGGCGTCGGTGCGACAGTCCACGGCATGCGCTCCACCTTCCGCGACTGGGCCTGGGAGCAGACCGGCACACCGCGCGAGATCGCCGAACTCTGCCTCGCCCATCAGGTCGGCAACGCG
>NZ_BSYI01000132.1 GCF_030270585.1 Paralimibaculum aggregatum
GGATCAACCGCGCTGCCGGTGTCATCGCATCCTCCCATCAACGCCGAAAGCAATGATCCTAACGACAAGCCTCGGAGATGGACGATGAAACCATGTCCCCGAACTTCGCAGGCGGCACCACCGATCCGATGGGATGCGCATTCCGGGGTCATCCGGACAGTCGTTCCGATACGACCCGGACAAGGATTCCAATTTCATCCGGACAGGGTTTCCGATGGGGTGGACGCCCCCTCACGGCATCTCGACATGCCACGGTAGCGGTGTCGAAACGCGCTACGAGGAGGAGTCCGAATCGCACCGGGTTTGCCGGAGGCTGGTGATCTTTGGCTACGCTGCCACGTTCCGAGTTTCCAGTGCTGCGTAGTATACGGCCTCTGCTTCTGCGGGCGGGATGTTGCCGATTGGCTCGAGGAAACGGCGGGTGTTGAACCAGCCGACCCATTCGAGCGTGGCGAACGCCACTGCCTCGAAACTGCGCCATGGTCCGCGGCGATGGATGACCTCCGCCTTGAAGAGGCCGTTGATCGTCTCGGCCAGGGCATTGTCGTGGCTGTCGCCGACGCTGCCCACCGAAGGCTTGATACCGGGCTCCGCCAGGCGTTCGGTGTGGCGGATGGAGAGGTCCTG
>NZ_BSYI01000133.1 GCF_030270585.1 Paralimibaculum aggregatum
TCTTCTTCCCGGTTTCCTGTTTCTCCTGCGCAGTATCGGGCCCAGTCCTCCATGAGCCGGCGCCGCCGGCCGAAGAGATCGCCCCGACGATAGGCCCGCTCGACCGAATTGCTGATGGTGTGCGCCAGCGCCATCTCGCGCACCTCGTGCGGGTAGTTCGTCGTCTCCGCGCTCCAGTCCGAGAAGGACGAGCGGAAGCCATGCGGCGTACCCTCGATCCCAAGCCTGCGCAGCACCGCCGAGAGCGTCATGTCGGAGAGCGGCCGGCCGCCTGTCCTCGAGGGGAACACAAGCCCGTCCGGCCCGAAGGCGTTGGGGATCACGGCGTCGAGCACGGCCATCGCAGCGCCGGAGAGCGGCACCCGGTGCTCCCGGCCCGCCTTCATGCGCTCGGCCGGCACCAGCCATTCCCGCGCCTCGAGATCGATTTCGGACCAGCGCGCACCGCGCACCTCGCCCGATCTGCTGGCGGTCAGGACGGCAAGCTCGAGTGCCCGCGCGCCCATGCCTTCGGCACCGCGGATCATGGCCATGACACGGGGAACCTCGCGCCAGGGCACAGCCTTGTGGTGGCTGACCCGCGCAAGCCTGTCTCGCCTCGGAAGCAGGTTCTCGAG
>NZ_BSYI01000134.1 GCF_030270585.1 Paralimibaculum aggregatum
GACGCGCCCTCGAGATCGGCGGCACCTCCTGCAGCTCGGTCAATGCCATTCTCGGGAACAACCTCCATCGCCACCGGCCCGAGACGCCCGCGGAGGGGCCGGCGATCACGCACCAGAACATCCGCGGGCCCGAGTATTTCCACTGAGGAGGAGACATGCTCGACCATCCGACCCATCACCAGCTCAAAGAGTTCAAGCTCGATGGCATGGCGGACGCCTTTACCGATTTGCAAGCCCGTGACGATGCCGCCGATCTCAGTCATGCCGAATGGCTTGGCTTGCTGATCGACCGCGAGGCCGCCAGCCGCAGCACGAAGAAGTTCCAGAGCCGCATGCGCGCCGCGAAGCTGCGCCATGCCGGCGCGAGCATCGAGGACGCAGACTACCGGGCACCGCGAAAGCTGGACAGGACGCTCTTCAAGCAGCTCGCCACCGGCAAGTGGATCGAGGATCACCAAAACCTGCTGATCACCGGCCCCTGCGCCGTGGGCAAGACCTGGTTGGCCTGCGCCCTCGGACACAAAGCCTGTCGGGACGGCAAAACGGTCATCTATCAGCGCATCCCGCGCTTGTTTGCGGATCTGGAGCTGGCCCATGGTGACGGCCGCTTCCCGCG
>NZ_BSYI01000135.1 GCF_030270585.1 Paralimibaculum aggregatum
TCGTCGTCGTCGCCGCCGATCAGCGTGTCGCAGCCGTCGCCGCCGTCGATGCTGTCCTCGCCGCAGGAGCCGTAGAGGTAGTCGTCGCCGGAGCCGCCGTCGATGGTGTCGGCACCGTCGCCGCCGTCGATGTAGTCGTCGCCGGCACCGCCGTCGAGATCCTCATCCTGGCTGCCGCCGAGCAGGACGTCGCCCTCCGAGGAGCCGATGATGTTCTCGAAGCCCTGCAGCTGCGAGTAGGACTCGTCGCCATCGGTCTCGGTGAAGTCGGTCTCGCCGAGGCCCATGCTGTTGTCGTAGGTGACGCCGTCCTCGTCGACCGCCACGCCCGCGAAGGAGAGCGTGTCGTTCTCGGTGTCGGAGAGGGTGCGCACGACCTCCATGTTGAGGACGGTGGCGGTGTGGTCGACCTCGTCGAACACGCCGTTGTCCTCGCCGGTGGCCGCGGTGTCCTCGTCGACCGCGAGCAGGCCGTTGACCGAGCCGTCTTCCGCCGCGCCGGTGACGCTGAACAGGAAGTAGGCACCCGCCGCGAAGCCGGCACGCTCGGTGTCCATCGCGTTGGACCCCTCGTCGGACTGGCCCTCCTCGATGATCAGCGCATCGTAGAAG
>NZ_BSYI01000136.1 GCF_030270585.1 Paralimibaculum aggregatum
TCGCGGTCTCGGCCGGGGTCACCGCCGGCTGGGGCCAGTTCGACACCGAGCGGCGGCTGGCCTTCGGCGGCACGCCCGAGCTGGCCGAGGGCGAGCAGGACGTCACCGCCCTCGGCGCCCGGCTCCGGGCCGCCTACACGGTCGGCTTCGAGGCGGCCTATCTGCGGCCCGCGCTCGATCTCGACGTGATCCATGTCGATGCCGGCGGCTATGCCGAGCGCGGCGCCGGGGCGCTCGACCTCGCGGTCTCCGGCAGCGACGAGACCGCCTTCGTCGCCACCCCCTCGGTGGAGGGCGGCGCGGTGTTCGACATCGCCGAGGGGCTGGCGCTCAGGGCCTATGCGCGCGCCGGGGCGAGCTTCTCCACCGTCGACAGCTTCGCTGCCGAGGCCCGCTTCGCCGGCGCCCCGGCCGGCACCGGCAGCTTCGCGAGCGCGGTGGCGGTGGCCGACACGGTGGGCCGCGTCAGCGCCGGCCTCCGCCTGATGAGCGAGACCTGGATGGATGTCGACCTGCGCTATGACGGCGCCTTCGCCGGCGACTTCACCGAGCACGCCGCACGCCTCAACATCGCCGTCAGGTTCTGACGCCCCGCCCCGGGCCGGC
>NZ_BSYI01000137.1 GCF_030270585.1 Paralimibaculum aggregatum
GCGGTGATCGCCACCGCCGCCGGCGCCGCCGGCGCCAGCGCCTCGGCAAGGCCCAGCGCCCCCGGAAACAGCGAGGCGGTGTGCATGTCCGCCCCCATGCCGAGCACCGCGATGTCGAGCGGCAGCGCCGCCGCGAGCCCGGCATTCACCGCGCCGATGCCCTGCGCCGGCTCGGCGGTGCCGCCATAGAGCGGCAGGAAGCGGGCCGCCGCCGCGGCGCCGGCGAACAGCGTCTCGCCGAGCAGCCGCTGGTTCGAGCGCGCCGAGGCCGGCGGCACCCAGCGCTCGTCGGTCAGCGTGACGGTCACCCGCTCCCAGGGCAGCGCCGCGGCGCCGAGCCGCGCCAGCATCGGCCCCGGCGTGGTGCCGCCGGGCACCGCGATCCGCGCCGCGCCGCGCGCCGCCACCAGCGCCGCGAGCCGCGCCGCCAGCAGATCGGCCACCGCCGCGGCCAGCGCCGCCCGCGAGCCATGATGCCGGATCGCCGGCCGCCCCGTCTCCGCCATCACGCGATCTCCCGCCAGCGCCGGCCGTCGCGGTGCAGCAGCATCAGCGCATCATCCGGCCCCGCCGAGCCGGCGTCATAGGGCGTCGGCCGGTCGCC
>NZ_BSYI01000138.1 GCF_030270585.1 Paralimibaculum aggregatum
AAAGCCGCCCTTCCCAGCGCCGGTACAGCTCGCAGAACCGGCTGTATCCATATCCGTCTTGCGCGTGGGCAGCCCGATACTCCTCCCAGAGCAGCGATAGCGTCATGCCTTTGCGGCGAAGCTCACGGTGAACGGCTGGCCAGTCCGGTTGCGCCAGGCCGCGCCGGGTCTCGCTGCCCGGCGACGTGAACAGCAGCCGCTCGAGATCGGCCTCGCCCCAACCCTCGGGCAAAGGCCAGGACAGGCCGGCCAAGTCGGCGCGCTTCAGGAGATCCCGGATCGTCGTGTGCCCGACATTCAGGCTCGCGCCGATCTCGCGCAACGTCAGGCCGCTGGCCCAAAGCCGCAAGGCATCGATGATCTTCCGCATCGGCAATCGTCTCATTCTTCGCTCCCCGCTCCCCCTCAAAGGGGCGCAGGGTAGCCCGCTGCACGATCGCCCAGCAGCTGCCTCAGTGGATCATGGAGCTTGTTCGAATGCCCCGGAATCCCTGTTCGGGTGAAATCGGAAACCCTGTACGGATCCTATCGGAACCGCTGTTCGGATAAGACCGGAATGCGCAC
>NZ_BSYI01000139.1 GCF_030270585.1 Paralimibaculum aggregatum
CTTTTCCGCCAGCTCACAAAAGTCGATTTGCTGATCTTGGACGACTGGGGTCCCGATCGGCTAACCGCGCCGCAGCGCCGGGACCTCATGGAGATCGTCGAGGACAGATACCAGTCCGGGTCAACCGTCATCACCAGCCAGCTCCCCGTGGATGCCTGGCACGCCGTTGTCGACGAGCCCGCCTTCGCCGACGCCATCCTCGATCGCCTGATCCACAATGCCCACCGGCTCCCGCCCGACGGCCCGTCGCTCCGAAAGACCCGCGATGCCGGCGTCGGAGAGGACGACGCATGATCTCGGAGCCGACCCGAAAACCGCCCGCCGCGCGCGGCACAGCGTCAGCGTGCTGGGGCGCACGCTGCGCCGCGCGCGGCTCCCTCAACGAAAACGCCCAAAACCTTGAACAGAGGGGGAGCGACTGACATCAGAAACTCGCGCTCAGCAGCGGCGCTCAGTGTTGTACGGGTTCACCGGAATCCACGTACGGATGTCGCTGGAACCGCTGTTCGGATCCGTCGGAATACGCAGCTGC
>NZ_BSYI01000140.1 GCF_030270585.1 Paralimibaculum aggregatum
GTTCCTCCACGAGGCGCAGGCTAGCCCGCTGCACGATCGCTCAAGACGCGTCCCTCAGCCCGGAAACCCCTGACCGGGGAGCCCGGAATGCGCATGTGCGGAGCAGCGGCCAATCTCCTGCACTGAAATGGCTCTCCGGCGCCATGAAGCGGAGCACGAGCCCTTCGCGGAAGCTGTCCCCCTCCTCGGGATCTGCCGCGTCGATCTCCTCCCAGCGCGCGCCCCGCACCTCGCCCGAGCGCGCCGCGGTGAGGATGCAGAAGCGCAGCGCCAGGGCGCCGCTGCCCCCGGCCTCGGCAAGCCGCGCCATCAGCGCCGGCAGTTCGGCCCAGGGCAGCGCCGCGTGATGGGTCGCCCGGTCGGCCTGCCGCGGCAGCGCCTTCTCGATCCCGGCGAGCGGGTTGGCCTCGCGCCGGTGCCGCGCCGCGATGGTCCAGTCGAAGACGGTGCGGAGCCGCTGGCGCAGCCGGCGCGCGGTCTCGGGCTTCTCGAGCCAGATCGGCTGCAGCACCGCGAGA
>NZ_BSYI01000141.1 GCF_030270585.1 Paralimibaculum aggregatum
GTGAAGACCCCGGTGCCGGCGTCGTAGGTGGTGACGCCCTGGTTGTCGATCGCGTCGAGCCGCGCCCCCGCCGCCGCCGAGATCAGGCCGGAGACCCCGATCAGCGCATCCGCCGCCACCTCGTAGCAGGCGGTGCCGGCATCGATGTCGATCACGTCCTCGCCCGCGGCGACCGAAAAGGCATCGCTCATGCCCCCGGCATCGACATCCGAGTCGATGTCGTCCGAGACATTGCCGTCGACATCCCTGGTGACGAGGCGCACGCCGTCGATCATCACCGCATAGTCGCCCGGCGCCACGTCCGCGAAGAGATAGCCGCCGGTATCGTCGGTCTGGGTGCTGGCCTCGACCACGTCGTCGGCGGTGCCGAAGCTGCCGTCATCGCCCGCCGAGAGCAGCCTGACCTCGCGGCCCGCCACGCCAGGCTCGTCATCGTCGAGGCTGTTGCCGTTCTTGTCGCAGAAATACCGCCCCGAGACCGTGCCCGGGAGGATCTCCACCAGCCCGGCATC
>NZ_BSYI01000142.1 GCF_030270585.1 Paralimibaculum aggregatum
AGGACGGCAAGAAGCTGGACACCCGCAAGAACCCTGATTTGAGGCCGGCGCTGCGCGGGGCGACGAGTTGATTGGCGCGGCTCTGGTCGGATCACGGCAGTTCGTGGCCAGGCTCGCTAATTTCGGACGGACTCATCCCATTGCGCGTCTGCGCTAGTGGAAGACGGGGCGGCCCATGTTGTAGGCGATGTTGGCGAGCGTCAGTTTCGCCTCGGCTCGAGCCAGGCCGATGGTCCGGATGAAAAGCCCGAAGCGGGTCTTCTGATGCGCGAAGACATGCTCGACGGCGGCGCGGATCGCGGACTTCTTCGCGTTGGCCCGCGCCATGTGCCTGGGCATCGGCTTGCCGGCGGGCTTCTTCCTGTGGATACGGCTGACCAACAGGCGCATGGCCAGCCAGGCCTCGTTCTGCTGTGATCGATACGCGCTGTCGGCCCAGACCTCGGAGCCCGTGTTCTCCCGGCTGACCACGTGGACGCCTCTATCAACCTCGCTCGTTGGGCGGTTT
>NZ_BSYI01000143.1 GCF_030270585.1 Paralimibaculum aggregatum
CACGAAGACGTTCCAGACCCGGATGCGTGCCGCCAGGCTGCGCCATGTCGGCGCCTGCATCGAGAACGTGGATGACCGGGCGCCCGAAAGCTCGACAGGGCGCTGTTCAGGAACCTTGCCACGGGCAAGTGGGTAGAGGAGAACCGCAACCTGCTGATCGCCGGCCCGTGCGGGGTGGGCAAGACCTGGCTCGCCTGCGCCCTCGGCCACAAGGCCTGCCGCGACGGCAAGTCCGTCCTCCACCACCGCCGCCCGCGGCTCCTCGCCGAGCTCGAGCTGGCCCATGGCGATGGCCGCTTCCCGAGGCTGTTCAGGCAGCCTGCAAAGGCTGACCTGCTCATCCTGGACGACCGGGGCCCCGACCGACTGACCGCGCCGCAGCGCCGGAACCTCATGGAGATCGCCGAAGATCGCTATCAGGCCGGCTCCACGCGCATCACCCGCCAGCTTCCCGTCGATGCCTGGCATGCCGTGATCGACGAGCCC
>NZ_BSYI01000144.1 GCF_030270585.1 Paralimibaculum aggregatum
GCTCGCGGATCGCAGCGTTGAGTTCGGCGAGCGAGAAAAAGCGCCGGCTTCGTAGGCGGGCGACGATCCAGCGTTGGACGAGCTGCACACCCACCTCCACTTTCGCCTTGTCGCGGGGCTTGCCCGGGCGGGCCGGGATGATAGCGGTGTCATAATGGGCGGCGAGATCGGCGTAGGTCCGGTTGACCTTGGGCTCGTAAAAGCAGGCTTTGGTGACGCCAGCCTTCAGATTGTCGGAGACGAGCTGCCCCGGTGCGCCGCCGAAGAACGCGAGCATGCGGACATGGGCGCCGATCCAATCCGGCAGCGTCTGCGTCCAGGTTGCCTCGACATAGGTGTAGTTGGAAGCACCGAGCACGCCGACGAATATCTGTGCCTGGCGGGTCTCTCCGGTCGCTCCATCCATCACCTCGAGCGTGTCGCCGGCATAATCGACGAACGCGCGCTCGCCGGCGAAGTGATGCTGGCGCATCGTGGGCG
>NZ_BSYI01000145.1 GCF_030270585.1 Paralimibaculum aggregatum
ACGCCCTTGTAGAGATCCGCCGCGGCCAGGCGGTTCGCGGTCCGCAGCCGCAGGTCGTCCGGCAGGAACGGGAAATGGTGCAGATAGCCGGTGCACAGGATGATCGCGTCGACCTCGCGGCTGCTGCCGTCGCGGAAATGCACCGTCCGGCTGTTCGGCTCGACCCGCTCGAGCAGCGGCACCTCGGTCCAGTTCTCCGGCCACTTGTAGCCCATCGGCGCCGTGCGGTGGCTCACCGTCACCGACCTGCAGCCGTATTTCCAGCACTGCGAGCCGATATCCTCCGCCGAATAGGAGGTGCCGATGATCAGGATGTCCTTGTCGCGGAACTCCACCGCGTCGCGGAAGTCATGCGCGTGCAGCACCCGGCCGTTGAAGCTCTCGAGCCCCTCGAAGGCCGGCACGTTCGGGGTCGAGAAATGCCCCGAGGCGACGATCACGTGGTCGAACGTCTCGTCGTATTGCTTGTTCGCCCTGAG
>NZ_BSYI01000146.1 GCF_030270585.1 Paralimibaculum aggregatum
GTGACGGTGGGCGAGGAGATCGAGATCGTCGGCATCCGCGAGAGCAAGAAGACCACCTGCACCGGTGTCGAGATGTTCCGCAAGCTGCTCGACCGCGGCGAGGCCGGCGACAACATCGGCGCGCTGCTGCGCGGCATCGGCCGCGAGGATGTCGAGCGCGGCCAGGTGCTGTGCAAGCCGGGCTCGGTGAAGCCGCACACCAAGTTCGAGGCCGAGGCCTACATCCTGACCAAGGAGGAGGGCGGCCGGCACACGCCGTTCTTCACCAACTACCGGCCGCAGTTCTACTTCCGGACCACCGACGTGACCGGGACCGTGGCGCTGCCGGAGGGCACCGAGATGGTGATGCCGGGCGACAACCTGAAGTTCGAGGTGACGCTGATCGCCCCGATCGCGATGGAGGAGAAGCTCCGCTTCGCCATCCGCGAGGGCGGCCGCACCGTCGGCGCAGGCGTCGTCTCCAAGATCATCGAGT
>NZ_BSYI01000147.1 GCF_030270585.1 Paralimibaculum aggregatum
TCTGGCGGACGCCTTCGCGGTGAGCCAGGAGTTCGACGATCTCTACGGCAACTTCACGGTCGAGGGTGTCGTCCGCGAGTTCTACCTGAACAACCTGGGCCGCGACCCGCTGGCGATCGACTCGGTGACGGGCGTCGCGAGCGACCTGCCGGGCTACCAGTTCTGGACCGCGGTGACGAAGAGCCGGATCGAGGACCTGACCGACTCGGGCGTGTCGGCCGACGAGGCCTTCGACACGGCGATCGAGGAGCTTGCGGTCAACTTCGTGTTCGCGACCGAGACCCAGGAAGTGGTGTTCGCGGATCCGATCACCAACCTGATGGTGGACATCGCGCTTGACGGCGACGATGCGCTGGACACCAGCAAGGACCTGTTCGACGTCACCGGCGACTTCCGGCCGCAGGCCGAGGCCGACCCGTTCAACCCGCTGCGCACGATGCTGCGGCTGAACTCGGTCGAGGGC
>NZ_BSYI01000148.1 GCF_030270585.1 Paralimibaculum aggregatum
CCTGGCGGACGCCTTTGCGGTGAGCCAGGAGTTCGACGACCTCTACGGCAACTTCACGGTCGAGGGTGTCGTCCGCGAGTTCTACCTGAACAACCTGGGCCGCGACCCGCTGGCGATCGACTCGGTGACGGGCGTTGCGAGCGACCTGCCGGGCTACCAGTTCTGGACCGCGGTGACGAAGAGCCGGATCGAGGATCTGACCGACTCGGGCGTGTCGGCCGACGAGGCCTTCGACACGGCGATCGAGGAGCTTGCGGTCAACTTCGTGTTCGCGACCGAGACCCAGGAAGTGGTCTTTGCGGATCCGATCACCAACCTGATGGTGGACATCGCGCTTGACGGCGACGATGCGCTGGACACCAGCAAGGACCTGTTCGACGTCACCGGCGACTTCCGTCCGCAGGCCGAGGCCGACCCGTTCAACCCGCTGCGCACGATGCTGCGGCTGAACTCGGTCGAGGGT
>NZ_BSYI01000149.1 GCF_030270585.1 Paralimibaculum aggregatum
AGCCCGGGATCAGACGGCTGCGGATCGAGCTTCAGCGGCTTTACGGCGTCCGGCTCGCGATCGACACGATCCACAAGGTGCTTTGCCGACACGGCCTGAACAGGCTGAAGCGCCAGCGCCTCGTCCGAAAGCGATGGAAGCGGTATGCACGGCCGATCCCGGGCGACCGCGTGCAGATGGATGTCTGCAAGATCGGACCGCGCCTGTACCAGTACACCGCGACAGACGATTGCCCGCGATATCAGGTGGCTGGCCTCTTCCCGAACAAGTCCGCCACGTCGACCCCCGCCTTTCTCGAGCAGGTCGTCGAGGAGATGCCGGTGTCGATCCGGCGCATCCAGACCGACCGCGGGCAGGAGTTCTTCGCCTGCAAGGTCCAGCACAGGCTCCGGAAGTGGTCGATCAAGTTCCGTCCGATCCGGCCGCGCTCACCGCATCTCAACGGCA
>NZ_BSYI01000150.1 GCF_030270585.1 Paralimibaculum aggregatum
GCGATGAGGTCGAGGATTTCGCCGGAGAAGTCGATTTCGGTGATGTTTCCGGCGCCGTCGGTGGTGAGGGTGAGGGCGAGGTCGAAGAACTCGTCCGGAGTGCCGGCTCCGTCCGGGATCTCGGGCGCCTCGAGATACTCGACGCCGATGCGGGCGAAGTAGTCGGTGGCGCCGGGGACCTCGTCGGCGGTGGTGCCGGGGGCCACCGTGAGCCCGCCGCCGGCGAGCAGGATGCCCGGGTCGCTGTCGTCGATCAGGGTGCCGAGCTCGAGCCCGCCATCGGTGCCGATGATCTCGAAGGAGACCAGGTCCAGCGTGTCCGGCAGGTCGACCACGCCGGAGAGCCCGAAGGGCGCCCCCTCCTCGACCGCCACCTCGCCGGTGATCTCGCTCAGGATCTCGCCGAGCACCAGCCGCGCCTCGCCGGCGATG
>NZ_BSYI01000151.1 GCF_030270585.1 Paralimibaculum aggregatum
CTCGCATCCTCGTTTGACGGAGATGCCACGGGGCCGGTGATCGCGGATGTAGGCGCGTTTCTCCGCAATCGTTTCGAGGCGAGAGCCCCTTTTAGAAACTCAATCTCGAGGGCTTGGCGGCCAACCATCCGCTCGAGCGCGGCGATCTTCGCCTGCGCCTCGTGGAGCGTGTTGGCCGCCTCGATCTCCTCGTCGAACTCGCCAGCTTCGTACTTCTCGATCCAGACCCGGATCAGATGCCGGCAGATGTCGTGCTCCTTTGAAAGGGCGTTGAGCGCGGCGCCGGCAAGGTACTCCTCGACGATCTGGCGCTTGAAGGCGGTGCTGTGGCGTCTGTGTCTGCGCATGGGCTCTCATACTCCGAAAGCCCGACCTCAGGTGGGGAGTTCTCCTGCCTCAACCTGTCCGGCCCCAGGGGCGCAGTCCA
>NZ_BSYI01000152.1 GCF_030270585.1 Paralimibaculum aggregatum
TCCTCGTCGACCGCCAGCATCGCCAGCGCCGCACCGATCTCGGCCAGCGCCTGCCGGACAACCTCCACCACCTCCGCGTCCCGCTCGACCGCGATCTCCGCTGTTTCCTCCGGGATCACGATGCCCACCGAGCGCCGGAACCGCCGCTCGCCCGGCTCCCGGTCATCGTCCTTCGCGAGATACTTGGCGAGATAGCGCGCCACCCGGTGCAGCGGACGCCGCCGGCTGCCCTGCACGTCGATATTGCCGAGGCTGCTGCCAAGGCCGGACAGCTCTGCCACGGCAGGGGAGGCGGCCAGCACCGCAAGCCAGGCAGCGCGGAGCAGGGCGACATCCTGCCGGCCCCGCACGGCCAGGTGAAAATGGATCGCCCCCCGCTTCTGGCGCTCCGCAACCACCACATAGGGCCAGGGCGCCAG
>NZ_BSYI01000153.1 GCF_030270585.1 Paralimibaculum aggregatum
GTTCCATGCCCGGCGGCGCACGGTCCCGGTGCGGGCGGTGCGTCCGGCGGGGCAGCCGGGCACGATGCCCCGACCAGGGAGATCCGGTCCAGCATCGAGGACGGCATGCAGCGCTGCGATGCACCCGAAATCCCGCGCCGGGCTGCGGGGCCGGGGCCCCGCGTTTCCCGCAGGACTGCCGCCAGGCTCATGAAGGAAAACGGCATTCGTCCGCCCCGGCGCCAGCGGCGCTTGCCGGATGCGGCTGGCAGCCGGCATGCGCCGCTGGCGCCGAACCTGCCGGATCGGACCGTCACCATCGCCCCTGTAGAGACCGTCCGGCTGACCGGCATTGCCCATGGTCCAACGGGCGAGGCCGGCTGCACCTCGCTTCGGCAAGGCATCTCGGGGCCGTCGCGACCGCTGGTCGGTCCATGCCA
>NZ_BSYI01000154.1 GCF_030270585.1 Paralimibaculum aggregatum
ATTCCATGGCTGGCGGCGCACGGTCCCGTTGCGGGCGGTGCGTGCGGCGGGGGCCGCCGGGCACGATGCCCCGACCAGGGAAATCCGGCCGAAGGTCGAGGACGGCGGGCCGCGCTGCGGTGCACCCGGAATCCGCGCCGGGCCGCGGGTCCGAGGCCCCGCGTTTCCCGCAGGACTGCCGCCAGGCTCATGAAGGAAATCGGCATTCGTCCGCCCCGGCGCCAGCGGCGCTTGCCGGATGCGGCTGGCAGCATGCATGCGCCGCTGGCGCCGAACCTGCCGGATCGGACCGTCACCATCGCCCCTGTAGAGACCGTCCGGCTGACCGGCATCGCCCATGGTCCAACGGGCGAGGCCGGCTGCACCTCGCTTCGGCAAGGCAGCTCGGGGCCGTCGCGACCGCTGGTCGGTCCATGCCG
>NZ_BSYI01000155.1 GCF_030270585.1 Paralimibaculum aggregatum
CGTAGCGCAGCGCGCGGCCGGCGGGGGTGACGCTGGCGGCCATCGCCGGTCTTCGGAGAGGGTTCGGGTTGCGAGACCTTGAACCTGAAACGGAGACGACGATGACCGACGACAGGATGGCCTTGATCGCGCTGGTGGAGAAGTCGGCCGATGAGGACCTCGTGCGCGACATGCCGGCCTTCGCGGCCGAGCGGCTCATGGAGCTCGGGGTGGAGCCGGCGACCTGCGCGCCGAAGGGCGTGCGCTGCGCCGCCCGCACGGTTCGGCGCAACGGCGACCGCGAACGGGCCTGGGAGACCCGCGCCGGGCGGATCGACCTGGCGATCCCGCGGCTGCGCAGGGGCCGCTGCTTCCCGAGCTTCCTGGAGCCGCGCAGGACGGCGGAGAAGGCGCTCGTGGCGGTGATCCAGGAGGCC
>NZ_BSYI01000156.1 GCF_030270585.1 Paralimibaculum aggregatum
GCGGCCGAGGCCTGCTGGCACGCGGCGCGGCAATACGGGCTCGACCGGCAGCAGTTCGGCCGCCCGCTGGCGCAGACCCAGCTGTTCCAGAAGAAGCTCGCCGACATGCAGACCGAGATCGCCCTCGGCCTGCAGGGCGCGCTGCGCCTCGGCCGGCTGATCGAGGCCGGCCGGATGGCCCCCGAGGCGATCTCGCTGATCAAGCGCAACAACTGCGGCAAGGCGCTGGAGATCGCCCGCGCCGCCCGCGACATGCATGGCGGCAACGGCATCTCCGGCGACTTCGACGTGATGCGCCACATGATCAACCTCGAGACCGTCAACACCTACGAGGGCACCCACGACATCCACGCCCTCATCCTCGGCCGCGCCCAGACCGGCCTCCAGGCCTTCTTCTGA
>NZ_BSYI01000157.1 GCF_030270585.1 Paralimibaculum aggregatum
GTCGAGACCGATCTGGTGCCCGGGCTGATCGACCTGACCGGCGACATCGCCGCGGCCTTCGGCATCACCGAGGCGCCGGTCTTCGACTTCACCGACGGGATCGACGCCGCGGGGCTGGCCGACGGCATCGTCGCGTTCGACCGCGGCGGCGCCGATTTCGGGCCCGGCCCGGAGGCCTGGCTGCTCGACCAGACGGTTCCCGATGCGGCGATCAGCGCGGCGGGCTTCGATCCGCTGATCATCGGCCGGGTGTCCGACATCAACGCCAATCTCTACTGGGACCCGGGCAATCTCGAGCTGATCGACATCACCGACTACGACAGCTTCACCAGCCGCAGCTTCGAGACCGCGAACATCCCCGCCGCGGTGCTGGCCGGGCTCGCGGTGACCGCGCTGG
>NZ_BSYI01000158.1 GCF_030270585.1 Paralimibaculum aggregatum
CCGCAAGGTGTGGGCGCGCCTGCGCGTCGCCGGCATCCGCACCGGCCCGCGCCGGGTGCTGAGGGTGATGCGGGAGAACGCGCTCCTGGCGCATCAGCGCCCGGGCACCCCCCGTGGGCGCAAGGCGCACGACGGCAAGATCATGACCGACCGGGTCGACGAGATGTGGGGCACCGATCTCACGAGCGTGATGACCGGCGAGGGCGTGGCCGCTGTCTTCATCGCCGTCGATCACTGCTCGGCCGAATGTATGGGCATCCATGCCAGCCATCGCGCGACCCGCAATGAGGCGCTCGAGCCGGTCCGCCAAACGGTGCGCCGGAGCTTCGGCGCGATCGGCCGAGATGTCGCGGCGGGCCTCGGGATCCGTCACGACCACGGCTCGCC
>NZ_BSYI01000159.1 GCF_030270585.1 Paralimibaculum aggregatum
GCCTTTGCCGAACAGATTCCGATAACACATTCGTGGCCAGACGACACTAGGTGTGAGATCCGTAAAGGAAGGCGGGAAGCGGAAGTTCGCCGCAGGGTCGACGGACGTCCGGTTTGGTAGTGTCCAGAATCTTTCGCACATTTCTCATGCGACGGCGGTTCCGGTTTCGGCCTTGGCGGCCATCAGCGTGTCCATGTTGATGTATCGGCGCATCGACCATTGCGTGCCGGCGATATGGCGCAGCCGGGCCGCTGCGAGGTTCAGGCAGGACTGGCCGTCCGGGAAGGCGCCGACCACGCGCGTGCGCCGCCGGATCTCGCGCATGATCCGCTCGAGCGGATTGTTGGTCCTGAGCTTGATCCAGTGGCTGTCTGGGAACGCGTAAT
>NZ_BSYI01000160.1 GCF_030270585.1 Paralimibaculum aggregatum
GAGAGCCGCGGCGACCAGACCGCGATCATCTGGGAATCGGACGATCCGGGCGTCAGCCAGCACATCAGCTACCGCGAGCTGCACGCCCAGGTGAGCAAGTTCGGCAACGTGCTGCACAGCCTCGGGGTGAAGAAGGGCGACCGGGTGGTGCTCTACCTGCCGATGATCCCGGCCGCGGCCTATGCCATGCTGGCCTGCGCGCGGATCGGCGCGATCCACTCGGTGGTGTTTGCCGGCTTCAGCCCGGACGCGCTGGCCGACCGGGTCAACGGCTGCGACGCCAAGCTGGTGATCTCGGCCGACGAGGCGCCGCGCGGCGGGCGCAACACGCCGCTGAAGGCCAATGTCGACAAGGCGCTGGCCAA
>NZ_BSYI01000161.1 GCF_030270585.1 Paralimibaculum aggregatum
CTACATCGGCCGCCTGGTCTGGAACCGGCTGCGCTACGCGAAGGACCCGGCGACCGGCAGGCGCGTCTCGCGCCCCAACCCGCCCGCGGACTGGGTGGTGGCCGAGGTCCCCGAGCTCCGGATCGTCGACGACGCGCTCTGGGAGGCCGTGAAGCGCCGGCAGGACGAGATCATGGCGACGCCCGCGGTCGCCGGCATCCGGGCCTCGCGGTTCTGGGAACGGCGCCGGGCAAGGCACCTTCTGACGGGCCTCGTCCATTGCGCCGCCTGCGGCAGCCGCTACACCGCTGTCGGGCGGGATTATCTCGGCTGTGCCGGCGCGCACAAGCTCGGCACCTGCGCGGCACGCCGGCGGATCCGCC
>NZ_BSYI01000162.1 GCF_030270585.1 Paralimibaculum aggregatum
AGATCCCTTGGAGAGGATCTTTTTCTCCCTGTCTTATCAGATGGATATGGACTTCTGGGGATCGTATTGGAATACGATGTGGCGGACGCTCTCTCCGCCACTTGCCCCCACGAAAGCGTTCTCCCGATCCGGCTGCGGCCGGATTTTCCCGTTTTTTTAGAGGGTTATGCGGGAGGGGCTGTGAACTGGCCGCAGCGCCGGGAGGCCGGGAGACCGTCTCTAGTGGCGAGTGTTCTCCCGACCTGTCAACCAGCTCCATTTCGGTTCAGTGGCGTAAGCGTCTGTTTTTGCGAAATTTCTCCCTGGAACTCATGTATTCAGATGTGAAGTTCGGGGACATGGTTTCATCGTCCATCTCT
>NZ_BSYI01000163.1 GCF_030270585.1 Paralimibaculum aggregatum
AGCGCCGGATGAACCCGTGCCGGCGGTCGATGCTCGCATGCGACTTGTAGCCGAACACCGGGATCGCGATGTCGGCGTGGCGGGTGCCGTCCTCGCGCTCGCGTGCCTTGCCGAACACCAGCGTCCAGCGCGCATCCCGGTCCTTCTGGCGGAGCTTCGCCGGCTTGTCCTGCCAGCCCTCCGGGATGCGGCCGGCCTTGATATCGGCCTTCTCGGCTTGCGTGTTGCGCTGCTTGGGCGCCGAGACCAGGCTCGCATCCACGATCTGGCCCGCCATCGGGATGTAACCGGCCTCGCGGATCGCGGCGTCGAAGCGGGCGAAGAGCCGCTCGATCGCGCCGGCCCGGATCAGCCGCTC
>NZ_BSYI01000164.1 GCF_030270585.1 Paralimibaculum aggregatum
AACGCCGACCCGGACCGGCCGCGCCGGCCGGCAACGCCGACCCGGACACCAGCGCCGACCGACAGCGCAGATGCCAACGCAGGCGCAGACGCCAACGCCGACCGACAACGCAGACCCGGACGCCGACGCCGACCGACAACGACAACCGAGACGCCGACCCGGACACCAGCGCCGACCGACGACGCCAACGCAGGCGCAGGCGCCCAGGCCGACCGATAACCCGGACGCCGACCCGGACCGCCGACGCCGACCGACGACGCCAACGCAGGCGCAGGCGCCCAGGCCGACCGATAACCCGGACGCCGACCCGGACCGCCGACGCCGACCGA
>NZ_BSYI01000165.1 GCF_030270585.1 Paralimibaculum aggregatum
TTATGGCGGGGGTCAGGTCGAGGCAACGGTCGCACGGATCAGGGCGCCCCATCGCGACCGGGATTGTGGGCAGGGGGTGACGGCGGGCTGCATCTCCGAGGAGGCGCGGCTCGCCCGGAAGGCGGAGCAGGAGGAGCAGAGCCTCCGGCGGGCCAGGACGATGATCCGGCGGACGGTGCTGGCGGCACGGCTCGACCACCTGCTGACGCTGACCATTCGCGGCAACCTCACGGACAGGAAGGCGGCCTGGGGGCTGCTGACGAGATACGTGCGCAAGCTCCGCTACGAGCTCGGCAAGCGGCGGGGACTGCCGCGGGGCACG
>NZ_BSYI01000166.1 GCF_030270585.1 Paralimibaculum aggregatum
TCGGAACGTCTCCGCCTCCGACGGCCCGGTGGCGACGCCGAGCACCTCGCGCCGGCCGCCCGTGTTGACGCCCACGGCCACTATCACGGCCACGATCACGGCCAGGCTGACGATCCGGCCGCCCTCGCGAACCTTGAGATAGGTGGCGTCGAGCCGGAGATAGGGCCAGCGGCCCTCGATCGGGCGCGAGAGGAAAGCCTGCACCCGCTCGTCGATCTCGGCGCAGAGCCGCGACACCTGGCGCTTCGAGACCCCGCTGCCGCCCATGGAGCGCACGAGATCGTCGACCGCGCGCGTCGAGACGCCGTGGACACA
>NZ_BSYI01000167.1 GCF_030270585.1 Paralimibaculum aggregatum
TGCGCCGGAGGGCTGTCTGGTCTCCTGGGCCTGGGGCGCGAGCTGGACGGGGCGCGGTGTCCGTGTGGAGATCACGATCTCTGGAGACAGCGTGGAGACACGGCTTGTGTGCGGTGTCTCCGGTGTGGTTCTAAGTCGTTGGAATTCTTGGTTGCGGGGGCAGGATTTGAACCTGCGACCTTCAGGTTATGAGCCTGACGAGCTACCGGGCTGCTCCACCCCGCGTCGGGAAGGGTTGTCTGGCTTGTTGACTGCTTGTTTGGCAGTTCTGGTTGCCAGTTCGATCGTGCCGAGAGAGAAGCGTTGGGTTGGTT
>NZ_BSYI01000168.1 GCF_030270585.1 Paralimibaculum aggregatum
TCGCGCGGCGGGTAGGAGGCGATCGGCTTGCCGAAATGTTCCTCGAAGGTGTAGTCGGCGAATTCCAGCCCCTCCTTCGGGCCGTTCGACCAGAGATAGCGGTACATCGAGCAGTGCACCGGCTCGCCGTATTCGTCGAGCCCGGTGCGCCAGGTGTAGTTCCACAGCCCGCCCCAGTCGTCCTGCTTCTCGAAGCAGACGATCTCCGGGATCTCGGCGCCCTTCGCGGCGGCCGACTGGAACGCCCGGAGCGCGGCGGTGCCCGAAGGCCCGGCTCCGATCACGGCGACGCGTTTCGTCATGG
>NZ_BSYI01000169.1 GCF_030270585.1 Paralimibaculum aggregatum
TTGCCCGCGTTCTGCGTCCCGTTCTCGAAGCCGCGAACCCAGAAGGTCAGGCCCGCAGGATCCGGAAGACGGCCAAGGAACACCTGGTAGTAGCTGATCACCACCCGGACGTTGTCCGCAGCGTCGGACTCCGCAAACACGAACAGGCCTTCCTCGACCGTGTTCACATCCGCACCGATCTCCGCCGCAATCGCGTCGATCGCAGCCTGCTGCTCGTCCGTCGGCGTCTCAATGCGCAGAATCGCCTGCACCCCGGACGCAAGTTCCGTCGTCTGTGTATCAGTCAGCATTCTCTCACCTGTCC
>NZ_BSYI01000170.1 GCF_030270585.1 Paralimibaculum aggregatum
CCGTAGACCGAGTCGGAGGTGGAGATGATGAAGATGTCGTTGCCTTCGCGGCCCTCGAGCCAGTCGTCGCCGCCGCGGCCCTCGAGCACGTCGTCGCCGCGCGAGGCGAAGAGCTCGTTGTCCGAGGCGAGACGGCCGGTGCCGACCGGCGCCACGTCGAGCGAGCCGGCATCGATCGAGTAGACCAGGTCGGCCAGCGCCGAGCCGGAGGCCGAGGCGTAGTTCAGGTTGAAGTCGGCGATCAGCAGCGAGCTGTTGAACGAGGCGTCGTTGCCGAAGTCGAAATCGGCGAGGCTGGAGCCG
>NZ_BSYI01000171.1 GCF_030270585.1 Paralimibaculum aggregatum
CCGGAACGTCTCCGCCTCCGACGGCCCGGTGGCGACGCCGAGCACCTCGCGCCGGCCGCCCGTGTTCACGCCGACCGCCACGATCACGGCCAGGCTGACGATCCGGCCGCCCTCGCGGACCTCGAGATAGGTGGCGTCGAGCCGGAGATAGGGCCAGCGGCCCTCGATCGGGCGGGAGAGGAAAGCCAGCACCCGCTCGTCGATCTCGGCGCAGAGCCGCGACACCTGGCGCTTCGAGACCCCGCTGCCGCCCATGGCGCGCACGAGATTATCGACCGCGCGGGTGGAGACGCCGTGGACATT
>NZ_BSYI01000172.1 GCF_030270585.1 Paralimibaculum aggregatum
CGCCGAAGGCCCGGGTCACCGAGAGCCCGGCGAAGAGCGTGTCGCCATCGGCGCCGCCATAGCCGCGCTCGCCGGAGAAATCGGCGTTCTCGTAGCCGAGCACGCCGCCGAGGGTCCAGTCGTCGCCGAGGTCGATCTGGCCGGCGAGGCCGCCGGTCAGCACCGTGCCGCTGTAGCCGAAGGCGGTGCCGCTGCCGTCCTGGTCCTGGCGCGACAGCCCGCCGAGGGCGCGCAGGCAGGAGCCCGGGCGCTCGATCGCGGTGCCGGCGGCGCTGTCGCAGTCGAACAGCGCGTCGAGCCG
>NZ_BSYI01000173.1 GCF_030270585.1 Paralimibaculum aggregatum
TGCATCTGCATCTGCGTTGTCGGTCTGTGTCTGTGTCGTCGGTCTGCGTTGTCGTCGTCGGTCGGCGTCTGCATCTGCGGCGGCATCCGGGCCGGCGGCGTCGGCGTCGGCGGCGTCAGTCGGCGTGGTGCACGACGGCGCCGGCCAGCACCGCCAGCACCGGTGCGGCGGCGGCATCGCCGAGCGCCAGCGCCCGCTCGAGGGCGGCCAGCTTGTCCGCCCCGGCGATCAGCAGGTGGCGCTCCGGCGCCGCCGCCAGCACCCGCGCCGAGAGGGTGATGCGCGGCTCCTCGGCGCCGGG
>NZ_BSYI01000174.1 GCF_030270585.1 Paralimibaculum aggregatum
TATCGCGAGGAGATCGACGCACATCGCGGGAGCACGGCGGCAGACCGGGCGCGGACATCGCGGGAACTCGCGGCGGTCGTGCGCAAGCTCGACGGCCTCTACGACGCCATCGCCGACGGGCTGCGCACGCCGGGCCTGAAGGCAAGGCTCGAGACGCTGGAGGCCCGCAGGACCGAGCTGGAAGCAACGCTTGCCGCAGAGCCGCCGTCTCCGGTCCGCCTGCATCCGAACCTGGCGGAGCTCTACAGGAAGAGGGTGGCGGCGCTCGGCGCGGGCCTCGCCGATCCC
>NZ_BSYI01000175.1 GCF_030270585.1 Paralimibaculum aggregatum
CGAGCGACGTGCAGCAGAAGGCTCCGACCAAAGACCTCAGGAAGAGGGAGGTCGCGCGGAGCGCGATCGAGATTCTCGTCTCCCATGGCTGGCTCATCCCGCTGCCCAAGGGCACCGAGGTGCGCGGCGGGAAGCGCAAGGAGGCCTTCCAGATCGTGAGGACCGGACATGTGGTTTGACGTCCGCGCTGCCCTCGCCGCCCTGGAAACCCGGGACGGGCGCCGCGGCAGCCATGCTAATCATGCTAGTCATGCTAATCGGTCCGACCCGTTCGGCCAGGC
>NZ_BSYI01000176.1 GCF_030270585.1 Paralimibaculum aggregatum
CACGAAGACGTTCCAGACCCGGATGCGTGCCGCCAGGCTGCGCCATGTCGGCGCCTGCATCGAGGACGTGGATGACCGGGCGCCCGAAAGCTCGACAGGGCGCTGTTCAGGGACCTTGCCACGGGCAAGTGGATCGACGAGCACCGCAACCTGCTGATCACCGGCCCGTGCGGGGTGGGCAAGACCTGGCTCGCCTGCGCCCTCGGGCGCAAGGCCTGCCGCGACGGCAAGTCCGTCCTCTGCCACCGCCGCCCGCAGCTCCTCGCCGAGCTCGAGCTCG
>NZ_BSYI01000177.1 GCF_030270585.1 Paralimibaculum aggregatum
CGGCACCGCGAGACGCCAGCCCCCGGGGCACGGCAGGGGAACGGACCGCATGCCGGCATGGCCGGCGATGACCGCACGCCGCGCGGCCATGCCCGCGCCGCCTACCGGGCGAGATGAGGAGATGCCGCGTGCATCGCCCCGGTTGCCTCCTTCACCGCTTGCTGTCCCGACATGGCCGCGCCGATTCGATCACCTCCGCCTCACGCCGGCCTGGCGCCACCGCCGACCCCGCCGCCGGCCGCAGAGGATGCCGGCCTTCCAGCCGACCGGCC
>NZ_BSYI01000178.1 GCF_030270585.1 Paralimibaculum aggregatum
AAACCCGTGGGGCGCACGCATCGCTTACAACTTTACCACCGCAAGGTCCCGGGCCTCGCCGAGGCGCTGAACGGGGCGGAGACCCGCGCCGAGGCGGCGGCGGCGCTGCGCGACCTGATCGAGGGGATCGTGCTGGTCCCGGCGGGCGATGCGCTTGAGATCGAGCTGGTCGGGGCGCTGGCGGGGATCCTGGCGCTCACGAACGACGCGCGCCCCCGGCCGGGTGGCACGGGGGCGCGACAGATATCGCTGGTTGCGGGGGCAGGATTTG
>NZ_BSYI01000179.1 GCF_030270585.1 Paralimibaculum aggregatum
TGGGAGGGCGAAGCGATGGATGGCGAGGTGTTCGAGGTTCCTGCGGGTCTTGCGGAGGGGGCGCATGTCGATGCGGCGGGCTACGAGGCGCTGTATGCGGCCTCGGTTGCGGATCCTGCGGGGTTCTGGGGCGAGCACGGTCGGCGGCTCGACTGGATCAGGCCGTACTCGACGGTGAAGAACACCTCGTTCGACTACCACGACGTCTCGATCAGGTGGTTCGAGGACGGCACGCTGAACGTCTGCGCCAACTGCGTCGACCGGCATCT
>NZ_BSYI01000180.1 GCF_030270585.1 Paralimibaculum aggregatum
GCGGTCGGCGTCGGCGGTCGGCGTCGGCGGTCCGGGTCGGCGTCCGGGTTGTCGGTCGGCCTGGGCGCCTGCGCCTGCGTTGGCGTCGTCGGTCGGCGCTGGTGTGCGGGTCGGCGCCTCGGTTGTCGTTGTCGGTCGGCGTCGGCGTCCGGGTCAGCGTTGTCGGTCGGCGTTGGCGTCTGCGCCTGCGTCGGCATCTGCGCTGTCGGTCGGCGCTGGTGTCCGGGTCGGCGTTGCCGGCCGGCGCGGCCGGTCCGGGTCGGCGTC
>NZ_BSYI01000181.1 GCF_030270585.1 Paralimibaculum aggregatum
GTGATCATGTTCTTCACGTAGTCGGCATGGCCCGGGCAGTCGACATGCGCGTAATGCCGGTTCTCGGTCTCGTACTCGACATGCGCCGTCGAGATCGTGATCCCGCGCGCCTTCTCCTCCGGCGCCCCGTCGATCTGGTCATAGGCGCGGAACTCGCCGAAATACTTCGTGATCGCCGCCGTAAGGGTCGTCTTGCCATGGTCGACATGGCCGATCGTCCCGATGTTCACATGCGGCTTCGTCCGCTCGAATTTCGCCTTCGACAT
>NZ_BSYI01000182.1 GCF_030270585.1 Paralimibaculum aggregatum
CCATCGGTCGGCTGACCGCGGCTCTCCCCGTCATTGCCCGAGACCGCCTCGCTGTCGTCGTCCTCCGGCAGGAAGGCGGTGTTGTCGCCGGCGATGTAGTCGTTCAGGTGCTGGCCGGTCACCTCCAGACCCGCCTCGAAGGCATCGTCGCCATCGCGGAAGTCCGGCTGCGTCGAGAAGAAGGTGATGTCCAGACCCTCGACCGTCTCGCCGCCGTCGCCCGCATCCTGGAGGATCGACCGGTTCAGGCCGGAAGTGTCCTCG
>NZ_BSYI01000183.1 GCF_030270585.1 Paralimibaculum aggregatum
ACATCGGTCGGCTGACCGCGGCTCTCCCCGTCATTGCCCGAGACCGCCTCGCTGTCGTCGTCCTCCGGCAGGAAGGCGGTGTTGTCGCCGGCGATGTAGTCGTTCAGGTGCTGACCGGTCACCTCCAGACCCGCCTCGAAGGCATCGTCGCCATCGCGGAAGTCCGGCTGCGTCGAGAAGAAGGTGATGTCCAGGCCCTCGACCGTCTCGCCGCCGTCGCCCGCATCCTGGAGGATCGACCGGTTCAGGCCGGAGGTGTCCTCA
>NZ_BSYI01000184.1 GCF_030270585.1 Paralimibaculum aggregatum
CGGCGCGGCGCAGATGGACGGCGCGATCCTGGTGGTGAACGCCGCCGACGGCCCGATGCCGCAGACCCGCGAGCACATCCTGCTGGCGCGCCAGGTCGGCGTTCCGGCGCTTGTGGTGTTCATGAACAAGGTCGACCAGGTCGACGACGAGGAGCTGCTCGAGCTGGTCGAGATGGAGGTGCGCGAGCTGCTCTCCAGCTACGACTTCCCGGGCGACGACATCCCGATCATCGCCGGCTCGGCGCTGGCCGCGATGGAGGGC
>NZ_BSYI01000185.1 GCF_030270585.1 Paralimibaculum aggregatum
GGGCGCGGCGCAGATGGACGGCGCGATCCTGGTGGTGAACGCCGCCGACGGCCCGATGCCGCAGACCCGCGAGCACATCCTGCTGGCGCGCCAGGTCGGCGTTCCGGCGCTGGTGGTGTTCATGAACAAGGTCGACCAGGTCGACGACGAGGAGCTGCTCGAGCTGGTCGAGATGGAGGTGCGCGAGCTGCTCTCCAGCTACGATTTCCCGGGCGACGACATCCCGATCATCGCCGGCTCGGCGCTGGCCGCGATGGAGGGT
>NZ_BSYI01000186.1 GCF_030270585.1 Paralimibaculum aggregatum
CGCAGCTGCTCGGCCTGGCGGATCTTCTCGGAGATGTCGGCTTCGGTGATGATGTGCCTCACCTCGGCGAGATGGTACTGCGCGATCGCGATGCCACTGGCCATGGTCTCCCGGTCCACCTCCGGGGCGTCGAGATCGTCGACGAGCGCGAGCACGCCGGCGATGCGGCAGGCCATTTCCGCCGTCTTCGAGGCATGGCCCGCGACATGGACAAGCTCGCCGCCGGGCGCGAGCTGGCGCTCGATGGTGTCATGATACGC
>NZ_BSYI01000187.1 GCF_030270585.1 Paralimibaculum aggregatum
GGCGGCGGCCATGGAGCAATGGACCCAGGTCGCCGACGCGATCAGGGCCAGGCACGAGAAGCCCGGCGCCCTGATGGATGCCTCCCGCGAGGATGTGCTGGCCTGCATGGAATTTCCCAGGGCGCACCGGCCGCAGATCGCGAGCACGAATCCGCTGGAACGGCTGAACCCGAGATCAGACGGCGCTCGGACGTCGTCGGGATCTTCCCGAACGCGCCTGCAGTCATCCGCCTCGTCGGCGCGCTCATGCTCGAGGCC
>NZ_BSYI01000188.1 GCF_030270585.1 Paralimibaculum aggregatum
GACGCGCCCTCGAGATCGGCGGCACCTCCTGCAGCTCGGTCAATGCCATTCTCGGGAACAGCCTGCATCGCCACCGGCCCGAGACGCCCGCGGAGGGGCCGGCGATCACGCACCAGAACATCTGCGGGCCCGAGTGTTTCCACCGAGGAGGCATCGCGCAGCGATGGGCGCGCAGCGTCAAGATGCTCCACCATCCGACCCACGACCGACCGGGAGCCTTGAAGCCCGGCGGCATGGCAGACGCTTTTGCCGAGC
>NZ_BSYI01000189.1 GCF_030270585.1 Paralimibaculum aggregatum
GACGCGCCCTCGAGATCGGCGGCACCTCCTGCAGCTCGGTCAATGCCATTCTCGGGAACAACCTGCATCGCCACCGGCCCGAGACGCCCGCGGAGGGGCCGGCGATCACGCACCAGAACATCCGCGGGCCCGAGTGTTTCCACCGAGGAGGCATCGCGCAGCGCTGGGCGCGCAGCGTCAAGATGCTCGACCATCCGACCCACGACCGACCGGGAGCCTTGAAGCCCGACGGCATGGCAGACGCCTTTGCCGAGT
>NZ_BSYI01000190.1 GCF_030270585.1 Paralimibaculum aggregatum
GTCCAACAAGCACCCACTCGCACTAGCTAGGTCCACGCTCGTGTTGTAGAACAGGTTGTGGAATGGTTCAGGCAGTGTGATGGCAGGTAAGCTAACCGCTCGGCAGGTCGAGGCACTTCGAGAACCGGGGCGCTACGGTGACGGGCGCGGGCTTTGGCTGCATGTGGGGCCGAGCGGCACCAAGTCCTGGGTGCTTCGCTACTCGCTGAACAAGCGGGCACGGGAGATGGGGCT
>NZ_BSYI01000191.1 GCF_030270585.1 Paralimibaculum aggregatum
CCGCTTTCAGCGTTTTCGTCGTCAGTTTGGCCGGATACGGGGTTTTCTGCGTGCTCTTTGTGGTGGGTCGGCTCCGTTTTCCGTTTGAGATGAGTGGGTTGTATGATTTCTGGGGAAAATTGCCGGGAGCGATGAAAAAGGGGTTGCCGGGGCCATCGGATCTCCATATACACCGCCCTCACCGGCGGCGCACAGCCAAGCGGCGAGTGCGGTCGGTGAAGGCGTTCCTGACG
>NZ_BSYI01000192.1 GCF_030270585.1 Paralimibaculum aggregatum
TGATGCTGGAAGCGGTCGAGGCCCGCTTCGGCACGACCCGTGCGCCCTCGCCGATCGAATGGCTGTCGGACAACGGCTCGCCATACACCGCGAAGGACACGCGCCGCTTCGCTGGCCAGCTCAACCTCGCGCCGTGCTTCACGCCGATCGCAAGCCCCGAGAGCAACGGCATCTCCGAAGCCTTCGTCAAAACGCTCAAGCGCGACTACGTTCGCGTGAACCCGCTGCCGGAC
>NZ_BSYI01000193.1 GCF_030270585.1 Paralimibaculum aggregatum
CGAAACACCGCCAGCAATGGCGCAACACGCTTGCCAGCCATGCCGAGCCGGTCTTCGGCCCCGTATCCGTCGCCGCTATCGATACGAGCCTCGTGCTGAAGGCAATCGAGCCGATCTGGACCGAGAAGCCCGAGACCGCCTCGCGCCTGCGCGGCCGGATCGAGAGCGTGCTCGACTGGGCCGCGGCGCGCGGTCTGCGTGAGGGCGCGAACCCGGCGCGCTGGAAAGGGCA
>NZ_BSYI01000194.1 GCF_030270585.1 Paralimibaculum aggregatum
ATAGTCCGCCATGCTGTCGTCGAGGCAGTCGACCCATGGGGTGTGGTGTGCGGGGGCCATGGTGCCGGTCATCACCGAGCGGTAGCCGTGGTCGCGGAAGGTCATGATGTTTTCCTTCTTGTGCTTCTTCCACTGGAAGAAGGCCTCGTTGGCACCGTCGACGTCGAAGCTCGGATAGTCGGTCTCGGCGATCAGCTCCTTGACGTAGTCGCCCTGGTAGCGGATCGCGTC
>NZ_BSYI01000195.1 GCF_030270585.1 Paralimibaculum aggregatum
CCCGAGCTAGACGCGGCGCTCGCCTATGGCGACGGCGCGAAGGGCGGCCGACCGCCCTTCGACCCTGTGATGATGTTCAAGATCCTCGTCATCCAGGCGCAGAACAATCTCAGCGACGACCGCGCCGAATTCCTGATCAATGACCGGCTGTCGTTCATGCGCTTCCTCGGGCTCGGTCTGACCGACAAGGTGCCCGACGCGAAGACCATCTGGGCCTTTCGC
>NZ_BSYI01000196.1 GCF_030270585.1 Paralimibaculum aggregatum
GACCTGGTGGCGTTTCCGCGCCGGATGTGAGGCGCCATCGGCCGGCCCCGTGGCTTGCGGTGGTGGACCTGGCTGCGAAAGCCGTGCTTCTCCAGGAATGCCTCGTTGGCCTTCGAGCGGTAGGCGCTGTCGGCCCAGACCGTGGAGCCGGTGTTGCCCTGATCGAGGAGCCCCCGGCGCAGCATTCGCCCGTCATGGGCGGCGGCGTCGGTCACGTCCC
>NZ_BSYI01000197.1 GCF_030270585.1 Paralimibaculum aggregatum
GGGTGCAGACCTGCGAGCGGACGGGGAATGCGGGGCTCACCTGCCGACGCTGCGGTGTTTCCGGGCCAACACTGCGAAAGTGGTGGCGTCGTTGCCAGGCGGAGGGGGTGGCCGGGCTCGTCGACCGAAGCCGGCGCCCTTTGAGTTCTCCCGGACGGCGGGTGCTTGCGCCCCTGGAGCAGCGCATCATCAAGCTGCGCAAGGGGCGCA
>NZ_BSYI01000198.1 GCF_030270585.1 Paralimibaculum aggregatum
CCCACGGCGATGGCCGCTTCCCGAGGCTGTTCAGGCAGCTCGTGAAAGCCGATCTTCTGATCCTGGACGATTGGGGCCGGATCGGCTGACCGCGCCGCAGCGCCGGGACCTCATGGTGATCGTCGAGGACCGCTATCAGGCCGGCTCCACGCTCATCACCAGCCAGCTCCCCGTCGGCGCCTGGCATGCCGTCATCGACGAGCCA
>NZ_BSYI01000199.1 GCF_030270585.1 Paralimibaculum aggregatum
GTCCTCAACGGCGGCAACGATGCCGACCTGTTCGCCAACTTCGATCTCGGCGACAACGACGACGGCGATGTCGACGAGCCCTATACCGGCGACGACATCTATGATGGCGGCGACGGCGACGACGTCTTCCTGATCTCCTCGGACGACAACAACTCGAACACCATCGAGGGTGGCCTGGGCAACGACTTCGCCCACTACTACGA
>NZ_BSYI01000200.1 GCF_030270585.1 Paralimibaculum aggregatum
CAGCCCGACGCCGCCGAAGCGCACCTGGTAGGCCCCCGCCGCCAGGTCCTCGAACAGGTAGAGCCCGTCCGCATCCGTGAACTGCGTCGCCAGAAGCGTCCCCACCCCGTCCAGAAGCTCGACCCGGATCCCCTCGGCGCCAACCTCCCCGCCATCGAGAAAGCCGTTGCGGTTGGCATCGAACCAGACCGTGTCACCCA
>NZ_BSYI01000201.1 GCF_030270585.1 Paralimibaculum aggregatum
GGGTTCAACGATCTCTGGCAGGGCAACGAGATCCGCCGGACCCGCCAGGGAGAGGGCTCCTCGACGCTCTACGACCGTCGCCTCGCCATGCATCTTATGGTGCAGCCCGAGGTCTTCGACCGCTTTGCTCACGACCCGCTCGCGGATGCCTCGGGCTTCCTGCCGCGTTGCCTGATCTGCGCGCCCGAGAGCATGATGGG